>JBIOVM010000200.1:0-18096 GCA_044867785.1 Candidatus Rokuibacteriota bacterium | reverse complement strand
TTCCGCCTGGGGGTTGTCGACCCCGACGATCCGAAGCCGTCAGCTGGCCTCTGGCCGTGGATCGCGCCACGGGTGGCGTGGGCCGCCCATGGATCGAAAGGGCTCGTGATGCACAGCCAGCGGCTCGTCCTCGTGGACCGGTGGGCCCGGATCCGCGCGTACCACCTCCCCGATGACGAAGCCTCGCTGCGCCGGCTGCGTGCGAACCTCCGGACCCTGCTCCGTGAGGCGTGAGGCTGGGACATGAGCCGTTTCGGCGGCGCAGGGGCGATAGCCGCGGTGCTGGTGGCGGTCGTCGGGGGTCTCGTCGCCCAGTTCCCGGTGACCGTTCCACGAGGGAACCCGAGCGCCGTCAGCGACGCCGCGGAGATCCCGACGACGGGGGAGTCGACGATGCTCCTGGGTCCGGCCCCGCTCGGCCGAGCGGGGCGTGCCCTGCAGGCCGCCGTCGTCCTCGCCTGTCCCGCCTGGTGCCTGCTCATGCCGTTCCTCGAGCGAGCGCGATCGCGCCGACGTGGCCCTCACCATGGACGCCGCGAGTCCGGTATCGGCGCGCAGTGGGTCGGCCGCGAGCTCGGCGATCTGGAGCTCCCGCGCCCCCGTGGTGCGCCCTGCGCAGATGGACCAATGAGGACATGAGGACCCCGATGATGGACCGCGCCACGCTGACACGGGTCTGGCGGGCCGCGCGCTGGGCGCTCGTGGCGCTCGTCGTCGCCGTCATCGTCAGGCAGGTGGCAGCGACCCTGAGGCGAGGCCCCAGCATCCACAACGTCCCGTTCCACGAGTGGTACGGGGACTGGGGGGAGGTTGCCGTCGTGACGGCGATCTTCCTCGCCTTCCTGCTGGGGTTCGCCCGGCCGCGCCGGCGGGCCGAGTGGCGGACCGCGGGAGTCTATTCGGCGTTCCTGATCTCCCTCTTCGCCGAGATGTTCGGCATCCCGCTCACTATCTACCTGCTCGCGCCGGCACTCGGCCTCCCCGCCACCATCTTCGGCATGAACGAGAGCCACCTCTGGGCGTTCGCGCTCGACCGCCTCGGCTGGCTCCCTCTCCGGTGGGGGGTGTTCGCCGCCATGGCGGTCAGCACCATCCTCATCGCGGCGGGCCTCGGGCTGCTGATGGCCGGCTGGGCGACGGTGTACCGCGGGCGCGGCGGGCTGGTCACGGGCGGGGTCTACCGCTGGCTCCGGCACCCCCAGTACCTCGGACTGATCCTGATCGTCGTCGCGTTCATCCTGATGTGGCCGACGCTGCCCACGCTCGTGATGGCGCCAGTGCTGGTCGGCATGTACGTGCGGCTGGCGCGGCGCGAGGACCGGGAGCTGGCGGCGCGGTTCGGGTGGGGGTTCGCCGCCTACGCCGCGCGCACGCCCGCCTTCGTGCCATGGGGCCGCGGTCGGCTCGACCCGGCCGTGTGGCCGATCGCCTGGAAAGGGGACGCCCCGCTGGACGCGGGAAGCCGCTCCACCACGGCCAGTGACGTGACGCCTGAGGCCGTGAGCCGTCGACAGGAGTGACGAGCATGAGCACGAGGCGGGCGCTGATCGTCACGGCCGCGCTGGGACTCGCCTTCCTCGCGCCGGTGGGCCGTGCAGGCGCCGAGGCCACCAGGGACCCGTTCGACGCCATGGCGATCGATCGCGTCACAGCGCTGACCCCGGCGCCCGACGTGGTCTTCCGGACGCTGGACGGCCGGGAGGTGCGCGTGGGCGACCTCCGGGGGCAGCTCGTGCTCCTGGGGTTCTTCACGACCTGGTGACCGAACTGCCGGCGGGAGGCTCCCGCCACAGGGTGGCCCTGGCCGAGCGCTTCAAGGATCGAGGCGTCGTGGTCGTCGGCGTGGCGCTCCACGAGCCGGCCGAGACGGTCCGCGCCTTCGCGCGAGAGTTCGGGATCCGGTTTCCGCTCTGGATCGATCCGGACGGGCGCGGCCCCGCCGCGTTCGGGGTGTACGGCCATCCCGCCACGATCCTCATCGACCAAGCCGGCCGCGTGGTCGGGCGGGCGCGGGGTGAGCGCGACTGGGCGACGGACGATGCGCGGCGGCTCATCGAAACCCTGCTCGCGCCAGGCCGATGAGGGCGGGGCTGTGACCGGCCGCCTGGTCTCATGGCGCACATCGTTGAAGGACGCCTCGTAGGAGGACGGATGCCGCTCGATCGGGTCCGCGTGGACGAATCGCCGCCGACGGGTCCGAATCTCGGGACCGGGTCCCGTCGTCCCACACTCGCGCGCCTGGCGCGGTGGGTCGCCGTCTTGCTGCCAGCCATCTCTCTCGTCTGGCTCCTGGCGTACGGCTTCCGGACCAATCCGCGGGAGATCCCCTCGCCCCTCCTCGGTCGCCCCGCGGCCCCCTTCGCGCTGATGCTCTTCGACGGCGGACGATTCGCGCTCGCGGAGCACGCCGGGCAGGTGGTCCTGCTGAACTTCTGGGCGTCGTGGTGCGTGCCCTGCCGCGAGGAGGCGGCGCTCCTCGAGGCGACCTGGCGGGCCTACCGCGACCAGGGGGTCCGCTTCATCGGGGTCAACATCCAGGACTCGGAGGAGGCGGCGCGCGCGTTCCTCCGGGAGTTCGGGATCACCTACGCCAACGGACCGGACCCCGGCGGGCGGATCGCGATCGACTACGGCGTCTACGGGATCCCGGAGACCTTCTTCATCGGGCGGGACGGGCGGATCCTCGGCAAGCACGTCGGGGCCATCGGGCCCGACCGGCTCCGCGCCAGCCTGGACGCGACGCTGGCAGGGTCCGCCGTGGCTCCTGAAGGGTCGGGCAAGGGTGCGTACCAGCCGATCCGATGAGTGCCGCGCTCAATGAATCGACTCATGTCGCGTCGGGGTTCCGGCGACGCGTGAGCGCCGGCACAAGGAGGGCGTCATGACGAGGGTCGCGTGGTGCGTGATGGTGGCTGTCGCTCTGCTCGGTGGTGTCCCCGGAGCCCTGGCTCAACCGGCCAGCCCCACGCCACTGCGGAACCTGGTGGACGACCAGGTGGTGCGGACGATCGTGTACTGCCGGGGGGAGTACGCACTCGTGATGGCCAGCGGGGCCCAGCACCGCTATCCCGAGCTCAACCTGCGGTTCAAGACGGACGGCAGCCGGCTCGGCCCCGACGCGGGCAGGCCGGCGCTGCTCCCTGCCGGGATGCGGGGCGACCGGGCCCAGGTGATCTTCGCCGGGCTCGATGACCTCAAGCGGTTCCTGGTCGAGCGGTGCTAGGGTAGTCGTTGCGTGCTGATGTCCGTTCACGTCTGATCGAGGAGGATCTTCATGGCGGTCGAGCGATCGCGGATCACGCTGCTGGCGGGTGGGGCGGCGTTCGCCGTCGCGCTGGTCACGGGAAGCCGGTTCAGCGCCCGGTCCGAGCCGTTGCCCGAGGTCACCGTCTACAAGAGCCCGACCTGAGGCTGCTGCACCCAGTGGGTGGGTCACCTACAAAAGCACGGATTCACCGTCAAGACTGGGAACCTGGCGGAGTTGAACGCCGTCAAGACCCGGCACGGCGTCCCCGCGGCGCTGGAAGCCTGCCACACCGCGCTGGTCGGCGGGTATGTCGTGGAGGGCCACGTGCCGGCCGATCTGATCGTCCGCCTGCTTCGCGAGCGTCCGAACGTGGTCGGCCTGGCCGTTCCCGGCATGCCGGCCGGCTCGCCGGGCATGGACACGCCCGGCACACTGACCCAGCGCTACCAGGTCTTCACGTTCGACCGGAGCGGGAAGACCGGCGTCTTCGCGACGCGCTGACGCCCGCTCGGTCGATTTCGGCAGGAATTGCACGCCGTTGACCGAAGCATCTAGGATAGTGGTGACTCGTATGCGCGTGAGGGTGTTGCTCGTCCTCATGCTGGTGGGACTCTGGACCCTCCTCGGGCCCGTGGCGCTGGCGTTCGCCCATTGCTCGACCATGGCCGCGCCGTGCGCTGGTCCCTGCGCGCTGAGCGCGATCGTCTTCGAGGACCCCGTGTCCCGGCCTGTTGTGGCCCCGCCCGCGATCCTTGAGAGCCTGCACGAGCCCGGCCGCTTGACGGTTGCCCTGCCGGGGCCGGATCCCGTCCCCCGACCGCTCCGCCTGCTCGCCTAGTTTTCCCTTTCCGCGTCCTCCAGGCTGTCACCCCGGGTGCACTCTGTTCGCCCGGGTGCGCGCGCGGGCCCTATTCCGCGCAGGGAGAAGCGCAGAGGCATGTCACGTTCCGGAAGGCGGTACGGGATCCGCGTCGGCCTCGCGGCGACGATCGGGGCGGCGCCTGGCCCGCGGGTGCCATCCGCATCGAGCCCGAAGGACCGTCGCGCCCGCCCGAGGGTCGGACGCGGGATCGATCAGCGGGGACGCCGCTTCGAGGACTATCGATGATCAACTGGCTGATCGACGTGTCGCTGCGGAACCGGGTCCTGGTGATCGCGGCCTTCGTGCTCCTCGGCGGATGGGGCTACTGGGCGCTCCTCACGACGCCGGTCGACGCGATCCCCGACCTCTCCGATAACCAGGTCATCGTCTTCACGGACTGGCCCGGCCGCTCGCCGAAGGAGGTCGAGGACCAGGTCACCTACCCCCTCACCGTCAGCCTCCAGGGCCTGGCCGGCGTCCGGGTCGTCCGGTCCTCCTCGGCGTTCGGGTTCTCGATGATCAACGTGATCTTCGAGGACGCCGTCGACCTCTACTTCGCGCGGGCGCGCGTCCTCGAACGCCTGAACCTGGTCGCGAAGTCGCTCCCGAGCGGCGTCGTGCCGACGCTCGGACCCGACGCAACCGGGGTCGGCCACGTCTTCTGGTACACGGTCGAAGGTGGTGGCCAGTCCCTCCGCGAGCTGCGGTCGATCCAGGACTGGTTCGTCCGGTACCAGCTGAACGCGGTGCCCGGCGTCGCCGAGGTGGCGAGCGTCGGCGGGGTCGTCCGCCAGTACCAGGTCGACGTGGACCCGCATCGGCTGCGGGCCTACCGCATCCCCCTGTCCGCCGTCGTGGACGCCGTGATGCGCAGCAACCGCAACGTGGGCGGGAACGTCGTCGAGGCGAACGGGACCTGGTCGGTGATCCGGGGCCTCGGGCTCCTCGAACGGCCGGAGGACCTCGAGCAGGTGGTGATCGGCGCCGAGAACGGCGTGCCGATCTACGTCCGCCAGGTCGCGACGGTCCGGATCGGCGATGCCTTCCGGGCAGCGGCTCTGGTGAAGGGTGCGGACGAGGCGGTCGGGGGCGTGGTCGTCGCGCGCTTCGGCGTGAGCACGATCGACGTCATCGAGCGCGTCAAGGCCAAGATCGCCGCGCTCCAGGCCGGACTCCCGCCCGGCGTCCGCATCGTCCCGTTCTACGACCGGTCGGGGTTGATTGAACGCGCGGTCGCGACACTCAAGCGGGCCCTGATCGAGGAGGCGCTCGTCGTCACGCTGGTGAACGTGATCTTCCTGCTGCACGTCCGCTCGGTCCTGATCGTGACCATCCCGATCCCCCTGGCGGTGCTCACCGCCTTTCTCTTCATGCGCTACCTGGGGATCACCTCGAACCTCATGTCGCTCGCCGGCATCGCCATCGCCATCGGCGTGCTCGTCGACGCGGCCATCGTCGTGACGGAGAACGCCTTCCGGTTCATGGAGCGGCGGGGCGTCAACCCGCGGAACCGGGCCCGCGTCCTCGAGACCGTGCGCGACGCGATGCACCTGGTCGGGCGGCCGATCTTCTTCTCGATGGCCATCATCATCCTGGCGTTCATCCCGGTGTTCGCGCTCACCGGCCAGGAGGGGAAGCTCTTCCATCCGCTCGCCTTCACGAAGACCTTCGCCATGGCCGGCGCGACCCTCCTGTCCGTGACGCTGGTGCCCGTGCTCTGCAGCCTCCTGATTGGCGGAAAGGTCCGCGGCGAGGACGACAACCCCGTGATGCGCCCGCTGGTCTGGCTCTACCGGCCGGTCCTCGGCTGGGCGCTCCGCCACCGGATCCTGACCCTGGTCGGCGCCGGCCTGGTCTTCGCCGGCGCGGTGTCGCTGGTCCCCCGGATCGGAACGGAGTTCATGCCGCCCCTGAACGAAGGGGACCTGATGTTCATGCCGGTGACCGATCCGGCGATCTCCCTCGCCCAGGCCGTGGAGATCGCCAAGAAGCAGAACGCGGCGATCCGGGCGGTGCCCGAGGTCGACATGGTCGTGGCGAAGATCGCGCGCGCCGACACCTCCACCGACCCGGCCCCGGTGAACATGACGGAGACGGTGGTGCGCCTCAAGCCCGAGGCTCAGTGGCGCCCGGGCATGACCCGAGAGGCGCTCATCGCAGAGCTCGACGCCGCGACGACCCTCCCCGGGGTCTCCAACATCTGGACCCAGCCGATCATCAACCGGATCAACATGCTGACGACCGGGATCCGCTCGGAGGTCGGCGTCAAGGTGTTTGGCGACGACCTCAAGACGCTCGAGGAGCGCGCCCGGCAGGTGGCCGAGGTACTGCGGACGATTCTCGGAGCAGCCGACGTCTACCCGGAGCAGGTCACCGGCGCGCCGTACCTCGACGTGCGGGTGAACCGAGAGGCCGCCGCCCGCTACGGCATCACGGTCGGCGCGATCCAGGACGTGATCGAGACCGCGGTCGGGGAGACCAATCTGACCCTGACCATCGAGGGGCGCCAGCGCTTCCCCGTGCGGGTCCGCTACGCCCCCGAATACCGCGCAAGCCCCGAGGCGCTCGGGCGCGTCCTCGTCGCCGCCCCGAACGGGACCCCGGTCCCGCTCGGCCAGCTGGCCACCATCCGCTCGGTCGCCGGTCCCTCGATGATCTCGAGCGAGAACGGGCTCCTGGTCGTGACCGTCCTCCTGAACGTCCGCGGCCGGGACGTGGGCAGCTTCGTCGAGGAAGCCCGGCAGGCCGTCGCCGCGCGCGTCGCGCTGCCGAAGGGCTCGTACATCGAGTGGAGCGGCCAGTACGAGAACGAGGCGCGGGCCAAGCGCCGGCTCCAGATCGTGCTCCCGGTCGTGCTCGCCGTCATCTTCCTGCTGCTCTACGTGACGTACCGCTCGTTCCTCGAGGCCGCCCACGTGCTGCTGGCCGTGCCGTTCGCGCTGTCGGGCGGGATCTATCTCCTGTACGCGCTCGGCTTCAACTTCTCGGTCGCGGTGTGGGTGGGGTTCATCGCGCTCTTCGGGACTGCGGTCCAGACCGGCATGGTGATGGTCATCTACCTGGAGGAGGCGGTCGCCCGCAAGCGCGAGGCCCTCGGCGGCCAGATGACGCCCGCCGCCCTGCTCGAGGCCGTGACGGAAGGGGCGCTCCTCCGGCTCCGGCCGAAGATCATGACGGTGACGACCGTGGTCGCCAGCCTGCTGCCGATCATGTGGAGCCACTCGGCGGGCGCCGAGGTGATGAAGCCCCTGGCCACGCCGGTGCTCGGCGGCATGGTCAGCTCGCTCGTGCTCGTCCTGATCGTGACCCCCGTGATCTTCTACTGGCTCCGCGTGCGGGAGCTGCGACGGGCCGACGCCCGCGCCGTGGCCTCGCGCCGGGTCGATCAGCCGGCCCTCGGGCCGGCGACTCACTCATCCTGAACGATGAAGGAGGACCGCTCGATGACACGACGACTCGTGCTGATGGGGATCGGTGTCGGGCTGCTGGGCGGCATCGTGGGCTCGACCGCGGCCGCCGAGCCGAAGCCGATCCACACGCAGAAGACCAAGGAGGCGGTGATCACGCTCGCGAACGAGGCGGGCCAGCTCAAGGTTGGTCAGAACACGTTCGTGCTCTCCTTCGCCGACCCCGCGACGGGCCAGCCGCTCGACGTCAAGGCGGTCACCTTCGAGACGAGCATGGCCATGCCGGGGATGGCCCCGATGTTGGCCGGCGCAACCCTCAAGCCGGACTCGGTCCCGGGGCGGTACGTCGCGACGATCACGTTCCCGGACGCCGGCGCGCGGCAGGCGACGATGCGATGGGAGGGGCCGTCCGGGAAGGGCACGGCCCGGTTCTCCGTGTCGGTCCGGTGAGGCCGTCCGATGCGGCCATCCTCACGGCTCCTCGTCGTGGTGCTGATCGTCGCGGCCCTGGGGCCGCCGACGCGGACGGGCGCGCAGCCGGCGGGCGGGGCCGGCGAGGTCACGGTCGACGAGCTGGTCGCGCGCGCCCTCGCCGAGAGCCCTGATCTCCAGGCGGTCCGGGCGGAGGTGGAGGCGGCGCAGGGCCGCGTGACCCAGGCCGGCCTGCGCCCGAACCCCATGCTCGACCTCGCCGGACAGAAGGCCCTCGGGCCCGACAACAACCTGATGATCGGCGTCACCCTCCCGCTCGACCTGAACGGCCGGAAGGCCGGCCGGATCGGCGTCGCGGAGCACGAGCTGGCCATGAAGCGTGCCCAGGTCGCGGACCGGGAGCGCCGGCTTCGCGGGGAGGTCCGGATGAAGGCGGGGGAGTGGTTCGCCGCGCGCCGGAACCTCCGCTTCACCGATGAGCTGTTGCAGGCGAACCGAGGCGCGCTCTTTCTGGTCGAGGCGCGGGCGCGCGAGGGCGCGGTGCCGCCGCTCGAGGCGAGCCTGCTCCTGGTCGAGGTGAACCGCCTGGAGGCCGGCCGGCGCGTGCTCGAGAGCCGGGCCGAGATCGTGGCGCTCCAGCTCCGGGCGCTGGCCGGCCTGGCCCCGGAGGCGCCACTCGCGCTCCGGGGCGAGCTGACGCCGGCGCTGATGACCGTCGATCCTGGACAGGGCGCCGCCCGCGCGGTATCCCGTCGGCCCGACCTCGAGATGGCGCGCGCGGATCTGGCGCTCGCCCAAGCCCGGATCCAGAAAGAGGAAGCCGACGGGCGCTGGGACGCGAGTCTGTCGCTCGGCTACCAGCGCCAGGACTTCGGCTATCCGCTCAACGGCCTCACCGGCACCGGCGGGACACGCCCCATCCAGGACGTGTTCCATTACTTCGGCGGCGGCATCACGGTCACGCTCCCGGTCCTCAACCGGAACCAGGGCAACGTGGCCGCCGCGCGGGCCGATCTCCAGGGCGCCGAGCGGCGCCTCGCGTTCGCCACGCTCATCGTCGGCCAGGAGGTGGCGGCCGCCTTCACGCAGTACGACGCCGCGCAGCGGGCGCTCGAGCTCTACGCACGCGGCGTCCGGGCCGTCGCCCAGCAGAACCTCGAAACCGTGCGCCAGGCCTACCAGCTCGGCCGGATCCCGCTGCTCGAGGTCATCGCCGAGCAGCGGCGGTTCATCGAGATCGAGACGGGGTACACGGAGAGTCTCAAGCAGGTCTACGACGCGGTGGTCGAGATCGAGCGGGCGGTCGGCGCGCTCCACGTGTGACGCAGGGGGAGGCCATGAACGACTCGATGAAGCCAGACAATGAGCCACTCGTCGACCTCGAGACCGACGAACTCGACGCGCCGCGGCGCCGATCCACCGCGACGCGCGTGCTCCTCGGGGTGGTCGCCGCGGTGGCGCTGATCGCGGTCGGCGCGGCGGGCGCGGTGCTCGCGCTGCGCCAGGGCCTCCAGATCCCCGGGTTGGCGCCGCCGTCTGTCAGCGCCACGCCACCGGCCGGTCCGAGCGCCAGCTCGCCAGGCGCGCCGAACGCTCGCGGCGCTCCCGCGGCGCCCGAGGCGAAGCCGTCGCCCACGCCAGCCGCGAGTGGCGCCACTCCTCCGGCAGAATCCGGTGAGGTGGAGGTCGTCCTCACGTCTGACGCCCTGGGGCGGATCGAGCTCAAGACCGCCCGCGTGGGAACGGTGGAGGCCCGGGCGGCCGTTCAGGTCCCGGGCACCGTGACGCCCCATGGCTACCGGGAGGTGAAGGTCACCCCGATCACCGGCGGGATCGTGACGAAGGTCCACGCCGAGCTGGGCGCGGCGGTGCGCCGCAACATGCCGCTCGTCACGCTCTTCAGCGTCGACCTGGCCGACGCCCAGACGAAGTACCTCTCGATGGCGGCCATGGTCGACGCGGACCAGAAGAAGCTCGAGCGGACCCGGAAGCTCGCGGAGATCGGCGCGGCCAGCCGGCAGGAGCTGGAAGAGGTCACGGCCGTCCACACGAGCCGCGCGACGGAGGTCGAGGCCGCGCGCCAGCGACTCTTGCTGCTGGGCCTGAGCCGGGAGCACGTGGCCACGCTCGTCAGTTCGAGCCAGGTCGTCTCGGAGATCGTGGTGCCGGCGCCGATCGACGGGGTCGTCACCGGGCGGACGGCAAATCTCGGCCAGGTGGTCGGGATGGGCCAGGAGCTGTTCGTCGTGACGGACCTGTCGGACGTCTGGGTGGTCGGCGACCTCTACGAGCAGGACTTCCCCGCGGTCGGCGTGGGGTCCGAGGCCGTCGTCACCGTCCCGGCCTACCCCGGCCTCGCACTCCGGGGCCGCGTGACCTACATCGACCCGCGCATCGAGGCGGCCACGCGCACCGCGAAGGTCCGGGTCGAGGTGCCGAACGCGGACGGGCGGCTTCGGCTCGGGATGTACGTCACCCTTGCATTCACGACCCGGGGCGCCGGCCGGACGGTCGTGGTGCCCCGCGCCGCAGTCCAGACCCTCGGAGACCGGCACGTCGTGTACCTGCCGGCGAAGGACGACGAAGGCCGGTTCATTCAGCGCTCGGTCAAGCTGGGTCCGCCGACCGCGGACGGCTACACGGTCCTGGCGGGCCTCCAGCCCGGTGAGGTGGTCGTCACCGAAGGCAGCTTCTTCCTGCGGGCCGAGGCGGTCCGGAACACCCCCTCGTGACGGGACCACGCTGGGTGGCGAAGGTGTCACGATCTCCGAGCGGATGAAGCGCCTGATCGAGGCCCCCGAGACGAATGTGGCGATCTTTGCGTTCCTCCTGAACCTCCCCTGGGAGCTCGCGCAGGTCCCGCTCTTCGCCGGGATGCCGACGGCCCGACACTGGACGGCGGTCCTCGCGTGCGCCCGCGCGACGCTGGGGGATGTGGCGATCGCGCTGGCGGGGTTCTGGGCGGTCGCCGCCGTGGTGGGTACCCGGCGATGGGTGCTCGCGCCCACGCGCGGCCGCGTCTTCGGGTTCATGGCGGCCGGCGTGGCCATCACGATCGTCATGGAGCGGCTCGCCACGGGCCCGCTCGGCCGCTGGGCCTACGCGGAACGGATGCCCATCGTGCCGCTCGTCGATGTCGGTCTCTCGCCGCTCGTGCAGTGGGTCGTCCTGCCGCCGCTCGTGGTGTGGTTCGTGCGTCGCCAGCTCACGTGAGCGGGGTCCCCAGGCCAGGCAGAGTGCCGTCCGGGATGCGAGGTGGTGGCGCTTGACCTGGCCCCACGGGGCCAGGTTTACCCTTCCAGCTGTCGGACGACACGGATTGCGAGCCGGTGAACCGGCCGTGGGAGCCACGACGGCTTCATCACAGGAGCAGGTTCTGAAAGCTTGCCTCGCGGAGTCGTCGGCCGTTGAGAAGCGCGCTAGAACCTTGGGTTTCGGGACCACGATTTGGCCCCGGGAAAGGGCTTGACATTCCACTAACTGGAAGGCTCAGGCTCGATGGTGAGCAGGTCGGAAGGAGACAGGACGTGGAGACGCTTCTCAGGATCGGAGACCTGTCTGATCAGACAGGCGTAAACGCCAAGACGATCCGCTTCTATGAAACCGCCGGCGTCCTCCCGGCGCCCGTGAGAAGCGGGAATGGCTACCGACTCTACGGGCGGGACGTCGTCGACCTGCTCCGGTTCATCAAGCAGGCTCGAGGGCTGGACCTGACGCTCGCCGAGATCAAGGAGCTCGTGGCGATCCGGCGGCGTGGCGAGGCGCCGTGCCCGCACGTGTACCAACTCCTCAAGGAGAAGGCCGAGGACCTCGGGCGCCGGCTGAAGGCGGTCTCAGCGCTGCGGCGTGAGCTCCGGCGCAGCGCGCGGCTGGCGAGACCCCAGGCGCTCAAGGCCAGCGCCGTGTGTCCACACATCGAGGCTGGCGCGAGCGGCGTCCGCCCGGATGACCGTCCGGAGCGTCGCACCGGCTCGCGAGGCCCACGCCGGAAGAATCTTCGCCGTGCCTCGGGTCGTCTTGAGAGCTGAAGAGTAGTAGGACGTCGTTGGAGTTGCTCGAATGATCCAACGATATGCCTTGCTGAGGAGTCTGGGTGATGGAACAGATAGAGCTCCGCGTGAACGGGATGACGTGTACCGCATGCGAGCAACGCATCCAGCGGGCACTCGCCCAAGTCGAGGGCGTGGTGCGAAGCCAGGCGGATCACCGGGCGGCCACGGTCAAGATCGTGTTCGACCCAGCGCGGACGTCTGACCAAGCCGTCCGAGCGCGCATCCGGCAGGCCGGCTACGAGGTCGCATCATGAGCACCGTCGCGACAACCGAACCGACGGCATCCACCCCGTACTGGGTCGAGGAGGGCCGCGCCGCCAGCGGGCGTTCGCGGTTCCTGGCCAAGATCAGCGGGCTGCACTGCTCGCTCTGCACCGGCACCATCGAGAAGGCGGTGGGTCGACTCCCGGGTGTCCACAAGGTCGCGGTCAGCCTCACGCACGAGCAGGCACTGGCGGAATTCGACCCGGCGCTGGTCACGCCCCAGGACATCCTGCGCACGTTGAAGGACATCGGCTACTCGGTCTACGACCCGCGCAAGATCCGGCCCTACGAGGAAGAGGAGGCTGAGCTGGCCCGCGAGGGCCGGCGCCTGCTCGCGGCGACGGGGCTCAGCCTGATCACGATCGCGCTGATCTTGGTCGTTCCGGGCGCCCGGTCACTGCTGCTCAACGGATTCATGGCGTTGACGTTAGGAACGCTCGCGTTCCTGATCCTCCGCAGCCACGGACTGGGTCGCGCGGTGCTCGGCACGGCTGGATTCGCGGCGGTCGCGGCGCTTGTGGTCGTGGCGAAGGAGTCGGGCGTGGTGGAGCCGGTGGCGCCCTGGATCATCGGGGGGTTCGCCGTGGTCGTCCTGTTCGGGCTGGCCGGTCACTTCCTCAGGATGGCGGTCCAGTCGATCCGCCGCGGCATCCTCAACCAGCACGTGCTGCTCGAGTTCGGCGCCTTCGCCGGCCTCATCGGCGGCGTGCTCGGGCTCGTGCTCCGACGGCCGGACTACCCGACCGCGCAGTTCTTCGCGGTCACTGTCCACATCGTGAACTACCACATCTTCTCCGAGTGGCTGTCGCTCCTGGTCAAGACGCGCAGCTCCCAGGCGGTCCGGCGGCTGCTCGACCTGCAGCCTGACACGGCACGGGTCGTGCGCGGCGACCGCGAGGTCGACGTCGGAATTGACGAGGTGACCGTGGGCGACCTCGTGCGCATCCGGCCAGGCGAGCGCGTCCCCGTCGACGGTCGCGTCATGGCCGGCCGCTCGGGCGTCGACGAATCGTTCGTGACCGGGGAGCCGATGCCCATCGAGAAGACGGAAGGGGACACCGTCATCGGCGGGTCCATCAACGGGCTCGGCACCCTGCTGATCCGCGTGACGGCGGTGGGACCGGAAACGTTCCTCCAGCAGGTCGTCCGGCATGTCGAGGACGCGCGCGCGCTCAAGCCCGGCATCCTGCACCTGGTGGATCGCATCTTGCGGGTTTACGCCCCGGCGGTGCTGATCCTTTCGCCGCTGTCGTTCATCTGGTGGACGGTGGGGTCGTGGTGGCTCACGGGGCAACCGGACCTCGAACGTGCCGTGTTCGCCGCCCTGAGCGTGCTGGTCATGGGCTACCCGTGCGCGGTCGGCATCGCGGCGCCCCTGTCCGTCGTCCGCGGCGCAGGGGAGGCCGCGGATCAAGGGATCCTCATGCGCACCGGGGAGGCGTTCCAGGCCCTCCGGCTCGTCCGGCACATCGTCCTCGACAAGACCGGCACCTTGACGGTGGGCCGGCCGGTGCTCAAGGAAGTGGTGGCGCTCGGAGACGCCGAGGAACTCCTCGCGCTGGCCGCGGCCGTCGAGGCCTCGTCCGAGCACCCGCTTGGTCGCGCGACGCTCGACGCCGCGCTGGACCGCGGGCTGCAGGTGCCGCCGGTCGAAGCGTTCGAAGCGGTGGCCGGGCGCGGGGTGGCCGCCACCGTCGCCGGCTGGCGGGTGCTGGTCGGCCGGGCGTCCTACCTCGAGGAGCACGGCATGGACGTCTCGCGCCTCCGGGACCGCATCGGCGAGCTCCAGGCGGCCGGCCAGACGGTCGTCGTGGTCGGTCGCGATCGGGACCTTCTCGGAGCGCTCTCCTTCGGCGACGAGTTGCGCGAGGACGCCGTGGCCGCGGTGACCGCGATGAAGCAGGTCGGGATGACTCCCGTCCTCGTGACGGGGGACAATGAAGGCGCCGCTCGGCGCGTGGCCGCGGCGACCGGGATCGAGCAGGTGCACGCCGGCGTCCTGCCGGGTGAGAAGGCGGAGATCGTCCGGCGACTGCAGACACAGTGCCGGGTCGCCATGGTCGGGGACGGGGTCAACGACGCGCCGGCGCTCATGCAGGCGGACGTTGGGATCGCGATGGGCGCGGGCACGGACATCGCGATCGAGTCGGCCGACGTCGTGATCGTGGGGAACCGACTGCGGGCCGTGGTGACCGCACGGGACATCAGCCGGTGGAGCTATCGCAAGACCAAGCAGAACGTCATCCTGGCGTTCCTCTTCAACGGACTCGGGATTCCGGCTGCCGCCACCGGGCTCGTGTATCCGGTCTGGGCGATTTTCGCGATGGCGGCGAGCGTGACGAGCATCTTCGTCAATGCCCTCTGGGGGCGTCCTTCGCTGTTTTTCGACGCCGTGCTGAGCGTCGGACGCCCTCGTGCTGCGACGGCTGAGGCCGACGGCGCGCAGTCATGACGCGCGCTGCGGTCCAGCGGTTGCGCAATCCGTTCCACAGCCACTTGCGCGCTGGGGTCGTGGTGGTGCTGCTGCTGGCGCTCGTCACGGCCCTTCATGGACGAGCGCGTTTTCTCGGTCGACACCCGTGACTGACACTCGACGCGCGGCGCGCGAAGAGAGTCTCCACGACCCGGCGGGGACGAAGCCGAGAGGGGTGACCCGAGTCGTTCGGGGCCTGGCGTTTCCGACCCTGGCCCTTCTCGTGATCAGCCTCCTGGGGTGGGCGGCCTGGACCTACGGGGCCATGATGGGCCTCGAATCCGCGACCTTCGATGCGCCGTTGGGGCTTGCGGCCTTGGGGTTCCTCGCCGGGGTCGGGGCCTTCTTCGCCCCGTGCGCCTTCACGCTCTTCCCGGGCTATATCTCGTACTACCTGACCCTGTCCGGTGAAGGCCACACCGTTGGCCGCTCCTTGAGCTTGGGGCTGGCGTGCGCCGCCGGCAGCGCGCTCTTCTTCGCCCTGGTCGGGCGCGTGATTGCCGTGGCCGGCGGGGCGATCTCCGCTTACCTGATCGGGGCGAAGCCCCTGGTGGCGGTGGCCGTGGTCGCGCTTGGTGCCGTGCAACTCGCCGGTGTTCGGATGCCGTCGCTGGCCCTCCCGCTTCGCCTGGACGCGCAAGGCCCTCGGTCGGCCATGATCGCCGTATTCCTCTACGGCTTCGGCTACGCGCTCGCCTCCACCGGGTGCACGTTGCCGATCTACGTCTCGATCACCGTATTCCCGCTCACGACCGGCTTCTCGGGCTCGGCGCTGCTCACGTTCGCGGCCTTCGCCGTGGCGATGGCGAGCTTGATGCTAGTCACCACTGTGTGCGTAGGGCTCGCGAAGCGGCGGCTGCTCCGCGCGCTCCAGGGGTCCACCGTCTGGATCAAGCGGGCGAGCGGCGTCGTGCTGATTGCGGCGGGACTGTACCTCGGCTATTACTACGTCATGACCGGAATGTAGCCACACAGAGGGAGGCTATCCATGCGACGTGTCACGGCACTCGTCGCGGTGTTCGCCATTGCGTTGTCGCTGGCCATGCCTGTGTTTGCGTTCGCGGCGGTCAAGGTCGCCGTGATCGAGGTCAAGGGCATGGTCTGCAGTGCTTGACCCTTCTCCATCAAGACAGCCTTGGAGAGGCTGCCAGGGGTGACGCGAGCCGAGGTGAGTTTGGAGAAGAACGAGGCGCGAGTCCAGTTCGACGACGCGAAGGTCGCACCCGACAGAATCGCCGCGGCCATTGACCAACTAGGCTTCCGCGCGCGGCTGCTTGGTGTGGAGCCTCGGGAATAGCATGCTGGTCGTAGTCGAGCTGCTGACCGCGCCGGGCTGAGGCAAGTGCGAGGCCGCCAAGGCGTTGGCGGTCGAGGTGATCGAGTCCGTTCGAGCGACACGGCCGGACGTGGTGCTGAGGATTGTCGACGTCAGCGTCGAGCCCGAGGTCGCCGTGAAGTACGGCGTGACGTCGACTCCTGCGATCGGAGCGGCACGGCAGGCGTGTGAGCGCGGACCCGAGACCGGACCGGGCCCGGCGACGCGACGGGCCGATCGGAGGGCGATGGCATGCGCATCGGGCTGACGGCGCCGACCCCGGGCGAGAATCCCGACCTTGGGACGCTCCTGTCCCTGATGGAGCGCGCGGACCAGGCCGGGTTGCATACCGTCTGGATGCCGAACGTCTCGTCCCGGGGATTCGATGCCCCGATGGCGCTCGCGCTGGCGGGCGCACGGACGCGGCGGATCGAGCTGGGGACCTTCGTGGTGCCGACCTTCACGCGCCACCCCGTGGTGATGGCGCAGCAGGCGCTCACGGCCCAGGCGGCGACCGGCGGGCGTTTCGTCCTGGGGATCGGCCTGAGCCACAAGGTCGCCATGGAAGGGCAGCTCGGCTTCGACTTCTCCCGCCCGGTCCGCCACATGCGCGAGTACCTGACCTGCCTGACGGCGCTCCTCGCCGGCCAGCCGGTCGAGTTCACGGGCGAGGACTTCCGCATCCACAACTTCACCCTGGTCCCGCCGCCCGGGGTCACGCCGCCGCCCATCATCGTGGCCGCGCTCGGCCCCCAGATGCTGCGCCTCGCCGGGCGCCTCTCTGCCGGCACGGCCGTCTGGGTCGGGGGGCCCCGGTACGTCGCGGAGGCCGCGCAGGCGATCGGCGCCGCTGCCCGGGAGGCGGGACGCCCCGCGCCCCGCGTGCTGGCGAGCGTGCCCGTCTGTGTGACGGACCGCGGGCCCGCGGTCCGCGAGACGGCCGCCCAGTTCTTCGCCCGCTACGGCCAGCTGCCCTCCTACCGGGCCATCCTCGACCAGGAGGGGGTCAAGGGGCCGGAAGAGGTCGCGCTCATCGGGGACGAGGCGGAGGTGCGGGCCGGCATCGCGACCTTCGCCGCCGCCGGCGCAACCGACTTCGCGGCCGCCCTCTTCGCGCCTCCGGGCGAGTCTGCCTACCGGACGATCGATCTCCTGGCCACGGCGGCCGAGGCCGTCCGGTGACGGGGCCGGTGCGCCGCCTGAGCCTCGGCGCATGAGAGACCGGTGGAGCAGCGGCTGAGCCTCGTCACGCTCGGGGTGGCCGACGTCGCCCGGAGCCGGTGGTTCTACGAGGCGCTCGGCTGGCGAGCCTCGACCGCGAGCCAGGCGGACGTCGCCTTCTTCCAGCTCGGCGGCATCGGCCTCGCCCTCTTTGGGCGCGCGGCGCTGGCCGAGGACGCGGGCCTGCCGGAGACCCCGGGATTCGGGGGCGTGGCGCTCGCGCACAACGCGCGCACGCGCGAGGAGGTCGACACGATCCTGGAGCGCGCGCGGGCGGCGGGCGCCCGCATCCTCAGACCGACGCGGGAGACGACGTGGGGCGGCTACGCGGGCTACTTCGCCGATCCCGACGGTCATCCGTGGGAGGTCGCCTGGAACCCGCACTTCCCGCTGCGGCCGGACGGCAGCCTGAAGCTGCCGGACTGATCCGGCCGCGCCAGACCGGTCTGAGCGGCGTCGCCAGCATCCGCAGCATGACGGCGAGCGCGGGCGTTGGCCTCGACTGACCTGACTCGTTCATGATCGCCCAGACGAGACCGACGGCGAGAGCCACGCGCTGGTCGGCTTCCGCCGGGTGGGGCCCGGCCGAGTAGCCGGCGTCGCTTTGGGACGCGTCCTGTTGCGGGCGCATCATTGCGGCGCTCGGCTCCTTCGCCCAGCGGCGCCGGATGTGCATCGTGCCGCACCGACTTGGACGGGCGCAAGCGTGCGGGGTGCAGTGGGCCGTTCACGCGCGGCCCGCTCACAGAACCCGGCTTACAGGCTCCCTCTGGCGCTTTTCTTTGGTTCCGAGGGCTTAGGCGGTAGCTCAGAGACCGTCAGA
>JBIOVM010000199.1:0-16083 GCA_044867785.1 Candidatus Rokuibacteriota bacterium | reverse complement strand
CTTCTCCTCGTAGTAGGCCTTGCCGAGATAGCTCCGGAGGAGCGAGTCGCTGGGATCCAGGCTGACCGCGATCTCGAGCTCCTGCCGGCCGCCCTCGAGGTCCCCGCCCCGGATCCGTGTCAGCCCGAGACCCAGCCGAGGCAAGGGCGCCGCGGGATCGAGCTGGATCGCCCGATCAAACGCCTCGGCGGCCTCGCGCCGCCGGATCTCAGTCAGCGCGGTGAAGCCGAGCACGGTCTGGACTCGCGCGTTGCTCGGACCGAGGCGGGCCGCCTCGGCCGCCGCAGCCCGGGCGCGGTCGACGTTGTCGAGGGAGAGCCAGAGCTCGGCCAGGCGCGCATGCGCCAGCGCGTTGTTCGGCTGGAGCTGTACCGCGCGCTGCACGCTCGCGAGCGCCGCGTGGAGGTCAAAGGCCGCCTGCTGGACGTAGGAAAGCGCCAAGTGGGCGGCCGCCGACGCAGGGTCGGACTGGACGGCCTGTTCAGCAAGGGAGCGCGCGGACGGGTCGTTCTTCGCCACCGCGACGACAGACCGGAGCGCGAGCGCCTCACCGTGCTGGGGTGCGAGTCGGAGCGCCCGGTCGATGTCGGCAAGGGCCTGGTCCACGCGGCCGACCGCCAGGAGCAATCCGGCCCGGTACGAGAATAGGCGCGGGTCCGTGACGGTGTCCGGGATCGCCGCGACGCTGGCCAGGGCGGAGGCGAGGTCACCCCGCCCGGCTTCCTCGATGGAGCGGCGGACCAGCGACGGCCACATCTCGCCCGGGCGGTCGGGGAAGTCGGCAGGCCGCACGTCGAGGACGGGCGGGTAGTAGATGGCCCATGCCACCGCGTCGGCCGGCCGCGCCACGATCGGCCGCAGCATCGGAGCCTGCCCGGCCTGCGCGGCGGCGGATTGGCCCGCCGTCAGGGTCAGCGAGCCCTGCGCGTTCTCTGCGAGGACCCGACCCTCCCAGACCGAGATTCGCGCCTCGATCGCATCGACGTCGACCTGGAACTCGGTTCCCTCGACCGAGCCGTTCACGAACGGCGTCGTGATCCGGAGCCCGCGCGGCGTGCGGCTGAAGAAGTGAACCGCGCCGCTCAGCAGGTCGATCCAGGTGCTGGCTCGCTCGGCCGGGGGAGTGAAGGTGATCGTGGTGTTCTGGTCGAGCCGGACCACGCCGCCGTCGCGCAGGACGATGGCCGCCCGGCTGAGCGGTCCGAGCCGGACGGCGTCACCGAGGCAATGCGCGGTCCCCTGACGAACGGGGAGCCACTGGGGTTCTCCGGCGCGGCGCGTCTCCACCGTGCCCTGCGCGGAGACCGTCCTCGCCACCCAGTTCTCGCAATCCGCGGCGGCGGCGGGCAAGGGAGGGATGACGAAAAGGAGAGCCAGAAGCCACAGGACCGGCGCGGTGGGACGGCCTCTCACGAGGCGCTCCGGCTACTTCTGATCCATCCGGACGACGCCATCCCAGTCGGTGAGCGAGAGCTCGCTCACGTGGGCTTCACACCAGCGGAGGTAAAACTGGCTCGGGCCATCATCCCCTCCGTGCGCCTGTAGCGCTTCACGCCAGAGCCGCGTCGCCTCGGACCACGCGCCACGCCGGTAGGCAGCCAAAGCCTCGGCAAAGATAGCACAGAGGGTCCGGTCGCGCTCCGAGATGGCGTCAGCCCTGGCGACGAGCTCGTGGACCACCACGGGCCGCGACTTGCCGGCGAGCAGGAACGCCCCGAGCTCCCGGGTCAGCAGGCCGTCGAGGCCGGCGACAACCTCCGCGCTGACCAGCATCCGGGTACCGAGGTGCTTGTTGAGGCCTTCCAGTCGGGTCGCCGTGTTCACGATGTCGCCGACCGCCCGGTACTCGTAGTGGTCCATGGCCCCCACGCTTCCCAGGAGAAGGCGGCCCGAGTGGAGGCCGACCCGCGTGGGGAGCGCGAGCCGGCCCGATCCCGCATTGAAGCGCTCCACGGCGGCCGCGATGTCGAGCGCGGCCAGGCACGCGCGATGCCGGAGCGAGGCATCAGGCTCGGTGGTCGCCCAGACGGCGAGCATGGAATCCCCCACGACGTCCTGGACGAGACCGCCGTGGCGCTTGACCGGCTCGAACAGGACCGCGTAGTAACGGTTCATGAACGCGCTGAGCTCGCCGGGCTCCATCGTCTCCGAGAGCGCGGTGTACTGGTGGGCGTCCGTCGAGAGGCACGTGCCGTGGACGAGCTGGTCCGCCGCGCGGACGTCACCGATCTCCCGGGCGAGCTCCTCCGCGATCTTCGGCGGGAGGTAGTGGGCCAGTGCGGTCGACAGATGCTCGCGCTCGCGGCGGGTGTCGCGATGCCGCCACAGCACGGTGGCCACGAAGGCCACTCCGATCTGGACGATGAGTGGGCCGACGAGGGGCAGCCACAGTCCGGCCGCGCCGAACCACCTCCCCGAGAGCCACAGATAGACGAGACCGGCGGACACCAAGAGCACCGCGGAAGGGAGCGCCGCGACGCTCCACGTGAGCAGGCCCAGCCCGAGACCCCAGCCGAACGCCAGCATGAGCTGGGAGCCAATTGCGAAAGGCTCGACGGCCCGTCCCTCGAGGAGGTTTCCGAACGCGGTCGCGGCGACCTCGACGCCGCTGAGATCGAGGCCGCTGGGGTCCGAGAAGACGGTGGTGACGCCGTCCCGCTGATCGGCCGCCGTGTACGACGAGAGCCCCACGAAGACGGCCTTTCCGCGCACGTCGAGGCTCCCGTCCCTCGGTGCGAGCCCGGCGAGCGCCCGGTCGTACGGAATCGTGGGGATCGTGCGGGGAGGTCCGTAGAAGTCGAGGTATGGGGAGTCCGGTCCCGAGTACAGACGGACTAGGCGCGCGAGCAGGCGTTGCACCCGGTCGTCTTCGACTCCGGACACGGTGCGGGTCAGGGTGATGCCGAGCCGCGTCCGGTTAGCGGGATCGTGCTCGACGGCTTCCCGGATCGCGCGGACGACGTGTTGCGCATTCCGCGGCGCGGCGCCGGCGAACGGCTCCGCACCAGGCGCTCGGATTCCCGCGGCCTCGAGGAGCGCGAAGAGTGCGCCATGAGCGTCGCGCGTGAATGTGTGAAAGGCCACCACGGGCACGCTCGGCGCATTGCCGGCGCCGGCCTTGAAGGTCCAGTATCGGCTCACCTGGATCGGCACTTTGGGCAGCGGGAACGGCGCGACGCCGGCGGCGGCTTCGGCCAGGACAGCCACGGGAGAGGCGAGACGCTCGACGTGGAATGGACCCCGGGAGGCGTTGGAATCGCCCGTCCGCCCCGGCAGCGTTTCCCGCACGAGCTGCTGGGCGAGGATCACATTCCCGGCGCGGCCTATCGAGTCGGCCAGCGTGCGGTCGTCGACCGGCGCCCCGGCCTCATCGAAGACGACGTCGAAGACGACCACCGCGACCCCGCCGCGGCGGAGCGCGTCGACGAGATCCGCGTGCTGCGTGCGCGGCCACCGGTTTGGGTTCGGCGGCAACCCGAGCGCCTCGGCGGCGGGCCGGTCGATCGCCACGATGAGGATCTCCGAAGGTGGCGGGCGTAGGCCGCGCAGCTTGAAGAGGAGGCTGAGGCCGACCGACTCCTCCATCGCGCTTCCGAGCGGCAGCGCCAGGAACAGCCCGCCGGTTGCCGCGGTCAGCGCCCCGATGGCGAGAGGTCGGCCGAAGGCTCGCCAGAGGCGGACGCGGCGCGGTCGCGGTTTGGTCGTGTCTCGCACTCCTTACGATGCGTCCGCAGATCCCGTGGGATGTCTCTCCCGCCGTGGGACCGGCGGAGCATCCGCGGCGCCGTGTCGCGCGCGTGGCGAGAGTGTAGTGGGGGCGCGCCGTTCGTGTCAACGCGACGGACGCTTCGCGACGGGCGCTTCCGGCGCCATGATCCCGCGCGCTCGACCGGACGGATTGCTTCCGGCGGGCGCCGTCCCTAGAATGCTGGCGTTCCCACTCGAGACGCGATGGCTGAGACCCTGCCGGAATTCCTCCTCCACTGGGCGGAGCGCACGCCCGATGCGGTCTTTCTCGGCGAGCCAGATCGCGGCCGGCGCTGGAGCTACGGCGAAGCAGCGGAGGGAGTGGCGCGCTTCCGGGGCCGGCTCCGGCGCCTCGGGGTGGCGCGCGGAGACCGGGTGGCCGTGCTGGCCGACAACGGCGTCGGCTGGGTCGTCGCGTATCTCGGCGCGATCGCGCACGGGGCCGTCGCCGTCCCGCTCAACACCCGTCACGCCACGGACGACCTCGACCGCGCGCTCGACGACTTCGAGCCGGCGGCCATCGTCGGCGACCCGCCGTACCTCGGCCGGCTGTCCGAGCGCTTTCGGAGCCGGGCGCTCGACGCCGGCGAGCTGAGCGTCGCGCGGACGGCGCCCTCGCTGGACGGCTCGGAGGCGCGACCGGGCGAGGTGGGCGTGCTCTGCTACACGTCCGGCACGACCGGGGAGCCGCGCGGCGTGATGATCGACAACGCGTCGCTGGTCCGGAACGCCGCGACGTTCGCGCAGGTCTTCCAGTCAGGCCCGGATAGCGCGACGGCCGTGGTGTGCCCGCTCTTCCACAACACGGGGTACAACGACGGCCTCGCCCACATGCTGCTGGCCGGCGGTCGCGTCGACGTGCCGCGGCGCTTCGACCCTTGCGCGACCGCCCGGGCGCTCGCGGAGGGCCGGTACCCGTTCCTGATCGGCGTCCCGACGATCTACCAGCGGATGCTCCCGCTGCTCGAGGCGGAGGCGCCGCCGCCCGGCGGGATGCCGTGGTTCGCCTACGGCGGCGCGCCCATGCCGGCCGGGCTCGCGGCGCGCCTGGCGGAGGTCGTGCCCGGAGCGCGCTTCGTCAACGTCTACGGCATGTCGGAGGCCACCTCGATCACCCATTACTCGCCCTGGCGCCCGGGCCCGCGGGACCTCACCGCGATCGGCGTCGCGGTGCCGGGGACGCGGGACCGGATCACGCGCGACGGGGAGCTGCAGGTGGACAGCCCGACCGCCATGGTCGGCTACTGGCGGGACGAGGCGGCGACGCGCGCCAAGCGCGACGGACCGTGGATCCGCACCGGAGATCTGGCCCGGCGGGGACCGGACGGCCTTCTCCACGTCACCGGCCGCATCGACGACCTCATCAATCGGGGCGGCGAGAAGATCGCTCCGCTCGAGGTCGAGGGCGCCATCGGCGCCCACCCGGACGTGCTGGAGGCCTCCGTCGTGGGGCTGCCCGACCGGGACCTGGGCGAGGTCGTCGGCGCGGCGATCGTCGCCCGGACCGGGAGCGCGCTCGACGCGCGAGAGCTCGGTCGCTTCCTCGCCGAGCGGATCGCCGACTACAAGGCGCCTCGGCGGGTGCGCTTTCTGTCCACCCTGCCGCGGAGTCCCAACGGCAAGGTGTTGCGGGACGAGGTGCGACGGTTGTTGAGCGAAGGGTGAACGACTCGGAATCAGCCCATCGAGGAGACCAGGGCATGGCGTTCAGGACCAGTGCAGCGTATCTCGCCGCCCTCCGGCGGCAGCGGCCCGTCGTCTACTGCGGGGGCGAGCGTGTCGACGACCGAGTGAGCTACGAGGGGTTCGCCCCGACCCGGCACTGCTGGGGCACGTGGATCTACGACTGCGTGCAGGATCCGGAGATCCAGCGGGTGCTCCCGCGCGTCGTCGGGATCGACGGGAGCCCATGCCATCCCTTCTGGTCGATTCCGGCGACCCGCGAGGATCTCCTCGACAACATCCTGGTCGCCCGGCAGGTGTCGCGCGTGTCCCCGGCCGCCGGGTACGCGACGATCGGGCGCGACGAGCTGGCCGCCCTCTACGTGGTGACGTCCGCTCTCGCGCGCGAGGGCAAGGGCGAGAACCTCGAGCGGGTCCGCGCGTACGTGCGCCGCTTCCAGCGGGAGCAGCTCATGACGTCGGCCGCCATCACCGATCCGAAGGGCGATCGCCGGCTCCGGCCCGCCGAACAGCCGAACAAGGAGGCCTATCTCCGCGTCGTCGAGCGACGCGCCGACGGCATCGTCGTCCGCGGGTGCAAGATGCACACCTCGGGCAGCGTGGCCGCCGAGGAGCTGATCGTCGCCCCGACGCGCGCGATGCGCAAGGAGGACGCGGATTACGCGGTCTCCTTCGCCATCCCCGTCGACACGCCGGGCGTGACCCTCGTCGCCCGGGCGGCCCGCCTCGGCGACCCGGAGACGGCGCCGATGACTCGCAAGGACCAGCTCCTCGAGACGCTGACCATCTTCGAGGACGTGTTCGTGCCGTGGGAGCGGGTCTTCCTGTGCGGCGAGTGGCAGTACTCCGGCGAGATGGCCAACATCTTCGCCAGCGTGAACCGCCAGGGCTACCTCGGCGCGGACGTCGGCAAGCTGGACATCTTCATCGGCGCCGCCCACCGGATCGCCCAGCTGAACGGGGTCGCCGACGCGCCGCACGTGCGCGACAAGATCACCCAGCTCATCAAGCTCCAGGCGCTGATCTGGAGCACGGGGGTCGCCGCCTCCATGCACGCGACCGTCATGGAGCCCGGCGTGGCGGTGCCCGACGCGGTCTACGCGAACACCGGCAAGCACGTGGCGATGGAGGGCCACTACCTCGCCACCCGGCTCCTCCTCGAGATCGCCGGCGGGGCGGTCGAGACCTTGCCCGCCATCGAGGACCAGCGGGCGCCGGCGCTCAAGCCGTACTTCGACAAGTACTACGCCGGCGCGACCGGGACCGCCGAGGACCGCATGCGGCTCTTCCGCTTCATCCGCGATCTCACCGCGTCGGAGTACGCGGGGTGGTGGGACGTCGAGATCATCCACGGCTCGGGGTCGCCTGCCGCCGAGTGGCTCCAGATGTACCGGGAGTACGACCTCGATCGCGCCGCCAAGCACGTGGACGGCATGGTGAGCGGGGTCAGACCGTGACTCCCGGACGGTTCCCGGGAGGCCCCCACTGCTAGGAAGTCCAGACGTGCCCCCGGTCTACGAGCGCACCGTCACCGCGTGGGTCGATCGGCTGGACGGCGGGCTGCTCGAGCTCAACGCGCGCCTCACCGACGGCGAGGTCGACCTCGAGGTCGGCCTCGTCGCCGAGCCGTCCCCGAGCTACCGGCTTTCGCGGGCGTGGGCGACCCCGAGGTCCCCGGCGACGCGGGAACGCTGCGGCCCGATCCTGGAAGCGTTTCGCGAGGTCGGGGCCCTTCGCGTCATCGCTGGCTTCCGGCGGGCGGTGGCCGACCTGCTCGGCGACCGCCCCGGCGCCGAGGCGCTGGTCGATGCCGCGATCGAGGCCGCTCGCCTGTCTCGACAGGTGACCCACATCGACGTGCCCCTCGCGGGTCCGCTCGGTCCGCCGGAGTTCCACCGGCTCGACCTCGAGGCGTGGCCGGAGCTGATCGACCTCTGCTTCACGTACCGGCGGGAATCGTCCACGCTCTTCGCCGAGCGGTCGGTGCGCACGCCGGCGATTGCGGCCATGTACGCCGGCCAGCCCGGCCAGGAGCTCGTGTTCCATCGCTACAAGCGGAGCCGCCTCGAGCGGGCCGGGTCCACGCTCGCCCTGTACCAGTCGATGTTCGACCAAGTGCACGGGTTCGAGCTCTGGTACGACGTGGACGAGGCGAGCCGGACGGTCGTCGACGCGCGGTTGCTGACGCCGCGGCTGCCCTACATGGGGATCTGCGACGAGCCCCAGCGGCGGGTGCGGGCGATGGTGGGGCTCACGCTCGACGCCGAATGGCCGCGCGCGGTCCGGTCCCGCCTCGGCGGCCGCGAGGGCTGCTTCCAGCTGACCGACCTGACGAGCGACCTCTTCCGCCTGCTGAACCCGAGCTGATCCTCCGGGGCGGCCGTGGGGCCGTCTCGGTCGACGACCATCCGTCGACGATCGTCACGAGCTCGGGCTCGGCACCCGGCGGGGCTCGGACACGACGAGGGTCGGTGGGTCCCGGAAGGGCTCGTGCGGCATCAAGTCGGGCATCGCGGCGCGTCCTGGTGTCGCGACCGGTGTCACCCGGCGCTGAAGGCACCGGGCAGCGTGGAATCCGCACTCCGCCGTGAGCGCCGCCCGCCAGTCGATCCCGCTGAGCGCTCCGGGAGACCGATATCCGGCTGCCTCGGCGGTGCGTGACCCGTCACGCGTGACCAGCCGGGTTGACCGGGTCAGACCCATCATGTCAGTGAGTCGCAACGTGACCGGGTCGGGGCCGACCATGGAGGTCGCCGTCGGTCCCTCCGGTGTGACGGGACGGTGAGCGCAAGCGAGGCCCGTCCCTATGGGCAGGCTCCGCCGTTGTCCGCCCACCGTCGGAGCGTGTCTGCGAACGTCTGGTGCCCGCCGGGCGCCGCGGGGCGCGTGGCGGGATCGCAGGCGCCTTCGTCCATCTGGTTCGTTCCGCACTCCGGCGCGAACGCCCACCGGACCAGATCGTCCTCCAAGACGTGGTCGGCCACGTGGTCGGCCTGCTCCTCGAAGGTGGCTCCAGGCACCTGGCTCCTGATCTGCAGGCAGATGGCCTGCGGCGCCATGCTCTCGGTGAGCGCCATGGTCGCGGGAGCCATCCGCCAGGGCCGATTGCTGTTTGCCAGCGGCACCGGGGCTCGGGCCGCCGACGCCGGGCGGTTCGTCCGATTGTGGCAGGTCGCACAGTCGCTCGACGTGATCGGCCGACCCTGGATCTCGGTGGGGTGAGGGCTTGCCGGCACCGTCGTGGGGCTGTGGCACGTCGTGCAGCGCGGATGCTGAAAGACGGGGACGGCCTCGTTGAACGCCGCGGCCGCCGCGAGGGGGCCCTGGGGCCGCCGGCCGGCCGCGGCTTGGCAGAACGCCAGCACCCGCGATTGAAGCGCCTGGTGGCGCAGCTTGCGCAGCTCGGGGTCCTTCGGAAGCCCGAGGCTGAACGAGTCGAGGCACGACTCGTACCGCCACCGCCACACCTCGGCCGGCGATATCCGCACCTCCATCCCCGGCATGCCGCCTCCACCCGGTCCCGAGCACGCGGCGTCCGCGGCGTTGCCGGGAAGCGATACGGTCTCCGTCTGCGGCGGGTCCAGCCCGCCGTCGAGGTTGTTGGTGATCTGGAAGCCTCGGATCGCGCCGATCACGCCGGGCCGCGTGACCGTGGCGTAGTAGGTGCGGCTGCCGGCCGGCTTGTTGGGGAACCGCACCGTGCCCGTCGCGTCAGAGGTGCCGGATCCTTCCCCCGAGTCGTTCGCCTGGAGACCGAGACACACCTGAGCGCCGGCCACGGGACTGCCCGCTTCCGTCACGCGGATCTCGAGATTTCGCGCGGCCTCGGCCACGGGCAGCTCGACCGACGCTCCGGCCGCCGCGAGGACCACCGCGCAGGCGGCGTGCACCGTCCGCATGCCGTCCAGGTAATCGCCGCATGACCGCCGTGTCCATCGCGCGGGCGTTCAATCTCCGTGTAAGTCGCGTATAATTCGGCCCGCCCGGCCTGGAGCAAGGAAGAGCTTGGAAGTCGCGTTTCCGCCGTATCGTCTCGATCTCACGGGCGAGCGCCTCTGGCACGCCGACCAGGAGATCCGGCTCCGGCCGAAGACGTTCGCCGTCCTGCGCTACCTGGTCGAGCGCCCGGGGCGTCTGGTCTCCGCCGGCGACCTGCTGCGGTCGGTCTGGCCCGACGTCACCGTCAGCGACTCCATGCCGCGCCTCTGCGTCCGCGAGATCCGCACGGCGCTCCGGGACGACGCGCGACGTCCGCGGTATCTCGAAACGCGCGTCGGTCGAGGCTATCGGTTCGTCGCCCCGGTGCACCCGACGCTCGGCCAGGGCACGGCCGCTCGGCCTCCGACACCCGGGGCGCCCATCGTCGGCCGCGAGGAGGAGCGAGCCCGGCTCGAAGCCGCCCTGGCGCGCGTGCGCGAGGGGCGGCGCGCGGTCGTCTTCGTCACGGGCGAGCCGGGCATCGGCAAGACGACGCTGGTCGAGACGTTTCTCGGTTCGGAGCGCGGCGCGGCGACGCGCGTCGGCCTCGGGCAGTGCGTCGAGCAGTACGGGCGCGGCGATCCGTATCTCCCGCTGATCGAAGCCCTCGAGCGCCTCGGCCGCGGCGACGAGGGTCCGTCCGTGACCGCCGCGATGCGACGCTGGGCGCCGAGCTGGCTCCGGCATGCGCGCGCCCTGCTCGAGCCGGGCGAGCGCGAGGCGCTGCCCCGGGAGCGTGGGTCGACGACGACGCGCGGCATGCTCGGCGAGCTCGCTGTCCTGCTCGAGGCCCTGACTCGGGAGCGCGAGCTGATCATCTGGCTGGAGGACCTGCACTGGGCCGACGCGTCCACCCTCGAGGCGATCGCGTTCCTGGCCCGTCGTCGAGAGCCGGCCGGCCTCCTGCTGGTCGCCACCTATCGTCCGGCGGAGCTCGGCGCGGCCGACCATCCGCTCGCTCGGCTCACGCGTGAGCTCGTGCTGCACCGGTTCGCCGAGGAGCTCACGCTCGGGCCCCTCACGGAAAAGGCGATGGCTCAGTACCTGGCCGGCCGGCTCGGCGCGCCGGCCTCGTCCGATCTCACACGCTACGTCCACGTCCGGACCGAGGGGAATCCGCTCTTCGCCGTCACCATCACGGACGACCTCGTGAACCGCGAGAGCATCCAGCAGGTGAACGGGACCTGGACGCTGCGACCCCTCGAGGCCGAGCGCGAGGGGGTGCCCGACACGCTTCGCCGGCTGCTCGAGCTGCAGACCGGACGGCTGTCCGATGCCGACCGGCGCCACCTCGAGGTCGCCAGCGTCGCCGGCGTCGAGTTCTCGACGGCCACCGTGGCGGCCGGCCTCGGGCTGCCCATCTTGTCCGTGGAGGCGTGGTTGGCCGGCCTCGCACGCCACGGTCGGTTCATTCGCGCGCGCGGACCGGACGTCTGGCCGGACGGCACGCTGGCCCACCGCTTCGGCTTCATCCATGCGCTGCACCAGCAGGTTCTCTACGCGGCCATTCCGGCCGCCCGCGCTCGTGAGTGGCACGGGCGGCTCGGAGCCTGCCTCGAAGCCGCCTACGGGACGAGCGCGTCGGAGATTGCGCCGGAGCTGGCGATGCACTTCGAGCGCGCACGGGACACGGTCCGCGCGCTCCGGTACCTTCGTCTCGCCGGCGAGACCGCGCTGGGGCGCGCCGCGCACGGCGAGGCGATCGGGCACCTGTCGCGGGCGCTGGGCCTCGTGGACGGGCTGCCCGACGGCCCGGGGCGCGCGCGGGCGGAGCTCGAGGTACTGGTCACCCTCGGGCCGGCCTGGATCGTGGCGAACGGCTATGCCGCGCCCGAGGTCGAGCGGACGTACGAGCGCGCGCTCGCGGTGTGCCGTCGGCTCGGCGCGCCTCGAGAGCTGCCCCGCGTCCTCCAGGGGCTGTGGAACGTCCGGCTCGTCCGCGGGCACCTCACCGGCGCCCGCGCGCTCGCCGCGGAGCTCCTGGCGCGCGCCAAACGCCGCCGCGACGCGGCGCTCCGCGCCCGCGCCCACGCCGCGCTCGGGGAAACGTACCTGCATCTCGCTCGCCTGCCGGAGGCGCGTCGGCAGCTTGCTCGCGCCCTGGCGCTCACGCGCCGTCACCTCCCGAGCGCGCGCCGGCGACAGGACCCCCGGGTGGCGGCCTACGCGAGCTGGGGATTCTGGATGGCGGGCTATCCCGATCGGGCCCGGGCGCTCGCGCGGGACGCGCTCGTCCAGGCCGCCGCCCTCGGCCACCCGCACAATCGCGCCTTCGCCCTCGGGTTCAGCGCGTTCCTCGCGCAGTTCTGCGGTGAGGACGCCCTCGTGGCCGAGCGCACGGCCGAACAGCTCGCCGTCTGCCGCGAGCACGGGATCCCGTACTGGCTGAGCTGGGGGGTCATGCTGGAAGGATGGGTGCTCGCGCGGCAAGGGCGGGTGTCGGAGGGCCTCGCCCAGATGCGCGAGGGGCTGCGCGCGTACCGGGCCACCGGCGCCGAGGTGGGGGTGCCCCACTTCCTGGTCGTGCTCGCCGAGAGCCATGCCGACGCGGACCGTGCCGGGGAGGCGGCGCAGCTCTTGGAGGAAGCGGTGGAGGTCGGACGCCGAACCGGCAATCGCTACGCGGAGGCGGAGCTCTGGCGGGTGCGGGCACGGCTACTGGGCGGCACACCCCGCGCCGGCGCCCGGGTCCTACCGGCCGGCACCGGCGACACCCCCGAGGCCTGTCTCGGCCGCGCGCTCACGTTGGCGCGGCGTCAAGCCATGCGGGCCTTCGAGCTGCGGGCGGCGACCGCGCTGTCGCGGCTCTGGTTCGCTCGAGGGCGCGGAGTCGCCGCGCGGCGGCTGCTCGAGCCGATCTGCCGCTGGTTCACCGAGGGGGCGGATACCGCCGACCTGCGCGCGGCACGTGCGCTGCTCGCCGAGATGCCGGAGGCGACGCGCCGGCCCGCCTCGGGAGATGGAGATCGACGGGCGCTCGCTCGGAGCAGGGGCGCGAAGCCGCGGCGCCCGGGTCAGTCGGCGTAGGAGGGATCCTTCGCGTCCAGGATCCGCTTCATCTCCTCGAAGTGGGAGAAGGCCGCGTCCTTGTAGTCCTCCCAGCCCCGCGCGGTGCGCTCGGCGACCTCGTCGGACATGACGTTGAGCGGCTGGCCGGTGGCGTAGGCGAGCGCCAGCGTCTGGCAGGCACGCTCCAGGTAGTAGAGGTCGTCGAAGGCCTCGGCCACGGTGGCGCCGACGACGAGGACGCCGTGGTTGCCGAGCATCGCGCGCTTCATGTTGCCGAGCACCCGGACCAGGCGCCGGCCCTCTTCCGCGTTGTCGGCGATGCCGCCGTAGCCGAGGTCGATCGCGATCCGCCGGAAGTAGCGGGCGGTGTTCTGCTCGATCGGCCGGAGGGCGGGATCGGCCAGCGCGGCGATCGCCGTGGCGTACGGCGGGTGGACGTGCAGGATGCAGCGCGCGTGCGGCAGGGCGCCGTGGATGTGGCCGTGGATGCACCAGGCCGACCTGTCCGGCGCATCGGGTCGGCTCATCGTCTCGGTGTCGTCGGCGTCGAGCAGGAGCAGCTCGCTCGCCTTGACCCGGGCGAAGTGCCGCCAGCGCGGGTTCATGAGGAAGCGCTTGCCGTCGGCCGACACCGCGAGGCTGAAGTGGTTGGCCACCGCCTCGTGCCAGTCGAGCTCGGCCGCCAGCCGGAAGGCGGCCGCCAGGTCGACGCGCAGCTGCCGCTCCGCCGAGGACGTCTCCGGTCCGCTCCGCCTGCTCATGACGATCGCTCCTTCAATTGCCCACGCGGACGACCCGGGGCGTCGTCACCGGATCGGGCCGGTCCACCCGCCGGCCGAGCACCCGGTCCAGGTAGTCGATCAAAGTCTGCTGCTCGCGCTCGGGCACCACGACCTTCTTGGCGTCCGGCGCCTCCGACGCGGCCTTGAGGGCCTGATATCCGTCGCCGCCGCCCATCAGGAACTCGTTGGTGGCCAGGGTGAACCGGCGGGCGGGATCGCCCACCAGGGCGAAGTTCTCGACGACGGTGTCCGTGGCGCCGCTCGCGCGCTGCACGCGGAGCGTCTTGACCCGCGAGGGCGTGGTCAGCGTGGGGCGGTCCGACACGCCGGGCTTGCTCGGGTCGAACTCGAGATACGCACCCGCCAGCTGGGGGAACCGGCCGTCCGAGGCCGGCACCCGGCTCACGGCGTTCTCCATCGCGGCCAGGAGGCCGGCCGCCGTGATCTCGGCGATCATGTGCGGGTTGTCGAAGGCCAGCGCCGTCGCCACCGTGAACCCGGTGATCTGGGGGGCGGGGATGGAGCCGCGGATCCCGCCGCCGTTGGCGAGCGCGAGATCGGTCGCCGGCACCTTCGTGCGCCCGAGCCACAGGACCGAGTCGGCGACCAGGCTCCCGAGGTTGGTCTCGCGCGTCCTGACGTCGGCACGCTCGCCGTTGAGCCGCGTCCGGGTCTCGCCGACGACGCGCAGGAGGCGCGAGATGAGCGGCGTGCGCCGGAGCTCGTCGAACAGGCGCTGGACGTCCGCCGGCGGCGCCGCCGGCCGGCCGGCCAGGCGCGCCACGTCGTCCACCGCCTGCTGGGTGGTGGCCACCGGCCCGCTCCGGGGATCCACCGACACCACCCGCCCCGCGGCGTCGAAGCCCACGATCAGGTTGCCGATGTACCGGTAGAGCTGGTCGCTGTTCAGGACGAGGACCGGGTGCCCGTCCCGGTCGGTGCGGCGCACGGGGTACTCGCCGAGCGCCTTGTCCCCGGGCCGGAGCCGGTTGAACGGGCCGTTCGCCTCGGGCCGGGCGATGAACCCGGTCGAGCCCGCCGTGATGATGATGTCGATGCCGTACATGTCCTTCGTCGACAGGGGATCGGCGGTGAAGTCCTGGGCATGGTCCACCAGGAGGATCTTGTCGATCCCGCGGGACTGGAGCAGCGTGACCTGCTCGAGCACCTGCCCGAGGGCGGGGACCAGTGGCTGGTTGTTGGCCGGGTTGCGGCCGCCGACGAAGTCGAGGCCCGGCGTCGTCTCGTTCGGACGCAGGATGATGTTGAAGAAGTCGGCCGGCGCGCGACCGATCAGGCCGATCTTCTGGCCGCCGACCTCGACGTAGGCGCTCTTGACGACCCGGCCCGCGTTCTCGACGACGCTGCCGCCGTCCTGCCCCTGACGGATCGGCGGCGTGTCGGGCTTGAGCCGCACCTTGCTGAAGTCGAGGTTCGCCGAGATGAACGGGTAGCGGGCGGCGGCCAGCATGCGCGCGAAGTCGTCGATGCCGCCGTCGAACTCGTGGTTGCCAGTCCCGTTGGCGGTGAGCCCCATGGCGTTGAAGAACGCGATGTCCGCCAGGCCCGGCGCGCCCAGCGTCGGCACCTCGCGGGCGGCCAGGTAGAAGGGGCCCGGCAGCGTGTGATCGCCGGCGGTCACGTGGATCGAGTTCTTGCCGCCGCCCGGTGCCAGGGCGCGGAGCCCCGACGCCAGCGCCGCGTAGTGGAGGAGCTTCGGCTCGAGCGTGATCGGGTCCACGAAGCCCGACTCGTTGTCGGAGCTGTGGAGAACCTGCAGCTCGAAGGCCGGGCGATTCGGCGCGCTTCCGGCCCCCGCGCAGGCGGCCAGCGCGAGCGTGGTGAGGAGGATCAGCGGTCGCCGGGTTCTCATGAGGGCGTCCCTCCGCGCGGGCGGCGCTCGCGCCGGGTCAGGTCAGGGTCCGGAAGCGATCGGTCGCCTGGACGAGCCGGTCGACGATGCCCGGCTCGAGCGCCGAGTGTCCGGCGTCGGGCACCACGTGGAAGTCGGCCTCCGGCCAGCGGCGGTGAAGCTCCCACGCGGAGACCATCGGGCAGACGACGTCGTAGCGCCCCTGGACGATGACGGCCGGGATGTGGCGGATGCGCTCGATCTCGTCGAGAAGCTGGTCGGGGTGACGCAGGAACGATCCGTGGGCGAAGTAGTGGCATTCGATCCGCGCGAAGGCCTCCGCGAAGGTGTCGCGCCCGAACCGCTCGATCAGCGTGGGGTCCGGGTGGAGCTTGCTCGTCGAGCCCTCCCACACGCTCCACGCGCGGGCCGCGCGGGCGCGCACCGCCGGATCGGGGCTCGTGAGCCGGCGGTAGTAGGCGGCGACCAGGTCGCCTCGCTCGGCGGGCGGGATGGGCTCGAGGAACGCCTCCCAGGCGTCCGGGAAGACGTAGCTCGCCCCTTCCTGGTAGAACCACCGGATCTCCTTGGGGCGAACCAGGAAGATGCCGCGGAGCACGAGACCCCGAACCCGCTCCGGATGGGTCTCCGCGTAGGCCAGCCCGAGCGTGCTGCCCCACGAGCCCCCGAAGACGACCCAGCGGTCGATCCCGAGATCCTCGCGGATCCGTTCCATGTCGGCCACCAGGTGCCAGGTCGTGTTCTCCTCGAGCGACGCGTGGGGCCGGCTCTTGCCGGCGCCCCGCTGGTCGAAGAGCACGATCCGGTACGCGGCGGGGTCGAAGAAGCGGCGCTGGAGCGGCTCCGTCCCGCCCCCCGGGCCGCCGTGGACGAAGACGACCGGCTGCCCGTCGGGGTTCCCGCTCTGCTCCACGTAGATCTCGTGGACGGGCGAGACCTTGAGATACCCCTCCCGGTACGGCTCGATCTCGGGATACAGCGGGGTCAGACTTTCACTTCCCGACATTTTCG
>JBIOVM010000198.1:0-21101 GCA_044867785.1 Candidatus Rokuibacteriota bacterium | reverse complement strand
CGACCTCGCCGGCGGCGCGAAGTCGATCATTACCCAGAAGGACGGCACGATCTCGGCGCTGCCGGCGTTCGTCGACGCCGTGATCCTCTTCTACCGGAAAGATCTCTACGCCGCGAAGGGCCTGAAGCCGCCGAAGACCCACGCGGAGTGGGAGACCCAGGCCAAGTTGTTCCACAGCCCGCCGGGCATGTACGGGGCCGTGTTCCGCGGGCTCAAGAACGCGAACGCCACGATGTTCAGCAACACGCAATTCGTCTTCGGCGCCGACTTCCTCACCAAAGAGGGAAAGGCCGCGCTCGACACCAAGGAGACGATCGCCGCCCTCGACTGGTACGCCGGGACGCTGCGGAAGTACGGCCCGCCCGGCGTCATCAACTTCAACTGGTACGAGTGCTCGGCCTCCTTCATGCAGGGCCAGGCGGCGACCTACTTCGACGGCATCAACTTCGCCAACCAGTTCGAGGACCCGGCGAAGTCGAAGATCGTCGGCAAGGTGGGCTACGTGGTGATGCCGGCCGGCCCCAGCGGGTCCTTCTCCTCGCTGTACGGCACCGGCATGGCGGTGTCCTCCCAGTCCCGGAACAAGGAGGCGGCGTACCTCCTCGCCCAGTGGGCGACGAACAAGCAGAACGCGGCGCGCGAGCTGCTCGCCGGCGTCGGGGTGGCCCGCAACTCGCCGTGGAGCAACGCCGAGGTCAAGGCCAAGCCCAAGATGCCCGCCGACTGGTACCAGGCCTACCAGGACTCGCTCAAGATCGGCCGCCTGGGCCTTCCCGAGATCGTGGGCGTGACCGAGTACCGCGACATCATCGGCGTCGCGATCCAGAAGGCGATCGAGGGCGCACCCTCGGCGCAGGTCCTCGCCGAGGCGCAGAAGGAGTTCCAGGACATGCTCAACAAGACCGAGGGCTGAGCCCGGCCGTGAGCGGCCCCGCCGGGACGACCTCCGGCGCGCGCGCGGCGGCCCCCGCGGTCGCGCGCGCCCGCGCGCCGAGGCGTCTCGGCGGCTGGGGCCACCGCAACGCGCGGTGGCTCTTCCCCGCCCCCGCCGTGCTCCTGGTCGCGGCGATCATCGTCTACCCGATCGTCTACACAGTGTGGATGAGCCTCCAGGACTGGTTCGCCTCCAGCCTGACGGCGCCGAAGTTCATCGGGCTCGCCAACTACCAGAAGATCCTGGTCGGCGACCCACGGTTCCGCGAGGCGGTCGTCCGCACCCTCTATTTCACGGGGCTGGTCATCGCCGGCGAGACGATCCTGGGCGTGGCGATGGCGCTCCTGTTCAACCGGGAGTTCTGGGGCCGCGGCCTCCTGCGGACGCTGGCGATCCTGCCCATGGTGGCCACGCCGGTCGCCATCGGGCTCGTGTTCGTGATGATGTACCACCCGACGCTCGGGGTGGCGAACTACCTGGTGACCCTCACCGGCCTGGCGCCCTTCAAGTGGACCTACTCGAGCGGAACGGCGCTCTACGCGCTGGCGGTCGTCGACATCTGGCAGTGGACGCCGCTCATCATGCTGATCGCGCTGGCGGGCCTTGCCAGCTTGCCCCAGGAGCCGTACGAGGCGGCCCGCATCGACGGCGCGACCACGCTCCAGGCCTTCTGGCACATCACGCTGCCCCTGCTCCGCCCCGCCATCGTCGTGGCGATCCTCTTCCGCGCCATCGACGCGATCAAGACGTTCGACATCATCTTCATCATGACCCAGGGCGGGCCGGCCAACTCGACGGAGACGATCAACATCCTCCTCTTCAACCAGGCGTTCTCCTACTTCAACATGGGGTACGCGTCGTCGATGGCGGTGGCGCTCTTCGCGGTCGTGATGGGAGCCTCGTTGATCCTGATCAAGCTGAGGCGGACCGCGGCATGGTGAGCGGCGGGCGGCGGCGGACCTGGGCCCGCACGGCCGGCTTCTACGGGCTGGCCGCGCTCTTCATGCTCCCGACGGTGTTCGTCTTCTACTGGATGATCACGCTCTCGGTGAAGCCCCAGGTCGAGGCGACCGCCTATCCGCCGTCCTTCTTCCGATTCAGCGTGACCGGCGCCGGCTACCGCGAGGTGTTCACGAAGTACCCGTTCCTCCTCTACACGTGGAACAGTCTGGTGGTCGCGCTGGGCTGCACCGCGCTCGGCCTCGCGGTCGGGCTGCCCGCCGCGTACTCCATCGCCCGCTGGCGCCAGCGCCGCCTCGCGCTCACGGTCCTCGTCGCCCGGATCATCCCGGGGATCTCGTACCTCATCCCCTGGTACATCTTCTTCCGCAACCTCCGCCTGGTCGACACGCACGCCGCGCTCATCCTGACGCATCTGATCGTGGGGCTGCCGATCATCATCTGGGTGATGATCGGCTTCTTCGAGGACGTGCCGCCGGACCTGGAGGACGCCGCGCTCATCGACGGCTGCTCCTACTTCGGCGTCTTCTGGCGGGTGGCGCTGCCGCTCGTGCGCCCCGGCGTGGTGGCGACCGGGATCCTGTCGTTCGTGTTCTCCTGGAACAACTTCCTCTTCTCGGTGATCCTGGCCGGCCGGGAGACGCGGACGCTCCCGATCGCGGTCTTCAACATGATCTCCTACGAGGAGATCAACTGGGGCACGCTGGCCGCCGCCGCAACGATGATCACGCTGCCCGTGCTCGTGCTGGCGCTGGTCGTCCAGCGCCACATCGTGACCGGCCTCACCTTCGGGGCGGTGAAGCAGTAGGAGGCGCAGCATGCAGGAGCAGCACGCCGCGTTCGTGGGCACGGTGCCGGCCAACTATGACCGGTATCTCGGACCGCTCCTCTTCCACCGCTACGCGGACGACCTGGCCGCGCGGCTGCCCGTGTTCCCCCAGGTGCACGTGCTGGAGGTCGCCTGCGGCACCGGCATCGTGACCGAGCGCCTCGTCCGGCGCCTCGCCGGCCAGGGCACGCTCGTCGCCACCGATCTCAACGAGGCGATGCTCGCCTACGCCCGGACCCGAATTCCCGAGAGCCCCGGGCTCGAGTGGCGCCAGGCCGACGGGACGAGCCTGCCCTTCCCCGACCGCGCCTTCGACGCGGCGGTCTGCCAGTTCGGGCTCATGTTCTTCCCCGACAAGGCGGCCGGCGTGCGCGAGGCCTACCGGGTCCTGCGGCCGGGCGGAACGTATCTCGTCAACGTGTGGGACGCCATCGAGCGGAACGTCGCGGCGCGGATCGCCCACGAGACCATCGGCGGCTTCTTCCCGGTCGATCCCCCGCAGTTTTACGCGGTGCCGTTCGGCCTGCAGGACGCGGCGGCGGTGCGCCGCCTGCTCGAGGCGGCCGGCTTCGCCGAGATCCGGTTGGACTCGGTGGAGGCAGCCGGAGAGAGCCCCACGGCCGACGACGCGGCCCGAGGCCTCGTCGAGGGGAACCCCGTCTTCGGGACCATCATGGAGCGCCGCCCGGAGGCGCTGCCCGACATCAAGGCCGCGGTCGCCCGAAACCTGGCGGCCGAGCTCGGCGACCACCCCGTGCGAAGTCCCTTGCGCGCCCACGTGTTCACGGCGCGCCGGCCACGCGCCTGACCGTTCGCGCGGCGGGAACCGGGCTCAGCCGCGACCGCTGAGCTTCGCGACCACCTCCGGGGGGATCGGGAGCGCGCGAAGCCGCGCGCCGGGCGCCTCGGGCTGGGCGACCCAGGCCCGGACCTCGAAGCCCTCGGCGCACGTTCGGCCCGCGACCGCGATCTCGTGCTCGACCCGGAACGTCTTGGCCCGCACCCACGCGACGCGCGTCTTCACCGCCACGGCGTCGCCGTAGCGGACCGGCGCGACGAAGCGGGACCCGGCCTCCAGAATGGGCACCCCGACGATCCCGTAGCGGGGGAAGGCCTCGGCCCACGTGAGGCCGAGCGAGGCGAAGAGCGCCTCGGTCCCGATGTCGTACCACTCGAAGAAGCGCGGGTAGAAGGCGATCCCGGCCGGATCCGCGTCGCCCCACCGCACCTGGACGGTCGTCGTGTGCTCGACCACGCGCCCGAGCCTATCACGTGGGGTCACCGAGCCCGCGCTCGTGCTACCCTTCGCGGCATGAGCCTGAAGGACGACCTCCTGCGCCAGGCCGAGGACGACTTCGGTGCGCTCAAGCGCGCGCTGGTCGGGCTCGACGACGCCGCCCTGCGGCGGCCGTGGTGCGGCGTCTGGGGCGTCCGCGAGATCCTCGCGCACATCGCCGGCTGGCACCGCGAGATGACCCCGGTGCTCGAGCGCCTGGCGCGCGGCGAGCGGCCCATCCCGGAGGGCGTCAGCTACCAGGACTTCGACGCCTGGAACGCGCGTCACGTGAACGCGCGACGGGGCCTCACCGTGGAAGGCGTGCGCGCCGAGCTCGAGGCGTCCTACCGGGAGTTCCTCGCCGCCGCCCGCGCGGTGCCCGAGTCGCGCTTCGGGCCGGACAAGACGGCGACGCGCGTAGTGGACCTGAACGGCCCCCACCACTACCGGGAGCACACCGCCGAGATCCGCGCCTGGCGGCGCCGCCCCGGCCTCTAGGGGAGGTCAGCTTGCCCGCCCCCGCCCCGGGGTGCGGAGTCGCTTGACAAGGCCGGGGTGGAGTCACTAGGGTGCTTCCATCGCGCCGTCCACGAGCCCATCCAGGAGTCCGTGACCGCCACGGCCGCCGTGGTTGAGAGTGCGGATGGTGATCGACCCCTACGCGAAGCTCGGCGAACGGCTCCGGAGCAAGGGCCGCGCCCAGGGCCGGCGTGAGGACGAGTTCGACGCGCTGATCCGCGCGGCGAGCCAGGAGATGGGGGCGGCGGCCGAGGCCGCGCTCGGCATCCTGGTCGACATCGCGGAAGGGGTGGGCCTCCGGTACCTCGAGGATGCCGCCCGGATGGGCGGAGGCTCCTCCCAGTTCGGGCCCCGGGCCGTGCGGGCTGCGCGCGCGGCCACGTCCCGCCTGCCCGCCGCGAGCGGCCGGGCGCTCAGCACGTCCGCCGAGACGATCCTGCATGCGGGCTTCTCGGTGCTGCGCGAGCTTCGCCGTCGGCTCGAGAGCGGTCGCCGCCGGGTTCGACCCGCCGGCCATCCCCGGCCACCCGCACCCGGGACTGGCCGGCGGCGGTCGCCGCCCCCGGATCTCTCCCCGGACCTTGCCGAGGCAGAGCCGGAGGTGCCCAGTCGCGCACGAGCGGCGCGCGGCCGACGAGGACCAGAGCGGGGACGGTCGCCGGAACGGGGCGAGCGGACGGGCGAACGCCCCCCGTCCGAAGCCCCGCGGACGCCCGACTCCCGCGTCCGGGGCGAACGCCGGCCGCCCGCCGACCGCCGACCGCCAGAGCGCCGGGGGCCGGACGAGCGCCGCCCGCCGGTCTCGCCCGAGCATCCCCGGTCGCCCCTGCGCCCGTCGGTCCGCAGGATTCCGGAGCGGCGGGTGAGGCCCGACACGCCCCCGCCCCGGCGCCCGGACGATCGCTAGAGCGCCTGAAGACGGCGGCGGGAGACCCGCGTGGCGCTAGGTGCGACGTCAGCCGGTGCCCACCTGGCGGACGGCCTCGACGAGGAGGTGGAGGCGTTCCTCCACGAGGTCGACCGGCAGCTCAAGCCCCGATTCGAGCGAGCCCTCGGGCGCCTCCCCGATGTCGCGCCGCTCCGGACCGGCGTCGCCCACCAGCTCACCAACGGAGGCAAGCGCGTCCGCGCGACCCTGTGCGTCTCGGCGTGCGAGCTTTTCGGCACGCCGTACGCGCGCGGGCTGGACTTCGCCGCGGCGATCGAGCACATCCACAACTTCACCCTCGTCCACGACGACATCGCCGACGGCGACACCGAGCGGCGCTCCCACCCCTCGATGTGGCGGCAGCACGGCATCGGCCACGCGATCAACATCGGCGACGTCTTCGTCCCCTTCGCGGCCAGCTCGATCCTGAGCGCCCGGTACCCGGCGGCGCTGAAGCTCCGGCTGCTCGAGCTGACGGTCGAGCACGCCCTCGACATGGTCGAAGGCCAGAACCTCGACCTGAACCTCCTCGGGAAGGACGACGTCTCGTACGAGGACTACGTCCTGTGCACGACGAAGAAGACGGGCGCCCTCCTGGCGCTGGCCACGGTGGGCGGCGGGCTCATCGGCGGCGCCGGCGCCGCCGACCTCCGGAGGCTGCGAGAGTTCGCCCACCTCAGCGGAGTCTCGTTCCAGATCCGCGACGACCTCCTCGACCTGGGCGGCGGCAAGGGCCGGCCGCCGGGCTCGGACATCCGCGAGGGCAAGCGCTCGCTGATGGTCGTCCACGCCGGCGAGCGGGCCTCGGCCTCCGACCGTCGCCGGATGTACGCCATCCTGAACAAGCCGCGGGCGTCGACCTCCGACACGGACGTCGCGTGGGTCTGGCGGCTCTTCCGGCGCACCCGCGCCGACGAGTACGCCGACGACGTGGCCGCCGAGCTGGTCGACCAGGCGTGCGAGCACCTCCTGAGCCTGCCCGAGACGCCGGCCAAGTACCGGCTGCTGCGCCTGGCCCGCTACCTGAACGCGCGGCGCCACTGACATGGCCACCGGCAAGAAGCCCTCGCGGTCGAGCCCCTCCGGCAGCCGGCGGGGGCGCGGGCAACCACCGAAGCGAAGGCAGGGTCCCGGCATCCAGTTCCCCGACGGGATCGCGGTCGTGGACCGCCCCGTGCTGGGCCAGCGGCGTCCGGTCGAGCTCCCCCAGCGCTACTACAACTTCTCCTTCATCATGGCTCACTTTCCTGCCCCGATCTGGGGCGTCCGCAAGCTCTTGCCCGACGACGAGGACCTGGTCCCGATCGAGATCGTCCCCGGCCTCGCGATCGTCTCGCTGGCCGCGTTCGAGTACCGGAAGATGGCGACCCTCGCGCCCTACAACGAGGTCGCCGTCATGGTGCCCGTGCGTCACCGGCCGGAGACGCGGATCCCGCTGCTGCCGCTCCTCTGGCCCGACGAGTTCGAGGTCGCCTTCTGGGTCCATCACCTGCCCGTGACGACCCGGGAGGCGTGCGCCGCCGGCCTCGGGATCTGGAACCTGCCGAAGGTCGTCGCGGACATCCGCTTCGAGGACGTCGGGTGGATGCGCCACTGCTCGCTTCGCGAGGACGGCCAGGACGTCCTCACCCTCAGCTCGCGCATCGACGAGACCCGGTTCGACGCGCGTGCCTTCTACGCCCTGTCGATTCAGAGGGGCAAGCTCCTGCGGAGCCTGGTCGACACCCAGGCGGAGTACCACGCCTGGTTCACGCCGGGCGGCGCGTCGTTCACTCTCGGGACTCACCCGAGGGCGAGGCAGCTCCGGTCCGTCGGGATGTGGAACATCGCGGTCGCCGGCCTGTACGCCTCCTCCGCCCGAAGCCGGCTGCACCCGGGCGTCGTTCTCCCGCGCGGGCGCGGGCCTTCGGCGGGGGGGAGGAGGCGACGATGAGCCACCACGTGATCGTCCTGGGGGGCGGGGTCGCCGGCATGAGCGCGGCCCACGAGCTGGCGGAGCGGAACTTCCAGGTGACCGTTTACGACAAGGGCCGGATCGCCGGCGGCAAGGCGCGCAGCTTCGGGGTCGACAAGACCGGGACGAACGGGCGCCGCAACCTTCCCGCCGAGCACGGATTCCGCTTCTTCCCCGGCTTCTACCAGCACCTGCCCGACACCATGAAGCGCATCCCGTACGGGAACAGCCCCGACGGGGTGTTCGGCAACCTGATCCCCGCGACTCAGATGGCGATCCAGTTCAAGGGCCGGCAGCACATCGTGCTCCCGGCCCGGTTCCCGCGCTCCCTCGAGGAGATCCGGGCGGTGCTCCTCGCGGCGAACTACCTGACGACCCAGACGGGCCTGACGACGGACGACATCGCCTTCTACACGGAGCGCGTCTGGCAGCTCCTGACCAGCAGCGAGGAGCGTCGGGCCGCCGAGTTCGAAGGCCAGGGCTGGTGGGACTACATCGACGCCGACAACAAGCAGCGTTCCGCCGAGTACAGGGCCTACCTGGGAAGCACCCCGCGGGTGCTGGTGGCCGCCGATCCGAAGGTCGCGAACACGAAGACGGTCGGCGACGTCCTGCTCCAGCTCCTGTTCAACCTGGTCGATCCCGGCGTCTCCGCCGACCGAGTCCTTAACGGGCCGACCAACGATGTCTGGATCAATCCCTGGCTCGCGCACCTCCGGTGGCTGGGGGTGGTGTACAAGCACGAGGCGGAGGTCACGGCGATCCGGTGCAAGGGCGACCGGATCACCGCCGTGCAGGTCCGGGAGAACAACCAGGAGCGCGAGGTGACGGCCGACTTTTACGTGGCCGCCCTTCCCGTCGAGAAGATGGCAAGGCTCCTCACGCCGCCCCTCCTCCACCTCGACCCGACGCTCGAGGGGATCCGCGCGCTGGCCAAGGACGTCGACTGGATGAGCGGCATCCAGTACTACCTCGTCAAGGAGCCCGCGTTCACCTACGGGCACCAGATGTACCTCGGCTCGCCCTGGGCGCTCACGTCCATCTCGCAGGCCCCGTTCTGGCACCCGGAGGGGGGCTTTCGCGGGCGCTACGGGGACGGTACCGTCCAGACCGTGCTGTCCGTCGACGTATCCGACTGGAAGACGGTGGTGCCGAAGCGGAGCGGCGGGCCGGGCAAGGCGGCCAAGGACTTCACGTCGAGGGACGACATCGCAAGAGAGGTGTGGAGGCAGCTCAAGGACGGCGTAAACGGCGGCCTCGAGGACAGGTTCCTGCATCCCAAGACTCCCTGGCACGTCGATCCGGCGATCCGCCTGACCCCGCAGGGCAAGCTGGACAACGACGAGCCGCTGCTGGTGAACACGGTCGACAGCTGGCGGCTCAGGCCCTGGGCCCGGACGCGGATCCCCAACCTGTTCCTGGCGTCGGACTACGTCCGAACCTACACGAACCTTGCCACCATGGAGGCCGCCAACGAGGCGGCGCGCCGCGCCGTCAACGCGATCCTCGACGAGACCGGCTCGAAGGAGTCCCCCTGCGAGGTCTGGGAGCTCCACGAGCCCTTCTGGCTGAAGCCTTGGCGGTGGTGGGACCGAGAGCAGTACCGCGCCGGGCGACCCTGGCAGGCCGAGCTCCCGGACTTCGTCGACGCGATGGCGCGGAGCCTCCTCGAGAGCGCGCCGGCGATCGGCACACCGGAAGGCTACACGGACGCCACCGCCCGCGAGATCGGGGAGCGCGGCGTGCCGCTCGTGCCGGCCTACGTCCAGAACCAGGTGGCGAACATGATCGAGGCCATCCAGGTGGCCCTCGAGGTGGGCGACGAGCCGCGGCTGCGGTCCTTCTTCCTCCCGGGCGTGCTGGACGCTCTCGGAAACCCCGGGAACCCCGAGCCGCCGTCGAGGACGATGCAGTGGGCACGCGACATCCAGGAGCGCGTGTCCCACGGCCAGCGGCTCGCCCTCGACATCCGCTCTCTGCAGGAGATCCGACCGGTGGGACCGGATCTCCTGATCCGCTTCACCTTCGATCTCACGACCATCGCGGACAAGCCCGAGCGAATCGGGGGCCCGGGGCAGCTCGAAATCATCCTGGTGCCGGGCGAGATCCCCCCACCCGACGCCCCGGGTCAGCTGGACTCGGGGTGGAAGATCCGCCGGGGGACCTACTCGCCCGTATAGGTGAGTCCCTGGGGCCAACGCACCGCCGAGGTCCCTCCAGTGCCATCCCGCACCGGCCTTCGTTTCACCACCAATCGAGCACCGCAACTGGTCAAATTTGACCACCCCTATCTGCAAGTAGTTGAGTTCTAAGAGCTCCGCCGTGGCAGGCCGGTTGCTCCTCTGTCCGGGTGTGCATCAACCGGCGGAGGAAACAGCGATGGGGCACGACTCGGCGGCGCACTCGGGAGCAAACGGCAACGGTCGGGCGACGAGCCCTGTCGGAATGGACGGCGGCGGGAGCCCCGCCGTGGCCTTCGTGGGAAGCTGGGCGGGGCCCCCCACTCTGAGCGCCCCCGTCGTGGGCCGCGCCGCGAAGGTCGAGCAGCCGCGGTCGCCGGACGGCGCCGGCCCGGCCGCCGCCGCGCTCCCGCTTCAGCCGACCGGAACGGCGTCCGCGACGCACGGTGAGCAGATCCGCCGGCTGAAGCGCTTCCTGGCGCCACAAGTCGCGCAGTTCGCCCTCTCCTCTGACGAGACCGAGCTGCTCCGGATGAAGCGCCGCGAGATCACGGTGCTGTTCTGCGATCTCCGGGGCTTCACCGCCTTCGCGGAGGTCGCGGCGCCCGAGGACGTCATGGAGGTCCTGCGCCGGTATCACCACACGCTGGGGTCCCTCGTCACCGCCTACGACGGCACCCTCGAGCGGTTCACCGGTGACGGCGTCATGGTGTACTTCGACCAGCCGGCCGTCGAAAAGCAAGTGGCGAAGGCGGTCCGCATGGCGCTCCGGGTCCGGGAACGCGTCGGCCAGCTGTGCGCCGTGTGGCGCCGGTGGGGGTACGACCTCGACCTGGGGATTGGCATTGCGCTCGGATTCGCCAGCGTCGGCACGATCGGTTTCGAAGGGCGGTACGACTACGCGGCCATCGGACCCGTGACCAACCTCGCGTCACGCCTCTCTGCGCACGCCGCGCCCGGGCAGATCCTGATCAGCCAGCGGCTCTACGCGTCGATCCAAGTCACGGTGGCCGCCGAGCCGGTCGGCAACCTGACGCTCGGCGGCTTCCACGGTCCCGTCCCCGCGTACAGCGTCCGCGGCCTGCACGCGAGCGCCGAAGAGGACCCCGCGCCTTGAGTCGCCCAGCGCTAGCCACTAGAATACCGCGCGTGGCGGATGGCCTCGACCAGCTGATCGGCGAGAGCCCATCGATGCAGGGGCTGCGTGCGAATGTTCGCCGATTTCTCGAGCGACAGCGCGGCGCGGCGCGGATCCCGCCGGTGCTTCTCCTGGGCGAGACCGGCACCGGCAAGAGCCGCCTCGCCAAGCTCCTGCATCGAGGGAGCCCCCGGGCCGAGGCGCCGTTCATCGACGTGAACTGCGCGGCGATCCCCGAATCGCTCCTCGAGTCGGAGCTCTTCGGGTTCGAGCGAGGCGCGTTCACCGACGCCCGACACGCCAAGGCGGGTCTGTTCCAGGCGGCGCACCGCGGGACCATCTTCCTCGACGAGATCGCGCTCATGAGCGACGTGCTCCAGGGGAAGCTCCTCAAGGTCCTGGAGGATCGGGCCGTGCGCCGGCTCGGAAGCACCCGGACGGAGCCCGTCGACGTGTGGGTCATCGCGGCGACGAGCGAGGACCTCAGGGCCAAGGCGCGGGACGGCGGCTTCCGGGAGGATCTCTACCATCGCCTGGCCGTGATCACGTGGACCCTGCCGCCCCTGCGCAATCGCCGGGACGACGTGCTGCTGCTCGCCGACGCGCTGCTCCGGGCGGCCTGTGCCGACTATGGCCTGCCCCCGAAGAGCCTCGGCCCCGACGCCCGGCGCGCGCTCGCGCAGTACGGGTGGCCCGGCAACGTGCGCGAGCTCGCCAACGCGATGGAGCGGGTCGCACTCCTGTGCGAAGCCGACGACGTCAGGCCCGAGCACCTCGCCCTGCCGCTCGGCGTCGCCGGGCTCGAGGTCGTGGCCGGCTCGGGGGCCGAGGGCGGGGTCGATGCGCGCCGGCGTGACGAGCTGCTGGCCGCGCTCACGCAGACGAACTGGAACATCAGCCGGGCCGCGGCTCAGCTCCTCATCACGCGCAATACCATCCGCGCCCGGATCCGCAAGTACGGCCTGCGCGATCCGAATCCCGCCCCCGACCGCCGGGCGAGCGGTGCACCGGAGCGGCCGGCGCCGCCCGTTCCCGCGTCGCGGGCGGAGCGCGCCGCGACCCGCGCGGACGTGGTGTGGGAATCGCGCCGCGTGACCCTCCTGCGAGTCGAGCTTTCCGCGCCGACCGGCGACGCCTTCACGCCGGCCGCGCGCCACGCCCTCGAGACCGTGGTCGACAAGGTGCGGAGCTTTCAAGGGCGCGTCGAGGAAGTGACGCCCACCGGCATGCTGGCGGTCTTCGGCCTGGAGCCGGTCGACGAGGGGCCGCGCCGTGCGGCCAACGCCGCGCTCGCCATCCACCGGGCCCTCAGCCGAGCCGCGGACGAGCCCGTCGCCGTCTCCCTGGCGCTCCACTTCGCCGAAGTCCTCGTCGCCCGCATCGAAGGAGGCCTCGAGATCGACGCCCGCTCCAAGCGCGAGGCCTGGACCCTCCTCGACTCGCTCGGCAGTCAAGCGAAGCTCGATGGCGTCGTGGTGAGCCCCGCCGCCGCCGGTCTCCTCCACCGCCGGTTCGAGCTCGCTCCCCTTGCGGGCGTGAACGGCCGTGCCGGCGCCGCCCAGCGCCTCGTCGGGCCCGAGCGCCGCACTTTCCTGCCGGCTGGCCACATCGCGGCGTTCACCGGCCGCCACTACGAGCTCGACGTGCTACGCCGCCGGCTCGCCGCGGCCGTCGGCGGCCGCCGGCAGGTCCTCGGTGTCGCGGGCGAGCCCGGAATCGGCAAGTCCCGGCTGCTCCACGAATTCCGACGGACCCTCGACGACGGGTATCGTGTCGTCACGGCCGAGTGCGCCGCCCACGGCCGCAGCTTCTCGTACTTCGCCGTCGTCGAGCTCCTGCGGGGCCTCCTAGGGGTCAACGACGGCGACGACCCCCGGATCGTCCGGGACACGGTGACCTGGAAGTTCCCGTCCTTTCGCGGGGCGGAGCCGAGCGATGGTGTCGCGGCGCTTCTCGGCCTGCTGGGCTGCTTGCCGCCCGACGACCCGCTGTTCTCCCTGACGCCGGCCCAGCGCCGGCGGCGGACGCTCGAGGCGCTGCAGGGGCTCCTCGTCGCCGAGTCGGAGCGCCGGCCGCTGGTCCTCATCGTCGAAGACCTCCAGTGGGTGGACCCGGAGAGCGAGGCGGTGTTTCGGTTCCTGATCGAGCGCGTCCAGACCGCGCGGCTCCTGTTGCTCAGCAGCTATCGCACGGAGTACAGCCCGCCGTGGGCCGGCAAGGGAGACGTCCTCGAGCTGAACCTCGAGCCGCTCTCGCCCACCAGCGTGCACGCCGTGCTCGAGGATCTCCTGGGCGGCGATCCCCCGCTGGCCCGACTGAAGGAGCTGATCGTCCAGCGCACCGAAGGAAACCCGCTCTTCGTCGAGGAGACGGTCCGCGGGCTGATCGAGACACGCATCGTGGTGGGGTCGCGCGGCTCGTACGAGCTCGCGGAGGCCATCGACGCGATCGACGTGCCGCCGACGATCCAGGCCGTGCTCGGCACGCGCATCGACCGCCTCGGCCCCGACGAGCGGCGCCTGCTCCAGGCGGCGGCCGTGATCGGGCGGAGGGTCCCGCTGGCGCTCCTGTCGACGGTTGCGGACATCCCCGAGCGTGACGCCGTCCTCGCGGCTCTCCAGCGAGCGCGGTTCCTCGGCACCTTGCCCGAGGCGCCCGAGCCCACGTACCTGTTCACGCACGCGCTCACCTGCGAGGTCGCCCATGCGAGCCTGCTCGCCGAGGAGCGGCGCCGCCTGCACGCGCGGGTCGTGAGCGCGCTGGAGGCGACCTACTCGGAGGCGCTCCTGGACCAGGTGGATACCCTGGCCCATCACGCCTACGAGAGCGAGCTCTGGGAGAAAGCCGCGAGCTACTACCGCGAGGCTGCGCAAAAGGCGATGAGCCGGTCCGCCTACCGGGCCGCGGTGCTCTGCCTCGAGCGGGCCCGGAGCGCCATCAGCAAGCTCCCGCCGACCCCCGAGACCCTCGCCGCGGCCGTCGACGTCCGATTCGAGCTGCGCAATGCGCTCTGGGCGCTCGGCGAGCTGTCCCGGGGGCTCGAGTGCTTGCGCGAGGCGGCCCCGCTGGTCGAGGCGCTCGGCGACCGCCACCGGCTGGCCAAGCTGTTCGCGCGCACGAGCTTCAACGCGCTGATCATGGGGGACAACGACGGCGCCCTCGAGGCCGGAGAGCGGGCGCTCGCCCTCGCCAACGACGTCCACGACACCGCCGTCCAGATCGACGCGCACCAGTACCTCGGGGTCCTCTACAACTCGCTCGGCGACTATCGGCGAGCGATCCAGAACCTGGAGTGGATCCTCCGGGGCGTCGCGGCCTCCAACCCTCCCAGCCGATTCGCGGACTACTACGCGGTCCACAGCCGCACGTGGCTGGTGTGGGCCCTCTGCGAGCTCGGGGAGCTGGAGCGCGCGACCGCGCTGGCCGGCGAGGCGGCGACGATCGCCGAGGCCTCGCGCCAGCCGTTCAACGTCGTGGCGTCCAAGTGGGCCCACGGGATGCTGGAGCTCGCGCGAGGCCGGCCCGCCCCCGCCGTCGCCGTGCTCCGGGAGGCGCTCTCCGCCTGCCAGGCAGCGGACGTCGCCATCTGGCTGCGCCCGACGGTCGCGCTGCTCGGCCGGGCGCTCAGCCGCGCGGGGCGCCTGACCGAGGCCCGCCCGCTCCTGGAGCAGGCGATGCGCGACGACGAGAATCATGTCGGCGTCTCGGCGTGGCAGACCTATCTGGCCGAAGGCTACATGCTGGACGGGCGCCTCGACGACGCGTGGACGCAAGCGCAGCAGGCCGCCGAGCGCGCGCGGGAACGGAAGGAGCACGGGTTCCTGGCGCACGCGCACCGTCAGCTGGCGGAGATCGCGGCCCTCCAAGGGTCTCCCGAGCAGGCCCGGAGCCACTTCGCCGAGGCACTCGACCTCGCGAGGGAGCGCGGCATGACGCCGCTGATCGCCGACTGCGAGGCGGGGCTGGCGAAGCTGGACGCCTCCGCGTAGGCGCGCGCGCCCGCGAGTCGCCGAGCGCGGGCGCCCCGGAGGGCGCGCCTACCGGAGGCCGCGGCGCTCGTCGCGGCGGAGCTTGTACTCGACGGAGTCGACGAGCGCCTGCCAGGACGCGTCGATGATGTTGCAGGCGACGCCGACCGTCCCCCAGGTCTCCTCGCCGTCGGCCGACGTGATCAGCACGCGCGTCTTGGCCGCCGTCCCGCTCGTCTCGTCGAGGATCCGCACCTTGTAGTCGACGAGGTGCATCTCCCGGAGGTTCGGGTAGAACTCCTCCAGCGCCTTCCGGAGCGCGTGATCCAGCGCGTTCACCGGCCCGTTGCCGGTGGCGGCGGTGTGCTCGGAGATCCCCTTGACCTCGAGCCGTACCGTCGCCTCGGCGAGGGGCTCGCGGTCGTCGCGCCGGGTCTCCACGATGACCCGATACCCCTCGAGCTCGAAGTAGGCCCGGTGGTTCCCGAGCGCCCGCTCCATGAGGAGCTCGAACGAGGCCTCGGCGCCCTCGAACTGGTAGCCTTCGTCCTCGAGGCGCTTCAGCGTCTCGAGGATCCGCCGGGCCTCGGGCGTGTCCTTCTCGAGGTCGATCCCGTACTCCCGCGCCTTCCACAGGATGTTCGACTTCCCGGCCAGCTCCGAGACCAGGACCCGGCGATGGTTGCCCACCAGCTCGGGCGCGATGTGCTCGTAGGTCTCGGGGTGCTTCAGGATCGCCGAGACGTGCATGCCCGCCTTGTGCGCGAAGGCGGAGTCCCCCACGAACGGCTGGTGCTGCCAAGGTGGGCGGTTCGCCAGCTCCGAGGCGAAGCGCGCCACGTCGCGCAGCTCGCGGAGGCTCACGTCCGGGACCGACTGGAGGCCGAGCTTCAGGGCCAGGTTCGGGATGATCGACACGAGATTGGCGTTCCCGCAGCGCTCGCCGAAGCCGTTGAGCGTCCCCTGGACGTGCTCGGCCCCCTCCAGCACGGCCGCCAGCGAGTTCGCGACGGCGCACTCGCCGTCGTTGTGGGCGTGGATCCCGAGCGGAGCCGAGACCTGCCGCCGCACCTCGCGCACGATCTCGGCCACCTCCGAAGGCAGCGTGCCGCCGTTCGTGTCGCAGAGGACGAGGCATCGAGCTCCCGCCCGCTCGGCCGCCCGCAGCGTCTCGACGGCGTACTCCCGGTCTCGCTTGAACCCGTCGAAAAAGTGCTCGGCGTCGTAGACGACCTCCTCGACGTGCCGGACGAGGAACGCCACCGAGTCGGCGATCATGAGGAGGTTCTCGGGCAGGGTCGTCTGGAGCGCGTGCGTGACGTGAAACGGCCACGACTTCCCGAAGATCGTGGCCACGGGCGTCCGCGCCTCGACGAGGGCCTGGAGGCTCGGATCGGCCTCGGCGGCGATCCCCGCCCGTCGAGTCGCGCCGAACGCCGCCACCCGCGCCTGCTTGAGCGGCACGTCCTGGATGCGGCGGAAGAACCGCATGTCCTTCGGATTCGATCCCGGCCAGCCGCCCTCGATGTAGTGGACGCCGAGCGCGTCGAGGCGCTGCGTGAGGCGCACCTTGTCCTCCATGGAGAAGGCGATGCCTTCGCCCTGGGTGCCGTCCCGCAGCGTGGTGTCGTAGATCCTGATCAGGCGCGCCATGGCGGCCCTCCCGACCCCGCAGAGCTCCTCGAAGGGGACCCTCACCATATCGGCCGCTCGGCGGGCGTGTCAAGAAACGGCCGGCCGCCGTAAGATGCGCTCGTGGAGGGCGGGCGGGGCCCCCTGGCGTGGCCGAGCGCGATCCCGGAGCTGACCACGGAGCGCCTCCGGCTGCGCGCGCCGGCGCTCGGCGACGCGGCGGCCCTCCTGGCGGTCCTCGGGGACCCCGCCGTCACCCGGTACCACAACGTGCCGACCCTCGCGACGCTCGCGGACGCCCGGGCCTTGCTCGAGCGGCTCGAGCAGCGCTACGCCGCCCGCGAGACGATCCGCTGGGCGATCGAGCTCGCCCGGTCCCGCGAGATGATCGGCACGGTGGGCTTGCTCCGCTTCGACTTCGAGCACCGTCGTGCCGAGGTCGGATACGAGATCGCGCAGCGCTGGTGGGGGCGGGGGCTCGTGCCGGAGGCGGCGGGAGCGGTGATCCGGCATGGGTTCACGGCCCTGGGCCTCCATCGGATCGAGGCGGGAGTGCTGCCCGGCAACCGCGCGTCGGTGCGCGTCCTCGAGAAGCTGGGATTCCTGGAAGAGGGAACGAGACGGGACTATCTCTACGTCAAGGGCCGGTTCGAGAGCTTCCGGTGGTTCGGCCGGCTCGCGTCGGACGAGGTCGTCACGGCCCGCTGATCGCGGCGCCCCCCCGTCGGCCGCCGGCAAGGCTACCGCGAGCGGGGCCGATCGAGGACTTCCCGGACCCTCCGAAGAAGCCCGTCCGAGGTGAACGGCTTCGGGAGAAGCGTCGCGTCGGCGCCGAGGTCGGTCTGGGCGGAGCGCAGCTGGTCCGCCGTGTAGCCGGAGACGTAGAGGAGCCGGATGCCGGGATCGCGCGCCCGCAGGCGGCTCGCCAGCTCGGGCCCGTTCATGCGCGGCATGATCACGTCGGTCACGACGAGATCGATCGGGCGCTGGTGCTCCTCCACCAGGGCCAGGGCCTCCAGGCCGTCACCGGCCGCCAGCACGGTGTACCCGCCCTTCGTGAGGACCCGGTGCATGAGATCCCGGAGCGCGACTTCGTCCTCGACGAACAGCACCGTCTCCCGCCCGCCCGGCCTGAGCGGCTCCCGCGGCGCCACCCGCTGGGCCGTCGGCTTCGCCTCCACCCGCGGCAGGTACACGCTGAACGTGCTCCCGTGGCCGGGCTCGCTCGCGACGCCGATGTAACCTCGGTGCTGCTTGACGATGCCGTAGACGGTGGAGAGCCCGAGCCCCGTGCCCCGGCCGGGCTCCTTGGTGGTGAAGAACGGCTCGAAGAGATGGGACAGGACCTCCGGGCCCATCCCGCAGCCCGTGTCGTGGATCGAGAGGCGGACGTGCGCCCCCGGCGTGGAGCCCGGATGCGTCGTCACGAACGCCTGATCCAGCACGACCGGCGCGGTCTCCAGGACGACGCGGCCGCCCTGCGGCATGGCATCCCGCGCGTTGACCGTGAGGTTCATGACCACCTGCTCGATCTGTCCCGGGTCTGCTGACACCCGGCCGGCCTCGACATCGAGCCGCAGCTCCAGCTGGACGTGCTCTCCGATCAGCCGGCGCAGCATGGTCGCCAGGTTGCCGACCAGCGTGTTGAGGTCGATCACCTGCGGCTGGAGGAACTGGCGGCGGCTGAACGCGAGGAGCTGGCGCGTCAGCGTCGCCGCGCGCTCGGAGGCCCGGCGGATCTGCTCGACATCGTGGGCCAGCGCGTCGCCCTTCCGGAGGACGCTCTTGATCAGGTCGCTGTGGCCCATGATCACGGCGAGGAGGTTGTTGAAGTCGTGGGCGATCCCGCCGGCCAGGCGCCCCACCGCCTCCATCTTCTGGGCTTGCCGGAGCTGGGCCTCCAGCCGCTTGTGCTCGGTCGTGTCCTCGAGGATCGCGAGGGTCCCGAACTCGTCGCCGACCGCGTTGCGGAGGAGCGCGAGCGCGAATCGGCATTCCACCCAGCGGCCGTCGCTCGCGAGGATCTCCGCCTCGTACTCGCGGATGCGCTCTTCCTCCCGCAGCCGCCGCATCAGGGCCTGCGCGGCGTCGATCCCACCGCGCTGGAAGGCGGACACCGGCCGGCCCAGGATCTCGGCCGGGCGGTAGCCCAGCAGCTCCTCGGCGCGGGGGCTCCAGTAGGTGATGCGGCCCCGCACGTCGGTGGTGACGATCCCGGCGGGCGAGTGCTCGGCGATCGAGCGAAGGAAATCCCGCGTGCCGCGCGCCTCCTCGTAGAGCCGCGCGTTTCGAATCGCCAGCGCGGCGTGGCCGACGAAGCTCTCGAGCAGCTCCCGGTCCTCGGCGTCGAGCGCGAAGGGCGCCCGCCCGTTCATCGCGAGCACGCCCAGCAGCGCGTCCTGATGGACGACCGGCACGATGTACGCGCTCCGGAGGCCGTGCTCCTCGAACCAGTCCGGCGCGAGAGCCCGCCCGTCGACGAAGACGTCCGGCACGATCACGTCTTGACGGTGGGTGGCGACCCAGCCGGGCAGGCCCTCGTCGAACCCGATGCGACGGCGCGGGTACGTCGTGGCGAGCTTGCCGTCCGAGAACGCGCGCGGCTCGAGCGTGCGGGTCGCCTCGTCCGCCACCCAGAGTCCGACGGCGGGCGCTTCCATCAGCTCCGCCGCCGCGCGCGCGATCTCGCTGAGGACGGCGTCGAGGTCCAGAGACGCGGCGATGAGGCCGGATAGGCGGGTCAGGCCGCGAAGGCGGATCAGGCGCCGGTCGGCGGCGTCCTTCTCGCGCCGGAGGCGCGCGATCTCGGCGTCCAGCTTCACCCGGCCGAAGCTCCCCGCGTCAGAAGGCGCGCGCCGTGCATCCGAAGTGGCCGCACCGGCACCCCTCCGCCCCTTCGCCCGCCTTCGCGCACGCCCGGCAGCAGTGCGCGCGACCGGGGTCCACCAGGCAGCTGCAGGCGGCGTTGGCGCATCCGCCCGCGACGACCTCGGGCGCCGCCTCCATGCCCCCCGGAAACTTGGGCTTCACGGGCACGGCGTCGCTCATCGGGCGTCTCCGGCTCCGCGGGACCTCAACCCGTGGCGGCCTGCCGCGGTCTCGGGGCTCACGAGCGCGTTCCCCGGCGCGCACTGCCGTAGCGCGGCTCGGACGTGACAAGTCCTGGCGCTCGATCTCCCGCTCCGCGGCGGCGTGGCCCGATGCGGCTCGGCCCACGCCCCGAGTCCGACCAGGCCGGAACTGATCGGAAAAACGCGCATTCCGTCACTCCGTCGCCCTTTCGCCCATTCGATCGTCCGTCGGCCGATGCTGCGCTCGGCGGACGGGCACGATCCTTGCTCGACTCGTCCGCCAGGTACAGCATATGGGCTCTACGATTCTCGACGGGCCGACTTTCTCGAGCTGCCGCGTGTGCGGCTGGGCGACACTGCCGGGCTCCACCCTCTGTGTCGGCTGCCTGGACATCCGGGAGTGGAGCCGGGTCAACCGCGCGTTTTGCGACCTGCTCCACCGGACTCAGTCGCTCGACCGCTCCGCTCACCAGGTCCGGATGCTCGAGGCCGCGGGCTTCGCGCTGACGGCCTGATCCTCAGACAACCCCGCCGGCGCGGAGCTCCGCGACGGCTTCGGACGAGTACCCGACGAGCTTCGTGAGGATCTCGTCCGTATGCTCGCCGAGGAGCGGCGCCGGCGCCGCTGCCTCGGCGGGCGTCCCGTGGAGGCGGATCGGAGGCCCGACCATCCGCATGCGTCCCGCCGTCGGATGGGCGACGGTGACGATGGCGCCGCGTGCGCGGAGGTGCTCGGACTCCAGCGCCTCACCGACCGACTTGATCTTGCCGGCCGGCACGCCGGCTCGCTCGAGCCGCTCGAGCCAGTCCGCGGCCTTGCCCGCCCGGAACACCGCCGCCAGCAGCGGCACCAGCTCGTCGCGCCGCTCCACGCGCTTGGCCTCCGTGTCGAACCGCGGGTCGGTCGCGAGCTCCGGGTGGCCGATCCCCTGGCAGAAGCGCGTCCACAGCGAGTTGTTCGCGACGCCGACGGTCAGGTAGCCGTCGGCCGCCTCGAAGACCTCGTACGGGACGATGGACGGGTGCTGGTTGCCGCGGCGCTTCGGGCTCGCCCCCGTCGTGAGGTAGCCCTGCCCCTGGTAGGTGAGGAGCGCCGCCATCACCTCCAGCATGGCGATCTCGACCTTCTGGCCCCGGCCCGTGCGCTCGCGGGCCAGCAGCGCGAGGACGATGCCGTGGGCCGCCATCGTGCCCGACGCGAGGTCGGCGATGGAGTTGCCCACCTTGACGGGTGGACCGTCCGGGAAGCCCGTGAGATCCATGATCCCCGACTCGCCCTGCACGATCAGGTCGTAGCCGGGCCGGCTCGCCTCGGGCCCCGACTCGCCGAAGCCGGAGATCGAGGCGTACACGAGGCGCGGGTTGAGCGCGTGGACCGCGTCCCAGCCGAAGCCGAGCCGCGCCAGCGTGCCGGGGCGGAAGTTTTCGAGCAGGACGTCGGCGCCGGCGAGGAGCTTGCGCAGGATGGCCTTGCCCGCCTCGGCCTTGAGGTCGAGCGTCAGGCTCTTCTTGCCCCGGTTGACGCTCATGAAGTACGTGGACTCGCCGCCGAGGAAGGGCGGCCAGGCCCGGGTGTCGTCGCCGCGCCCCGGCTCCTCGATCTTGAGCACGTCGGCGCCAAGGTCGGCCAGGATCAGCGTGCAGAACCCGCCCGGCAGCAGGCGGGTCAGGTCGAGAATCGCGACTCCGGCGAGCGGTTGCATCGGCGCGCC
>JBIOVM010000197.1:0-57973 GCA_044867785.1 Candidatus Rokuibacteriota bacterium | reverse complement strand
CACCGCCGTTTCCGGGACAGCCGCGCCCCCGCCGAACGCTTCCAGCGGCGGGTCCCGAAACCCTCGCGGGGTATAGTGGACCGGACGGTGGCGTTCAGGCGAGGGCCGGCCCCGGTGACACCTCTGCATGCCTCACGCAGCGCATCCGGCCGCGTGGCGGAGAGCGCGCCCCCGTCTGGCTCGGTCCCGGGCCGGTCCCCCCGCACCCGACTGCTGCGGACGGGCCTCCTCGCGCTCGCGGTCGCCCTCCTCGTCATCGCGGCCTATCTCCTGGACGCGATCGGCGCGACACGAGCGCGCGCCGTGGATCTCCTCGTCCTGGCGCGGCCGGCCCGCTCGGCCACCGCGACGGTGATCGTGGGAGTCGACGAGCGGAGCGCTCAGCGCCTCCGAGCGTCCTACGGGCCGGTGGCGTCGTGGCCGCGATCGCTCTACGCCCGCGCGATCCAGGCGATCCAGGGCGCCTCGCCCCGTCTCGTCGGACTCGCCGTGCTCTTCGACGACCCACGCGCCGGGGACGACGAGCTGGCGACGGCGTTCCGGCACGCGAACGTGATCACCCCCGTGGTCGCCCAGGGCGCGCGGGGCTTCGATCCGAACCCGGGCGTGGCGCAGGAGTTCGAGCGGTTCGTCCGGCCCACCCCCGCCGTCCGGGACGCCGGCCTCGACGAGGGCATCGTGAACGTCACGGCGGCCCGGGACGGCGTGGTGCGCGCCCTCCCCCTGATGCTGCGGGTCGGCCAGGAGCAGATCCCGAGCTTCGCCCTGGTGGTCGTGGCCCGGTACACGCGGCGCGACCGCGTCATCGACGAGCCTCCGGCCGGCGGGATGCTCTTCGCCGCCGGGCGGGCCATTCCGATCGCCGAGCGGGATTCCATGCTCATCAACTTCCTCGGTCCGCCGTCGAGTCCGGGCGGCGAGGGACCGGTCCGGATCATCCCGCTCGTCGACGTTCTCGACGGCGCCTTCGACCCCGGATGGGTCCGGGACAAGATCGCCCTGGTCGGATTCACGACGCCCGGCGTCGACGAGCACCCCACTCCGACGACGAGCGACCGCCGGATGTGGGGCGTCGAGATCCTCGGCAGCGCGATCGAAACCGTTCTCCACCAGCGCTTCCTGGTGCCCGCGCGGCGCCCCGCCGTCGTCGCGCTGATCGTCGCCCTCGCGCTCGTGGCGGGGCTCCTCGCGTCCCGGGGGCGTCCCCTGTGGATGGGCCTGATCGTGCTCGTCGTCCTCGTTCTGTACGTGATCGCCGCCAGCATCCTTCTCGAGGCGGGGATCATCCTGGACCTCGTGCTTCCGACGGCGGCGCTCCTTCTCAGCTTCGCCGTCGCCCTCGTCGACCGCGTCGTGTTCGAGCAGGCCGAGCAGCGCCGGATCCGCGAGGCGATGGGCCGCTACCTCTCGCCCTCGGTCAGCCGGTGGGTGCTGGCCGATCCCCGCCGGCTGCGTCTCGGCGGCGAGCTGCGCGAGATGACCGTCCTCTTCAGCGACCTCCGGAACTTCACGACGCACGCCCACGCGCTCGCGCCCGAGACGCTCGTGGGACTCCTGAACGACCACATGACCGAGATGACGGCGATCGTGTTCCGCCACGACGGCGTGCTCGCCCACTACGCCGGGGACGGGCTCGAAGCGTTCTGGAACGCGCCAATGACCCAGCCCGATCACGCTCGCCGGGCATGCGAGGCCGCGCTCGAGATGATCGCGGCGCTGGAGGCGCTCCGGCGCGAGTTCGCGGCGCGCGGCTGGGAGCGCCTGGACATGGGCATCGGAATCAACACGGGCAGCATGATCGTCGGGAACCTGGGATCCCGCGACCGCCTCGCCTACACCGCCGTGGGCGACCCGGTCAACGTGGCGTCGCGGATCGAGGGGCTCAGCAAGGAGTACGGCGTGCACGTCGTGATCGGCGAGGCCACCCGGCACGCGGCGGGTGACGCCTTCGAGTACCGCTTCCTCGATCTGGTGGCGGTGAAGGGACGCGGCGAGCCTCTGCAGGTCTACGAGCTCGTCGGCGTGGCCGGCAACGTCCCGCCCGAGCGCCGGGCGACGCTGGCGCGCTACGAGCAGGGTGTCGCGCTGTACCGGAGTCGCCGCTGGGCGGAGGCCGCCGCCCTCTTCGAGGACCTCGCCGCCAGGCTGCCCGATGACGGGCCGGTGGCGCTCTACCGCCGACGAGCCCAGGAGCTGCTCGAGGACCCTCCCCCGCCGGACTGGGACGGGGTCTGGATCGCGAAGACGAAGTAGACGGCTACCGACGCTCCGCCTCGGCCACCTCGAGTGGCGAGAGCAGCACGCTCCCGAGCGCCGAGTCGTCGACCGCCCGCAGCCGCGAGATGTATCCGGTGAAGGCTTCCGCCTCGTTGGCCCGGACGGTGTATCTCACGTCGAAGTCCTGGGTCAGGCCGCCGCCCAGCCGCTGCCCGCGCGCGATGGTCCCGGTCCACCGTCTCGTGTAGACCGCTCGCCCGGCGACCCGGCCGGTGACGGCGACCGTGAACGGTCCGTCCGCGATGCCCGTCAGGAGGACGCGATACGGGCCCGGGAAGCCGCCCGGCACCTCCACGATCCAGGCGTCGCCCGGGCGGTGCGCGGTCAGCGAGCCGAACACCTGGTTCACCTCGATCCCGGGCGCCACGAAGCCGGCAAGGCGAACGCCGTCCGGCATGACGACGAGCGGCCATACCGGTCCCCGTGCGATCACCTCGACGACGCCGCGATGTACCGAGAACTCCTCGGTGACCGGAGCGCGGCGCGAGGACATGGTCGCCTTGTGACCCGGCTCCAGACGGCCCTCGCTCGCCCCCCTGGCATCGAGGAGCTCCACCGTCCCGGCTCGGGTCCAGCAGGCGAAGCTCCCGTCGCCTCGCTGCTCGGCCCCGATCAGCCCGTCGTGCGCGATCGCCGCGTGCGTGTTGGAGCCTAGCGACACCGTGCCCCGGCCCCCGAGCAGGTTGGCGATCCGGGCCCAGACGGTCCCGGCCGTGATGAAGATCTCGATGCGCGAGGGTTCCCGACCGCCCACGTCCATCTCGCGCACGGTGACGTCGGATTCCGGCTCGACGGTCACGGTCGTGCCGTCCAGGAAGGTGACCAGGGCCCGGCTCCCGGGCGTCGTGAGGATGCGGTCCCCGGCCAGGAGGCTCGTTCCGCTGGATGCGGCGGCGCGCCGGCCGTCGGGACGGAGGAGCTCCACGGCGCCGCCGAGCACCGTCAGCGTGGCGGCCGTGGCGACGGTTCGATGGGGCGTCTGGGCGGAAGCGGAAGCCTGAGCCAGAAGAAGCCAGGCCGCCAGCAGCAGCACGCTCCGCCCGGGCAGGGGACCAACCGAACTGCCGACGACCGACGCCCTGATTCGCATCATCCGCATCCGCCGACCGGGATGGAGCTCTCGACCTCGACCACCGCGCCACGGGGCGCGCCGGTCCCGGGAGCCTCCGTCCACGGGCTACGGGCATCGTCTCCAATCGGGCGAGAGCGGTCAAGGCCGGGCGCGTGGCCGGTCGCTCGAGCGACCAACCCGCCGCTTCGCGGCTCCGTGTCAACTGACCGCCGCAACGGGAGGCTGACGGACTCGAAGCGCGGCGCGGAGGATCCTTCGTGCGGCGCGTGGCCGGAGACCGGGGCGATTCCCACGGTCCGCGAGTTTCAGGAATCGGAGTCCGGCGCGAACCTGGAGGCCACGTGTCGAGGTGCCTTGTCGGCGTCCGTTGTCGATCAGCCGCGGCCGACCGAGGTGCCCTCCGGCATGAGCGCCCGCACGAGACACTCGGCACTCGCCAGGTTGGTGGCGAGCGCGATGTTGTGAAGGTCGGCTAGGCGCAGGAGCGCCGTGCTGTCCCGCTCGAGCGGCTGGGTCGTCACGGGATCTCGCAGGAAGATCAGGGCGTCGATCTCGCCGACGGCGATCTCGGACCCGATCTGAACGTCGCCGCCGCGGGGACCGGACGGCACCGTCCGGATGCGGAGGCCGGTCGCCTCGCGCAGGGCCTCGCTGGTCGAGGCCGGGGCCAGAAGCGCCCAGTCCTTGAGCTCCGCCCGGTGGCGGGCGACGAATTCGAGCAGGACGCGCTTCTTCGTCTCGTGAGCCATCAAGGCTACCCTCCAGCGCCGACCGCGCCACTCATCCGTATCCAGCATCGTGTTCCTCTCCTTTCACGTGACATCGCTCTCATGCGATACGAGGGTAGCCCGGCGGCGGTGACGCGGCCGTTACGCGAGCGTGAACTGTGCGAGACGGAGGAGACGGAGGAGACGGAGGAGGCGGCGAGCGCGAACGGGCAGGCCGGGCGGCCGGAGTCGGGCGGGTCGGCGGTTCCCCGTCGGCTCAGGCCGGTCGAGCCGCCGCGAGCAGCTCGAGCGTGTTCTCGCGGAAGATGCGGCGGCGATCGTCCGCGCTCAGGAAGTCGGCGTGGTCCCAGACGTACCCGAGCGCCTGGCGGTAGGTGCAGTAGCGGCCGACGTTCGGCATGTCCGACCCCCAGACGAGCTTCCCGGGCCCGAATCGCTCGTAGGTCTGTCGAAAGTGGTGCTGCGCCCGTACGTACGGGTACGGCATCCGCCCGCCCCACGCGATCGGGTACAGCACCTCCGCCCAGACCGGGCGCCGGTCGAGCAGCTGAGCGATCTCATCGGGCCAGACGATCCGATCCTTCTCGTCGGCATAGAGCCCGGTAGGCACACCGTGGACCAGGACATGACGGACCGTCGGGTGACGGTCCACGATCCGAAGGAGCCGGCGCATCTCGTCCAGGTAGTCGCCGGCCGGCGACTTGGCCGCGTGAACCCAGAATACCGGGAGGTCCAGCCGCCCCACCGTTCGCCAGAGGGGATCGAACTCGGGATCGTCCGGCAAGACCCGGTAGCCGTTCCGAAAGAACCCGGTCATCGTGAAATAGAGACCGCGCATCCGGAGCCGTCGCACCTGGTCCTCGAGGGTGCGGAGCTCCTCGTCGCGGTATCCGAACGGCTCGTCGACCTGCGCCAGCCCGACGAAGCGGCCCGGCCAGCGGCGCGCCGCCTCGGCGAAGTACTCCGCGAGGTTCCCGTAGATGTGATCGTTCTGGAGCACCGCGGTCCCGACCTCTGCGTAGTCCATCTCGACGATCATGCCGTCTGGGGACGCGGAGAGATCCGCCATGTGCGGAGGCAGGAACTGGACGTAGTAGCCCTCTCCGTCGCGCTCCCACTCGAAGCGACCGAACCGACCCACCCGGAATCCGACGTCCGTCGCCCGCCCGGCCTCGGACGGGTCGTCCGCCCGCCACAGATGCCGCTCGGTCGTGACGGCATGGTCGCGCCGTCGACGATAGGGCTGGTTGCCGTGTACGTGCATCGCCCGCTGCTGGTGCACGAGATGCGCCTCGGCGCTGGGAAAGCCGCACGGGCCGGCCAGCGGAGGGAAGATGTGGAGATGGCAATCCACGACGGCGAAGTCGGTCATGGGGTCCTCACGCCGGATGGCGGGGATCGAGCCGATCGCGGAGCCCGTCCCCGAAGACGTTGAAGGCGAAGACGAGGAGCGAGATCGCGATGCCGGGCGCGACCACCAGGTGCGGCGCGACCTCGATGAACTCCCGGCCGCCCGAGAGCATCGTGCCCCACTCGGGAGCCGGCGGACGGACGCCGAGGCCCAGGAAGCCGAGAGCGGACCCGATCAGCACCGCCTGCCCGGCCAGGAGGCTGGTCTCGATGACGAGGGTCGTCGTCGCATGCGGCAGGACGTGCCGGGCCACGATCCGCGCGTCGCGCATGCCCACGGCCACCGCCGCCTGGACGAAATCCTCCCGCCGGATCTCGAGCACCCGGCCGCGGACGAGGCGGGCCAGGGGCGCGACGAAGCTCGCCGTCGTGGCCGCCACCAGCCCGCTCATCCCGGCGCCGATGACGCTCGCGATGGCGATCGCCAGGATCAGGTTCGGCACGGTGAGCAGGAGGTCGGCGACGGCCATGAGCGTCGCGTCGAGCCGTCCGCCGAAGTAGCCGGCGACGAGGCCGATCGTCGCCCCGATCGAGGCGGCCAGCGCGACCGAGACGACCGCCGCCGTGAGCGTGAACCGCGCCCCCACGATGAGCCGGGACAGGAGGTCGCGACCGATCTGGTCGGTGCCGAGCCAGTGCTCCGGCGACGACGGCGACAGCACGCCCAGGAGGTCCTGCTCGTTCTCCCCGTACGGCGCGAGCCACGGGCCGAGGGCGGCCAACGCCACGTAGCCGAGGAGCAGCCCCCCGCCGACCGCGAGGTGGAGACCTCGTCGCCGCCGGGCGGGTCGGCGCGCCGCCGGGCCGGACGTCCCGGTCGGGCCGTCGCGTCCGGCGCCCTCGCCCGGCCCGACCGGGTCAGGCATGGCGAAGCCGCGGGTTGATCGCCAAGTAGAGGAGGTCCACGACCAGGTTGATCAGGAGGAATCCCACCACGAACAAGATCGTGATGGCCTGCACCAGGGTGTGGTCGCGAGCCCCGATGGCGTTGATCATCAGGTCCCCGATCCCGGGCCACGCGAAGAGCCGCTCGACGACCACCGAGCCGCCGAGGAGATACCCGGTCTGGAGGCCGATCACCGTCACCGTCGGGATCAGCGCGTTGCGGAGGACGTGGCGCGCGACCACCGCCGGCGGGGCGAGACCTTTGGCACGGGCGGTGCGGACGTAGTCCCGCGCCAGCTCCTCCAACATCACGCCGCGCGTCATCCGGGCCACCAGGGCGACGAGACGCGCGGCGAGCGCCGCCGTCGGCATCACGAGCGAGGCCCAGCCGGTGAAGCCGAAGCTCGGCAGCCAGCCCCGCTCGACCGACAGGACGACGATCAGCATGAGGCCGAGCCAGAAGTTCGGGATGGCCAGCAGACCCACCACGATGACCGACAGCAGATAGTCGGGCCACCGATTGCGGGTGGCGGCCGACACGACTCCGGCCGGCAGGCCGAGGACGATCGTCGTCAGGATCGCCGCCGCCATCAGCACGACCGTGGCCGGGAGCCGGGCCAGCACGTGCGGCAGCGGGTTCCCCCGGAAGGTCGAGGAGTAGCCGAAGTCGCCCCGAGCCAGACCGGCCAACCGCGTCACGTACTGCTCGACGAGCGGCCGGTCCAGCCCGAGCCGGGCGCGGAGGAGGTCGATGTCCGCCTGGCTGGCGGTTGCCCCCGCCATCTGCGTCGCCTCGTCGCCCGGCACCATCTTGAAGATCAAGAAGATGATGGTCAGGACGCCGAGCGCGATCAGCGGGATCCGCGCGACGCGAACCAGGATGAAGGCGAGCGTGCCCTATGCCTCGACGCGCGCCCGCCGGGCGATCGTGAACACGATCGGCCAGAGCTCGACGCCCTTGACCCCCTTCCGGATGGCGGTGACGTTCTGATTCACGTGGAGCCACACGTACGGGGCGTCCTCCCACACGATCCGCTGGGCCTCCCCCATCGCCTCTCGCTGCTTGGCCGGATCGGGCGTCGAGTTCGCCAGCGCCAGGAGCTCGTCCACCTTCGGATTCCGATAGCGCCCCATGTTCCAGACGGTCGGGCGCGCGGCGTCGTCGGCATTCGACTTGAAGAGCGACTCGAGGTGATAGAGCCCCGAGGCGTTGGACGGGTTGAAGCCGAACACCGCCAGGTCGAAGGTGAGCGCCGCGCGCTCCTGTCGGAGCGCGTCCCAGTAGGAGCCCCGCTCGATCTTCGCGATCGTCACGTCGATCCCGACCTGCTGGAACGCGCGCTGGGCGATCTCGGCGATGCTCACGTCGCCGGGAAAGAGGCCCTCCGAAGCGAGGAGGGTCATCTTGAGCGGCTTTGCGTCGCGCTCGAGCTGGCCGTTCGCACCGGGCTTGAACCCGGCCTCGGCGAGGAGCGCCTTGGCCTTCGCGGCCGAGTACTCGTAGGGGCGCTGCTTCTGGTAGCCCTGGGTGTCGAAGGCGAGCGGCGAGTCGGACGCCTTGGCGAACCCGAAGAAGACGCGCTCGGCGATGGTCTCGACGGGGATCGCGTGGTTGAGCGCTCGCCGGACGCGCGGGTCGTCGTAGGGCGGCCGCGCGAGGTTGATCGCCAAGCCCATGGGCCGGAGGCTCGGTCGGACGAGGACGTCGAGGTTCGCCTCACGGCGGAGACCGGCCACCAGCTGGACCGGCACCGAGTCGATGACGTCGACCGACCCGGTGCGAAGCGCGGCGATCCGGGTCGACGCCTCGAGGATGTACTTGAAGACCAGGCGGTCGGTGGCCGGCTTCCCGCCCCAGTAGCCGTCGAAGGCCCGCAGGGCCACCTCCTGGCCGGCCGTGAACGAGTCGAGCCGGTAGGGTCCGGCCCCCACCGGGTTGAGCGCGATCCCCTTCTCCCCGTGCTTCTCGACGGCGGCCGGGGACACCAGCGAGCCCGAACCGTGAGCGAGTGAGTTGAGCAGCTGGGAGAACGGCATCCGGGTGCGGATGACCACCGTGTGCTCGTCCACGACGTCGGCGCCGGCGACCGGGTCCCACAGCGGCCGGTTCGTCGGGTTACGGGCCTTGTCGATCATCCGCTCGACGTTGAACTTCACCGCCTGGGCGTTGAACGCAGCGCCGTCGTGGAAGCGCACGCCCTTCCGGAGCCGGAACCGGATGGACTTGAGATCGGCCGCCACGTCCCAGGCCTCGGCGAGCTGCGGGACGAACTTCAGGCTCTCGTCGAAGTCCACCAGGCGGTCGTAGAGGCAGTACGCGACCTCGTACCCCGCCGGGTAGGTGGTGAAGGAGCCCTGGGCGGGGTCGAGGGCGTTCACCGCGCCGCTCTGCCCGTACGTCAGGGTTCGCGCCGCGGCGGTCTGGGCGAGCGCGCGGAACGGAAGCCCCAGCGCGAGGGGCGACGCGGCGGATGCTCCGAGGAGGGCGAGTGCCGTCCGACGGTTCATGGGTCTCTCCTCTCTGCGGATGGTCAGGACCGCGTGTCGGGAGCGCCGGCCCCCTCGTCGGTCCACAGGTGGTTCCATGTGAAGATGGCCGGCGCGCCGCCGGTGTGGACGAATACAACTGTGTCGTCCCGGGTCAGGCGGCCCGCGCGGGCGTGGGCGATCAGGGCGGCCGCGCACTTGCCCGTGTACACGGGATCGAGGACGAGCGCCTCGGTGCGGGCGAACAGCTGGACCGCCGCCGTTCCCTCCGGGCTGGGCCGGCCGTAGCCGGGGCCGACGAAGTCGTCGAAGTTCAGGACGTCCTCGGGGCGCACCGAGACGTCGAGCCCGAGCACCCCCGCCGTCTCGTTCGCGATCGCGGCCGTGCGCGCGGGAACGTCGTACTCGCGGGTCGCCGTCACGCCGTGGACCCGGAAGCCGCCCCACAGGACGCGCGCCAGCTCGAGACCCGCCTGGCCCTTGCCCGACGAGGACATGTAGAGGACGGTCGGCGCCGTCCCGGCCGCGCGGACCTGGTCCAGGATCTCCATCGTCGTCTCGAGGTAGGCGATCGCCGACGCGACGTCGAACATCGGGTTGTCGTTCAGGATGTGGGGACGCTCGCCCCGCCGCCGGCACTCCTCCGCCAGGCGGTCCAGCGTCCGTCGCTGCTCGGCCCGGTCCGCCGCGAAGTGGATCTCGGCCCCGAGAAGATAGTCGACGAGGAGGTTTCCCTGCACTTCCGCCGGCCGCGCGCCTTCCAGCACGAGCACGCTCCTGAGCCCCAGCCGGTTGCAGGCGCCGACGGTCTGCCGAGCGGAATTCGACTGGAGGTCCAGGCCGACCAGGACGACGTCGGGCCGCTCGGCCATCGTCCGCGCCAGCCGGAACTCGAGATTCCGCAGCTTGTTCCCACCGAGGGCGACGCCGGTGAGATCGTCCCGCTTCACGAAGATCCTCGGCCCCCCGAGCGCGCGGCTCAGGTTCGGCGCCTCCTGCAGCGGCGTCGGGCGAATGGCGATCGGCACGCGCGGGACGCGCGCGATCCTCGCCCGCACCTCGTCGAACGTGAGCGTGGGCGCTGCGGAGCGGGCCGTGGTCATGCGGTCTCCTCGACGGCCGTCGGCGCGTCGGCGACGCGGCGGCGGTTGATGGCGACGTTCATGCGGCGCAGGCGCTCGGCGATCACGGTGGGCGGCGACAAGAGCGCCACCCCGACTACCAGGGCGTCGACCACCACCAGGTGGGCGAGACGGGCCGTCATCGGCGTGTAGATCGCGCTGTCCTCCTCCACGTCCACGGGCAAGAGGAGCGACGCCATGGCCGCGAGGGGCGAGCCCGGCCGGGTGATGGCGACGATGGTCGTGCCGCCGCGCGCGGCCACGGACACCGTCTCCAGAAGCTCGCGCGTCCGGCCGGTGTTCGAGATGGCGAGGACGACGTCCTCGGGGCCGAGCGTCGACGCGGCCATCGCCTGCATGTGGGCGTCGCTGTATGCGACGGTCATGGCGGCCAGGCGGAACAGCTTGTGCTGGGCGTCCGCCGCCACCGTGGCCGACGCGCCGAAGCCGTACACGTGGACCCATCGCGCCTTGACGATGGCGGTCGCAGCATGCTGGAGCGTCGACATCGGCAGGGTCGCCCGTACGCGGCCGAGCGTCTCCATCGTGGCCCCGAACACCTTGTCGGCCGCCTCGGCGATGCTGTCGCCGACGTCCACGCGGGGGCGCGCTCGCCGAGGCCCCGCCGGGCTGGCGAGCTCTCGCATGAGTGCCAGCTTGAACTCCGGGAAGCTCACCACCCCGAGGAGCCGGCAGAACCGGAGGACGGTCGGCTCACTGACCTCCGCCGCCCGGGCGAGCGCCGAGATCGAGGCGCGGACCGCGTCCTGCGGGCGGGACAGGACAACCTCCGCGATCCGCTGGTTGGCGGGCGACAGGCCGGCCCGGAGGCTTTCGATCACCGAGATCATCGCGCCACGGAAATTTACGCAATCGCCTGCCCGTGGTCAACCCATCTCACGGCATCCGCGCGTCGACGGGTGTAAAGAAACTACATCGAGCACGGCGCTTCGCCCGAGCCGGCACCCATTGGACGGCGGGGGCAACCACCACGCATCGGTCGGCCGGACGTCGCGCTGCGCGCCGGCGAAGCCCCCGCGACGCTCGGCCCAGTCGCTTCTGGGAGGGCGATCAGCGGTCGGCTGAAACCGCAAGCTCGGTGGGGCGGACCCGTCGCCGTCGATGCTGCGCGTACACGAAGGTGATCTCCGCCCCCAGGAACATGATCAGGGACGAGTAGTAGATCCAGACGAGGAACACGACCAGCGAGCCCGCCGCGCCGTACGACGAGCCGATGCTGGCGTGGCCCAGGTAGACGCCGATCACCGACTTCCCCGCGCCGAACAGCACCGCGGTCGTGAGGGCTCCCACCCACACGTCATGCCAGTCCAGTCGGACATCCGGCAGCAGCCGGTACACCATCGCGATCAGGACGGAGATCACCAGCAGAGAGACCAGGAAGTTCGCGGTCTGCCACAGCGTGGCGCCCCCCGGCAGCCCCGTCACCAGATAGTCCTGAAGCGCCGCCAGTCCGGCGCTCACCACCAGCGACACGAGGAGCAGGAAGCCCACCACGAGGATCAGGGCGAGGGACAGGAGTCGCGTGCGGACCAGGTCCCAGAACAGCCCGCGCCGCGCGACGGTCTTCACCGGCGTCTTCACGTCCCAGATCTGATTGAGCGCCGACTGGAGCTGGGCGAACACGGTGGTGGCCCCGACCAGGAGCGTGACGATGCCCGCGACCATGGTCCCGATGTTCCGGCTCGACACGGTCGTGCCCTCCAGGACGGTGCGCACGGTCTCGGCCCCCGCCGGCCCGACCAGCCCCTGGATCTGGTTCAGGAGCTGCGCCCGCACGGACGCCTCGCTCCAGACGAGGCCGGCCGCGGCCACCACGATCAGCACCAGCGGCGACAGCGAGAGCAAGGTGTAGAACGAGAGGGCGGCGGCCAGCTGGAACGGCGAATCCTCCCAGAACTCGCCGACCGACTCCTTCGCGATCTTCCAGTACGTGTGCCGGGTCACGGTCGCCAGTCCGGGTCGGCCCGAAGGGCCGCCGAGGCGTTCCCGGCGGGGCGGCACATCAATTCGGGCGCCGATCCGCCCGCTCGGCGCGCACCTCGCTCGCCGGCGCTCGGGCCGCCACGGTGTCGCCCCGCCGTTCCCGCGAGCTCGCCGCCGCATCGCGAGACGGCTTCACGACATCCAGCGCCAGCTGGGTCGTGACCGGCTCGTCCGCGGCCGCGTGGACGGAGCGCACCTCTCCGGTCTCCAGGCGGCTCGGCTCGATGCCCGCCGTACCGGCGAGGTACTCGACGATCGCCCCCGCCCGGCGCGCCGCGAGCTCCGGCAGCGCGCTCGGCGGCAGCGGATACAGTTCTACCAGTCGGCGATACACCGCCTGGTAGAACTCGCGGTCGGGGCTCGCGCGCCCCAGCAGCGCCAGCACCGGATTGACGCGGTCAGGCTCGCGGCCGGCGCGCTGTGTGAACGCGCGCTCGAGCTCCTCCATCGCCTTCGGCCCCGCCCGCGCCGCCAGCAGCGTCTCCAGCGCTCGCTGGGTCGCGGCATCGCTGTAGGCGATCGGGCCCGGGTCCGCTCGCCCCTCGACCTTGACTCCGAGCGCGTGCGCCACGTCCCGCCGGACGCCGTCGCTCCGCAGCGCTTCGCCATCGCGTTCGGGATCGAACGGGCCGCGAACCACCAGCTTCAGCTCGCGACGACCGCTCAGGACGTGCGCCACCTTGTCGAGCTTCTCCCGCTCCGGCGGCCGCAGCCGGGCGCTCCCCGGCGTGAACTCGATGCTGGCGACGTCCTCGTCGACCCCGCCGAAGAGCCGCCCGAGCGCCCGGAAGGGGGCCGATACGACGCGCCTGATCAGATTGGCGATCGCGTCGCGAACGAGGTGCCGATAGTCGAATGTCGGCTGACCGACGTTGCCCTCGATCGGGACCGCCACGCTGATGCGGCCCTGCGAATCCTTGAGGAGCGCGACCGCCAGATCGAGCGGGAGATCGAGCGCATTCGGGGCCTCCACGCGCTCGCCGAGCCTGAAGTTCTCCATGACGGCCTTGTTCTGGCCGACGAGGGCCCGGTCGACGATCCGATACTGCAGGTCGAGCGACAGGCGTCCCGAGGCCACGGCGCGGCCCGCGAAGGTGGCGGTGTACGGCGACAGCGACGGCATCTCGACGTTCCGGAACTCCACGCGAATGTCGGTGAACGCTTTCGGATCGTAGGCGCTCAGGCCACCCTCGACGTTGGCGAAGCCGGACGGCTCGATGCGGCCCCGGAGCTTCACCTCGGTCCGACCCGTGCGCTCCGTCGAAATGCCGACGGCGGTGCCGCCAAACCTCGTGATCCGGGTGGAGAACGGGAGCACCAGACTGAAATCAGCGAAGTCCACCGTGCCGTCTCGCACGCGGACCCTGGCGACCCGCGCGTCGAACGGCTGACTGCCGGGCTCGGGGCGCCTGGGACCGGGTGCCGCGGCAGCCACGGCGCGCGGGGCATCCGACGTCGCCTCGGGCTCGGTCCGGTCCCCTTCGCTTCTCAGGACATTGACGAGGTTCAGCGAGCGGTCCTTGGCGATCACCACCTTCGCGCCCGGCTCGGTCACCCGGATCTCCTTGATGCGCAGCTGGTTCGGAGCCAGGGTGAAGGTCAGGTCATCGGTCGAGAGCGTCTTCCAGGACAGGAAGCGATCGCCGGTGTCGCTCTCGTTCACCAGAACGTCCCCGATGGTGACCGCCCCGCTGCCGCGCAGCGCCGGCCCCCCACCTCGCGCCTGATAGCCCACGCGCGCGGACGCGGAGACGTGGCCGGACCTGAGATCGAGCGTCGTATAGCGCGCGAGCAGGGGCCGGAGGGGTGCCAGCGCGACCTGCTTCATCTCCACCTGCGCCTCGAGACCGTCGAAGCCCGGGGCGATCATCCCGCTGCCGTCGACCGTCCCGCCCTGGGCCAGGCGGAGCGCCGCCTGGAAGCGCATCGGCGTTTTCCCGTCGTTCGCGACGTTGCTTATCGTCGCGGAGACGACGTGGGCGTCGTACGCGACCGGCGGCGCATAGCTGTGATCTCCGAGCGCCACCTGGACGTCCCGGGCCGTGACCGTCTCGACCACGACCTTCCACGGCGGGGTCTCGGGCGGGGGTGCGGCGGAATCGCGCGTCGGCTTGCCGTCCTGGGTGAGCCCGTCGAGCAGCGGGAGGCGGCCATCCGGGCCCCACAGCATGGCCACGCGGCCGTTGGCCACCTCGATGCTCGGCACGACGAGCTCGCGGCTCGCGAGATCGAATCGCGCGTCGCTCGCCGCGATCGTGTCGAGCGAGAGGATCGGGTCGCCGCCGCCGCCCGTGCGGAACGCCAGCCCGGAGACCTGGGCGCGCATCCCCTCGAGCCCGAGCGTCGCCTGGCGATCCCGGTACGCGAAGCGGTAGCGTGTGGCGAAATCGACGCTACCGTCCGGCTTGGCGAGACGGAGCTCGTCCCGCACGAACGCCCACGCCGTCGCGAGCTTCAGTCCCCTCACCTCCAGCTCGCCCGCGGATGCGGTCGGGAGCAGCGATACGTCACCCTGCCAGGTGATCGTGCCGCCGTCCGGCGCGGCCGCCGTGATCGCGTATCGGCCGTGCCGGTCGGGCAAGGTCGCGAGATTCAGAACCTCGAGGTCGATCGGCGCGAAGGTGGTGTGAAGCGGCGTCGGGCCTGAAAGGTCGCTGAACCTCAGCTTCGCATCCCGAAGCTGCGCATGCTGCAAGAGCCACCGCCGAGGTGGCTCTTCGCCCGAGGAGACGGACGCGTAGCGGCTGGCCAGGCGGTCCATGAATGCGGCGAGGTTGAGGCCTCCGTCGCGCTGAACCTCCACGTTGAGATCGAGCCCGTCGATGTGGACATCCGCGAAGGTCCACGCCCGGCGGAACAGGCTGGAGAGCTGGAAGTCGACCAGAAGGCGGCCGAAGCCGAGGAAGGGCTGGCCGGGCGGATACTCCAGCCGGACATCCGTGGCCTCGAGACGGAGCAGAAACGGATTGATGCGCACGTCCCCAATCGTCGCCTGGCTTCCGAGCTGCTCCTCGGCATACCTCGGCAGGTAGCGCTCGAGCAGATAGGGGGCCAGCCAAAAGCCGGCCAGAGCGTACAGCAGCAGCACCGCGATCGCACCCAGCACGACCTTACGGGAGGTGATGCGCTCGAGGTAACGCGTCATGACCGCTCTCTCATCGACCATCCGCCACCGACCCCATGTCACGCGGAAGACGCGGCCGGCGGCACTCCGTCCTTGGGATCGGTGCCACGTCGGTCCTCAGAGATCAGGGCTCGCGAGTGCTAGAGATGGTTCGCTCGCCATACCCCATCGAGTCGCAGTCGAGTCGCACCCCTTTGCTTCTCTTGTGCGTGCAGCAATTGACATGCCTCGCGGACCCCGCAATGAGGGAGAATTCGGCGACGGAGACGGTGCGAGGGCGCCCTTCGCAGCCCGAGCCATCGCCGTGATCCTCGCCACCGTGTCACCGTTGCGACATGATGGCGTGCTTCGACGATTCCGCGTCCGCCGTGACGAGACACCAGCGCGCCTGCAGCGGCGGCGCAAGGAGCTGGAGCCGCGGGCGGGTGCGTCAATCCGGGAGGGCCACGGAGCTGCGATGGTCATTCACACGATCGGCCATTCCACGCGGGAACTCGCGGAGCTCTTGGCCCTGCTGCGCGCCCACGGGATCCGCCGGCTGGTCGACGTGCGGCGCTATCCCGGCTCGCGGCGGCTCCCGCACTTCGCTCGGGACGCCCTCGCCGCTTCGCTCCGGGCCGCTGGCATCGACTACCGTCACGCGCCCGACCTCGGCGGCCGCCGCACGGGGCGCCGTGACTCCCCGCACACGGCCTGGCGAAGCGCGAGCTTTCGGGCCTACGCCGACCACATGGACACGCCGGCGTTCGGCGCGGCGCTCGAGCGGCTCGCGGACCTCGGCGCGGAGGCTCCTGCCGCGATCCTCTGCGCCGAAGCGCTGCCCTGGCGCTGTCACCGTCAGCTCATCGCCGACGCGCTGGTGGCGCGCGGGATGGAGGTGCGTCATATCCTGGGCCCCGGCCCCGCGATGCGGCACGAGCTCCACCCCTCGGCGCACGTGCAAGGAGACGGACGACTGCTCTACGCCGACTCCCCTCCGCTCTTCCCGTCGTGAGCCTCGGCGGCACACGAGCGCCGACGACCGGGTCTCGAGCGGGCGCCGCCCCGGTCGGCCGGGAGTCGGCGACAACCACGCGCTGGATCGGCAGAAACCCACGGTCCCCCGGGTGAACAGGACGCTCACCGGACTCGTCGGACAGGGCGTGAGGAAAGGGATCGTCTCCGCCGCGTTTGCGGCTGTCCTGGGTCTGGCGGGCGAGGGCGCCCTTGCCGGGGCCGCTCCGCTCGCGTCAGCGCCGAGCGGCGACCCGGGGTCCGAGCGCGATCGCACGCCTCCGCGCCTCGTGTACACCCACGGCCAGGTGTCGTTCTGGCGCCCCGGCGCCGAGGACTGGGGGCCGGCACAGGTGAACACGCCGCTGGCGCCGGGCGATCTCCTCTACGCCGCGCCCGGAGGCACCGTCGAGCTCCAGATCGGGGCCCACGTGTTCGCGCGCGCCGGAGGCGGCCAGGCGGGGGCCGAGATCGGGCTCGACCGGCTCGAACGGGACTACCTCCAGCTCAAGGTCGCGGCAGGCACCGCGTCCCTCGACGTCCGCGAGCTGGTGCCGGGCGACAGGGTTGACGTCAACACGCCCGTCGGCGTGCTCACGATCGAGCGCGCCGGCTACTACCGGATCGAGGCTGGCCCGGAGCGGACGGCTTTCAGCGCCTATCGCGGCGGGCCTGCGCTGCTCACGGCCGGGGATGGCAGGCAGGCGGCAGTCAGGCAAGACGAACAGGTCGCGATCTCGGGCATGGACAACCGCATGGAGCTCTCGGGTGCGCCGGCGCTGAGCGACTGGGACCGCTGGAGCCTCGCGCGCACGGACGCACTCCTGCCCGGCGCGAGCGCTCAGTACGTGCCGTCCGGCGTGTACGGTGTCGGCGACCTGGATCGGCACGGCAGCTGGCACGTAACGCCGGAGTACGGATATGTCTGGGTCCCCGCCGGTGTGGCACCGGACTGGGTGCCTTACAGCACCGGGCGGTGGATCTCGGACCCGTACTACGGGTGGACTTGGGTGGATGACGCGCCCTGGGGGTGGGCGCCCTACCACCACGGCCGTTGGGTCCACGTCGGGTACTGGGTGTGGACGCCCGGCCCGCTCGTGCCGGTGCCGCAGTACGCTCCCGCGCTCGTCACCTTCTTCGATCCGGTGGTCGTGACGGTGGGCCGGCCGGTCTCCTGGGTGGCGCTCGGGTGGGGTGAGCCGTGCGTCCCCTGGTGGGGCTCGCGCTTCGCGGGCCGACCGTGGTGGGGCGGGTGGGGCGGGCCGCGCATCGTCCGCGGCCACCGGAACGTCCACGTTCACCGCGCGGTCGTCACGGTGCCGGCCGAGCGCTTCGGGCGCAGCGCGGTCGGCCCGACCCGTCTGAAGAGCCTGGAGGTGACGGGGCTCCGGCCGGTGCCGGGGGCTCCCGGGATCCAACCGACGCCCCGAAGCCTCGTGCCCGCGACCGGTCACGCTGTCAGGCCGAGCGTCTCAGGCCGGCGCGGGGTCCTGGTGACCCAGCCGCCACACGACGTGACGCCGCGGCCTCACGCCGAAGGGCTCGCGGCCACATCCGTCCCCGCCGGCGTCACGCCGAGGACGAAGCTCGTCGCCGTGCCCGGCCTCGATCGTCGGCCGTCGCCGGCCGAACGCCGCGAGCAGGTCCGGATCCGCACGCCGTCCGACGCCCGCGAGGACACGCACCGGGCCATCAGGAGATCCGAGCCGTCCCCAACGCGGCCGCCGGCGATGGTGATCGAGCGGCGCGGGCCGGAGGGCGAGCGGGATCGTGCGGAAGAGCGCCAGCGCCGCGTGACGCCGCAGCCGCCCCGGCGGGAAACGCACGCCCCGGCCTCACGGCCGACGCCGCCGCGCGCTCCGTCGGTGAGCGCCCGGTCTGTGACGCGAGTCGAACCGGACGGCGAGCCACGGATGATCGGACCGCGGGCGCCGGAGGGCCAACGGAATCGTCCCCAGGACCGCCAGCGTCGCGTGGCGCCATAGCCACCACGCGGGAGGCGCGCGCGGCGGCGCCGGATGAAGCACACGCCCCCGAGCGTCCAGCGCGTCACGGACAGGGCTTCGACGCCGCAGGACGCGGTCCTGGCCCTTCCGCGCGCTGGCCGGGCAACCTTTGCCGAACCACCCACCGGTTGGAGGGCAGAACCGGAGGAACACATCAACCTGCATTCGCCCGCCTCGACATCGTGAGGGCTCACGCCTCCGTCGGACGACAGGAGACCGCGCTGACCGAGCGTCACCGGGAATCCGGCCGCGATTCGTCTGCGTTCATCCGAGCCGGGCGGGCGTAGCGGCCGCGGGCCGGAGACCAGTCAGATCTGGGCGTCTCGCTCCTTCACCCTGGCGAGCATGCTCAGAGTCGAGGTGACCAGGAACGCGACGGCGCACGCCAGCAGCACGGCCGTGATCGGACGCGTGACGAAGATGCTGAATCGCCCGCCCGAGATGTCCAGCGACTGGCGGAGGGCCTGCTCCATCAGCGGTCCCACCGTCATCGTGAGGATGATCGGCGCGGCGGGGATGTCCAGCTTCCGCAGGAGATAGCCGAGGGTCCCGAAGAGCGTCATCACGCCGACGTCGAAGACGCTCCCCTTCAGACTGTAGGCGCCCAGGACGCAGAAGCCGAGGATGCCCGCGTGAAGGATCGATGCGGGCACTCGCAGGATCGTCACCCAGAGCGGGATCAGAGGCAGGTTCAAGACGACAAGGATGACGTTGCCGATGCAAAGGCTCGCGATGACCGCCCACGCGAAATCCCCGTGGTCGCGAAAGAGGAACGGGCCCGGGATCAGCCCGTTCATCATGAAGGCGCCCATGATGACGGCGATGGTGGGCGATCCCGGGATGCCCAGGGTGAAGAGCGGGATCAGGGCCGCGTTGGCGTAGGCGTTGTTCGCCGTCTCGGGTCCGGCCACTCCCTCGATCATGCCCTCCCCGAACCGCTCGGGCGTGCGCGACAGACGCTTCTCGGCCACGTACGACATGATCGTCGGCACCACCGCGTTCATGCCTGGAATGAGCCCAATGAAAAAGCCGATGCCGGTGCCGCGGGCGATCGGGAGCATCGAGTCGTGCAGCTCGCGCCGCGAGGGCACCAGCGACCGGAGCGGGGTCAGGATCCGCGGACTCCCGCCGGCGTCCGCGCTCAGGAGCACCTCGCCGACGCCGAACAGCCCCATCGCGACGACCACCAACCCGACGCCGTCGAGGAGCTCGGAATGGCCGAAGGTGAAGCGGGGGGCGCCGAAGACCGGGTCGATCCCCACCATGGCGATGAGCAGACCGAAGATCGCCGAGAGCAGCGCGCGGACCAGCGAGGTCCCGGCCAAGCCCGTCACCAGGGACAGGCCGAACGCCATCAGGGCGAAGAACTCCGGCGGGCCGAACCGGAGCGCGAGCCGGGTCAGCGGGAGGGCCAGGAGCACGAGCCCCATCGTGGCGACGGTCCCGCCGATGAACGACCCGATGGCCGCGACGGCCAGCGCGGGGCCGGCCCGCCCCTGCCGCGCCATTGCATGGCCATCCAGGCAGGTGATGGTCGAGGCCGCCTCGCCCGGCACGTTGAGCAGCACCGAGGTCAGAGTCCCGCCGTACATGGCGCCGTAGTAGATGGCGGCGAGCATGATGATGGCCGGGGTCGGGTCGAGCGTGAAGGTGACCGGCAGGAGCACGGCCGTTCCCGCCACCGGGCCGATACCTGGGAGGATGCCGACGAGGGTTCCCAGGACGCACCCGATCAGCGCGAAGACCAGGTTCATCGGCTGGAGGGCGGTCGCGAAGCCGCCGAGCAGGAACTGCAGGCTGTCCAACGGAACCTGGACGCGGCCGCGCCGGTCAGAGCCCGAAGCGGCCGACCGGCAGGGCGACCTGCAGGAGATGCGCGAAGACGTAGTACACGCCAAAGCTTCCCGCCAGAGCGACGGCCATCGCCACGATCGGCCGCGGACGCCCCAGGACGCGAAGAAGGACCAGGTACCCGGCCAGCGTCGTGAGCCGGAAGCCCAAGGGCTCCAGCAACCACACCGTGGCCGTGAGCGTGGCCAGGATCGCGACCACCCGGAGCGCGCCGGCACGGTTGCTCGCGAGGGGCTCCCCCGGCGGCGACGTGCCGAATGTCGCCTGCAGGAAGAGGACCCCGGCCAGGCCGCCGAACGCCACGGATAGCCAAAGGGGAAAGAACCCGGGCCCGGGGCCCATCGGCGTGTAGAGCCGCAGGCGCAACGCCTGCCACGCGACGAACGCTGCGAACGCGAGACAGAGGACCGCGGTCACCTGATGTCGCCTCCTCACGATCGCCTTCCTCGCGCTACTGCGTGACCCGGATCTCCTTCAGCACGGGCGCCAGCCGCGCCTCGTAGTCCGCCCAAAACTTGGCGAACTCCTCAGGCCCGAGTGGCTGACGGGCGATTCCGCCATACTTGGCCAGGTCGTTCCTGTGCTGTTCGCTCTCGACGATCTTCCGGATGGCCCGGCTCAGGACGTCGACGACCACCGGCGGCGTCCCGGCGGGCGCGAGGATGCCGGCCGTCGAGACCGACACGACGTCGAAGCCCTGCGCCTTCATGGTCGGGACACCCGGCAGGAACTCGCTCTCCTGCTCAGCGGCCACGCCGAGGACGCGGAACTCGCCGGACTTGACGCGGGCAACCGCGTCGGACACCCCCCCGGCCACGGCCATCACGTGGCCCCCGATGACCGCGGTCACCGACGGGGCACCGCCGTTGAAGTGCACCGACGAGAAGCGAACGCCGGCCGCCCGCTCGAGGAGCAGCACGGTGAGATGCGGGTTCCCGAGGAGACCGCTCGTGCTGATCGTGATGGTGCTGGGGCTCGCCTTGGCGGCCTCGACCAGGTCGCGGAGCGTCCTGTACGGGCTGTCGGTGCGCACGGCGATCATGCCGGGGACGACCCAGTGGTGCGCCACCGGCTGAAAGTCCTTCCGCTGGTACGGAGCCTCGCGCGAGGGGTCCATGTAGTGAGTGATGATCGTTGGGAGCACGGCATAGCCCAGCGTGTAGCCGTCGGGTCGCGACTGACGGAGGGTGGTGAGGGCCAGCTGGGAGGCCGCGCCCGGCTTGTTGGCGACCTGGACCGAGGTGCCCAGCTCCTTCTCGAGGTCCTTGGCCACGAAGCGCGCGGCCGCGTCGGTGGTGCCGCCAGCCGCGTAGCCGACGAGGATCGTGATGGGCTTGCCCCCGGGGAAGGCAGTCTGGGCCTGGGCGCCCCCCGCGAGCGCCATCCAGGCCGTCATGAGGGCGATGCTGAGGGCGCGGTGACGGGACGACAGGGTCATGCTCGGGCTCCCTTCTTGCCGCGGCCGCGCCCGGGCGCAGCCGACGCGCCACCCGGCGGGACCTCGGGTGAGTAACGGGTGGCGACGTGGAACTTGACGCGATCGATGCGATAACAGCGGACGCTGCGCGAGACCGGGACCCCATCGTCCGAGTAGGCGGTGGCGCGGCTCGCCACCACGAGCACGCCGGGCGTGATGCCGAGCGGCGCGGCGACTTCCGGCTCGCTCGGCAGGATCTCGATCTCCCAGTCCAAGCGATCGAGGCGGATGCGGCTGGGCTCGCGCAAGACGTCCAGAAGCGGATGCTCCCCCACGCGCTCGGGCCGGAGCCGGGCGGCGAAGGCCGTGGGCACATACGCCACGTCGTGCGCGATCACTTGGCCCTCGACCAGGCGAAGGAGCTCCACCGCGGCCACGCGGGCGCGGCTCCGAAGACGCAGCGTGAGGCGAACGTCGGGCGGCGGCTCGATCGCCGGGGCATACCGGAGAACCCGCGTTTCCAGCCGGATGCCCTGCCCGCGCAGGTCTTCCTCGAGCGTGTAAAGCGGCGCGAGGACCCGGGTGACCTTGGGCGGGCTCACGACGGTGCCCCGCCCGGGTCGCCGGGAGACGAGCCCGCTCCGCTCCAAGAGGCCCAGCGCCCGCCGAAGCGTCAGGCGGCTCACTCCGAACCGACGGGCGAGCACTTGCTCCGTCGGAAGCATGGTGTTCGGCGGAGCGGCCGCGATCTCGGCACGGATGATGTTCAGGACCGCGAGGTAGCGAGGGGCGCGCCGCGGCGGCGAGGTCCCTCCGCCGGATGGCATGGCGGCGACGCTACCGGGCCGATACTGGGTTGTCAAGGCGAGGCCGTCCTCCCGCCGGCGATCACGCCGCCCGTCCCCACAGTTCGTCCGAAGCCCGCCGCGCCCCCTCCGCGAGCGCCGTGAGCTTCGCCCACGCGATCCGCGGATCGATGGCGTCGTTGTCGGCGAAGGTGCCGAAGCCGCAGTCGGTGCCCGCGATGACGTTCTCGCGCCCGACCGCATTCGAATACCGCACGATCCGCTGGGCGACCAGTTCCGGATGCTCGATGAAGTTGGTCGTGGAATCGATCACGCCCGGAATGAGGACCTTGCCCGGTGGGAGCTGGATCTCCTTCCAGATCGCCCACTCGTGGTCGTGGCGCGGGTTCGCCCCCTCGAAGGAGATGCCGGCAGGCCGTGCCCGGAGGACGAGGTCGATGATATCGCGGAGCGGCACGTCGCGATGGTGAGGCCCCTCGTAGTTGCCCCAGCAGAGATGCAAGCGCATCCGGTCGGGCGGGATGGCCTGGGTGGCCTCGTCGAGCACCTCCAGGTGCAAGGCGACGATCTTCCGGAACTCGGCGAGGCTCAAGTCCGGGAAGCGATTGTGACGAGCCATCGCGAGATCCGGGCAGTCGAGCTGCAGCACGAACCCCGCGGCATGGATCGCCTCGTACTCGTCCCTCATCACACGGGCGATCGCGCCGAGGTACGCCTCGCGACTCCCGTAGTGCTCGTCGGCGAGGAAGATCGACACGACGCCGGGTGAGGCCGCGCTCATGAACGTCTCCCGAGCCGGGGTCGCGGCGACGGCGGCGGCCAGGATCTCGATGTCGCGCCGCACCGCATCGAAGTCCTTCCAGGCGATGGGTCCGTCGCAGGCCGGTCGCGAGAACGCCGAACGCGTGTTGCCCGCGCGGCGCGCCCAGTACTCCGGGAAGTCCCGGGCCTCCGTCCACACCGTCGTCACGCGGCTCTGGCCCCCGAACCCCATCACCCGATCCTTGATGTACGTGGCGTAGCCGGGCTTTCCCTGCTCCCCGTCGTTCACCACGTCCAGCCCGGCCGAGACCTGCTGCGCCACCGCCTGGCCCACCGCGGCGCGGACGGCGGCGTCGAGGACGGCGCGCTCGGGCGAGGTCCCCGCTTCCCGCGCGGTGAGGAGCGCCACCAGCTCGGCGGGCCGCGGCAGGCTGCCGGTGTGCGTCGTCAGGATCCGATCGATGCTGCGCTTCATCGAGTCCTCCGTTCGAGACCGCCGCCGCGTGCGGGCGGACGCCAAGTCAATGCCGCAACCTGGGGTCGATGGCGTCGCGCACGGCGTCGCCGAGCAAGTTGTAGCCGAAGACCGCCAGGGAGATGGCCGCGCCGGGTGCCAGCGGAAGCCAGGGTGCCCTCTCCGCGTACTGCCCCGCGAAGTCGCGCAGCATGAGGCCCCAGGCCGCCGTCGGCTCAACGACGCCCAGCCCCAAGAAGCTCAGGCTCGCCTCCAGCACGATGACCTCGGCGAGGAAGGCGGTCAGCATGACGAGGTACGGCGCCATCACGTTCGGCACGAGGTGCCGCCCGATGATTCGCAAGTGCCCGAGCCCCAGTCCGTGCGCCGCCTCCACGTAGGGCTGCTGGCACACGGCGAGCGCGCTCGCTCGGACCACCCGCGTCGCCCGCGGCACCATCGGCACGATGATGGCCATGATGACCGGGAGCGTGCCGGTGCCGACGACCGCGACCACCGCGATGGCGAGCACGATCAACGGAAAGGACAGCAGGATGTCGGTCAGACGCTCGGCCAGCAGGTCGGTCGTCCCGCCGAAGTACGCGGTCGTCGTCCCGATGGCCGCGCCGAGGGTGGCGCTCACCACCGAGGACACGAGCCCCACCAGAAGCGCCGTGCGTGCCCCGAAGATCAGACGGCTCAGGACGTCTCGCCCGAAATGATCGGTGCCGAGGGGGTGGGCCAGGCTTGGCGGGCGGATCACGTGCGAGTAGTCGGTGTCGAGCGGGTCGTAGGGCGCCAGCCACGGCGCGAAGATCGCCGCGATCGTCATGGCCAGCAGTACCGCCCCCCCGAAAGCCCCGAGAGGGTGCAGCCGGGCGAGGCGTCCGATGCCGCGCGACCGTGCTGCCCGGTCCCGCCGCGGGGCCGGCGCGGTCAGCGGTAGCGGATCCGCGGGTCCAGCCACGCGTAGCACAGGTCCAGGAGGAGGTTCATGAGCACGAAGGCGGAGGCCGACAGCATCACGAGCGCCTGGGTGAGCGTGTAGTCGCGCCGCGTGACCGCCTCGAGGAGGAGCTTGCCGAGCCCGTTGAGATTGAACACCTGTTCGGTCACGACCAGCCCGCCGAGGATCACCGCGGACTCCAGGCCCACCACCGTGATAACGGGCAGCAGCGCGTTTCGCACCGCATGCCGCCGCACGACGGACGGCTCGGCGAGGCCCTTGGCCCGCGCCGTCCGGATGTAGTCCTCCCCCAGCACCTCGAGCAGCGACGACCGCATCATCCGCGCGGACAGCGCGACGCTCCTGAGCCCGACGACGAGGGCGGGCCAGACGAGCTGGCTCAAGTTCGCGAGCGGATCGTCCCAGACGGACGTGAAGGTCAGCGGAGGGCTCCAGCGGAACAAGAGGAGCAGCGCCAGGATCAGCATGACGCCGACCCAGAAGGACGGCATCGAGAGGCCGAGGAGCGTGACCACACGCAAGACGTAGTCGATCCACGTCCCGCGGTGCAGCCCCGCCAGGATCCCGAGCGGGATCGCGACGGCGATCGCGACCAGCGTCGCCAAGACGGTCAGCTCGAGGCTCAGGCCCATCCGGATCCGGATCTCCTGCGCCACGGGCCGCCCTGTCCACATCGACAGGCCGAGATCGCCTCGCCCGAGGCCAACGATCCAGCTCACGTACTGGCGCCACAGCGGCTGGTCGAGCCCGAGCCGGGCTCGCTCCGTTCGGAGGGTTTCCTCGGACACCTTGCCGCCTTCGCCGGCGAGTCGGAGCAGCACGACGTCGCCTGGGACCACCCGCAGGAGGACGAAGACGATCGTGGCGACGCCGAGGAGCGTCGGCACGACCAGCACCAGGCGCTTGAGGAGATACGTCCGCATCGATGCGGCCGCCGGTCGGGCGCGCGGAGTGCCCCGGGGTCGCGAGGGTCCCGGGCGCTGCGGTAGGCCGCCTACCGCGCCAGCCAGACCGTGGCGAGGTCCTGGTTCAGGTAGTGTGACGGCGTCACCTTCCAGCCCTTGACGTGATCCCAGTGCGCCACCGCCCGCACCTGCCCGAGGATGATCACCTGATGCGCCATCTCACCGAGGAGCCGGCGCTCGAACTCCCACACCAGCTGCTTGCGCCGCTCGAGATTCTGCTCCCGACTCTGACGCTCGAAGAGGTCGTCCAGGTTGGGGTCCGAGTACTTCGCGTAGTTGATCGGCGTCTTGTCCGAGGACAGGTACTTGGTCAGCTGGAGATCCGGCTCGTCGGCGAAGTCACAGGAGAAGTCGACGCTCGCCTCGTAGTCCCCGGATCGGAGAGCCGTGAAGTAGGGCCCGGTCTCCAGGACGCGGTGGTTCGCGTTGACCCCGATCTTGCGCCACTGGTCGATGACGTACACGCCGACCCGCTGCGCGCCGGTGATGGAGCGGTTCGTGAACGCGAAGGAGAACGAGTCGGGGACCCCGGCCTCCTTCAGAAGCTTCTTCGCCTCGGCGCGGCTCTTCTCGATGTCCGGCCAGTATCCGGGGATCTTCTCCAACTCCGCGGGCGGCATTGCGTAAGGCGCGCCCGGCTGGCTGATACCCGCCACCGTGCCGTATTCGGTGAAGTCGTTCAGGACGCGCGCGGCCTCTCGGCGGTCGAGGGCGAGGCTGAGCGCGCGGCGCACCCGTGCGTCGTCGAACGGCTTCTTCTCGTGGTTGAAGGCAATCGTGAGCACGCACGTCCAGTTGCTCTTCTGGATGATGAGCTTGTCACCCATCGCCTGCTTCAGGCTGGCCTGGTCCAGCACCGGCGTCGCGCCGACGAAGTCCACGGAGACCCGCCCGCCGCGCAGGGCGGCGACGCGCGCGGCCCCGTCGGGGATGAAGAGCGCGCGGAAGCCGTCGAGGTAGGGCAACCCCTTCATGAAGTAGTCGGGGTTCTTCCTCCCGGTGATATGCGACCCGGGCACGTACTCGCCGAACTTGAAGGGTCCGGTGCCCATCACGTTCTTCTTGAAGTACTGCGGGTCCTTCTCGAGGAGATCCACCTTGTAAATGTAGTTCCACGGCGAGGCCAGGAACGTCAGCATGCCCGGCTGCGCGCGCTTCAGCCGCACGCGGACGGTGCGAGGATTGGGCGCCTCCACCGCTTCCACCTGCGCGTAGACCGCCCGCCGAGGGCTGGTCACCCCCTGCGGCGGCGAGATGACGTGGTCGAGGCTTGCCTTGACGTCCCTGGACGTCAGCGCCGAGCCGTCGTGGAACTTCACGCCGTCGCGGAGCCTGAACTCATAGACCCGACCGTCGGGCGAGACGGACCACGCTTCGGCCAGGTCGGGCACGATCTTCGGGTACTCGAAGGGGTCGAACTTCACCAGCAGGCTGTAGAAGGGCGCCGTCGTGTGGGGGACGGCGAACGTCGCCTCCTGGTGCGCGTCGAACGACGGCGGCTCGGCCAGGACCGAGTAGGAAAGCTCGCCGCCGGGCCGGGGCGTCTCCTGCGCGGCCGCCGGGGCGACTGCCATCGTCCCGCCGATCGACGCGAGGGCGACGATCAGGGCCAGGGTCGGAAGGACGTTCCGCATCGAGCACTTCATCGTGCGCCTCCTGTCGTTTCCGTAGTGGATCGCGTCCGACATTCCAAGGCGCCGGCGCGGGGCCGACGTCTGGACCGCACTTACGGCTCCTCCACGACGAGGAGGCCGTCGACGGCGGCAGCCCCCTGTCCGTTGACGCGAATGGGATTCACCTCGAACACGTACCGCCGCCACGGCGCGGTGGCCGCTACCTGCGCGAAGCGGGCCAGGAACCGGGCGGCGGCGCCGAGATCGGGCGGCGGGTCCTGACGGCCGGCGTGCCGAACCACCCGGAGCCGCCCGAGCATGTCCCCGGCCAGCACGATGTCGACCGGCGCTCGCTCGATGACGACGTCATCGATCAGCTCCGTCAGGTTGCCGCCGGCTCCGCACGAGACCATCGGGCCGAACACGGGGTCCCGGAAGGCGGAGACGAGGATCTCCAGGCTTCCGGGCATCATGCCCTGGACGTAGATTCCGTCGAGGGCCGCGCCGAGCGCGCTCGCCCGATCGGCGAGGCGGGCGAAGGCCGCGCGGACCTCGGCACCGGTCCGGAGTCCGAGCGCGACCAGGCCCGCGGCCGCGCGGTGGGTGACGGTCGCCGAGACGCCCTTGAGGGCCACGGGGTAGCCGAGCTCCTCGGCAATCCGGCTCGCCGCGTCCGCCGAGGCGGCGAGGGCCCCGGGTGCGGTGGCGATCCCGGCGCTCCGGAGCAAGCGATGACAGGCCGGTTCGGAGACGACCGTCCCCGCGGCGACCGGCGCCGCCGCCAGGGCCCCCCAGTCGACGGCCGGCGCCGGCCCGCTGTCGCCCCGCGCTGCCCGTTCGAGCGCGGCCCGGTATCGCGTCGCGTGACCGATCGCGCGGACGGCTCGGGCGATCTCGGGGAAGGGATAGAGGCCCTCCCCGGGAAGCCGCTCCAGCACCGACCGCGGCGCGAGGGTCCACGCGACGCACACGAGCTTCCTGCTCCGCTGTCGGAGCCCGGCGATGTTGTCCATGATCTCGGTCGCCCGGTGGCCGCTGGCGCCGAGCTGGAGGAAGACCGTGTCGACGTGCGGGTCCTCCGCGATGACGTCCAGGGCCTCGGGCAGCCGGGCGAGCCACTGCGGCTGGTTGTACGTCTCCGGCGTCAGATCGATCGGGTTCGCGACGGAGGCCAGCGGGCTCACCAGGCCTTGCAGGCGGGCGGCGGATTCGAGGGCCAGCGCCGGGGTGCCGAGGCCCTGGCGGCTGCACTGGTCTGCGGCCAGGACGCCGCCGCCGCCGCCGAAGGTGACCGCGGCAACCCCGGGGCCGGCCGGCAGCGTCGCGGGATCCGCGCCGCTCAGGAGGAGCGCGACGTCCAGCAGCTCCTCCTGCGAGCAGACGCGGATCACGGCCTGCTCCCGGAGCACGGCGTCCCACACGCGGTCCTCGCCGGCCAGTGCGCCGGTGTGGGCGACGGCCGCCCGCGCGCTGGCGGCGGTCGCCCCGCCCTTCAGCACGATCACGGGCTTGCGGGCGGCGCGCGCCTCGGCCAACGCCCGGAGCAGTTTGTCGCCGTCCTGCACGCCCTCCAGGTAGATGGCGATGACCCGGGTCTCGGGATCCTCGGCAAAGCCGTGGATGAAGTCCGCGGTCGTGAGCACGGCCTCGTTGCCCGTGCTGACGACGTAGCGGAAGCCGAACCCCGCCTGGTGCGCGAGGGCTTGGCTGATCGTGGCCATGCCGCCGCTCTGGCTCACCATCGAGATGTTGCCCGACCGCAGCGTCTCCATCTCCAGGAGGGACGAGGCGAAGCTGGCGGTCATGCCTTGCCGCGTGTTGATCACGCCGATGCAGTTCGGACCGCAAAGATTGAACCCGAGCTTCTGGCACGCTGCGACCAGTGCCTGCTGGCGCGCGATTCCCGAGCCGCCGGTCTCGGCGAATCCTCCGGCCCACACGATGCCGCTGTCGATCCCGGCCTCGGCGCACTCGCGCACGACGTCCAGGATCCGCTCGGCCCCTATGGCCAGGACGGCGAGGTCCGCCCGGCCTGGCAGAAGCGCGGGGCGCGGGTAGCACGGGAGGCCGCCCACGATCTCCCGGCCGGGGTTGACCGGCCACACAGCGCCCCGGTAACCGAACTTCTGCAGGTAGCGGACGGCGGTCCCGCCCAGGTTCCCGGGCTGGTCCGACGCCCCGATCACGGCGATCGACCGGGGCTCGAGCAACCGCCTCACGTCCGCGAAGAGGGCACCGTCCCCCGAGGAGCGGCTCATGGTGCTCTCGTCCCGTGCCGGTCCGTCCCGGCGGCTTCGCCAGGCCGGTTCGGTGGCAGGAGACGTCCGGCCGGTGGCTGGAACCCGGCTTGCACGAGACGGCAGCCCCTGATCAGTGGTCGGTGTACTCGGGCGCGCGCTTCTCGAGGAAGGCGCGAATTCCTTCCTTGGCATCCTTCGTGATCGTGAGGTCGGCGCTCTTCGCCTGCGACAGCTTGTACGCCTCCGTCCAGTTCATGGTCTCGGAGGCATTGTTGCAGAGCTTGTTCGCCTTGAGCGCGGCCAGGCTCTTGCCGGCGATGACAGCGGCCAGCTCCATCGACTTCGCCATCACCCGATCCTTCGGGACGATGTAGTTGAAGAACCCCGTGTTCTCCTGCATCTCGTCGGCCATGAACCGCCGCCCCGTGTAGATCATCTCGCGGATGCGGCCGGCGGGCATGTTCAGACGCGTGAAGAAGGACCCGCCGCCCGCCAGCACCCCGCGATCGATCTCCGGACAGGCGAAGAACGCGTCTTGGGACGCCACGCGCAGGTCGCAGAACGCGGCGAGGACGAGCCCCACCCCGACGGCGTGGCTGTTGATCGCGCCGATGACCGGGCGGTCCAGGTTGTAGAAGCGAGGCAGGCACTCGTTGATCATCGCGTAGCGCGCCATGCGACTCGAATGGTCGAGCGGCAGGAAGTCGCGAACGTCCGCCCCCCCGCACCAGGCCCGCGAGTTCGGCGGCGAGGTGAGGACCACGACCCGGGTCTGGTCCGTCGACTCGATGATCTCGCACAGGTCACGGAGATCGGGGTACACGTCGAAGGATACGGCGTTGACGGGGGGACGGTCGAACGTGACCACGGTGACGCCCCGCGCATCGGTCTCCATTCGGAAGAACTTGAGCTTCTTGGCGGTCATCGCTGGCCGGACCTCCTGTAGTTCGGTGGGTGACGCCGCGCCTGCCGGCAGGCGCCACCGTATGAGGGCGTCGCAGTATTGTCAAGATACATTTATCAATACCAACTTGACAGTACTGATTCCCGTTCCTAGGATACGCGCACCCGGCCGATGGCCCCACAGGCCGCGCCGAAGACCGGGCGACACGCGAACTGCGGGGAGGATCTCCGAGCATGACAGACTCCATGTCGCGCCCGTTCGTCGGCATCCGGGTCCTCGACCTCACGCACGTGCTGGCGGGACCATTCTGCACGTACCAGCTGGCCGTCCTGGGCGCCGATGTCTTGAAGATCGAAGAGCCGGGGACCGGTGACATTGCGCGCCAGACGGGCCCCGACCGGGCGCTCAATCGACGCCTCATGGGGACGAGCTACCTGACCCAGAACGGCAACAAGCGCTCCATGACCCTGGACCTCAAGGATCCGCGAGGCCGCGACATCCTCCGGCGGCTGGCCGCCCGCGCGGACGTCCTCGTGGAGAACTACCGGGCCGGCTCGATGGAGGCGCTCGGGCTCGGCTGGGACGACCTGCGGCGTCTGAACTCGCGGCTAATCTACTGCTCGATGACAGGGTTCGGGCAGACGGGGCCGAAGGCCGGCCACAATGCCTACGATTGCGTGATCCAGGCCATCTCGGGGCTGATGAGCACGACGGGGTGGCCCGGCGGCCCTCCGGTCAAGACCGGCGCCCCGGTGATCGACTACGCGAGCGGGCTCAATGCCGCGTTCGCGGTGGCCTGCGCGCTCTATCAGCGGACGCAGACGGGGCAGGGCCAGCGCATCGACTGCGCCATGCTCGATACCGCCCTCATCCTGATGAGCTCGCTGCTGACCTCGAGCCTCCACACCGGGAACGCTCCGCGCCCGCGCGGCAACGACCTCGACCACCCCGGGGTCAGCGCGTACGAGACGAAGGACGGCGTCCTGATGCTGGGCTCGTTCCGGGCCGGTCAGCACCGCCGGCTTTGGATGGCGTTGGGGCGCGCCGACCTGGCGGCGCTGAGCTCGGTCGAGGAGCAGGAGGACCATCGGGAGCGCATGGCCGAGGCCCTGCGCGACGCGATGGCGGCCCGCACGGCGCAGGAGTGGGAGGAGTTCCTGAGCGAGATCAACGTGCCGGGTGCCCGGATGCGCGACCTTCTCGAGACCCTGGGCCTCGAGCATGTCCGGCAGCGGGGCCTCCTGCACCGGTACGAGACGGTGCCGGGTGTCGAGCGCCCGATTACGGTACCGGTGGCCGCGTTTCAGTTCGCTGCGGGCGGCCCCCAAGTCGACACGCCGCCGCCGCGTCTCGGCGCCCACACGGACGCAGTCCTGCGGGAGCTGGGCCTGGCCGACGCGGAGATCGGCGCGCTGCACCGCGACGGAGTGGTCTGAGGCCTCGCAGCCCCCTCACGACCGGCGGGGCGCGGCCAAGGTCAGGTTGCTGCCGCCGCGATCCGACCACCGGCAATCGGTGTCGCTCGCCGTGACCCCGAGCCGCGCGGGAGTCACCGCCAAGGCGGAACCTCGATGGGCCGCCGATGCTCGAGCGGGTCGGTCAGCGTCCCGTCGCCAGCTCCGAGACCAGGCGCTCCACGTGCGCCACGATCCGCTCCCGCGCCGCCTCGTACCCGTCGCCGACGGTGGGCACGTCCCACTGGTCGACCCGCGGGCCGCTCGCCGGGACGTCGCAGCCGAAGCTGACGATGCGTGACGCGCTCGCCAGGTCGTAGAGAGTGACCGGGCGCGGACGGTCCGGGGCAGCGGCGAGCCCCTCCGCGGCAAGCCCCTTCACCGCCCCCGGCGCCAGCTGCGCGTCGGGCTCGGTGCCGGCCGCGACCGCGTCCATCGCGAGACCCCTGGCGGCAGCGAGACGGCGGAAGTGCGCCGCTCCGATCACGCTCTTGGCCGCGCCGTGCAGGCACACGAACAGCACTCGCGGCCGGGCCGCCCCGACCTGCGCTCGACAGTACGCGTAGAGGGCATCGTACAGCGGGAACTGGCGTGCCATGCTCTCGAAGTCGTCCCGGCTGGTGGCCTGAAACCCGGTCGCGGCCGCATACAGCCCGGCGGATTCCGGCGTCAGGCCCCGTTCGTCGGTATCGGCGCCGCGGACGATGCGCGCGAGCGCCCCGAGGGCCGGATCCCCGAGCTCGTAGCGCTCGATGAAGGCATCGAAGGAGCACTGCCGGCCGTGATGCCCCAGCTCCACGTTCGGGATGTCGTATGGGATCGCCTGCTCCCGTTGCGCCACGTCGGGCACCTGGGTCGCTGGAACGAAGAGGAACTCCGGATTCGGATCGATGAAGCGGGCGATCAGCCACGGACAGGCGATGCGATCGACACGCGCCCGCTCGCGCGTAACCCATTTCATGGCGTCCTCCTATCTCGACCAGACGATGATGAGGCCGGCCGCGGCGCCGGCGGCGATGAGCAAGGGCTCGGGAACCCTGAACCGCCACGTGACACCGAGGACCGCCAGGCCGATGAGCAGCGTCGGGAGGTCGATGATCGCCCGGCGCGCGAGCACGAAGCAGGCCCCCGCGATGGTCCCGGAGGCCGCCGCCGTCACGCCCGCCACGAACGCCTTCACCTTCAGGTTCCCGCTGATGCGGTCAAAGAACGGGAATGGGATGACGACGAACAGGTAGACGGGCAGGAAGACGCCGACCGCCGCCGCCACCGCCCCGGGGAAGCTCGCCACGAGATACCCGATGAAGGCCACCGTGATGACGATGGGTCCGGGCGTGAGCATGGCGACGGCGACGGCATCCAAGAACTGCTTGTCGTTGAGCCAGCCGTACTGCTGGACCACGCCGCCGTAGAGGAACGGCACGATGGCGAGACCGCTGCCGAATATGAACGCCCCGGCCTGCGCGAAAAACAGGAGGATCCGCGCGAGCAGCTCGGGCGTCGCCGCCACCGCGAAGCACGCGGGCGCCGAGCGCCTGAGCCACGCCGGCGGCGCCTGGGCGACCATCGCGATGACACCGGCAAGCAAGAAGAGCCAGGCGATCTCCGACTCGGTCCACGCGGTGACGACCGCCATCACCGCGAAGATCGCCCATTGCAGCCTGTCCTTGGCGACCGTGAGCTTCGCCAGCTTGTAGGCGGCGAGCACGATGATCCCGATCACGGCCGCCCCCACGCCGTAGAACGCGGCCTGCATCCACGCCAGTCCGCCGAAGCGGACGTAGATCCAGCTGATCGCCAACGTCATGACGAACGACGGCAGGATGAACGTGAGCGCGACGAGGGTCGCCCCGGCCACGCGCGAATGGATGTAGCCGAGGCAGATCGCCAGCTGCGCCGCCAGCGGCCCCGGCGCCAGCTGGGAGAGGGCCAGTGACTTCATGTACTCCTCTTTGGTGAACCACCCGCGCCGTTCGACGAGATCGCGCTGCATGTAGCCGACGAGCGCCACCGGTCCCCCGAACCCCAGGCTGCCGAGATAGAGGAAGTACTTCACCAGCGTGATCGTGGTCGGGCGCGTCGTCACCGCGGCGACGTGGCCGCCCGGCTCAATCATCGAGCTTCACCTCGGCGCCGCGTCCACTGACGAGCGCCTTCTCGTAGACGACGATGGCGGCGGCGACGTCCTGCAAGGCGGTCCCCGAGCTGTCGAACACCGTGATCTCGTCGTGGCGCGTTCGACCCGGTCGCCGGCCGGCCACCACGTCCGCGAGCTCGGCGTGGACGTCCTCCCGGCTCATCAGGCCGGCCGCGAGCACGTGCTGCAGCTCGCCGATCTCCGCGCACTGCTCGAGCACGTCCACCACGAGCGTCGACATCGCCACCAGCTCAGGCTCCAGCTCCTGCTTTCCGCGATTGTCGGCTCCGACGGCGGCGATGAACGTTCCCGGCGACACGTCGTTCCGGGAGACGAACGCCCGGCGCGAGGGGGTGCAGGTCACGCACACGTCGCTGCCTCGCAGCACGGCGTGAAGGTCGGTGGCCGGCGAGACGCGGATGCCGAGGTCCGCCTCGGCTCGCGCGGCGAGGCTCCGAGCGCGCGCGGGTTCCGCGTCGAGCACCCACGCCTGTTGCAACGGGAGTACCGCGGCGACGGCGGCCAGCTGGATCTCGCCCTGGGCGCCGCATCCCACGATCGTGGCGCATCGCGAATCGGGCCGCGCCAGGTGCTTCGCGGCCACGGCGGTGGCCGCCCCCGTCCGCAGGGCGGTGACGCTCGCCGAGTCCATCAGCGCGAGCGGCTCGCCGGTCTCTGCGTCCGCGAGCACGACGGTCCCCCGGATCGTCGGAAGACCGAAGCGATTCGGGTTGTCCGGAAAGTTCGCGTTCGTCTTGGCCGCAAAGTAGCTGCGAGCGCCGGCGAGTCCCGCCGCTTTGATATGGAACCCGCCGTGCGCAACGGGCACCCCCAGCACGCCCGGGCCAAAGGTGTGACCTTCGGCATGAAGGCGGAAGGCGCTTTCGACCGCGGCGATGCACTCGCGGAGGCCGAGCAGCTCGAGGACTTGGCGCCGGGAAAGGATGCGCATGCTACGGCGTCGGCGGTGTCGCGGCGTCGGGCCGGTCGAACCGGGTCAGGCGGCGCCGGAGCGTTGCGGAGAGACCGTTCGGGGTCCAGGGCCGAACGGGAACCGGTGCAATCGCCTGATCGATCACGGCCTTCTCCCATACGCAGAACGGTGAGTCGCTCGAGCGGGCCGGCATGGCCAGAGCGATCGGCGCGCGCGGAGGTCGAGCACGCGTCAACCCCCTCTCTCCCCGGTGTCCGAATCCCCCTCCGCGTACGCGGCGTAGAGCCAATCGAACAGCGAGAGCGCGTGCTTCAGGAGCTGATCGTCGTCGTGGCTGGATTGCTTGGCCCCGGCGAGAGCCGTCGCCACGCCGGCGGCGTCGGCGACCGGAATTCCACCGACGTCGAGGTAGTGGACGAGATCACCCAGCCGCCGCAGCGCGGCGTCCGACTCCAATCCGAAGCTCTGGAGGAGCACCTCGAACGTGATGCGAGACTCGACGTGCGTGAACGGCGCGCCGTCGAAATCGAACCCGACGGCATGCGCCGGCAGATCCGCCGGGCTACGGAGCCAGACGAAGGAGGCGGCGGGATCGATGTGCCGCTTGATGAGCCAGGCCGAGGCCAGACGGTCCACCCAGGGCGCCTCGCGGGTGGCCCATGCGCGGCGTCGGTACTGGCGGCGGTCCAGGCGAGGAATGGGCCCGCGCCGGCCCTGGGGCTCTCCGGGACTGAGAATCTCCGTCGCCGCCGCTTCCGCCTCGAGAAGCGCCGCCTCGGCCTGCGCCTTGGTCGCTCCGGAAAAGAAGTCGATCGCGACGATCGCGTCGAACTGCCTGCGAAGCATCCGGCTCTGGCGCCGGACGGCGGCCGGATCGCGGCGCGTGAAGCTCTTCCGCGCGCGCCCGACCTCGTTCACGAGCGCCGCGTACTCCTTCGTTCGATCTACCAGGGCTCGTAGCGCGTCGGCCTGAGCCTGGTCACGCGGCTCGACGCGCAGCACGTGCGCACTCCCGCCCGCCTCGGTGATCTCGGCCGCGAGCCCTGCGAAGAGCTCATGGAGGTCCGGGCGCTCCGGCAGGACGTACACGCCGTCGCGTAGGACGCCGGCCCCCGTGGCCTTCAGGGCGCGCCAGGCGCGCATGCGCTCGGTCGCGTTCTCCGTCGGCAGGCTCGTGACCAGCTCCAGCCAGGCGCCGGAAACATTCATGACGTAGCGCACTCTACATGTATGTACTTATCGTGTCAACTACAAGATCGCGCCCCTGGGCGGCGTCCGCACGAGCCGGCATCGGGATCCCCTCGGACTTGGACAGATGGCCGGGGGTCGAGGGGCGCTGAGGCGTCTACCGATGACGCCGGATCGAGAGGAACTTCGAGCAAAGGATCCGCCGGGCTCGGGCGGATCGGAGTGCGGCGAGCCTCCCAGGCTCACGCCGGCCAGGCGCCGGCCGGTCAGTGGCCCGCCCCGGCTCGAGCGGCCCGGGGAGAGTAACGACGCTAACATGCGGCGTCGCAGGAGAGGGCCGACTCGAAGTGCGAGCCGCGCTCCATCGGGCGCCCCGGGCGCGATACCGCGCCGTGAGCGCCTCAGCTCGCCGGGGGGCCCGGCGCTCCCGAGGCGGCCCGGCGGAAGCGGAACGCGTTCTCGGGCAGCGCGAGGTCCATGTGGAACCGGTCGGGCCCGACGGCCTCCACCTTGGCGACGACGGTGGTCATCTCGTCGGCGGCGAAGGCTTCGGCGACCGCCTCCATGAACTGGAAGAGCGTATGGGCCTCGAGGACCCGCGGGCAGCCCGCCGCCCGCGCGATCGCGGCGAGGTCGGTCCGCCCCGACGCGGTGTGGGACACGAAGCCGCCCGTCGAGAGCAGGCTCCCGTTGTCGAACACCACGTGCGTCAGGTTGGGCGGCCGGTATCGGCCCAGCGTCGCCAGCCCGCCCAGGTTCATGAGCACCGAGCCGTCGCCGTCGAGGACGACGACCTTGGCGTCCGGCCGGTTCAGCGCGAGCCCGAGCCCGATGGACGACGCCAGCCCCATCGCGTGCTGGAGGTAGAAGAAGGTCTCGCGGTGGCCGAGGTCGTAGAGCTCCTGGGCCGTCGCGCCCATGATCGTCACGACCAGCCGATCACCGAGCTCGGGATAGAGGGCGGCGACGCAGTCGGCGCGCTTCACCGGACTGTCCGCCGGCGGATCGGCCGCCTCACGACCCTCAGTCCTCCATGAGGTCGCGCGACAGGAGCAGGGCGACCGGGCCCAGCGACGACCAGGCGAGCGCCTGCGCGTCCTGGATCTGCTGCCCGACGCGGGCCGGGTCGCGGGCGTGCTCGAACGGGAGCCCGAGCGCCCGGATCACGGGCTCGGTGACGATGCCCCCCTGCGTGTGCCAGGGGTACGGCTCACCGAAATGCCCGCGATGCGCGATCAGCATGAGGAGCGGGATCCGGTAGAGCATCGCGAGCGACACGATCCCGTTGACGCTGGCGAGGAAGCCGTGATTCTGCATCAGGAGTGCGTTCTTCGCCCCCGCGAAGTAGGCGCCGGCGGCGATGCCTATCGCCTCTTCCTCCTTGGCGACCTCCACCAGACGCATCTCGGGGTCGTCGTCGGCCAGCTGGAGCAGGTAGACGAGCCAGGTCTCCGGCAACGCCGTCAGGAAGCGGATGCCGGCCGACTTGATGCCTTGGTAGACCGCCTTGGAGTTGTCTCGCGAGACCGTCATCGGGACGCCGGCGCGGCGCGGAGCTTCGGGTGCGGCGGGTCGGCGGCCGAGGCCGGCGGCAAGAGGTCGCCCTCCGCGAAGCGCGACCAGCGGAACGGCGCCAGGTCCCATCCGGCCGCGCGGCCTTCCAGGACCACCTCGGCCATGATGTCGCCGACGGCCGGCGAGTGCTTGAAGCCGTGGCCGCTCCACCCGAAGTCCGCGTGGAGGCCCTGGAACTCGGGAATGGGGCCGAGCACCGGCTCGTGGTCCGGCGTGACGTCGTAGACGCCGGAGTACCCGCCCATCGACAGGCCGTGCTCCATGACCGGGAAGCGGTGGGCGATCAGCTCGGCGTTGCGCATGACCTCGCCGGGGTCGGCGCCCTCGTTGTACTGGTCGGGGTCCACGACCTCCTGGTAGGTCGAGAGTCCGTGGATCGTCAGGTTGCCGGTCTCCGGCCGCATGTAGGTGCCGTTGGGCCGGTCGATCATCCCCGGATGGCCGTCGAACCCCGGCGGCCGTCGAAAGAAGCACATCTGGTGACGCTTGGCCGCGACCGGCACGGTGATGCCGAGCGGTGCGAGGAGCGCGGGAGCCCAGAGCCCCGCGCAGACGACGACGGCCGGCGCGTGGATCTCGCCGGCCTGGGTTCGGACCCCGGTGACGCGTCCGCCGACGACCAGGATCGCCTCGACGGGCACGTGCTGGACGACCGTCGCCCCCAGCTCCCGGGCGCGGCTGGCGAGCGCGTTGGTCGTCGAGGAGGCGTCGGCATACCCCGACTCCGGCTCGTGCGCGGCCAGCACCACGTCGTCCACGGCCATCGAGGGAACGAGGGCCTGCACCTCCGCGGGAGTGAGGAGATCCACGCGGACGCCGAGCGTCTGGGCGCGCCGTACGTTCTCGCGAAGGTGCGCCGCTCGGTCCTGCCCGACGAGCCACACGATGCCCACCTGGCGGAATCCCGGATCGCCGCCGACCACGTCGGCCCACCGCTGGAAGAGATCGGCCGAGGCGTTGCCGGTCCGGGTCAGGAAATCCATCCCGTAGAAGCGACGGACCAGCGCGGAGGACCGCCCCGTCGGCCCGGACGCGAGGAACCGGCGTTCGACGAGCACGACGCGACCGGCCCGGCGCCGGGCGAGGTGGTACGCGGTGCTCGCCCCATGCACCCCACCTCCGACGACGACGACATCGGCCGTGCGCGGCACGTCTGCCATGCGCTCTCGCTCCTCTGGACTGTCGATCGGTCGGCTAAAGGATCGCTCCGGGACCCCGCGAGCCAGTAGGATAGCAGAGGCCGGAGGGCCTGGCTCCGGGCCGGCGACCAGCCGGTCGCCAGGGCTCGCCGGGCGAGCGGGAGCCGGAGAAGCCCGGCTCCGACAGGAGGATCGCGCATGGGCCGTCTCCGCGCCGGCGTCTGCCGGGTCGACATCACTCCCCCACTCGGCGCCGAGCCGGGGGCGTGGCGCCTCCGCACGGGACTCGCCGACGGCGTCAAGGAGCCGCTCCTCGCCCAGGCCCTGGTGCTCGACGACGGCGTCAGCCGGATCGCGCTCGTCGCCACTGACCTTCTCTGGATGCCGCGGCACGTGGCGGAGGGGGCGCGGCGCCGGATCGCGGCCCTGACCGGGATCCCGCCCGAGGGCGTGCTCCTGAACGCCTCGCACAATCACAGTGCCCCCGTGCTGCTCGAGCCGGACAGCGTGCGGGCGGCGGTGAGGACCGAGGGCGTGGACGGGTACGCCGCCGCCTTGCCGGATCGCCTGGCCGGAGCGGTCTACGGCGCGAACTCGCGCCGGCAGCCGGCCGCGCTCGGCGCGGGAGCGGGGCGGGCCGCGGGTATCTCGGTCAACCGCGTCGACCCGCGGCGCCCGGTGGACGACACCGTCACCGTCCTCCGCGTCGACGGCGATGGCGGGCCGATCGCCATCGTGGTGGGCTTCGCGTGTCACGGCACCTGCGTGGGCGGCCAGACCCTCGAGTGGAACGCCGATTTTCCCCACGCGCTCCGGACGGCGGTCGAGCGAGCCCATCCCGGAGCCGAGTGTCTCTTCTTCCAGGCGTGTGCCGGCGACCTGGCGCCGCTCGACTACTGGTTCGGAAACGAGAGCCCCGTGCCCCACGGCTTCCCGGCTCGCGAGCGGGTGGGCTGGGCGCTCGCCGCCGAGGTGCGCCGCCTTCTCCCGACGATCCTGACCGCCGGCGAGCTGAGCCTGGGCGCCGAGAGTCGGATCGTGGAGCTTCGTCGGCGCCAGCTGCCCTGGTCCGATGCCGACCTCGGGCAGGCGGAGCGACGGATCGCGGCCGAGCCCGAGCCGGCCTATCCGGATGCCTGGCCCGACGACGTGCACACGGCGACGTCCGCCCAGCGCTTCCCGCAGCACTACCAGCGGGGCGCGCTCAACATGTACCGCGACATGCGAAAGCGTCGCGACGTGCCGATCCACGCCGAGGTCCAAGCGCTGACGATGGGCGACGCGGCGATCCTGGGAATCCCGTTCGAGCTGTTCAGCAAGCCGGGGCGCGTGATCCGGGACCGGAGCTCGTTCAGGACGACCCTCGTCCTGGGCTACAGCAACGGCTACCTCGGATATCTCCCGCCGACCGACGACTTCGACCGGATCGCGGATGTCCCGCTGGAGACCGTGCTGGACCAGAGCCGTTACCGCTGGGCGTACGGCATCACGAACAGCCACGTGGACCGCGGCGAGATCGACCGGCTGCTGGACGCCGCCGACGACACCATCCGATCGGCGGGGCGGCGCGCCGATCGATGAGCCTCCACGAGCCGCCGACCGAACGGCAGGGAGACAACGGGAGATGAAGGCCTGGACGCGGTCCTCCGGAATCTTGCTCGCCCTGCTCGTGGCCGGGTGCACGCCGCTCGGACTCGCCCGGGGCGACTACTGGACCGGGACCAGCACCGGGGATCGGGGCGCCTGTCCGGCGTTCGAGTTCGAGATCGCGCTGGCCGACAAGGCGATCAGTGGGACCGCGACGTCCCAGTTCGAGTGGGGCTCGGCGCTGTGGGAGGTGAAGGGTCTCGTCGCGGAGGGGAACCGGGTGACGCTCGAGACTCGGACCGAGGACCCTCGCGTGACGCAACCGCGGCTCTCGTGGACCGGCACGTACAATCCCGTGCTGTGGACCATCACCCAGGAGCCCGGACCGGGCTGTCCGCCGAGGACGGCGCGGCTCCAGCGCCGCTGACAGATGGCGGTCACCCGGCCGGGCGGCGCCCGCCAGGCCCCGAGCGCGCGACGGGCCGGCGGCCGGACGCCGCTCGTCCTCCTCGTCGCCCTCCTTGGAACGGCAGGGTGCGCGACGGCGCCGAGGATCGACGTGCCGGCCTCGCTGCCGAACGTGACGCGCGAGGGCTTCTTGACGCTCCGCTGGGCGCTGCTCCGGCAGGACGGCGTCGCGCGCGCGGTGGGCGTCGCCGAGCCCTCGAGCAGCGGACAGTGGGACGCCACGCTCGACCTCGTCAGCGTCGACGATGCCGGTCGGATCGTGAGCCGCGGCTCGACCGCCGTGCGGCCGGGGTTCGCCCCCGGCCCGACCCCGTTCGAGGCGAGCGTGGTCGAGACGGGCCGGGAGACCGGTTTCCGCCTCGTGGCGCGCGTGCAGCAGTACAGCCGGCCCGGCCGCTAGGGCTCGGGGCGGCTCCGCGGCTCAGGCCGTGCGGTGCGCGACCCGGTCCTTCAAGCCCTTCAAGCGGAACCCCAGGATGATCTCCACGATCCCGAACACGATGGCGAAGGCGCCGATCCACCAGAGAAGTGCGACAGCCCCGGCGCCCGGAGCGGCGAAGAGCCAAAGGCCGAGCACCACGGACAGGGCGCCGGCCAGCCCCAGGAGCCACTCGTTCTCGATCTCCTTGCGGAGCTGGATCGCCGCGACGATCTCGAACACCCCACGGAGGACGGCCCACGCGGCGATCAGGTAGACCAGCGCGATCGCGGTGATCTGCGGCGACATGAACGTGATCACCCCGATCGCGATGCCGGCCAGGCCCGAGAGCAGGACCCCCCAGGGAAAGGCCCCGGCCCGGCGGCCCATGATCGCACCCGCCACCGCGAAGGCCCCCTCCACGAGGGCGTAGGCGCCGTAGAACATGACGAGGACGCCGAGCGTGATCCCGGGCCAGCCGAACGCGCCCAGGCCGAAGAGCACGGCGCACACCCCGCGCAGCACGATCGCCCACCAGTTCTGTGCGAGCGTTCGGAGCATCGGAACCTCCTGTCGTTCGGGTTGAAGCGCGTCTCAGCGCCAGGTCTTGCGGCCCCGGCGCTCCACCTTGGGCCACCGTTCCTCGAAGGCCGCGCGTGCCGCCAGTCGACGCGCGCGTTGACGCTCGACCAGGAGCCCCGCCACGAGACCGGTTCGGGGCTCGGACGCCTCACCCGCCAGCTCGCGCAGGCGGACCTCGGCCACCACCGCATCCTGGTGCGCGCCGAGTATCTCCTGGAGCTTCTTCAGGCGGCCGGCGAGGCGCTCGGCCGGCCGGCCGACTTCGGAGGTCGCCAGCTCGGTCGCGTACCGCGCCCGCTTCGCCTTGATCCTGACCGCGTGGAGATCCTCGTCACTCGGCGTGCCGGGGAGCGCGTCCACGGCCCGGCGCAGGCTCCGAAACGCGCGGGCTCCCAAGTCCCGCAGCGACACCTCGGTCTCGACGTCGGGAGGAGAGGCGATCATCTCGTCGAGGCGATCGAGGAGCCGGAGGTACCGGGGGCTGTCGAGCGCAGCGAGGAGCTCGGCGCGGCTGCGCGTTCGCGCCCTCTCCAGCCGCCGAAGGAGCCTCAGGCCAACCCGGCGGTCGGACGGCGCGAGCGCCGCGAGCTCGCTCCGCAGGTGCTCGTGCAGCACGTCGACGTCCCGCCGTCCGCCCAGCACGCCTCCGAGCCAGGCCAGCTCCTCCCGAGGCGCGTGGACGGACGCCCCGCCGAGCATCGGACGGGCCACCTGCAGGATGGCGCGCAGCCGTCGCACCGCCACGCGCATCTGGTGGAGCTCTTCGGGGTCGATCCCGAGACGCGTCCCCGGATCGTGCGCGCGGAGCCCCTCGAGCTGGACGCGCATGGCCGCCACCACGCGCTCGATCGGTGTCGTCGGCTCGGGCGCAGGGCCGCCCGGCGACACGTCGAGCCCCAGCGCCCGGAACACCTTCGGGCGACCGTCACTCTCGGTGGCGCCGAGGGCGCGGAGCGTGTCGACGACGCGCGCCAGGTTTTGGGGGTCGCCGTCGCCGATCAGCTCGACCTCCACCTCCCGGAAGCGCCGCTTGATCCTCCGGCCGTCGAGGACCGCCACCGAATCGAGCACGACCTCGGCGACGGGCTTGCCGCCCTCGCGAACCCGGACGCCCGAGCGCCGAGTGCGAAGCGTGGCGATCGGCGCGAGCGGCGCGGTCCGCGTGTAGGCGGTCAGCAGGTGCTCGACGTCCCCCGGGACCCGACTCGGCGAGCCGGCCCGCTCGATCTCGAGGCGCGCGGCTCCCCGCGGAAGCTTGACATGCCACCAGTGCCGGCCCGCCGTCGTGCGGTGGCGCATCGTGACCCCCGCGCGGGCGAGACGGTAGTCGGGGGTGTCGTAGTACGTGGAGACGAGGACGCGTGGCGCGAGGGATCGGCCGGGAAGCCCGGGCAGACGGAAGCGCGGCCCGATGTCGAGCTTCACCTCGCGCTCCAGGCTCTGCTTCACGGCCGCACGATCCCCGATGCCGGGCGCCGATCCGTTCGGCGTCCCCGCCTAGCATAGCTCCGGCGGGGGCCGGCCCGCCACCGCACCTCGGGCGCGGCCGGCGTACAATCACGACGATGGACGGCGCCAGAGCGGAGCCCGAGGACCGGCGGCTCGGCCTCCACCTCGTCGTGCCCGGCCTGCTCGGATTCTGGGCCCTCTACTTCGCCGTCGTCACGCTCTCGAACCTGACGGATCTCCTGCGGGCGCTCCACGTTCTCCCGGCCGGGTGGAGGTGGGTGTCCGGCAACCTCGCGTTCATCGCCGCCAGCACGGAGAAGTTCGGCATCCCGGCGTGGGCAAGCGCGGTGCTGCTGGCCGGCGTGATCGGCTGGGAGACCGTCGCCGCTGTGCTCTTCTGGCGGGCGGCCCGGGAGCCGGGGGGACGCTGGCCCGGGCCGGCCTTCGTGGTGAGCCTCTCGCTCTGGGGCACGTTCATCGTGCTGGACGAGATCCTGCTCATCTTCGAGACGGGCGCGGAGGCCACCCATCTCCGTCTGCTGATCGCCACGCTCCTGACGCTGGTCGTCCTCCGGCTCGCGGGTCCCCTACCCCAGACGACGCGGTCCTGACGGCCGGCGCGCCTACGCGTGATGCGGCGTCGCCCCGTGGGCGCCGATGCGTCGGCGCCGAAGTCGTTCCGGGGATCGTGCCCAGATCGAGTGGAGTGGTCGCGTCGTTCTGTGTGTTGTCGTACTCGATGAGGCGTTCGCGGGCATGTCCTTCAGCGGCAATCCTTCGCGCCGGCGAGGGACGTCGTGCCGGTTCAGGCGCTCGGCGTGGGCGAAGGCGAACGTGGTCTCTCGCGTTTGGCGGGAGTCGAGGGTCGCCAGGCCAGCGCCGCGCGGGCCAGAGCCTCGCGGCCGTCCTCGCCGGCATGGAGCCGGACCGGTCGCCCGACGGCGGGCGGCGCCGCGGCCGAGAGCCCGTGGAGAAGCCGTCGCCGTCCGATCGGCAGAGCTACGGCTACGGGAGAGTCGCGGGCGTCAGGCGCCCGGCGACCCGGAACCGGCCGTCACCGTCGGCGGTCAGCACCAGGAACTCGGCCGGCGCAGGGCTGACACCGGTCAGCGCGACGATGTTCGCACCGTGCGTGACCAGGATGAGGTTCCCGTTGGCCGGGCGCGTGCGCAGCACCTGGCGCAGAGCCTCGGTGCGCTCCCGCTCCCGATGCCGATCCTCGAAGATCGAGTCGAGCGCGTCCCACGGCTCCGCACGGCCGAACGCGAGCTGAGCCGTCTCGAGACACCGGCACCAGCGGCTCGACAGGACGCGCCCCACCGGGACCCCACGGGATCGGAAGGCGGCGCCGACCCGTCGCGCCTCGTCCCGCCCCGCCTCGGTCAGATTGCGCTGGGTGGGGCAGTCGCCCAGCCGGAAGCCGAGCGGATCGCCGACACCGGGCGTCGTGACGGCGTGCCGCATCACCACGACCTGCCCCCCACCGCGGAGGAGGCCCCAGAGGGCGTCGTCGGCGCCCGCCGGCGCCGGCAGGACGAGAGCCAGGACGAGCACGGCGCCGACGAGCCCCATCTCGTGTCTCCCTCGAGGGCAAATCCCTCATCGTCCATAGTATCGGAAGCCATGGGAGCGACCGGGGCTCAACCGGGCCTTGGCGTATCCTTGAGTCAGCGTCGAAGCGACACGGACCGGCCCTCATCGACGGCCGCGCCGATATGGAGGATGCCATGACACCCGATCACACCCGATGGCCGCCACGCCGACAGTTCCTCGGTACCGCCCTCGCCTTCCCCGCTCTGGCCGCGCTCGCGGGGCGGCGCGTGGACGCCCAGACGAGACCGTTGACGCCCACGCCGAGCTGTGTCGAGAAGGGGCAGGCGACGCCCCCCCAGACCGCCGGGCCGTTCTTCAAGCCGCGCTCGCCACGCCGCGTGTCTCTCGTCGAGCCGGGGATGGCCGGCACCCCGATCGTCGTCACCGGGACGGTCCTGTCCACCGCCTGCCGGCCGCTCCCGGGCGCGCTCCTCGACTTCTGGCAGGCCGACGACCGGGGCGAGTACGACAACGCCGGCTATCGGCTGCGCGGCCACCAGTTCGCCGACGAGCGTGGCCGCTACCGGCTCGAGAGCATCGTGCCGGGCGTCTACCCGGGTCGCACCCGGCATTTCCACGTGCGCGTTCAGGCGCCGAACCAGCCGGTCCTCACCACCCAGCTCTACTTCCCGGACGAGCCGGCGAACCGGAGCGACTCGATCTTCCGGCCCGAGCTGGTCCTGGTCGTGCGTGACGAAGCCGGAGCCAAGGCGGCGGCCTTCGACTTCGTCCTGGCGGTCCCCGCCGCCTGATGGGCAACGTCGAGCGAGTCGACCGCACGCTCCCTCTGAACCAGATGATCTTCCACGTGCGCCGGGACGCCGACCTCCGACGCCGGTGGCGGGAGGATTTCGAGGGGCTCGCCCGCGAGTTCGGCCTGTCGGCGCAAGAGGTCGACGCGGTCAAGGCCGCGGACGTCCGGCGGCTCAACGACATGGGGGTGCACCAGTACTACGTGTCCCAGATCCTCCGGCTCTCGTTCGGCGCCGCGGGCGCCTCGAACGCGCATCCGGCGGTCGAGGCCTTCCGGCGCGCCTATCCCGAGCACGAGGGATAGACGGATGGCTCGCATCGTCGCCGCGATGGCCGCCACGCACGCCCCCGGTCTCACCGGGTGGTTCGACCAGGCGCCCGAGGCGGACCGCAAGATGGTGCGGGAGGGTTACGGTGAGCTCCGCCGTCGGCTCGAGGCCGCGCGCCCCGACGTGCTCCTCATGCTGTCCAACGACCACCTCCTCAACTGGCCGATCAACAACATTCCGGACTACACCGTCGGCATCGGGGACGAGCACGTCGGCCCCGCCGACTGGTTCGACGAGTGGCTCGCCCTGCCGAAGTACCGGGTCAAGGGCCGCCCGGATCTCGCCCGCACGATCGTCCGGGAGGGAGCCCACCACGACATCATGTTCGCGTACCTGACGCGCCTGGAGCTGGACGACGGGATCTCCGTGCCGCTGCACTACCTGACGCCCGAGATGCAGATCCCGCTGGTTCCCATCACGTTGAACTGCACCGTGCCGCCCATCCCGTCGTCCGGGCGGGCGTACCGGCTGGGCCAGGTCCTGCGCGACATCGTGACGACGCGATGGCCGGCGGAGGAGCGGGTCGCCGTCGTCGCGACGGGCGGTCTCTCGCACGAGCCTGGCGGCCCCCGCTACCTCAAGGTGGACGAGGCCTTCGACCGCTGGTTCCTGGCATGCCTTGCCGAGGGCGACCATGCGCGCATCGTGCGCGAGTGCACCGTCGAGCGGATGGAGGCGGCCGGCTCGGGCGGGACCGCCGAGCTTCTCGCCTGGATCGCGGCGCTCCCCTTCACCGTCGGCCCGGCCGAGGTGCTCGGCTACGCGCCGACCCTCGCCTGGCGGACCGGAACCGGGTTCGCGGCCTGGCCGCGAACGATCTAGACTGCCGCGGCGGCGCCCGCGACGGCGCACTGGTGGTCCTGCTCGCCGGTGCCGCCGCCGCAGCCGATCGCGCCGATGACGCGGCCGTTCGTGGTGATCGGGACGCCCCCGGTGCTGGCGAGCACCGCGCCAGGAACGACGCCCGGCAGCGCGTGCCAGAACGCGGGATGCTCGCGCGCCAGCTCGACCATCTCCTTGGTGGCTCGCCGGAAGTTCGCCGCCGCCACCGCCTTGCCGCGCGAGGTGTCCGTGGTGAGAAAGCCCGTTCCGTTTCCGCGTGCGCACAGCACGAGTCGTCCGGACTCGTCCACAACCGTCACGGTGATGGGAGTCCCCAGCTCGCGCGCGCGAGCCTGCGCGGCGCGGACGGCCTTCTCGGCGATCTCGAGGGTCATGTCGATCACGTGGGCCTCCAGCCGGATCCCGGCGCCCACGCGTCGGCGGGCGCCTCGCAAGGCAGTGGGAATGGCCCGCTCGCGGCGGAGCCGGGGGAGCGGGCGGCGCCGGGAGCGGCCGGCGGCATCATCCGCTCGGCGGATCGGGACGGCCCGGCCCCGGCCCCGGCACCGGCCAGCCCTCCGCCCCGATCAGCGGGACGAAGGCCACGGGGCCCAGGTTCTCCCGGCGGAACTCGTCCGCCGTCTGGCGCGTGATCCGAACCAGCTCCTGGGCACGCGGAGTCGCCCCGACCGGGATGACGAGATGGCCGCCGATCCGAAGCTGTGACAGCAGCGGGGCGGGGACGTCGGGCCCCCCCGCGGTCACGACGACGCCGTCGTAGGGCGCGTGCTCGGGCCACCCGAGCGTGCCGTCGCCCTCGAGAACGTGGACGTTCCGGTACCCGAGCTCGGCCAGCCGGCGCCGGGCCGCCGCCGCCAAAGTCGCCAGGCGCTCCACCGTGTAGACCTCCGCCACGATCTCGGCCAGCACCGCCGTGGCGTAGGCGGAGCCCGTCCCGATCTCGAGGACGCGATCGGTGGCGCTTGGCGCGATCGCCTCGAGCATGAGCGCGACCACGTACGGCTGGGAGATCGTCTGCAGCTCGGCGATCGGGAGCGCCGAGTCGTCGTACGCGCGCCGCGGATCGATCTCCGGCACGAAGCGCTCCCGGGGCACCGCGGCCATCGCACGCAGCACCGCGGCGTCACGGATCCCGCGGCCGACCAGCTGCGTCTCGACCATCGCCCGCCGGAGCGCGGCCAGGTCGTCTGTCACGGGGCTACGCCCCCGGGTACTCCTCGAACGAGCCGAACCGCCGGACCAAGGCGAGGTACGCGTCGCGCGAGAGCTTGGATCCCGCTTCCGCCTTCACGCGGCGCGCCTCGCGGGCGCCGTCGTGGAGCAGGTCGATCACCGTCATCGCCATCGCCTTGGCGGGATTGACGGCCGCCAGCCCGTGGTCCACGACGACGTAATCGGCGCCGTGGATGGTCCCCCGGACGCCGCCGGCCCGCGGATGCACCTCGGGCATGATGAAGCCCAGGTCACCGACGTCCGTGGACCCCGTGGAGTGGCGCGGCCGACCCATGTTCGCTTCGCCCACCACGGCGGCGCAGTTCGCCCGGGCGAGGGCGACCAGGTTCGCGTCCATCTGCTGCGGCATGTAGCCCGGGATCGTCGTGATCTGCACGCGGGCGCCCATGGCCTGGGCTCCCGCGCGGAGGCTCCGGTCGACCTTCCGCGAGGCGTCCGCGATCGCCTCCACCGTCTTGCCGCGAACGAACGTCTCCAGCCGCACGTCGGCCGGCACCGCGCTCACCGCCTCGCCGCCCCGCGTGATGATCGGGTGGACCCGAATCGTGTCGTCGTCCCGGAAGGTCTCCCGGTTGGCGTCGATGGCGTGGAGCGCGATCTCGGCCGCCTTGAGCGCGTTGATCCCCAGATGCGGAGCGCTGCCCGCATGGGCACCGCGGCCGAGGAAGCGCATGAACTTCACCACGCAGCCGTTGTGCGTGTCCCCGACGCTCGCCAGCCCGTCCTCGGGGCGGGCGTTCGTGTGGGTGATGACGGCCATGTCGACGTCGTCGAACTCGCCGAGGCGGATGAGCTCGGCCTTGCCGACGAGGAACTCGAGCCTGCCCTGCTCCCTGAGCCCGAGCCGCCACTCCACCTCGATGTACTCCTCGGCGGGCACGGCGAAGAGCACCACGTCGCCGTCGAGCTCGTCCATGACGGCCTGCAGCCCCATGCCGGCGCCGATCATCGACGCCACCTGGGCGTTGTGTCCGCACGCGTGCGCCGCGTGGGTCGTCGGGTCGGCGAACGGGTGCTCCGCGACGATCAAGGAGTCGAGCTCCCCCAGGACCGCGACCGTGGGACCCGGGGACCGGCCCCGGAGGCGCGTCTTGACGCCGGTCAGGGCGAGGCCTTCCCGGCAGTCGAGCCCCATCCGGCCCAGCCAGCCGGCGACGTACGAGGCGGTCCGGACCTCCCGGTAGCCCGCCTCGGGATGCCGCATGATGTGCTCGCTGATCGCCACGATGTCGTCCCGCCGACGCTCGATCTCGGCGCTCGCGCGCGTCTTCAGCTCCTGAACCGTCGCCGTCGCCATCCGCGCTTCCTCCGGGCCCACGGGCACGATCCGCCCCGGGGCGCGTGGCGACGGTACACCACCGCCGTCGGGACCGGCAAGCGGCGGCGGCGCCGGGACCGGCCAGGAGGGCTTCACCGAGGGGACGCCTCCTCGGGTACACTCGGCGGTGGCCGACACCCTAGCGAGCGAGGAGACCATGGCCCAGCAGCGTTTTCCGGTGCTCGTCGCAAGCGACGGCAGCCCCTCGGCACGTGCCGCCGTCGAGGCCGCCGTCGCCTTCCCGTGGCCTCCCGGAAACACGGGGCACGGCGTGATCTCACGAGGAATTCCCCCGCTCACCGAAGCATCGCCCACCGTGTGGGATGCGCTCATGGACGTGGCGAAGGCCGAGGCGAGTCGCACGCAGGCTCTGCTGCGGCGGCGATGGCCCGACGCCGGCGTCGTGGTGACGGCGGCCCCGCCCGTTCCCGGAATCCTCGCCGAGGCCAGGAGGCTCCGGGCTCGGGCCGTCGTCCTCGGATCGCGCGGACTGGGCGCGATCGGGCGCCTGCTGCTCGGGAGCGTGAGCAGGGGTGTCGTGCGGGAGGCTCGGAGCGCGGTGCTCGTCGTGCGGGGATCGGCGCGCGCGCCGCGGCGCTTCCTGATCGGCATCGACGGTTCGCCCCACGCCCGGCGCGCGGTCGCGTTCGTCGCCACCCTTCCGCCGCCGCGCGGCGGCCAGGTGCATCTCATCAGCGTCGTCGAGCCCATCCGGCTTCCCTCGACCGGACTCCTGCCCTCGAAGATCCGCGCCGCGCTGACCAGCGAAGCCGCCAAGGCCGAGAAGGACCGTCAGGCGGCGGCGCGCCGGCAGCTCGCCAACGCCGAAGCGCGGCTCACGCGCGCCGGGTGGCGCGCGCGAAGCGAGGTCCGGAGCGGCCGGCCACTGGACGAGGTTCTCGCGGCGACTCGGGGCGCGGACATCCTCGTCGTGGGCGCGCGGGGCGTCGGCGCCATGGAGCGGCTGCTCCTGGGCAGCGTGGCCGAGGGCGCCGTCTCGCGCGCGCCCGTGTCCGTGCTCGTCGTCCGCTGAGCGCTCGTCCGGAGCGAGGGCCGGCGGCGGCAGTCCGGAGAGAGCTCGCCCGCCGTGCTCGAGCAGGGATGAACGGCGGGCGGCGCTCCTATCGGCAGGGCTCGGAGTGGTACTCGGCGCGACCCCGGCTCGGCTGGCAGGCCCAGGCCCGGAGGGCGGCGGCGATCGACCAGAACCCCGCCGGGTCCCGCACGAGTTCGAGACGATCCTTCGTCCCTCGCACGGAATCGTCCAGCAGTCCCTCGCGCGTGACCATGACGAGGACCCGATCGTGGGCCTCGGCCGACGGCCTGACGACCTCCACAATCGCGGAGCGGGTTTCGGAGCTCACGTCGCCCAGATAGCGCGAGACGACGCCGAGCGGCGTCGCCGTCCACCCACCGTCCGCCGACTGGTGCGCGGAGCGCACCGATAGATTGAAGGATGCCACGTCCTGCACCCGGTAGGATTCGACCCGCCCCTCCGTCTGGAGCTGGGGTTGCGCGGCAGCCAGCCGGGGAAACGGCGCAGCGCCGAGCCCGAGCGCCAGCGCCCCGAGCGCGGCCGTCATGGCGCGGCCCCACGAGGTCATTCGCACGTCGACAGAGTCCACCGTCTCCATCCCGGTCCTCTCGACGGCATCGGGCCCAGTCCGGCCGGCCGTGGCCCTCGATCCCCGGATCGCCACGCGATTGGCGCGGACCATTATAGTAGGCAGGTGCGGTTCAGGCTGGTTCCCCTCGACACAGGAGGCCTCCGATGCGCGCGCACGACCACGGTCACGGGCACCACGCCGCTCCGGGAGGAGGCCTGGTCCGGATCTCGCCGAATCTCTACTGGTTCCCCGACACGTGCAACGTCTACCTCGTCACCCGGGGCGACCGCGGGATCCTGATCGACTTCGGCTCGGGCGGCATCCTCGAGCACCTGGACGAGGCCGGAGTGCGCGAGGTCGAGTGGGTGCTCCACACGCACCATCATCGGGACCAGTGCCAGGGAGACCACCTGCTCGAGGCCCGGCAGGTCCCGATCGCGGTGCCCGAGCGCGAGACCGGCCTCTTCGCCGAGACCGACGCCTTCTGGCGGCTCAAGCGCATCTACGACAACTACGACGTCTCCGGCATCGGCTTCACCCTGGCCCGGCCGGTCAAGGTATCGCGGACGCTCCGCGACTACGAGACGTTTTCCTGGCGCGGCTACGACGTCCGCGTGCTCCCGACGCCGGGGCACACCAAAGGCTCTGTCACCTTCCTCGCCGACGTCGACGGCATGGCGGTCGCCTTCTGCGGCGACCTGGTCGCCGAGCCGGGCCACGTCCACACGATCCACGACCTCCAGTGGCAGTACGGGTTGCCCGACGCCGCCGGCGCGGCGCTCCACTCGGTGACCCTCCTCGCCGGCCTGCCGCTCCAGCGTCTCTGCCCGTCGCACGGCCATCCGACCGACGACGCGGGCACCGCGCTCCGGCTTCTCGAGCCCAAGCTGCGTCTGCTCTACGGCCTCCAGGCCGAGATGCGTAAGAACCGCGTCTGGCCGATCTGGCCTCACGCGGTGGACCAGCCGAAGGCCCACGTGCTCCCCCATCTCTGGGCGAACCCCCACTCCGTCTCGAACTGCTACGCGCTCACGGCCGACGACGGCCGGGCGCTGCTCCTCGACTACGGCTTCCCCAGCTGGGATCACATGGCGGCGGACCTACGCTTCGTCGAGCATTCGCTCGACGAGCTGAAGTCGGTCGCCGGGCTCCGATCGGTCGACGTCGTCATCCCCAGTCACTATCACGACGACCACCTGGCGGGGCTCCCCTGGCTCCAGCAGACGCAGGGAACCCAGGCCTGGATCTTCGAGAACTTCGCCGACATCGTGTCGAATCCCGCCGGCTACAACATCCCCTGTCTCCTCCCCACCCCGATCCGCGTCGACCGCGCGCTGCCCGACCGCGGACGGGTCTCCTGGGACCGCTGGACGTTCGACGTCTTCCACATGCCGGGCCACACGTGGTGGGCGCTCGGCCTCTTCGGCGAGATCGACGGAACGCGCGTCGCCTTCACCGGGGACAATCTCCTCCAGGGAGCGGTGAGCCCCCTTCGCGCGGCCGCGCCCGTCTACCGGAACAAGATGCTCGTGGACTCCATCGCGGTCGGAGTCCGGCGTCTGATGGAGTTCGAGCCGGAGCTCTTGCTCACGGGGCACACGGGAGCGCTGCGCGTCGACCGGAAGATGCTCGAGGACTTCCACGCCTGGGCACGCCAGCTGGAGGGCGTGTTCCGGACCATGGTCGCGGTGCCGGCCGAGGTCAACTTCGCGCTCGATCCGAACTTCGCGACGCTTTTCCCCTACCGGAGCCCGGCGCGCCCGGGTGACCGACTCGCCCTCGAGCTGCGGGTCACCAACCACGGCGCCGTGGACGGCATGGCCCGAGCGAGCCTCGTCGCACCGGCCGGCTGGTCGGTCTCGCCCGGCGAGGGGTCCGCCCCGGTCGCGGCCGGCGAGAGCGGCGCGCTCCGGTTCGAGATCGAGGTGCCCCCCGAGGCCCGCGGCCGGCACGTCCTCTGCGCCGACCTCACGCTCGGCGAGCGGCGCTTCGGTCAGATCGCGGAGGCCCTCGTCGACGTGGCCTGAGCCGGGTCGCTCCGCTCATCGGGGTCGCCCGTGCCGCCGGGGCCCGGATCTCGGGCGGGAGGCGGGGACCCGACTACTTCCCCGGGTCCACGGTGGCCCGCGCCTTCTCCTGGGCCTCCGCCACGTCGACCATGAGCTTGTAGGCCACGTAGTACTTGTAGATGTTGCGCACGTACGTGGTCGTCTCGATGCCGATCTTCTGCGCCGTCACCAGCTCGACGTGGTTGAACCACTGGTCGGGGTCGAGCCCGCGCTTCACGGCTTCCTTGCGCATGCGCGAGATGTTGCCCGGCCCCGCGTTGTAGCAGGCGAACGCGAACAGCGTCCGGTTCGTGTCGTCGAACTTCGCGTCCTTGAGGTATCGCGTCATGAGCTGGTCCATGTACTTCGCGCCGGCGTGGACGTTGGGCTCGGCGACCCGGATGTCGCCCACCTTCAGCTCCTGCCCGGTCGTCGGCATCACCTGCATGATGCCGATGGCGCCGACGTGGCTCCGCGCGCTCTGGTCCAGCTGGGATTCCTGGTAGCCCTGGGCGGCGAGCATGAGCGGGTCGAAGCGGTACCGCGCGCCGTACTTCTTGAACAGCCCGAGCGTGTCCTCGAAGCGCTTGCGCTCCGCGGTTCCCGTCGGGTTCTTGAGCTCCTTGACGCGGCGATAGTACTGCTTCATGCGGACGTTCAGCACGCCCTGCTTCCTGACGAAGTCCGTGTAGAACTCGTCGAGGAGCGCCGCGAGCTTCGGGCTGTCCTTGCGGATCGCCCAGCCGATCTTCCCCCCCGAGCGCACGGCGGCGGCATCGTTCACGGTGATGCGGGGCAGCACCTGCGCCCACAGGCGCGCCTTCCAGTCGTCCACGACGATCGCCTCGAAAAGCCCGGCGTTCAGCATCTCCATCATGTCCTCGTCCTCCAAGGCGTCGGGGACGAGAACCAGGTTGACGGGAGGCTTGCGGTCCTTCTTGAGCCGCTCGTTGAGGTCGCCGAGGCTCTCGTAGTAGCTCGACGATCGCCGCACGTGGACGGTCCTTCCCGAGAGTCCGTCGGCCGATTCGAGCTTCTTCGGCCCCTTCGGCCCCGTGAGCACGATCTCGGAGACCTCGGTGGCGCCGTGGGGGGGCGCGAAGTCGACCAGCTCCAGGCGCTCCTCGGTGACGGTCAGGTTGCCGACCGCAATGTCCGCGAGCCCGTCGACCACGTTCTTCAGGAGGACGTCGCGCGTCGTGGGCCGGATGACGACGGTGATCGGGCGGTTCCGGAGCTGCTTCTTGTACTTCGCGTTGACGTACCGCTCGAAGTCCCGCACGAAGTCGGCGCTGAGACCGCGCTCTCGACCCTTGTCGTTGAAGTACAGTGACCGGCTGTAGGGGGCGGCCACGCGGATCACCCGCGCCTCGATCATGGCGTCGGCGTCCCCCTTGACGGCGCCCTCGAGCCGGGTGGCCAGGCCGCGGACCGGGGCCGCCGTTTCCTGGGCGTCTGCGCGGCCGGCGCCCAGCGAAACGACGAACGCCGCAAGTGACAGCGCGGCGCACGCCTTCCAGCTTCCCACGGGGCGATTATGCCGAAGCGCATCTCGGTCGTCCATCAAACTCGGTCCACTCGCCTGCCCACGCTCGACGCGGGAGGTTGGCGACATTCTGTCTCGGCGCTGTCCTTGACGTCCGCCGCGTGGGCTGCGCAGTATCGAGGTGTTTCCGCTTTGACGCTCGAGGGAGCGTGCGGCACCGGCGCGCGGCGCGTGCCGTGCGTGCGACGCCCATGTCGATCTGGCGGTCGCTCGCTCGACCACATACTGCAGGCCGCGTCAGCCGGCCACGACCAAGGAGAGACGAACGATGCGCGTGATGGTGATCGTGAAGGCGACGAAGAACTCCGAAGCGGGTGTCCTCCCGGACGAGAAGCTCCTGACCGCGATGGGGAAGTACAACGAGGAGCTGGTGAAGGCCGGCGTCATGCTCGCGGGCGAGGGGCTCCACCCGAGCTCCAAGGGCAAGCGCGTCCGCTTCGCGGGCGGGAAGAAGACCGTGACCGACGGTCCCTTCGCGGAGACGAAGGAGCTGATCGCCGGCTTCTGGCTGTGGCAGGTGAAGTCGATGGACGAGGCGATCGAGTGGCTCCGGCGGTGTCCGGACCCGATGCCCGGCGAAGAGAGCGTCATCGAGGTCCGCCCGGTGTTCGAGGCCGAGGACTTCGGCGCCGAGTTCACGCCCGAGCTGCGTCAGCAGGAGGAGGAGCTCCGCAGGACCATCGAGGCGCGCAAGCGGTAGCCGCCCGGTCCCCGGCCGGGGGTCGCTTGCGCCTCCGCCTCCGGATCGAGGAGCGCGTTCCCCAGGAGTAGCAGCCCGTCCCCGACCGGGAGGGCTCCTGCGCCTCGCTAGTCCGACTCGAGACCGAGCCTCGGCGCGTCCGCGGTGTGCCGATCGTAGAAGAGGCCCGCTCCTGCACGACCGCAGGGCCATCGAGGCCGGCCAGCCGGATGTCCTCGAGGCCACGTCGATCGGGCAGCCCGGCCTCCGACATCGATTCGAACCCGTGTATCATCCCGGCTGAGGGCCGGTGGCCGGCCGGCGCCCCACTGAGCGCGCCGGCCGGCAAAGACCACGGGGGACGCCATGGCTCACGAGTTCCGCTACCTCTTCACGCCGATCCGAGTCGGCGGGCTCACACTGAAGAACCGGATCTTCTCCACCGGGCACGCCGAGGCCATGGCCGAGGACGGGAAGCCCGGCCCGCGCCTCAGGGCGTACCACGAGGGCAAGGCCCGTGGCGGCTGCGCGCTGACCATCATCGGCGGCTCGTCGAGCGTGCACCCCTCGTCACCGGCCAGCGCCTGGAACATGCCCGCCAACCACGACGACTCGATCATCCCCTCCTACCGAGCCATGGCGGAGGCGATTCACCGGCACGGCTGCCTGGTCTTCTCGCAGCTCACGCACATGGGGCGCCGTGCGCAGTCGGACAACGAGAGCTGGCACGTCCTCCTCGCGCCGTCCCAGATCCCCGAGCGGGTCCACCGGGAGATTCCGCACGAGCTCGAGCCCGAGCAGATCGCGATGCTCGTCCGGGCGTTCGGCGACGCCGTGCGGCGCTGCCGGGAGGGCGGACTCGACGGCGTCGAGCTCTCGTTCGCCCACAACCACCTGGTCGATCAGTTCTGGTCGCCCGTCTTCAACCGGCGGGCGGACGAGTACGGAGGCAGCCTCGACAACCGGCTCCGCTTCGGCTTCGAGGTCCTCCGCGAGATCCGCCGCCAGGTGGGCCGGGACTACGTGGTCGGCGCCCGGATCTCGGGCGACGAGTTCACCGACGGCGGGCTGACGGCGGAGGACATGGGGGAGATCGCGCACCGCCTCGCCGCCTCCGGCCTCGTCGACTTCCTCTCGATCATCGGCGGCGCCGCCCACACGTTCGCGCTCCAGGCGGGCGCCGTCCCGAACATGTCGTTCCCGAACGCGGTGTACGTCCCGCTGGCGGCCGCGATCAAGGCGGCGGTGCCCGAGATCCCGATCTTCCACGCCACCCGGATCGTCGACCCGGTGCACGCCGACCGGATCCTCGCCGACGGCTCGATCGACGTGGTGGGCATGACGCGCGCCCTCATCGCGGATCCCGACCTGCCCCGAAAAGCCCGCGAGGGTCGCCTCGACGAGATCCGCCAGTGCGTCGGCGCGAACGAGGGGTGCATCGACCGCATCTACCAGGGCAAGCCGGTCACGTGCATCCAGAACCCGGGGGCCGGCCGGGAGGCGGAGCTCGGCGCCATCGAGCCGGCGGCGACGCGCAAGCGCGTCGTCGTGGTCGGGGGCGGGGTCGGCGGCCTCGAGACCGCGCGGGTGGCGGCGCTCCGCGGCCATCGCGTGCTGCTCCTCGAGAAGGAGCGCGAGCTCGGCGGGCAGGTGCTCGTCGCCGCCCGCGCGCCCGCCCGCGCGGACTATGCGGGGATCGTGCGCTTCCTGATACGCCAGGTCGAGCGGCTGGGTGTCGAGGGCCGGCTGGCCGCCGAGGCCGGCGTCGAGTCGGTGCTCGCCGAAGCGCCCGACGCCGTGGTCGTCGCGACCGGCTCGCATCCCCACGTGCCGGCGCTGCCGGGGCTCGATGGCAAGCACGTCGTGACGGATCGTGACGTGCTGCTGGACCGGGTCGACGTCGGCGAGCGCGTGGTGGTGATCGACGACGTGCACACTCAGCAGGGGCTCTCGACCGCCGACCACCTGCTCGAGCGCGGGCGGGCGGTCGAGGTGGTGTCCCGCCTCTTCTACCCCGGCCAGGACGTGGGCATCACCTCGATCGTGCCGCTCTACACGCGCCTCTTCGCGAAGGGCGTGGTCTTCACGCCGCACACCGACCTGGTCGCGGTCGAGGGCTCGACGGTGGTGGTCGCCAACGTGTACACCGGCGAAGAGCGCCGGATCGAGGGGGTCGATACCGTCGTCCTGTCCACGGGCGCCCGCTCGACCGACGCGCTCTACCGGGGTCTTCGCGGCCGCGTGCCGGAGCTCCACGCCGTGGGGGACTGCGTGGCCCCGCGGGGCGTCCACCACGCGCTCCTCGAAGGCACCCGCGTCGCCCGCCGCCTCTGACCGGGGTCAGCCTTTCACGCCCCGATATTGACGCGACGCACCACGGCCGGATGCTGACGGAAATGTCGGGACGTGAAAGGCTGACCCCGGTGTGGGTGGTGGCGGAGGAGGAGGGGGCGCGGGAGGCGACGCTCGAGGCGCTCGGCGAGGCCGCGGAGCTGGCCCGGCCCGCCAAGCCCGGAGTGATGGTGGTCGGGCCCCCCGAGACGCGAGCCACGCTCGCCGCCCTCGCCACGTGGGGCGCCGGCCGGCTCGTCCTCCTCCGCACCCCCGGCCCGGCGGCGGCGGCGGCGATCGGGCGCGCCGCGGCCGCCTGGCTCGAGCGCCAAGGCGATCCGGCCCCGGTCGTCCTCCTGCCACACACGCGCCACGGGCTCACCGTGGCCGCCCAGCTCACCGTCCGGCTGGACGCGGCGCTCGCCCCCGACGCCGTCGGTGTCCGCCGCGGCTCCGGCGGGGACCTCGAGATCACGCGGCCCGCCTACGGTGAGCGGCTCTACGCGAGCGTCCGGGTCCCTGCCCGCACGGCGGCGGTCGTCACGCTCCGCCCGGGCGCCCTCGGCGTGGGCCCGGCCTCGACCGGCGCGCCGACCACGATCGAGGAGTTCCCGGCCGCGGTCGACGGGGTCCCGCGCGCGCCGCGGGTCAGGCGGACGCTCCTGCCCGATCCTCG
>JBIOVM010000196.1:0-61433 GCA_044867785.1 Candidatus Rokuibacteriota bacterium | reverse complement strand
GGCGAGGAACTTCGATCGCTTGTAGTCCCCCACCATGTCTTCGATCCCGGCGGGCGTCTCCTCGCTCCCCGGTCGGCCGCCGGGCGGCAGGCCCAGCGCGCCGACGCTCGACGTGTAGACCACGCGGGAGACCCCGGCCGCCTCCGCGGCCCGGAGCAACGCGCGCGTCCCGTCGACGTTGATCCGGTAGAGCACGGCCGGATCGGGCGCCCAGAGCCGATAGTCCGCCGCGACGTGGTACAGCACCTCGACTCCCGCGAGCGCGGGCTCCAGCGAAGCGGGCTCGGCGAGGTCGCCCGTCACGAGCTCGACCGGCAGCCCGGCCAAGGCGCGCCGGTCGCTCCCCGGCCGCACGAGCGCGCGGACGGTCGCGCCGTCCTCGAGCAGAGCCCGGACGACGTGGCTCCCGATGAAGCCGGTCCCGCCGGTGACGAGCGCCCTCATCGGTCGGCTCCTAGAAGGGGTAGTCGAGGCCCACGTAGATCGCCGGGCCCTCGCGGCTGTAGGCGAACTCGATGTGCCCCACCACGCTCGGCGGCGCCAGACCCCGGAAGCCGACGCCGGGGTTCACCTCGAAGGGCGTGTCGAGGAACTGCTTCCACGAATTGAACACCTTGCCGACGTCGATGAACGGCGCGATCTCGAACTCGGCGTTCACGCCGAAGATTCGCATGCGGAGGACCTTGGTCCGAACCTCGACGTTGAAGAGCAAGCGGGCGTCCCCGTAGAACCGGTTCTCGCCGAACCCGCGGAGGGTGTCGACGCCGCCCAGCGTCGGCAGCACCTCGAAGGGCGTGTTCGACTCGCCGGATATCCCCTCGAAGAGGCCTCGCAGCACCAGGATGACACGCCGGTCCATGTACGGCCGGAGGTAGATGCCCTCGGCACCGGCCTTGATGTAGTCCGCGTCGCTGCCCAGGAGCTCGGCCGAGGCCTCGGCGAACACGCTCGCGTAGAGCCCCTGGGTGGGCGTCGTCAGGGAGTCGCGGCTGTCGTAGATCAGGGCGACGCGCTGGGCGTGGATCGTGGCGCCCTGCACCCCCGGAAGGTCGGGGAAGAGATCCCCGGTGAACGGCAGGCCGGGGACGCCTCCGGGGCCGACCTCGAAGCGCTGGAGCGTCTCGCCCAGGGACAGCCGCATCGTCGGAGTGATGTTCACGCCGAAGATCGCGTAGACGCCCGTCACCTCGAGCGTCATGTTGGACTCGTCCTCCTGCTGCGACTCCGGACCGATCCCGAAGAAGCGGACGGAGGACGTCTTCTCGTGCAGCAACTGGATGTCGGCGTGGAACCGGCCGCCGAAGACCTCCAGGTTCCGGTAGTGGAGGTCCAGCTCGCGGTCGATCTTCTCCGAATACGACCCGATCACCTCCAGCCGCTCGCTGCCGCCCGGATAGTAGAAGAAGCGGAACGTCCCGGTCACGCCGCGGATCTCGTTGTAGGTCACGGACGGGGCGACGATGCTCCGGACGCGTCCCTCGGCGTCCTTGAACATCCAGACCGGCAGGACGCCGTACGTCTCCCCCTCGTTGGGATCGGTGTCGAAGGCCGGGAGCGGGAAGAAGGAGTACCCCTGCCCGGCCGCCGGAGCGGGCACGGCGAGCAGGCCGGCGACCAGAAGAGCGGCGAGAGACCTCAGGGCTCGTCCGCTTGAGCCACGAAAGCCTGGACGAACCGCGCGAGGCTGCCCATGGCCGCGCGCGTGCGCCGGCCCATGCGCCACGCCGCGCCGACGAGGGCCGGGCGAGCGATGAGGCCGGCCACGGCCCGCGGCTCCACCCGACCCCCCGCGCCCACCAGCCGGAGGAGCTCACGCGGAACCTCGTCGTCGGGGCCGTCGGCGATGGCCCGGACCGATAGGGCCGGCAGCCCGGCCCGCCGAGCCCAGGCCATCACGTGGGCGCTCTCCATGTCGACCGCCAGCGCTCCTCGCGTTCGCCACCACCCCGCCTTCTCCGCCGGGGTCGCCGCGACCGTGTCCACCGTGAGGAGTGGCCCCACGCGGTAGCGCAGGTCAGCGACGTCGAGCGCCCGCACGGCGCGCGCCCGGAGCGCGGCATCCGCCTCGCCGGACCAGGCCCCCGCGTTCTGGTCGGCGACCGGGTCGCCCACCACGACATCCCCGGGTCGGAGGCTCGGCTCACAGCCGCCGGCGAGGCCCACGGCCAGCACGGCGCGCGGAGAGGCAGCGCCCGCCGTGGCGTCCAGCCGGTCGAGCTCGGACGCGCCAGCGCCCACGGTGCGGACGGTCAGCCCGCCGCGCCCCGGTCGCGGCACCCGACGCAGCAGGCCGCGCGCTTCCAGCGCGAGGCCCGCGACGAGGAGCAGTGGGCCCTCGCGCGTGGGTCTCGTCCCGGCCTCACGAGGGCGGTGCGTCCGCCGCCTGTGCGGCCCTCTCCGTCTGCTTCCTGACGAGCCAGGCTGCGTACGACTTCCCGGCCGCAGTGTCCTTCCCGGTGAAGTGGATCGTGCGGATGTCGCCGTAGGCGAGACGATGGGGCCCCTCGCCCTCGGCGTCGAACATCTCGAGGTAAGGCGTCGCCGCCTCCGCATCTCGGTTGCTCACGTAGCCGTGGAGCTTGGCCCCGTCCCGCAGGATGACCGTCGTGTTGCCCCGGTAGTCGAAGGCCAGATCCACGATTCGAGCGAGCGGGAGCCCCTCGTGCGGCTCCGGCGTCCACCCCTCGAGGCTCTTCTCGGACTCCATCGTCACGCGCGACCGGTGACCGTGGACACGACCGTGTCGCGGAATCCCCGCCAGCTGCCGAAGGTCTCCTGCACGGCGGTCGCCTCGAACCCACAGTGGACCATGCAGTCGCGACACTTGTCGTTGCCGCTGCGCTTGCCGTAACGCTCCCACCGGGTCCCGGTCATGAGGTCCTGGAAGGTCCGGGCGTAGCCCTCCTGGAGGAGGTAGCAGGGACGCTGCCAGCCGAAGACGTTGTAGGTCGGGTTCCCCCACGGCGTGCATTCGTAGTCGCGCTTCCCCATGAGGAACTGGAGGAACAGCGGCGACTGGTTGAAACGCCAGCGGCGCTTCGGACTCGACAGGATCCGGCTGAAGAGATCGTGCGCCCGCTGCGTCCGGAGGAAATGCTCCTGGTCCGGCGCCTTCGAGTAGCTGTATCCCGGGGATACCATCATGCCCTCGACCCCCAGGTCCATCATCGCGTCGAAGAACAGCCGCACGCGCTCGGGGTTCGCACCCTCGAAGAGGGTCGTGTTGGTCGTCACGCGGAATCCGCGCCGGAGCGCCTCGCGGATGCCCGTGACGGCCGCGTCGTACACGCCGTCCTTGCACACCGCCTCGTCGTGCTCCTCCCGGAGGCCGTCCATGTGAATGCTGAAGGACAGGTACTTGGACGGGGTGAACAGGCCGGCCTCGAGCTTCTCCTTCAAGAGGATGGCGTTCGTGCAGAGATAGACGTACTTCTTCCGAGCGACCAGCGCCTTCACCAGCCGCCCGATGTCCGGGTACATGAGCGGCTCCCCGCCCGGAATGGAGACGATCGGCGCGCCGCACTCGTCGACCGCCGTGAGGCATTGCTCGACGGTGAGGTTCTTCCTGAGGATCTGCCCGGGGTACTGGATCTTGCCGCATCCGGCGCAGGCGAGGTTGCAGCGAAAGAGGGGCTCCAGCATGAGCACGAGCGGATAGCGCCGGCGTCCGGTCAGGCGCTGCCGGAGCACGTAGCTCGCGACGGTCCACATCTGGGACAGGGGTACGCTCATCGGGTTCTCGCGCGGGAGCTCACGCTCGGTGACCCGCGCGGATCGGCGCCGGACCCGGCTGCTCTCGCGACCGTACAGAGCATACTACAACGACCGCCAGCGGGACGTGGAGCAGCGCCCCCGTCCAGAAGAGCGCGGGCTCGGCGACCGCCGCGGTCACCGCCAGGTTGAACGCGAGCACGAGGTAGTAGAGGGCGACCGCGTGATAGCGTCGGCCGGGCAGCCGCGCCGCCCACGCGGGCGGAGACCCGCCGATGCGGTCCGCGAAGAGGCTCCAGCCCCACGCGATCGCCGCGCCGACGACGACCCAGCCGAGGAAGTTCGAGGTCGGCACGCCGAAGTACCACCCGGCCTCCGGGTAATAGAAGATGCGGCCGAGGAACCAGCGGTCCCCCCGCACCGCCAGGGGATCGATCACCACGTCGAGCCACATCATGAGCACTCCCGTGAGGCTCGCCAGACGGAGGCGAGCGCCCGGCTCGACGCCCGCCGGCCAGATCCCCCCGTCTCGGCGCGTCGCCGGCGGCATCCCGAGCACGTGGCCGGCAAGGCCGAGGCTCGCATACGAAAGAAAGGTGAAGGACAGGGGGTCGAAGAACGGCACGTTCGAGAGGTACAGCTCGCGGCCCGCCGTCGCCCCCGTGTAATGGTAGAGGCCGAACGGCACCCCGACCCGGGTCGAGGCCCATTCGGCAGCCAGGGCCAGCCCGCCCGCCCAGCCGATGAATGCCACGGCCCGGCGCCAGCCCCACGCGACCGTCGCGACAGCGAGGTAGACGGCGAGAAAGGCGAAGACGTACGGACGGAGGACGAGGCTCCCCCACCCGAGCTGAAGCCCCTCGATCACCGCGAGCTGGTCGGCGCCGCCCATGGGTCCCGGTGGCCATGCTACACTAGCGCCCGGCCTCTAAAGCCCTACGACGATGGTGGATCTGAGCCGAGTCGACGACGCGATCCGGCGGTCCCAGGAGCGCCTGTTGGGACTGCAGGCCCCGGCCGGATTCTGGCTGGGGGAGCTCGAGGCCGACACCACCATCACGAGCGAGTACCTGCTCTTCCGCCACCTGCTCGGCACCCCCGATCCGGACCTCGAGCGGAAGGCGATCCCCTACCTCCGCGAGCGGCAGGACCAGGACGGCGCCTGGAACCTCTACGAGGCTGGGGCCGGAGACCTCTCGGCCACCATCAAGGCCTATTTCGCCATGAAGATGGCTGGGGTCGCGCCCGAGGACCCCGCCATGACCCGAGCCCGGGACTGGGTCCTGGAGCGCGGCGGGCCGACCCAGGCCAACGTCTTCACGAAGATCACGCTGGCGCTCTTCGGCCAGTATCCGTGGGGCGGAGTCCCGGCGATGCCCGTCGAGATCATGCTCCTGCCCCGGGCGTCGTACTTCAACGTCTGGGAGATCTCGTACTGGTCGCGGACGGTCCTGATCCCGCTGCTCATCGTCATGGACCGGCGCCCCGTGCACTCCGTCCCCAGGGGACGCGGCGTCGAGGAGCTGTGGGCCCACCATCTCCACCTCGACGACCCGGCGTATGCGCGCCGCGCCATCGTGTCGTGGAAGAACATCTTCATCGGCCTCGACGGCTTCCTCAAGACGTGGGAGGCCTTCGGGCCTCGGCCCTGGAGAAGGAAGGCCATCGGGGCGGCCCACGACTGGCTCGTCCCCCGGATGTCCGTTCCGGGCGGCCTCGGCGGCATCTACCCCGCCATGGTCAACGGCGTCCTCGCGATGCGGATCCTGGGGTACCCCGACGATCACCGGTTGATCGCCGGGCAGATCAAGGAGATCGAGGCGCTCGGCCTCGAGAAGCCCCACCGCTTCCACGTCCAACCCTGCGTGTCGCCGGTCTGGGACACGTCCCTGGCGATGAACGCGCTCCTGGCGTCCGGGCTGCCCGCGGGGCATCCCGCCCTCGTCCGCGCCAGCGACTGGCTGCTGGACCGTCAGGTGCTCGAGCCCGGGGACTGGGCGGTCAAGCGCCCCGGCGTCGAGCCGGGAGGATGGGCGTTCCAGTTCGACAACCCCTACTACCCGGATCTGGACGACACCGCCGTGGTCGCCATGGCGCTCGACCGTGTCGACTATCCGGACATCGCGCGCCGCCGGGACGCCGTGGATCGGGCGGTCCGTTGGCTGCGGGGCATGCAGGGCAAGGACGGCGGCTGGGCGTCCTTCGACACGGACCAGACGCGGCTCCTCTTCAACAACATCCCGTTCGCCGACCACGGGGCGCTGCTCGATCCCGCGACCGACGACCTCACGGCGCGCTGCATCGAGTGCTTCGGGCGGCTCGGGGCGCCCGCAAGCGACCCGGCAATCAAGCGGGGCGTGGCGTTCCTGCGCCGCGCGCAGACGCGCGAGGGGGCCTGGTACGGGCGCTGGGGCGTGAACTACCTCTACGGGACCTGGTCGGTGCTGCGCGCCCTCCAGGCGATCGGGATGGGTCCCGCGGACCCGATGGTGCGCCGCGCCGTCCGGTGGCTGGCCGATCGCCAGAATCCCGACGGGGGCTGGGGCGAGACGTGCGACTCCTACCCGGACGCCCGGCTGAAGGGTCGCGGGACCTCGGGACCCAGCCAGACCGCCTGGGCGCTCCTCGGCCTCATGGCGGCCGGCCAGGCGGCGACGCCCGGGGTCGAGCGCGGCATCGAGTTCCTTCTGCGGACCCAGGAAGCGGACGGGGCGTGGGCCGATCGGCTCTGGAACGGCACGGGCTTCCCGCGAGTCTTCTATCTCCAGTACCACCTCTACGCCCACTACTTCCCCCTGTGGGCGCTCGGGACTTGGCGCCAGCTCACGCGATAGGGCCCCGCGGGCGCCCGGTCGCCGACACACCCGCCCCTCGAATGCCCGGCTCACTCGTGCTCGACGGCGTTCAGAGCCTGGGACGCTACGGCATCCACACGTTGGCGTCGCTCGGGCGATTCGGCATGTTCCTGGGCGAGGCGCTCCTGTGGGCGGTCGTTCCGCCGTTCAAGGCCCGCCAGGCGCTCCAGCGGATCTGGTTCGTGGGCCTCCGATCGCTCTCGGTCATTCTCCTCACGGGCGCGTTCACCGGCATGGTGCTCGGCCTTCAGGGCATGCTGATGCTGCAGCGCGTCGGCTCGGAGGCCTTCGTCGGCCCGCTCGTGGCCATCGCGCTCGTGCGCGAGCTGGGCCCGGTGCTGGCCGCCCTCATGGTGACCGGCCGCGCGGGATCCGCCCTCGCCGCCGAGATCGGCGTCATGCGCATCACCGAGCAGATCGACGCGCTGACGGTGATGGCCTTGAACCCGATGCGCTACCTGGTCGTGCCCACGCTGGTCGCGGGCGTCGTCACCCTCCCGCTCCTGGCCTGGATCTTCGACGTCGTGGGCATCTACGGGGGCTACCTGGTGACGGTGAAGCTCTTCGGGATGTCCTCCGGAACGTACTTCGGGCAGATCCGGGCGTTTCTGGACACGGGCGACATCTGGGTCGGGTTCTGGAAGGCGCTGGTCTTCGGGCTGATCATCGCGTGGGTCGCCTGCTACAAGGGGTTCCACGTCGGCCACGGGGCCGAAGGGGTCGGGCGGGCCACCACGGAGGCGGTCGTTCTGGCGTCGGTTCTGATCCTCGTCGTGGACTACTTCCTCGGCTCGGTGCTGCCGTGACGGCGGTCCCGGCGCCCGCCATCCGCGTCGAAGGGCTGAGGAAGCGCTTCGGGACCCAGGAAGTGCTTCGGGGCGTCGATCTCGCGGTCGCACCGGCCGAGCTGATGGTGGTGATCGGACGCTCGGGCGGCGGCAAGTCGGTCCTGCTCCGGCACCTGCTGGCCCTGGTGCGGCCCGACGCCGGCCGCGTCGTCATCGACGGCCAGGACGTGGCGGCCCTTCACGGCCGGGCGCTCGACCTGATCCGGGAGCGCTTCGGAGTGGTGTTCCAGGGCGGCGCCCTCTTCGACTCCTCGACCGTGCTCGAGAACGTGCTCTTCCCGATCCGCGAGCGCCGGCGATTCGCCCCGACGGATCTCGTGCCGCGCGCTCAGGAGGCCCTGGCCCAGGTGGGGCTGGCCGAGATGGGTCACAAGTATCCGGCCGAGATCTCCGGCGGCATGCGCAAGCGCGTCGCCATCGCGCGGGCCCTGGTGACGGAGCCGCAGGTCGTGTTCCTCGACGAGCCGACGACCGGGCTCGACCCCATCCTCGTCAACTCCATCCATCATCTGATCGTGGGGCTGCATCGCAAGTACGGCTTCACCGCCGTCATGGTCAGCCACGAGATCCCGGAGATCTTCCAGATCGCGAGCCGCGTCGCCATGCTCCACGAGGGGCGGATCCACGCGGTCGGCACCCCGGCGGAGATCCAGGATTCCACCGACCCGGCCGTGCGACGCTTCATCCACGGCGAGGTCGAGGAACGATAGGCTAGTCGAAGGGAGCAGGGAGAGGAGCGGACATCGCCATGAATCGACGGGTCGAGCTCGGGGTCGGGCTGTTCATGATCTTGGGAATCCTCGCGCTGGCGTACCTCTCCATGAACCTCGGCCGGGTGGATTTCCTGGGTGGGCAGGGATACGTGGTCTACGCGGACTTCCCGTCGGTCGGGGGCCTCAAGTCCGGGGCGGCGGTCGAGATCGCCGGGGTCTCCATCGGACGGGTCCAGTCGATCGGCCTCCAAGACTACCGGGCCCGCGTCGCCCTGCGGATCGACGGGGAAGTGAAGCTCCAGGACGACGCGATCGTCTCTATCAAGACGAAGGGTCTCATCGGCGAGAAGTTCGTCCAGATCAGCCCCGGGGGCTCGGACAAGACGGTGGCCCCCGGGGGACGCCTGACCGAGGTCGAGGCTCCCGTCGACCTCGAGGAGTTGATCTCGAAGTACGTGTTCGGCAAGGTGTAGTCATGCGGCACGGTACGCTCCTCCCCGCGGCCCTCGGGATCGCCGTCCTGGCCGCCGACGTGGCCGGCGCCCAGGCTCCTGCCGCGCCGACCACGCCGGCGCCGGTGACGGCCGTCTCCCCGGCCCCTCCGGCGGCGACTATCCGGCTCACCTTGGAGGAGAGCCTTCGTGCCGCGCTCCAGCGCAGCCCGGAGACCCGCCAGGCGCTGGCTGAGGTCGAGGGATACCGTGGCAAGCAGCTCCAGGCGCTCGGCATCGGACGCCCGCAGCTCGAGCTGTCGACGGTGCTGGGCCCCTCGCCCCGGGCCCGGGGGGATCAGGTCTCCTCCCCGGACGACCAGTACTCGACGGACATCACCGGGGCCTTCGTGCGCGGAACGGTGAGCCTCATCCAGCCGATCTTCACGTGGGGTCTCGTGCAGAACGCCCGGATGGCCGCCGAGCACGGCGTTCGGGCCGCCCAGGCCGGCGTCGACGTGCGGAGCACCGAGGTCGCGCTTCGCGTGAAGCAGGCGTACTGGGGCGTGGTGACGGCCCGGTCCATTCGTGCGTTCCTGCTCGAGGTCCGCCAGCAGGTGGAGGACGCGATCGCCCGTACCGAGCGGCTCGTCGAGGGCGGATACGCCACGGACATCGACGTGTTCCGGTTCCGCTCCAAGATCGGCGAGCTCGACCGCGGGCTTCACCAGGCGGAGAAAGCCATCGAGCTCGCGAGCCAGGCCCTCGGCGCGTGGACGGGCCAGCCGCGGGGCGTGGCCGTGGAGCCGGCCGACGAAGCGCTTCCCGAAGCGCTCCGGCCGCTCCGTGAGGTGGAGCTCTACGTCCAGGACGCGATCGCCGCTCGCCCGGAGTTCGTCCAGCTCCGCGAGGGCATCGAGGCGCGTCGACGGCTGGTGGAAGTCGAGCGGAAGCAGGGCTACCCGCTCTTCTTCGTGGGCCTCCTGGGCGACCTCGCGTACGCGACGAACCGCGACCGGCTGGAGAACCCCTACGTCATCGACCCGCTCTACCACGCGGCGGTCGGGCCGGTCATCGGGTTCAAGTACAACCTGGACTTCGGCATCCGTGCCGGCAAGGTCAAGGAGGCGGAGGCCGAGCTGCAGAAGCTCGAGGCGCTCCAGACGTTCGCCACGGACAACATCCCGCTGCAGGTCCGCGACGCCTACACCACGCTCGTCGAGGCGGCCCGGAACGTGAAGGTCCTCGCCGACGCTCACGACAACGCCAAGAGCTGGCTCGTCGCCAGCTCCTCGAACGTGGACCTGGGGGTGGGTGATCCGGACGACCTGGCCGACGCGTTCGCCCAGTACGCTCGGAGCCGCGCCGAGTACCTCCAGTCGCTCTACAGCTACGTCTTCGGCCTCGAGCAGCTCGCGCACGCCGTCGGCCAGGACGTGGCCGAGGTCCAGCGGCTCGCGCCGCTCAAGCCGTGACCGGTCCAGTTCACCATTTCCGGAGGAGAGCACGCATGCGACGCCTCGTGGCAGCCGGCCTGATCGCTGCGGTGGCGCTCGTGGCCAGCCGGGCCGCGGACGCCGGGCCGCCGACCGACCAGCTCAAGTCGACCATCGACCGGATCCTCTCGATTCTTCAGGACCCGGCGCTGCGCGCGCCGGGCAAGGTGGAGGAGCGTCGGCTCAAGATCCGCGAGGTCGCCGACGACGTATTCGACTGGACGGAGATCGGCAAGCGGGCCCTGGCCCGGCACTGGGAGGCGCGCTCGCCCCAGGAGCGCGAGGAGTTCTCCAAGCTGTTCGCCGACCTGCTGGAGCGCTCGTACGTGGGGAAGATCGAGGGGTACAGCGGCGAGAAGATCGTCTACGACAAGGAGACGATCGACGGGGAGCGAGCCGAGGTTCGGACCAAGCTCGTCACCAAGGCGGGGACGCAGATCCCGATCGACTACCAGATGCAGAAGGTGGGCGACCGGTGGCGCGTCTACGACGTGAAGATCGAGAACGTGAGCCTGGTCGGGAATTACCGCTCGCAGTTCAACCGCATCATCCAGCAATCCGGCTACGCCGACCTCATCCAGCGGCTCAAGTCGAAGAAGGAGGAGCTCCAGTTCGACGAGGGAGGCGCCGGCAAGGCCAAGAAGTCATGACCGGTCTCGTCCTGGCCGCCGGCATGGGGAAGCGCCTCGCTCCCCTCACCGACGAGCGGCCGAAGGGCCTGATCGAGCTCGGCGGGCGGAGCCTCCTGGCCCGACTGCTCGACGGGCTCCAGGCCGCCGGGGCGCGCGAGACCGTGCTGGTGGTCGGCCACCGTCAGGAGATGATCCGGGCGGCGCTCGGCGCGGCACACCGGGGCATGTCGCTCCGCTACGTGGTCAACCCCCAGTTCGAGAAGGGGCCGCGCCTGTCGCTCTGGGCGGGGCGCGCGGAGTTCGGTCGGGACGACGTGGTTCTCGCCGACGGCGACGTGCTCTTCGCCCCAGCGCTGCTCGACCGCGTCGCGCGAGCGCCCGAGCCCAGCGTGTTCCTCGGGGAGCCCGAGTTCGTGGACACCGGCGAGGAGATCAACCTCTACCGATCCGGCGACCGGGTCGTGGCGATCCGCCGCGGCGTGAGTGGGCCGCCCGCGGTGCCGTACGACGCGCGCGCGGAGTGGGTGGGCTTCGTGAAGGTGGCACGGACGGCGGGCGCCGCGCTGGCGGCCGAGCTGGACACGATGGTCCGGGAGGGCCACGTCGACGGGGACTACGAGGTCGCCCTCGACGGCCTCCTCGCCCGGCACCCGTTCACGATGTGCTCGACGGCCGGCCTCCCCTGGATCGAGATCGACTTTCCCCAGGATCTCCACGCGGCGGAGACGGAAGTGCTGCCGCGGATCGAGCGTCTGCCCCGCGGCTGACCGGGCACGCTCTCAGCGTTCGGTCGCGAGGGCCCGGGCGGCGGTCCTCCCGACTTCGTCCGCCAGGGCCTCGAGCCGCCGCAGCGCCGCGTCGTCGTAGATCCGGCCCGGGGCGTCGAGGAACCCGAGAGCGCCCTGGATCACGCCGGCGACTCTGACCGGGGCCGCCGCGACCACGCGGAGGCCTTCCGCCTCGAGCCGCTCACGGAGCCAGGCGGCGATCGGGACGCGAGGGTCCGTGAGCAGGTCGGCGGTCCACGCCGCCCGGCCCTCCTTCACCGCGCGGCCCGCCATGCCGACGCCCGCGGACAGCGTCTGGCCGATCCAAGAGTCCGTCCCGGCGGCGCCGCCCGCGTCGGCCGTCGCGACGCAGGCCAGGCGTCCCGCGTCGTCCTCGAGCCAGAAGAGGGCGGTGCGGCGGACGCCGACGCGCTCCCGCGCGGCGGCCAGTGCCTCGGTCGTCGCGGCCGCGACGGCCCCGGCGGCGAACGAGCGCGCGGACAGGTGTGCCATCAGCGTCGGCTCACTCGGCGGCGACGGCGTCGATCTCGACGAGCATGTCCGGATGGATCATGGTCCCGCACTCGACCCAGGTGCAGGCCGGCCGGACCTCGCCGAACGCCTCGCGGTGCGCGTGGGCCACCGCCTTCCACTGCTTCATGTCGGCGAGGTAGACGCCCGTCTTGACGACGTGCTCGAGGCCGAGTCCGAGCTGGGCGAGGGCTTCCGCCATCGTGCGGATCGCCTGGACGGTCTGCGCGTAGGCATCCCCCTTGCCCACTACCACGCCGTCGGGACCCGCGGCCGTGCAGCCGGAGACCCAGGCCGTGTCGCCGACGCGCACGGCCCGCGAGTACCCCACGATCGGCTCCCACCGTCCGCCGGACGAGACCCGCTGGCGCGGCCGCATCATCCGTGACCGTTCCCGGCCCCCCGCTGGAAGTGCGGCATGACCCGGTCGGCGAACAGCCGCATCGACCGGGTGATCTGCTCGTGGCCGAGGTAGCCGGCGAACTGGGTGACATTGAGAAAGTCCGTCACCCCGAAGTAGTCGATCAGCTCCCGGAGGCGCTTGACGGCGTCCTCGGGCGATCCCGAGAGCCGTGCCAGGGTCGGGATCCGGTCGTAGAGGCTGTGCTGGTGCTTCTCGGCGTCGACGGTGATGCTGTCCAGGAAGCCGAAGTACTTCGCCATGCCGCGCTCGAAGGTCTCGTTGGCCTCCGCCGAGCTCTCCGACACGTAGCAGAACATCGTCAGGGCGACGCGCATCCGGGCCGGGTCGTGCCCGTGCTCCCGGTAGACACGCCGGTACGTGTCGATCTGCGCCCGGAGCGCCTCGGGCTTCTGGTTCGCCGGGAAAGTCAGGATGGGCCACCCGAGCGCGCCGTAGCGCGCGAAGGACGCCTCGCTGATCGATGCGCCCCAGCACGGGATCGGGTTCTGCACGGGCTTCGGGTAGATGCTTGCCTGACGGCCCCGGAAGAGCGGGGTCGCGTAGTCGAGGCCCTGGAGTCGGGCCAGGGCCTGGCGGACGACGGTCAGCGCCTGGTCGAAGCGCTCCTGGCTCTCCTCGAGCTTCACGCCGAAGCCCAGGAACTCGTGCGGCTGGTAGCCGCGGCCGAGGCCCAGCTCGAGCCGTCCCCCGCTCAGGCAGTCGACCATGGCCGCCTGCTCGACGACCCGGATCGGATGGTGCTGGAACGGCAGCACGACCACGCCCGTGCCGAGGCGGATCCGGCGCGTCTCGCGGGCGGCGGCCGCCGCCATGAGAAGACAATCGGGCACCAGGGCGTAGCCGGCGAAGTGATGCTCGGCGAACCAGCAGGCCCAGTACCCCAGCTGGTCCATGAGCCGCACCTCGGCGAGCTGCTGCTCGTAGCGCTCCTGGCTGGACTGGCCCTCGCGCCGGTCGCACAGCACGAGATGGGAAAAGTGCACCGAGTCGCGCCCTCCGCGTCGCCCGACCGCACGCTCCGGTCGTGACGGCGTGACTGTAGCGACGCCCGTTCCGGCCTGTCAAGCGATCGCCGTCACCGCGCCCCGATTGACGTCCTACACCGGCCGGGCTAGCGTTCCCGCGTGACGAGCAAATCACTCCAGGGCGCGAGGACCGGGAAGGAGCATCCGTGAAGTTCGGCCTGATCGCTCAGATGCAGGCGCCGAAGCCCTGGCCCGAGGGCGAGAACGTCGATCACCGGATCCACTGGGATACCCTCGCCGAGGCGGTGCTGGCCGAGGAGGTCGGCTTCGACTACTACTGGGCGACGGAGCATCACTTCTACGAGGAGATCGCTCACAGCTCGGCGCCCGAGGTGTTCCTGGCCGCGCTCGCGGCTCGGACCACGCGGATCAGGCTGGGGCACGGGGTGGTCGTCCTGCCCTGCAACCATCCGGTCCGCGTCGCCGAGCGCGCGGCCACTCTCGACATCCTCTCGAACGGGCGGCTCGACCTCGGCACCGGCCGGGGCGCGTCCTGGTACCACACCGAGGCCTTCGGCGTCCCGATCGACGAGTCGCGCGAGGTGTGGGATGAGGCCCTCCGGGTGATTTGCGCGCTCTTCGTCAACGACACCTTCTCGGGGCACCGCGGCCGTCACTACGACATCCCCGAGCGGAAGCTCGTCCCCAAGCCGGTCCAGCGACCCCATCCACCGCTCTGGGTGGCCGCCACCAGCCAGGCGACCTTCGCGAGCGCGGCGCGCGCGGGCCTCGGCGTGCTCGGCTTCACCGCCGTGCCGCCCGAGGAGCTGGCGCCCGCGGTGGCGGCCTACCGGACCGCCCAGGCGGCCGCGGATCCCAAGGACTTCTACGGGATCGCGCCCAACTTCCAGGTCGCCGCGTTCATGACCGCGCACTGCGACACGGACGACCGTCGCGGGCGGGCCATCGCCGGCGCCGCCGCGCGGTGGTACCTCGGCGACAACGAGGCGCCGTTGAACCGCGTCCGCTTCGGGCCCGACTTCGACCGCGCCCGCTTCGCCAAGTACACGGACGACGCCCTCGTCCGCGACCGGATGATCGTGGGGGGTGACCCCGACACGTGCTCCCGCGTGATCGAATCCTGGGGCGGCGTCGGCGTCGACCAGCTGATCCTCATGGTCCAGGCCGGCGTCACGCCCCACGACGACGTCATGCGCGCGATCGAGCTCCTGGGCACGAAGGTCCTGCCGCGCTTCCAGGGTTCGGCCTGAGGTCGGCCCGTCGCTCGACCACGAGGACCCGCGGGCGTGGTCACGACCACGCGGACACCCCTCAGGACCGAGGGGACCTCTCGCGCTATGGCGTCGGCGACACCATGCTCTCCGGAGGCTCCCCTTGCGCGACGCGGCGGATGTTCCCGGCGATGAGGGCGGCACGGGATTCCATCATCCCGTCGGTCCAGCCGGAGACGTGGGGGGTCATGAGCACGTTCGGAAGCTCGTGGAACGGGTGGCGGGACGGGAAGGTCGGCCCCGGCGCCGACGGGTACCGATACCAGACGTCCAACGCGGCGCCGGCGATCTTCTTCTCGGCCAGCGCCGCGTAGAGGGCGTCCTCGTCCACGATCGGCGCGCGCGCGACGTTCACCAGGATGGCGGTCGGCTTCATGAGCCCGAGCTCGGCCGGGCCGATGAGACCCCGCGTCTCCGGCGTCAGCGGCAGCGTGATCACCAGGTAGTCGGCGCGTCGCAGCACATCGGGCAGGCTCGCCGGGCCGCCCAGGAACGTGAGCTCGTCCCCGGCGGAGTGCCCGACGTCGCGGCGGATCGCGCACACGGACATGTCGAACGCGTGGGCGCGACGGGCCACCGCCTGGCCGATCCTGCCGTAGCCCACGATGCCGAGGGTCCGACCGGCGAGCTCGGGCCAGACAGGCGGCGGAGACGCGCCCCAGGCCCACTGGCTTTCCCAGCGTCCCGCCCGGAGGCTCGTGTGAACCCGGCCCAGATCCCGGCTGAGGGCGATGATGGCGCCGATCACGTACTCGGCGATCCCATCCTCGTGCCCGTGGGCAGCCGCGAGGGCCACGCCCGGCGGAATCGCCGCCCGGTCGATCCGGTCGAGCCCGGCTCCGGGAACCTGGATGAGCCGCAGCCTCGGAGCCGCGGCGCCCATCTCGCGGGTGAAGGCGATCGTGACCAGCACCTCCACGTCCGAGAGCGCGCTCGGGGCTCCCTCTTCGACGTGGAGGAAGTCGCAGGGGACGGTCAGGTGCGCACGCACTCGATCGGCGAAGCTCGACGCCAACGCGCCCACGAACGCGACTCGCAGCACCGCCGGTCTCTCCTCCCCCCTAAGCGCCCACCGAGGGACGCGCCCCATTCCCCCCGAGGACGTCACGACGGGACCCGGACCCCTCGATCGACCGAGTCCGACGGACCTCGACGCCGCCCGGGATCACGGGCTCTCGGCGCGGGCCCGGAACCGGAAGAGCGCGACGAGGGTCCCCGCGTCGAGAATCTCGCCGGCGTCCGCCATCCGGTGGGCCTCCCCGATCGGCACCGGCACGACCTCGATGAACTCGTCGGCGTCGAGTCCCCGTGCCACCGGCCGGAGATCCCGGGCCACGAACAGAAAGATGCGCTCGTCGGTGAGCCCGGGATCGGCGAGCGCCTCGCCCAGCGGATCCAGGCGTCCAGCCTCGTAGCCCGCTTCCTCCCGGAGCTCCCGGTGGGCACCGGCGGCGGGAGACTCGCCCGGCTCGATCGTGCCCGCCGGAAGCTCCCAGATCTCCGCGCCCACGATCGGGCGGTGCTGCCGGATCAGCACGACGCGGTCGTCTGGAAGGAGCGGCAAGACATAGGCCACATCGGGCACCCGCACGACGTCGAGCGAGACGCGACGGCCGTCGGGAAGGACATGGCGCTCCCGCCGGACGCGGAGTCGTCGCCCCCGGTACTCGGGAGGATCCGGCTCCGGCTCGCCTACCGCCATCGACTGGGGCGGACTCGCGAGGTCTTCGTCACGCGCGAACCCGCTCGCCCCCGGGATCCCACAGCGGCGCGGTCCGGACCTCGGCGGGCACCCGATCGCCGAACGACTCCACCGACACCTCCGCGCCCGGGCAGGCCAGCGCGACCGGGAGGTAGGCGAGCGCGATGTGACGTCGGATCGTGTGGCCGTAGCCGGCGCTCCGGACGCGGCCGACGACCTGGCCGTCGGCGACGACCGCCTCCCCGCCCCAGAGCACGCAGGCGTCTCCGTCCAGGACGAGCGGCACCAGCTTCCGCGCCGGGCCGGCCGCCTGCTGGCGGAGGAGCGCGTCCCGGCCGATGAAGTCGCCCTTGTCGAGCCGCACGCAGAAGCCGAGGTTCGCCTCGAAGGGCGTGTCGCTCGGACAGATGTCGTCACCCCAGTAGTAGAAGCACTTCTCGAGCCGCAGCGTGTTGAGCGCGTAGTAGCCGACGGGCTCGATCCCGAACTCTCGCCCCGCGGCCAGGACCGCGTCCCACACGTGGCCGGCGTCGGCCGTCGGGACGACCAGCTCGTAGCCGAGCTCACCCGCGAAGCTCACGCGGTTCGCGCGGACCTCCACTCCCCGCACGTCGATCACCCGGGAAGTGAGGTACGGAAATGCGGCGCTGGACAGGTCGTCCCGGGTCAGGCGGGCCAGCGTCCGGCGCGCTTCCGGGCCCCACAGACTCACTACGGCGTGACGCTCGGTGACGTCGACGACCTCGACCGAGCCGTCGTCCGGCTGATGGAGCCGGAGCCACCCGAGGTCGCTCGCCGCGGAGCCGGTGCCCGTCGTCACCCGGAACGCCCCCTCCGCGAGGCGCGTGACCGTCACGTCGCACTCGATCCCGCCGCGGGCGTTGAGGCACTGCGTGTAGATGAGGCGTCCCACGGGGCGATCGACGTCGTTGGCGCAGAGCCGCTGGAGGAACCCGACCGCGCCCGGGCCGGTCACGTCGAGCTTGCCGAACGAGGTCATGTCGAGCACGCCCACCCGCTCGCGGACGACCCGATGCTCCCGCGCCACGTGCTCCCAGTAGCTCGGGCGCCCCCAGGTCCGCTCGTCGGCGCCCTGCCGGCGGCCGGGCACGCCGGGCACGAAGTAGTGGGCGCGCTCCCAGCCGGCGCGCTCCCCGAAGACGGCCCCCAGCGCGAGGAGCCGATCGAGGAGAGGGCTCGTGCGGCAAGGCCGCCCCCACTCGCTCGCGTCGGCCGGGAACTGAAGCGCGTAGTAGTAGCGGTACACCTCGCGCGCCCTCTCGGCGGCATGGCGCCGGTCCCGGAGGTGGGCGCCGAAGCGGCGCACGTTCAGCTCCGACACGTCGATCGAGGGCTCGCCCTCGAGGATCCACTCGGCCATCACGCGCCCGACGCCTCCCGCCCCGGCGATCCCATTGATCGACATGCCGGCGGCGATCCAGAGGCCGGGCCGGCCGGGGACGGGCCCGAGCGCGTAATGGCCGTCCGGCGTGAAGCCGTCGGGGCCGTTCACGAGCTGGAGGACCTCGGCCTTCTCGACCGCCGGGAAGCGGCGGATCGCCCCCGCCAGGAGCGGCTCGAACAGCTCCCATTCGGCCGGCAGCAGCTGCTGCGTGAACTCCCACGGGACGTCGTCGAGACGCCACGCCTTCGGGTGGGGCTCGAAGCCGCCGACGAGATACCCCCCGACCTCCTCGCGCACGTACACGAGGTTCTCGGGATCCCGCACGACGGGCGTGTGACGCGGGAGCTCCTGCCCGGGCACGGGGCGCGTGATCAGGTACTGGTGCATCAGGGGGACGATCGGCAGGTCGACCCCCGCCATGGCCGCCACGCGGGGCGCCCACTGGCCGGCGGCATTCACGACGCACTCGGCGCCGATCGAGCCGGCGGTCGTCTCCACGCCCCGGACGCGGCCCCGGGCGTCGAGCGCGATGCCGGTGACGCGTGTCCCGGTCACGATCTCGGCGCCCCCGGCCGCCGCCCGGCGCGCCAGCTCGCGCGTCACTCCGTTCGGCTCGAGGTAGCCGTCGTCCGGGACGTGCACGGCTCCCCGGAGCCCCTCGCCACTCATGACCGGGCAGAGCCGCTGAGCCTCCGCGGGCGAGATGGCGGCGACGTCCAGGCCGAGCGCTCGGGCCCGGCTCACGCTCCTGCGGAGCGCCTGCAGCATCGCGTCGCTCGACGCCAGGCGGAGGCTCCCGACCGGTCGCCAGCCGGCGGCGTCGCCGATCTCGGCGGCCAGCTCTCGGTAGAGCCGGATGCTGTAGTTCATGAGGAGCATGTCGGCCGGCGAGGTGCGGAACTGCGAGACGAGCCCGACCGAGTGGAACGTGGTGCCGCTTGTCAGGTCGCCCTTCTCGAGGAGGACGACGTCCCGGCATCCCGCCCGGGTCAGATGGTAGGCGATGCTGCAGCCGATGATGCCGCCGCCCACGACGACGACCGCTGCCTCCGAGCGCACGCGGTCGCCCTAGGGCTCTCGCCCCGGTCTCGGGCGACCCACGTCCGGCGCTCGGCGCGGCGGCCCGCCGGCCCGACGGATCAGCGGCGCCGTCCTAGGCGAGGACGTCCTCGAGGACCCGGCCGTCGACGCGGCCGGCGTCGAGCCCGGCTAGCCGGCAGAGGGTCGGCATGAGGTCGACCGTCCGCCCGCCCCGGATCTCGACGCCCGCGCGCACGCCGGGCCCGACCACCAGCATGGGGATGCGCTGCTCGTGCTTCGAGCCGTGCGAGCAGAGCCCGGACTCCGCCCGCGTGGCCGGGCCGTCGGCCCAGACGCCGAGCGCGACGTCTCGCGCCGCCCAGCAGATGAGGTCCCCCACCCGCTCGGATGGCAGATGGTCGCGAGCCGCCTCGGCGTTGGGCACGATCTCGTCGATCCCGTCCGTCCCGGCGAGGATCGTCCGCGCCTCCCGCGCCGCGCCGGGGTCGTCGAAGTAGAGGTAGAGCGCGCCGCCGAGGTCGCGGTGGTGCGCGTACAGGCCGTCGCGGATCAGCGGCACCCCGTGGGTGCGGATCCCGGCCTCGGACAGCACCCCGACCGGCGAGACCGAGCGGACCTTGGCGTTCATCCCGTGGTCGGCGGTGAGGATGACCAGCGTCTCGGCCGGGTCGTAGACGTCCAGGAGGCGGCCGAGGGCCTCGTCGCTCGCCGCGAGGTAGCGCTGCATGTCCGGCGCGTCGGGCGCCAGCATGTGCTGGGGGTAATCTGTCGTCGCCACGTAGAGGAAGTCCGGGCGCTCGCGGAGGGCGACCTCGCGGGCCATCCGGAACACCCAGTGGTTGATCTCGAGCGAGAAGATCTCCGGCGGGGAGCCCGCGGCGGCCCGGTACGCCTCCGGATGGCTCTTCATGTCGACGCACACGTCGAGCCCGCGGCGGAGGAGCTTCGTCAGCTTCTCCTTCGCGGTGACGAGCGCGGTGGACCAGCCCGCCGCCTTGAAGCGCTCGAACACGAGCGGCTCCTGGACGAACGAGACCTGCTCCATGAACACGTCGGTCCGCGTTGCCCGGTCGTAGAAGAAGTTCGTGGACAGACCGTGGCGCGCCGGGTACGTGCCCGTCAGGAGGGAGACGTGGTTCACGTTGGTCAGGCTGGGCAGGACGCCGCGGCCGTCCAGGGTGGAGGCGCCGGTCTTCATCAGGGCGGCGAGCCTCGGCATCCGCGCCGGCTGGACGTACTCGGGGTCGAACCCGTCCACCAGGAACATGAGCACCCGCTTCGGTCGCGCCATCATCTAACCCCCGGGGTCAGCCCCCGACTTTGGTTTCGCACGCGCGGTGGGACATCGGAGTCACCGCCCGGCCCCGACGGACAGCTCGGCGACGGAGGCGCGGAACGCGTCGACCACGGCCTCCATGTCGCGCGGCGTGAGGGTGCCCATGTTCGACACGCGGAAGGCGTAGGTGCGGATGTCGCCTTGACCGGCGTAGATCACGTAGCCGCGGCGCTTCATGGCGTCGTGGAGGGGGTCGTAGGCCAGGCCGGGCAGGAGGCGGAACGTCGTGAGAATGCTCGACCGCGCGGCCTCGGGAACCAGGATCTCGAACCCGAGCGCCGCCATGCCCCGTCGAAGGACCCGCGCGTTCTCGGCGTAGCGGGCGATGCGCGCCGAGACCCCCTCGGTCTCGAGCTCGACGAGCGCCTGGCGCATCGCGCGGATCACCTGGACGGCAGGCGTAAAGGGCGTGTTGTCCCGCTCCTGGGCCACGTAGTGGCCGTGGAGATCCAGGTAGACGCTCCGCGGCGCCCGGCCGGCGAGAGCGTCCAACGCCGACCGCCGCCCCAGGACGAAGGAGATCCCCGGGACCGCTTGCAGGCACTTGTTGGCGCTGGCCATGACGAAGTCGACGCCGTCGGCGTGGATGTCCAGGCGCTCGCCGAAGAGCGAGCTCATGGCGTCGATCAGCGTGCGGCGGCCCAGGCGCGCCGCGACGCGCGCAACGTCTTCGACCGGGTTCAGGAGACCCGTCGTCGTCTCGTGGTGAACGACGGCCACGTGGCCCAGCTCGGGGCGCGCCCGGAGCGCGGCCTCCACCTCGGCCGGGTCGACCGGGGTGGTGACGTCGTACGAGATGACCTCGGCCGGAATCGCGTGCGCTCGGGCGATCCGGGTCAGGCGGTCGCCGTACACCCCGTTGTTGACGATCAGGAGCCCGCCGTCGCGCGGGACCGCCGAGGAGACGGCGGCCTCGACGGCGGCCGTGCCCGAGCCCGTGAAGAGGATCGCCGCGAACCGGTCGCCGCCGCCGGCCAGGCGCACGAGGCGCTCGCGGCAATCACGCATCATCTCGAAGAACTCAGGCTCACGGTGGCAGAGGTCCGGCATCACCAGGGCCTGCCTCACCGACCGACTGGTGTTGGCGGGCCCCGGATTCAGCAGAACCCACTCTCGCTCGGTCATGACACCTCCCGCGGCCGCGTCGAGGGCTCCGGCAATGGGACCCTCGTCCGGCCGGTCCGGCTCATGATCCAGTGCCGGCGCGTCGAGCGCAACCGGCTTGGGTCGCCCCCGGGGCCGCGGCGACCCTGCCGCCCACCGGAAGCCGAGGGTAGAATGCACTCGCGGTGAACGGCCACCGGACTTCTCGTGCTCTCGGGTCGGCACCCGTCACCGCTCCGATCCCACGTCCGTGAGAGTGCTCCGCCCCCTCGCGATCCTGACGGGCGGCCTGATCTTCGCATGGCTCGTCTGGGAGATCGGGGTCGACGCCATCCTGGAGCAGCTCCGACGCCTCTCCTGGCGGCTCCCACTGATCCTCTTGCCCCAGACCGTGACCAACGTCTTCAAGACCGCCGCCTGGCGGGCCGCGTTCCCGGGTCGCTACCCGCGCTTCGGCCTCCTCTTCTCCGTCCGCCTGGCCGGGGAGGCGGTCAACGAGACGACCCCGACGGCGACGATGGGCGGGGACGCGCTCAAGGCGTTTCTCCTCGCGCGGCTCGCCGGCGGCGTTCCCCTCGAGGAGGGGCTCGTCTCCGTGCTGGTGACGAAGGCGGCCCTGGTCGGCGCCCTGGGGACCTTCATCGCCAGCGCCGCCGTCCTGGCGTGGGCGCTTTCCGATGTCCCCGGCTCGATGCTGGCCCTGCTGGCCCTCCTCGCGCTCTACATGGCCGCCTCTACCGCGGGCTTCATGTGGGCGCAGCTCCGCGCCCTGAGGCTGGGCGGCCGGGCGCTCACCTGGATCGGGCTGGGTGAGCGGGCCGCCGCCGTCGCGGGACGCTTGGACAGCGACCTCCGTCGCTTCTACCGCGATCAACGCGGCCGCGCCATGGGCTCGTTCGGCCACAGCCTCGTGGGATGGGCGACCGGCGCGCTCGAGACGTGGCTCATGCTGGCGCTCCTCGGCTCGCCGGTGTCCCTGATGACGGCGCTCGTCATCGAGGCGGGCGCGGCCGGCGTGCGTGCCGTCGGCTTCCTCATTCCGGGCTCGCTCGGCATCCTGGAGGGCGGAATCGTGGGGCTGTTCTCGCTCCTCCGCATGGACCCGGCGACCGGTCTCGCGTTCGGAATCGTCCGGCGGATCCGTGAGGCGACGTGGATCCTCGTCGGGTATGCGTGCCTCGCATTGCTCCGGGCGCCTCGGGTCACGAAGCCCGCGGCGGGGTCCTGAGGGCGCCGCGGGGTCGTCGAGGAGCGGTTTCTTCCTTGCGGTCGACGAAGCGACAGGATAAGGTGCCGCTAGAAGGAGGACGCTCTCGGGCATGGCGCAGCTGGCCTTCCTGATTTCGCTCGTCGCGCTCGGGGTCGCGATTCTCGCTTACCAGGAAGCCGGAGGCACGAAGGACCTGTCGAAGAAGGTGGAGAGCCTGCGCGAGGATCTCCGGCGCGAGACCGCGGACAGCCTCTCCAAGCTCGAGAAGGCCCTTCGCTCGGCCGACCCCGCCAAGGCGAAGCCATGAGGCGCGAGGTTCGGCAACCTGCCCCGCTCGAAACCGTCCCGGTGAACGACGCGCGAGGCCGAATCACGGCGATCCTCGAGCACATCCCGGGGAGGTTCGACCGATAGGATCCGTGGACGACGCATCGGACCCTCCAGACCCCGACCGGCGAGAGCCGCCGCGGCCCGCCGATAGCCCGCTGGTTCTGCGGCGGCACCACCTGTCCCATCTTCCTCCCCTCAAGGTCAGCTGGAGCGTTCTCGAGACCCGCTACCCCCCCGGATGCAGCCCCGTCAGTTGCGATGCGACCTGCTGCCGGCTCGGGGTCGGGGTCGACGTGGCGCATCGCGATCGGATCCTCCAGCACGCCGATCTGGTTCTGGCGGTCATGGGTACCGAGCAGGAGCGCGACCCCACCCGGTGGTTCGACGACAAGGAGGTCGAGGACGCGGACTTCCCCTCCGGGCGGTGCGTCGGCACCCGCGTCCATGACGACCGGTGCGTGTTCCTCGACCGGGCCGGCCGATGCGTGCTGCAGACCGCGACGATCGCCGCCGCGCGTCCGGGCTTCGATCTCAAGCCGTTCTTCTGCACCGCGTTCCCCATCACGCTTCTCCACGGCACGCTGTGGGTGGACGAGCTGTGCCTCGAGGGCCCGGCGCGCTGCTGCCGGCCGGCTGCGGACGGAGCGCTGAGCGTCCTGGACGTCTGCGACACCGAGCTGCGCCACATGCTCGGGGACCAGGGGCTCGAGGAGCTTCGGCTCGCGTTCAAGGAGTACGAGCCATAGTGCTGCCGGCGCGCTCGTCGAGCGGGCGTCGTAGCGGCACGAAGCGATCGGGCCCTTCTCGGCGGGATCCCCTTCGCATCGGCCTCGCCTTCAACCGGAAGCCCGACGAGGCTCCCGCCGTCGGCCCCGCCGACCGGTCGAAGGGCGCGACGCCGCCGCTCGACCTCTATGCCGAGTGGGATGACGACGTGACCATCGCGGCGCTCGAGGCGGCCCTGGCGGAGGCCGGCGAGGTCACGCGGCTCGAGGCCACGGGCGACTTCCCGTTGCGCCTGAGCGAGGCCCGGCCGGACATCGTGTTCAACGTCGCGGAGGGTCTCTGGGGGCCGAGCCGCGAGGCGCAGGTGCCAGCGCTCTGCGAGTTCTGGGCCATCCCCTACACCGGAAGCGATCCGCTGACGCTCGCCGTCTGCCTGGACAAGGGGCGCGCCAAGGAGATCCTCGCGTACCAGGACGTTCCCACCGCCCAGTTCGCGGTCGTCCCCGGAGGGACGCGACTGAACGGCATCCCGCCGTTGCCGGTGGTCGTCAAGCCGATCCACGAGGGCTCGAGCAAGGGCATCACCCAGGCCTCACTCTGTCGGACCCGCGCGGAGGTCTCCCGGGCCGCCGGCGTCGTCTGGCGGCGGTACCGTCAGCCTGCCCTCATCGAGCGCTGGCTTCCGGGCCGCGAGTTCACGTGCGCGGTCCTCGGGAACGGGCGGACCACCCGCGTTCTCCCCATCGTCGAGGTGGACTTCGAGGCCCTCCCGCGTGGCGCGGCGCCGCTCTACTCGTACGAGGCCAAATGGCTGTGGGACACGCCGGACCGACCCCTCGAGATCTTCCGCTGCCCGGCGCCGGTCTCCCGCCGCCTGGCCCGCGAGATCGAGCGCCTAGTCCTCGCGGCGTACCACGGCCTACGCTGCCGGGACTGGGCGCGCATCGACCTCCGGTGCGACGGGCGCGGGGTCCCGCACATCATCGAGGTGAACCCGCTGCCCGGCATCCTGCCCGACCCCGCCATGAACTCGTGCTTCCCCAAGGCTGCCCGGGCGGCCGGCCTGGACTACGGAGCCATGATCCGATCCGTGCTCCGCGCCGGCGCCGCACGCTATGGCATCGCTGTCTAGGTCCGGGGTCCGCCTGGGCAGCCGGCCTCGTGCGGCCGTCATCACCGACGCCCAGTCGGAGGCGACGGCGCAGTCGACGGGCACACCGACGGCCCCCGGCGGCCCCGGGCCGGTGATGGACGCCCTGCGAGCGCTCGGCTGGGTACCGGTGCCGGTCGAGTTCTCCGGGGACCCGACGGCCTGGGCGGCTCGCCTGGCGAGCGGGCGCTTCCAGCTCGTCTTCAACCTGTGCGAGGGGCTCAACAACCTGGGGGCCGGGGAGCCCGTGGCGGCCGGCCTGGTCGAGATCCTGGGTCTCCCGCTGACCGGGGCGCCCTCGGAGACGCTGGCGCTGTGCCTCCGGAAGGACCGCACGAACGCCGTCCTCCGCGCTCACGGGATCCCGGTCCCCGACTGGCTCCTGGCGCGCCCGGCCGAGGCGCTGGGGCCCTGGAAGCGGTTCCCCGCCATCGTGAAGCCGGCGGCCGAAGACGGGTCCTTCGGCATCTTCAACGACTCGGTGGTCCGCGACCGGGCCACGCTCGAGGCGGTGGCGGCGCGAGGATGCCAGCAGTGGGGCCGCATGCTCGTCCAGCGCTTCATCCGCGGCCGCGAGTTCACCCTGGCGATCGTGGGGGATCGGGTGCTGCCCCACGCCGAGATCGACTTCAGCGGGCTGCCCCGACACTTGCCCCCCGTGGTCACGTACGCGGCGAAGTGGCAATACGGCAGTGCGGAGGAAGAGGGCACCGTGCCTCGATGCCCGGCCCGCTTGCCGGCCCGTGTCGCCTCGGAGCTCACCCGGCTGGCCCGGCGCGTCTGGTCCGCCGTCGACGGCGCGGGATACGGACGGATCGACGTCCGCATGGACGCCCGGGGCACGATGTTCGTGGCCGACGTGAACCCGAACCCGGATCTCGGCCCGAGCGCGGGGTTGGCGCGCCAGGCGGCTGCCGCCGGCTGGAGCTACGTCGACCTCGTCGCCCGGATCGTCGAGGACGCCCTCACCCGGGAGCGCCCGGCCCTCGCGCCGGAGTCGACGCCTCCGGCGGCGTCCGCCCGCGGCGGACGCGCGGCACAGGGCATGCCGTACACTCAGCGCCTCGCGCCGGCCATGGCCCGGCGTGAGCCACAACGGACGAGGTCCACGTGACGAACTGGCAAGAGAGGCTCCGCGAGTCCATCACCACGGTCGATGAGCTCGTCAAGCGCTTCGGCATCGAGCACATCGACCGAGCAGCCGCGCAGCAGGCGATCGACCGCTTCAACCTCCGCTTGACGCCCGATGTGCTCCAGCTCGTCCAGAAGCCCGACGATCCGTTCTGGCGGCAGTACGTCCCGAGCCCCGAAGAAAACGAGGTCGTGGACGGGATCGTCGACTCGCTCTCCGAGGATGCCGATTCCCCCGTTCCGAACATCACCCACCGGTACCCGGACCGCGTCCTCTTCCTGGTCAGCCCGGTGTGCGCGGCCTATTGTCGGTTCTGCACGCGGCGCCGCAAGGTGGGCGACCCCGAGAAAATCCCGCTCGGGCAGTTCGACGCCGCGTTCGCGTACATCCAGGACCACACGGAGGTGCGGGACGTCACGCTCTCGGGCGGGGATCCCCTCATGCTGTCCGACCGTCGGATCGAGTACTTCCTGAGCAAGCTCCGGACCATACCCCATGTCGAGATCGTGCGCATCCACACCCGGATCCCCTCGCAGCTGCCCGAGCGCATCACGCCAGCGCTCTGCGAGACGATCAAGCGCTTCCACCCGGTGTTCGTGAACGTCCACTTCAACCACCCCGACGAGCTCACCTCCGGGGCTCGGGCGGCGCTGGCCATGCTCGCGGACGCCGGCTGCCCCCTGGGCAGCCAGACAGTCCTCCTGAAGGGCGTGAACGACGACCCGGCGATCATGAAGCGGCTGATGCAGGAGCTCTTGAAGTGCCGCGTCCGACCCTACTACCTCTACCAGGCCGACCTCGTCGCGGGCGCGGAGCACTTCCGCACGTCGGTCGCCAAGGGGCTCGAGATCATCAAGGCGCTGCGCGGCTGGACGTCCGGCCTGGCGGTGCCTCACTTCGTCATCGACGCGCCGGGCGGCGGCGGGAAGATCCCCCTCCTCCCGGACTACGTGCAGGCCATCACCGACCACGAGGTCGTGCTGCGGAACTACGCGGGAAAGACGTACCGGTACGTTCTTCCGGAGCCCGAGCAGGCGCCGGCATCGGCCTCGTCGGCCGCGGCGCCGGCACCGGCGCCCACGCCGCCCGCCACGCTGAACCGTGCGCCCCGGCGGCCGGCGTCACGCCCGCTGAGAAAGAAACAGGGTGAGCCGCGCGCGGCGGCCCACCCTGTGGGTGCCCGGCAAGGCGGCTAGCAGAACCCCGCCGGAGAACGACGGCGGGGAAGGACGACGCCGCTCCGCCGGAACTCCGCGCGGAAGGCCTCGGCGTCGCTGCCTTCGAACCCGTCCATGCCCTCCTGGAGCAGCGACACGTGGGACGCTCCTCGGCGTCGCCGCCACGTGGTGGACTGAAGCACCCCTGCAAGAGCCACCACGATCCCACCCACGAACACCAAGTCCAGCATGACACCTTCCTCCTTCACGCAGCCTGGAGCCGTCGGACGGCACGCGGCGCGGTCCCTAGTGGGCGCGCGGCCTCCCGATTCGGCGTCAGGACCAGCTCGTACCGGCCGGCCCCCGTCCGGGTCAGGATGTCGTGCGAGACGGCCACGATGCGGCTGACGACAGCCGGCCGACCGACGGGAACCTGGATCTCCACTCGCCACGGTCGGCCGAGCGGCTTGGACACGAGCGGCGCCACGATGGGGCCCACGTCCTCGGCGAGGGCGTCGGAGAGGCGGACCTGGCGAGCGATCATGGCCTCACGTCGGCGGTCGCGCCATGCGGCGAGCCCGAGCAGACCCAGAACCAGGAGAATCGGCGAAGAGATCGTCAGGATTGCGAGCGCGGCGGTCATCATGTCGGGAGCCCTCCTCTTCCCCTGTCGCGCCAACCGGCCGGCCACCTGCCGGCCAGCGTGTTGTTCTTGCCCCTTGAGACACCGACCCCGGGGCGGCGTGAAACGACGGCGAGAGGGGACGCGTACGGGAGAACGACGCGCTAGGCGGAGAGGAACGGCTCGAGGGCGGCGAGGGTCGCGGCCGGCGCCTCCTCGGGGAGGAAGTGGCCGCAGGCGAGGGCCTCACCCCGGACGTCGCTCGCCCACGCGCGCCAGATCGCGATCCGGTCCCAGCCGCGGTCCTGCGGCCGCTGCTCGCCCCAGAGGGCGAGGAGCGGACAGCTGATCCGGCGGCCACCCCGGTCCGCGTCGTCGGCCAGGTCGACGGTCGCGCCCGCCCGGTAATCCTCGCACGTCGCGTGGATCACCGCAGGGTCCCGGAAGGCCCGCTGGTACTCGGCGAGCGCCCGCGGGTCGAAGGCGTCCGGCCGGGCCGCCCAGCTCTCGAGCGTCCATCGGAGGAAGTACGCGGGATCCGCTCCGATCAGCCGCTCCGGGAGGTCGAACGGTTGCGCCAGGAACAGCCAATGGTAGGTGGAGAGGCCCGCGTCCCGATCCATCCTCGCCCAGGTCTCGAAGGTCGGCACCATGTCGAGCACCGCCAGCCGCGTGACCCGCTCCGGGTGGTCGAGGGCCAGGCGGTACGCCACGCGCCCACCCCGGTCGTGGCCCACGACGGCGAACTGCTGGAAGCCAAGGCTCTCCATCACCTCGCACTGGTCCTGCGCCATCACCCGCTTCGAATACGCCCGATGGGCCGGATCCGACGCGGGGCGCCCGCTGTCCCCGTAGCCGCGGAGGTCCGGGCAGACCACGGTGAAGCGCGTCGCCAGCGCCGGCGCGATGCGATGCCAGCAGGCGTGCGTCTGGGGATAGCCGTGGAGCAGAAGGACGGGAGGCCCGTCACCCCCGACCATCGTGTGGATCTCGGCTTCGCGCGTGGGCACGCGCCGCTGACGGAAGCCCGGGAACAGGACCGCATCGGCCGCCGTCCCGGAGCCGCGCTCGCTCATCGCGACGGCAGGCGCCGCCCCGGCTCGCTCACCGCCCCTCAGTTGACTTCGTGGAGCGGATGAAGATCGGGACGGCACGTCGTGCACGGATGGAGCCCGACCGCCTCCGCGCGGCTTCGCGAGCCGAAGTACGTCAGGAGACCCGAGTGGAGCGTCTCCGTGGACGCGCAGCTCGGGATGCAGTACTCGCGATCGCCGGGCGCCAGGATGTACATCGCGCCGCGCGCGATCGCGAAGTCGTCGTGGGCCGGGACGATCGGCACGCCCTCGGCCGTCAGGAGCTGACGCTTCCGTCCGGTCTCACCGCCGGCGTAGCCCGTCAGAAGCCCGCTCACCCCGACGACGCGATGGCACGGGATCGCGACGGGGATCGGGTTCCACCGGAGCGCCTGCGCCACGGCGCGGACCGACTTCGGCTGGCCCACGTCGTCGGCCAGTCGCTTGTACGACACGACCGCGCCGTACGGGATCGCCGCCGTCCGCTCCAGCACCCGCCGCTGAAACGGGCTCCGCGCCAAGCGCAGGTCGAGCGGCCACGGCAGCCGCTGCGTCCGCCCTTCCACGTATGCCCGGAAGTCCCGGTAGAGCGCCTCGGACTCGCCTCCGTCCTCGACGGCCTCGATACCGCGGACGCGCGCCAGACGCGAGGCACCGAGATCACGGCGGCCATGCAGGTATTCGAGTAGCACGACGCCCTGCTCGGAATGCGCCAGGAGGATCGGCCCGAGCGGCGAATCGAACACCCGGTAGGCGACGATACGGCTGCGCAGATCGTCCAGCCGACCCTCGAGCCGCTCGCGCGACCGGACGACGCCCTGGACGTCGAGGGGGGCAGCCTGCATCGCTCCGAGCTCGCGGTCGATGACGCGATAGCCGGCGTGGTCGGTCCGGCAGCTCTCGCACTCCGCGACGTGCTCGGCCACCCGCCCCTCGGCGGCGGCATCCGCTTCGCCGATCGCCGCCGCCACCAGGTCCGCCTCGATCCCGACGCAGCTCACCGGCCTCCGCTTCACGATGCGCCCTCCTTCCCGATAAGCGCCCGACCCTCGAGGGCCCGGCGGACCTTCCGAAGGGCCTGGAACACATGGGCCCGCGCGGTCTCGGCCGTGCACTCGAGGCTCTGGGCGATCGCCTCGTAGTCGAGCCCGTGGACCTTCCTTTGCACGAAGGCCAGGCGCTGCCTGAGCGGCAGCGCGGCCACCACTTGATCGACGGCCGCGCCGATCTCCCGAGAGATGGTCACTCCGTCCGGTCGCTCCTCGTCCGTCTCCCGCGCCTCCGTGACCACCGCCGAGTACGCCACGCGCCGACGCTTCTGCGACCGAAAGTGGTTCCTGGTGAGGTTCGTCGCGATAGCGAAGAGCCACGCCCGCGCGTTGGCGTCGGGCGGTAGCCGGCAATGCGCCCGGAAGGCGCGCAGGAACGTCTCCTGGGACAGGTCGTCGGCGTCCTGGCGCCTCCCCGTCACCCGAAGGACGTACCGGTAGATCTCCGCATGATGCTCGCTCATCAGCGCCTCGAAGGTCCGGTCGCTCATCACTCCTGAAGACCCCGCCCGGCCCTCCGCGTGAAACGGGCCGCCTCCCGGACGAATGCCCTCCCGGTGATGAGTGTTAATTATGTGCATCAATTCACCAGGTTATTGGTTGTCGCCTCGCACGGGACATGAGACCACTCCTGAGGTCGGGGACGGATCGGGCGTCGGGCGCACACGCCCCGGACGGCCTCATGGCGGCGCGTCGCCGGGCGCGCGCCTGGCCTGCTCGTACGCCCGCCGGAGCCAGCGCAGCGCGCGCAGCACCGACTCCGGCTCCACGAGATCGCACTCGATCCAGCCCCGATTGGCGAACCGCCGGTGCGGCCGGGCGCCCGGCAGGGTCAGCGCGCGCGCCTGGTCGGGGCGTGAGAGGCGCACCCACAGGTCGTGAGCCCGCGGCCGGATCGGGTAGCACCCGAACATCTGCTCGCCGACGAAGTAGCCGAACCGGCCGAACATCGGCGTGATACGTACCCCGAGCCAGCTGCCGACGACGCGATTGAGATCGGCCGCCACGCCTTCCCCGCCCCGGCCCATCGTGCGCCGGTCCCGCCGGGCCCGTCCCGTCCCGCGGGGGGCGGGCGGCGGGCCGGGGCGCCTCCCCCTCATCCTAGTCAGATCCGCCGAGGCGGGATGCGCCGGTAGAAGAGCAGCTCGCGCGTCCCCTGGGGCAGGTTGTCGACGTGGCCGCTCGGCGTGAACCCGAGCGCGGCGTGCATGTGGATGGCCCGGCCGTTCGTCTCCTCCACCGAGGAGAACAGACGGGGGGTCGGGGAAACCGCCTCGACGGACCGCATCAGCTCGCGCGCGATACCGCGCCGGCGGTAGCGCTCGTGGACGACGACCAGCGAGACGAACGTGCACTGGAACCAGTCCGTCCGGAAGGCGCAGAGTCCGACGACCTCGTCATCGGCCTCGGCGACGATCAGGTGGTGCCGCTCGAGATGAGCCTTGACGAGCGGGCCGGCGCGGTCCGGTCCGACCACCTCCGATGCCAGCTCGGCGCACGCGCGCTCGTCGCCCGGGCGCGGCGGGCGGATCTCGATCAGCGCCATGCGTGACCGGCCGCCGCGACCGGCACGAGGCTCGACCCGGCTCGCCGGGCCACCGCGCGCCGGGTCGGCAGTTCGCGGAGCGCGGCCTGGACACGCTCGACGTCGACCCCGGTCCACGTGGCCCCTCCGCGCGGCCCGGCCACCACCCGGACGTGAAGGCCGATCGGAGCCCACATCGCGGGATCGCTTGGCCCGAAGAGCGCCACGGTCGGACAGCCGACGACTGCTGCGAGGTGGGTCGGCCCCGAATCGTTTCCGACGGCGGCCCGCGCCAGCGAGAGGAGAGCCGCGATCCGCGGGAGGGGCCAGTCGCGCGCGAGATGCTCCTCGTCCATCGCCCCGTCCGATACCAGCGCCTCGACGGCCACCTGGTCCGCGGGACCGGCCAGGGCGACCACGGGCGTGCCGGCGCCACGTAGCCGTCTCGCGAGCTCGGCGAAGCCCGGCCAGATCTTGCTCGCGCTACCCGCGCCAGGCTGGAGCACGATGACGGCCGCCGGCTCGATCCCACGGTCGCCGAGCCAGGCGGCGACCTTGCCCTGGTCGGATGCGGCAACACCGAAGCGCGCGTCGGGCCAGTCCGCCGGGAGTGGCCCGAACGCGGTCAGTGTCTCCAGGAGATGGCGCGCGACGTGACGGCCGGCGCCGGGCGGGGGCGCGGCGCGCGCGACCACCACCGTGCGCGCGGCCGCGGCGAGGCTCGCGCGGAACGTCGCATCCCCGGCGCCGAACCAGGAGACGACGGCGTCGTAGGCCGCGCCGGCGCCGAGCGCCTTCGAGTCGGCCGGCTCCACGAAGAGCCGATGGAGCGCCAGGCTCTCCAGGTCCCGCACCCCGTCCACCAGACCCGACGCCGTGAACAGCGCGGCCAGCCGCGCATCGACGGCGAGCGTCGTTCCGAACCCCAGGCGGGAAAGATGCGCCAGCGCGGGAACGGCCAGCAGCACGTCGCCGAGGGCCCCGGGGTGGATGACCAGGCAGCGCGGGCTCACGCCGCGGCTCGACTCCGGGGAGCGCCCCTGGACCGGCGCGCGCCCCATCGCGGGGCGACGTAGCGGGCGACGAGCCAGCCGGCCTCGCCGGACCACCAGCCCATCAGCGCGCCACCGACCACGTCCGACAAGAAGTGCGCGTTCAGCATGACGCGCGACAGCGCCACGCCGGAAGCAGCGGCGAGAATCCACCCACGACGCCACCCGGGCGCCCATGCGAGCAACGCGCCTGCGCTCGCGAACGCGGTCGCGGCGTGGCCCGAGGGAAACCCATGGTAGTCGCGCTCGGCGAAGCACGGCCAGTGGAAGAACCCGCGCCGGGCGGGAGCGTCGGGAGGCGTCGCGCTCCCGACTCCCCATCCGTCCACGAGCGTCGGGCGGGCGCGGCAGGCGACGTGCTTCACCACCTGCGTGGACAGGCCCGCCAGCAGGACGCCGGCCACTCCCCCGACGGAGGCCTGCCACATCGCGGCGTCCGCCGACCGATGCGCGACGGCGGCCAAGCCGAGGAGGCCGACGGTCGCGACCTCGGTGGTGCCGAGCAGCGTGAAGCCGTTCGCGAGCAGGCGGACCTCGTGGGACACCACGTGCCGGAACACGAAATCGTGCACCGCCTCGTCGGCGGACGTCGCCGCCGACAGAACGGTGAGCGCGATGGCGACGCCCTGCACGGCGCGGGCTCGGGAGCCTCGCTCGAGCACGGCCGCTAGTATCCGCCCCCCCGCCGGGGCGGCGCAAGCGAAGCGCCCGGCCGCGCCTCCCGCCCGTCAGTGAATCCCGGGAAGCCGAGGCCCGGTCGTGCGCGAAGGAGCAGCCCGGAGGCGCCAGCGATCGTAGCCCCCCGGGCATAGAGCAGCACGATCAGGACGCCGACCGTCCCCGAAGCGTCCACGAGGTCGCGCAGGAAGCGTCCCCACTGAAGCGCGCCGTCGGGGCCCGGCGGGCCGACGGCGAGCCGCGCCAGCGCGTCGACGGGACGGCTCCACGCGCTCCAGAGCAGAACGGGGTAGCACGTCCCCGACTCGGAGTCGGTGACGATGGTTAGCTCCGTCCGCCTCGACCTGCACACGGTCGGCAGCAGGAAGGGAGCGGACGTCAGGCCGCCGGGGGGCGTGCGAGGGTCCCGGCGAGCGTGCCTGGACGCGGATCGGTCTGGATGTCCTCGAGGGTCTCGGGAAGGGCCAGCGCCCAGTTCGCCCGGCGGTCCTGGGTGGTCCCGGGGAGATTGGGCCGCTCGACGACACCGAGCGCGTCCTCGAGGGTCGCCGCCAGCAGGGTCGAGGGCGCCTCCGCCAGCCGGCGGTGGATCGTGAGCGCCACGACATCGGCCGGTGCATCATCGGGCAGGCCGATCAGCGCCCGGACGCGCGCCCGGAGCGCCTCGGTTCCGGGCACGTTCGGGACGACCCCGACCCTCCGCTGCTCCTCGAGGTCGCTGCCGGTCCAGAGGCCTCGCACGGTAGGGAGATCGTGCGTGGTGACGGCCGCCAGCGAGAGCGCCGGGTATCCCGCCGGCGGGCCGGGCTCGAACCAGAGCACCCGGGTCGAGAGGATGCGCTCCGCGGCCAGTCGCTCCCGTACGCCGGGCTCGACGGTGCCGAGATCCTCGCCGACGACGAGGGCGCCCGCCCGCTCGCTCTCGAGGGCGAGGATCGCCAGCAGATCGTCGGTCGGATAGCGGACGTACGCGCCGTGCCGGGCCGTCCCGCCGCCGGGTACCCAGAACAGCCTGAACAGCCCCATGACGTGGTCGATGCGCATGCCGCCGGCATGGCGGAACCCCGCCCTGACAGTCTCGACGAACGGCTGGTAACCGCGGGCGCGAAGCCGGTGCGGGACGAACGGCGGCGTGCCCCAGTCCTGACCCTCGTGCGCGAACTCGTCGGGCGGCGCGCCCACGGTGACGTCCCGGGCGAGGACGTCCTGCCAGGACCAGGCGTCCGCCCCTTCCCCGTCGAAGCCGATCGCGAGGTCGGTCACGAGCCGGAGCGAGCGCCCCGCTCGGGCCATCTGCTCGTCCAGCTGCCACTGGATCCAGGCATGGAACGCGACGCGCCGAGCGTGCTCGGCGGCGAAGCGAGCCACCGCCGGCGACGCCGGATGCCGGTACGACTCGGGCCACTGCTTCCAGCCCGCGCGGTGACGCTCGGCGAGAGCGCAGAACGTCGCGAACTCCTCGAGCGCGCGGCCTTCCCGGGCGCGGTAGCGGGTCAACCCGTCGTCGGCAACCCGCTCCCCGGCGGCCCACAGGGACTCGAGCGCCGCCATCTTGAGACGGAACACGGCGTCGCGGTCGATCCGACGCTCGCCGGTGAGCGCGCGCCCCTGGGCCGCCAGCCGGTCCAGCTCGGCCCCGGCGTCCGCGGCGCCCGGCACCTCCTCGACGCGGAGGTAAAGGGGGTTCCGGTAGCGCCGGCTCGAGGGAAAGTACGGGCTCGCCTCCTGCGGCACGAAGGGCAGCACGGCATGGAGCGGATTGAGGATGATCGCCCCCGCTCCGAGCGAGGTCCGGGACCAGTCCGCGAACTCCCGCAGGTCCGCAAGATCGCCGATTCCCCAGCTCGTGCGCGAGCGAAGCGCGTAGAGCTGGACCGCCCATCCCCAGGTCCGGAATCCTTCGGGCAGGTGACAGCGCGCGGGCGCCACGATGAGCCGGCGCGCGGCGCGCCCGTCGAGCGGGCGAAGCTCGTGGTAGCCGATCGGAAGATCCGGAGGCAGAGGCAGCGCGTCGTCCACCCGGAGCACCGCCCCGTCCTCCAGGGCCAGTTCGACGCCCGCCTCGAGGAGAGGGACCGGTTGACCACGCCGATGGACGAGCGGCCCGGCGGCCCGCAGCTCCTCCTCGGTCGATCCCATCGCCGCCCGAAGCCGGGCCCGCGCCTCCGGCCCGGTTGGCCGCCAGGCCCCGCCCGTGTCGATGTAGCCGTCCTCGATGCCCCACGCGTCGACGCTCACGCGCCAACCGCCTCTCGGGCGACCGGCACCGTGAAGCTCACCGTCGTCCCGTGGCCGAGCTCGCTCTCGATGCGGAGCTCGCCCCCGTGCGCTTGAACCAGGTGCTTCACGATCGCCAATCCGAGTCCCGTGCCGCCGATCTCCCGGGACCGGGTCCGGTCCACACGATAGAACCGCTCGGTGAGCCTCGGGAGATCCGTCGACGGAATCCCGATGCCGGTGTCGCGCACTCGGACCTCGACGCGCCCGTCCGTCCCCGCCTCGGCCTCAACCCGGATCCGCCCGCCCTCCGGAGTGAACTTGACGGCGTTGTCGACCAGGTTGACCAGGATCTGGACGAGGCGATCCCGATCGGCCCTGACGGCGAGGCCGGGCGGCACCGAACGCTCGATGCGCTGGTTCTTCTGGCCCACCTGGCGCTCGAACATGGCCGCCACGCCGGTCACGACGTCCCCGAGCTCGAGGCGCATCGGCGCGAGCGTCACGCGTCCGCTCTCGATATTGGACAGCTCGAGGAGGTCGTCGATGAGCCGGTCCAGTCGCTCGGCGTGGGTGCCCGCGATCTCCAGGAACCGCCGGGCGTGCGCCGGATCGTCCAACGCCCCGTCGAGGAGCGTCTCGAGGTACCCCTTGATGCACGTCAGCGGCGTCCTGAGCTCGTGGGAGACGTTGGCCACGAACTCGCTGCGGACCCGCTCGAGCCGCCGCAGCTCGGTCACGTCGTGCAGCACCAGCAGCACGCCCGGCGACGCGGGACCGAGACCCAGCGGCGCACCGCGTGCCGCGACCACCCGGTTCACGGGCGGTCCCAGCTCGAGCTCGTGCCGGGCGGGGGCGCCCGACGCACGGACCTCCTCCACCAGATCCAGCAGGCCCTTCTGGCGGATCACCTCGAGGAAGGATCGTCCCGCGCCTCCGTCCTCGACGCCGAACATCGCGCGGGCGGCCGGATTCAGGAGAAGGACCCGGCCGCGGTCGTCGAGCGCGACCACGCCCTCGATCATGCCATCGAGGATCGTGCGCACCTTCCCCTGCTCGTCGTCCAGCCGCTCGATCTTCTCGCGGAGCGCCACGGCCGTCCGGTTGAGCACCGTTCCGAGGGCGGCGATCTCGTCGTTGCCCGAGACCGGCACCGACCGGGCGAAGTCGCCCTCGGCCATGCGCCGCGCGGCGGCTTCCATCTGGCGCACGGGTCGCGTCACCCGCCGGCTCACGAAGAGCCCGATCACCACCGCGACGCCCACCGCCAGCAGCGCCCCGGCGAGGACGGTGGCGCGGACCAGAGCCCGCGCGTCCTCGACGTCCTGCGTCGGGACGGCGAGACGGAGGACCGCGCGGGAACGACCCGGCCGCTCGAGCGGCACCGCCACGTACAGCAGGTCGCGTCCGACCGTCGCGCTACGGCGCACGGCGCTGCCGACGTCGCCGGCCAGGGCCTGGCGGACCTCCGGCCGGTCGGCGTGGTTCTCGATCTCGCCCACCGAGTCGCGATCCGACTCGGCCAGGACGGTGCCATCCGCTCCGATCACGGTGACACGGCCGCCGAGGATGCGCGCGTAGCGCTGGGCGCGGGCCTGAAGGCCCGGCACGCCCGCGGCGCTCTCCGGCGACGGGGCCAGGACGTCCTGGAGGAGGCCGGCCTGGGTGACGAGCGTGCCTCGAAGTCGCGCCACGGACTGCGCCTCGAGCGCGCGGCTCACGTAGATGCCCATGACGAGGACCCCGAGTCCCGCCACCACGCCCAGCAGGATCGTCAGCCGCGCGGCGAGACCCAGGCGCCGGGGCTCGGCGCGGAGCGCGGTCATGTCTCCCCGTCGAACCGGTAGCCGATCGCCTTCACCGTCACGACCCGCTGCGCCTCGGAACCGAGCTTCGCCCGGAGGCGGCGGACGTGGACGTCCACGGTTCGAGACTCGATCTCCGCGGCGTTGGCATAGCCCCACACGGTCTCCAGGAGCTGCTCGCGGCTCAGGACGCGGCCGTCGGCCCTCATCAGCGCCGTCAGGAGCCCGAACTCCTTCGCCGTGAGATCGATCGGCTGCCCGTGCACCATCACGGCGTGCCGGGCCTCGTCCACGTGAAGGGCCCCCGAGGTCTGGCCGGCCGCGCGCCGCTCGGCCGGCTCGGCGCGCCGCAGGATCGCGCGGATCCGGGCGACCAGCTCCCGAGGGCTGAACGGCTTGACGACGTAGTCGTCCGCGCCGAGCTCGAGGCCAACCACGCGGTCCACCTCTTCTCCCCGGGCGGTCAGCATGATGATGGGCAGGTCGCGGGTGACGGGGTCCCGACGCAGCTGGCGACAGACCTCCAGCCCGTCGAGGCCCGGGAGCATGAGATCGAGGACGACGACGTCCGGCCGGTCCCCGCGCGCCAGCCGGAGCGCGCTCCCGCCGTCCCCCGCGTGGACGTACCGCATGCCGGCCTTCTCCACGTGGTAGCGAACGAGCTCGGCGATATCACGCTCGTCCTCCACCAGGAGCACCGTGGGCACCCATGTCCTCCGCGGTTGAATTGTAGCCCGGGAGGATCGGAAGCGGCGGGCCGCCGGGCGCTCAGACCAGGGCGGCGCGGCCCTCGACCAGTCGGCAGAAGTACCGGTGAACCGTGAGATCGTCGGTGAGCTCGGGGTGGAAGGTCGCGACGATGACCGGGCCCTCGCGCGCGAGCACCGGATCGCCTCGGTGACGGGCCAGGACCTCGACCTCGGGGCCGATCCGCCGGATGCGCGGCGCGCGGATGAAGACCATGGGGAGGGCCGCTCCGCCCGCCAGTCCGCCGGAGGCTTCCGGCTCCCCCGTGGCTTCGAAGGACTCGCGCTGCCGGCCGTAGCTGTTGCGCTCCACGGTCACGTCGATCAGCCCGAGAGAGGGCTGGCGAGGCCCTTCCACCTCCCGTGCGAGCACGATCAGGCCCGCGCAGGTGCCGAAGATCGGCAGGCCACCGGCGTGGAATTCCCGGATGGCCGGCCCGAAGTCCCAGGCGTCCATCAGGTGGAGGAGCGTGGTGCTCTCGCCGCCCGGAATGATCAGGCCGGCCACCTCGTCGAGGGCGGAGGGTTTCCGCACCTCCACCGGCTCGGCGCCGGCGCGACGAAGCGCTGCCGCATGGAGCGCGAAGCCGCCCTGGAGGGCGAGGACGCCGACCCGCACCGTTCACCAGCCCCGCGTCTGCAGGAGATCGCCCGCGGCGAGCTTGGACGTCTCGAGGCCGACCATCGCGTCGCCGAGCTCCTCGCTCACCCGGGCGAGGACGTCGGCGTCCCGGAAGTGGGTCGTCGCCTGCACGATGGCTCGGGCTCGGCGCTCCGGGTCGCTGGACTTGAAGACCCCGGAGCCGACGAACACCGCCTCCGCGCCGAGCTGCATCATGAGCGCCGCGTCGGCCGGGGTGGCGATCCCGCCGGCGGAGAAGTTCGGGACCGGCAGCCGGCGGTTCGCGGCGACCCACCGCACCAGGTCGTATGGCGCGCCGAGCGTCTTGGCCTCGGCCATCAGCTCCTCCGGATCCAGGGCGGCGAGGCGCCGGGTGCCGGCGGTGAGAGCACGCATGTGACGGACCGCCTCCACGATGTTGCCCGAGCCGGCCTCGCCCTTGGTTCGGATCATCGCGGCGCCCTCACCGATGCGACGGAGCGCCTCGCCGAGGTCACGGGCCCCGCAGACGAAGGGCACGCGGAACCGCAGCTTGTCGATGTGGAAATGCTCGTCGGCCGGCGTCAGGACCTCCGACTCGTCGATGAAGTCCACGCCGAGGGCTTCCAGGATCTGGGCCTCGACGAAGTGGCCGATCCGGGCCTTTGCCATGACCGGGATGCTGACCACCCGCTGGATCTCCCGGATCTTGCCGACGGCGGCCATGCGCGCGACGCCGCCGTCGCGGCGGATGTCGGCCGGCACGCGCTCGAGCGCCATCACCGACGCCGCGCCGGCCTGCTCGGCGATGCGCGCCTGCTCCGCATTGGTCACGTCCATGATCACGCCGCCCTTGAGCATCTCGGCCAGACCGATGTGCTTGCGGTCGGCGATCCTGAGCTCGCTGGATTCCATCATGGGATATCGCTCCTCTGGTTGGATCCTGGTCAAACCACCAGCGCCTCGACCGGCTCGGGGACGGGACGGCCGCTTCGGCTCCGCCTCCACTCCCCGACCGCCTCGGCGAGACGCCGGATACCGTCGTCGATCCGGCGCACGGACACCGACGAGAACGACAAGCGCGCCGTCTCCTCCCCGCTCCCGTCGAGAAAGAACCGCGCGCCCGGCGTGAAGCTCACCCCGCGCCGCAGGGCGCGAGGCAAAAGCGCGGTGGCGTCGCAGCCCGACGGCAGCGTCAAGAGCAGCGAGAAGCCGCCACGCGGCTCCGTCCAGGCGGCGCCCTCCGGCAGGTGACGGCCGAGCGCCTCCAGGACCGCCGCCCGGCGGCGGTCGTACTCCCGCGCGATCCGCCCGACGTGCCGGTCCAGGAGACGCCGCTCGCAGAATCGGTGGACGGCCGCCTGGATGAGCGGGCTGGTCCCCAGGTCGGCCAGCTGCTTCGCCGCCTTGAGCCGCTCCACGACCGGCGGCGGCGCCACCAGCCAGCCGAGGCGGAGACCCGGAAAGAGAACTTTGGAGAACGTCCCGATGTAGACGACCAGCCCGTCCCGGTCCAGCGCCCGGAGCGGGAGCGGCCGCCGGTCGCCGTAGTAGAGGCTGCCGTCGAAGCCGTCCTCGACGATCGGGACGTGGTGGCGCGCCGCCGTATCCAGGACCCGCCGCCCCGCGGCCGGCGTCATCGTGAGCCCCGTGGGATTGTGCGCGGTCGGCTGGCAATAGAAGAGCTTCGGGCGATGGCGTGCCAGCACCTGCTCGAGCGCCTCGGGCGAGGGCCCCTCCCGGTTCCAGGGCACGGGCACCAGCTGGGCGCCGGCCGCCCGGAACACCTCGATCGCGCGAGGATACGTGGGCTGCTCCATCGCCACGACGTCGCCGGGATCGAGGAACGTGCGCGCGATCAGATCGAAGCCCTGCTGGGAACCGTTCACCACGAGGATGTCGTCGGCTCGCGCCTCCACGCCGAACCGGAGGAGGTACGTCGCGAGGTACGCGCGGAGCGGCGGATAGCCGTCGCCCCCGGGCGGGTACTGGAGGAGGGCCGTCCCCTCGTCTCGGACGACCTGGTTCAGGACCCGGCGGAACGCGTCGGTCGGGAACATGTCGCTGTCGGGGATGCCCGCCGCGAAGGAGATCGTCGAGCGCGCGGCACTCGCCGGCGGTGACGCCCGCCGATCTCCGACCCCCGCGATGTGGGCGCTCCGCGAGAACAGCCGCGACCAGTCGAGACGGACGCGAGCCGGGATCGCCTCCGTGGGACGAGGCTCGCCGGCCGGGGGGGCCACGACGAACGTCCCCTGCCCGACGTGGGCTCGCGCGCGTCCAGCGGCGACCAGCTCTTCGTAGGCCAGGGCCACCGTCGTGCGGTTGACGCCGAGGGCGCGGGCCAGCTCGCGCGTGGCCGGCAGCTTCACTCCCGGGCCCAGCCACTTCTCGCGGATCAGCCGCTCGATCTGCTCCTGGATCTGCCGGGCGAGCGACACCGGGCCCTCGCGGTCGAGCCGGAGGTTGAGCGCCATGTCCGCCATTTTGGGACGGATTCAACCACAGTCAACCGCCAATTGGCTCATCCATGGCTGGGCCATGACCCGGAGCGCCGGCTCGGGAGGGCGCCGGCCGCGCGGCGAGACCGGCGATCAGGCGCCGTCCGGGCCGCCGGCCGTGTGCGCGCTCCAGTAGTGATGGGTCTTGGCCACCACCGTGATCACGCTCTTCACCTGATCCGTGAGGGCGAAGCTCGGGTGGGCGGGCACCAGCAACCGCTCGTCGTCGCAACGCGCATCCACGTTCTCCAGGATGATCGTGGCGCAGAGCCAGGCCGCCATGCGAGGCGACTCGCACGTGACGGCGAGCCAACCGCTCCCCGACGGCTCGGCGTAGAGGCCCGTCGTCTCCCAGATCCCCCGGCGGATCTCCTGGACCGGATCGATCCCCTCCCGAGCGGGCTCCGCCTCGGTCACCGCTCGGAGCGCGCTCTCCGGGCCCCGGTGCGGCGGGCCGCCGAACAGCGCGAGCTCGCAGAAGCTCGTCCACATCGCCCGCCAATCAGGCCGACCGTCCGGCCGCCACACGAACGACGCCGAGCCCATGGGCGCGGCGCGCTCGGCCGGGGCGGGCTCGATGATCTCGCGGCGCTGGGCGGGCAGCTCGCGGAGCGCGGCCTCGACGTCCTGCGATCGCCCGTCCGACCCGGCCAGCCGACAGAGCTCCACCGCGCCGCCCACGAATCCCGCGAGCCGGCGGCACTCTTCCCGCAACTCGTCCAGGATCGTGTACGGCATGTCGGCCGGACACACCACGACGAGCCGGGCGAGCGGGGCACCGCCCTGGTTGGAGTAGGATTGAGCCGTCACCACGCCACTCGAGGAGCCCAGGTCATGGCCCTGTACGATTTTCGCTGCACCGTCTGCGGGCTCGAATTCGAGGTGTCGCGACCCATGGCGCAGGCCACGGAGCCGGCCCACTGTCCCGTGGACGGCGCCGAGAGCCGGCGCTCCTTCACCATGCCCATGACGTTCTCCAAGCCGGGATCGGACCGACGTCCCCCGCTCCCCTCCCCGGCTCGGGGAGGCGGCCGCTGGCGCCACCACGGGCATTCCCATGGCCCGGGGACGACCTCGCACACCCACTGAACGAGGCGGTGCCCGGCTCGGACCCGGAAGACCTCCGAGCCACGGCTCAGTGTACATGCCGCGCCCGGGCCCGGTCCGCCCCGCGCCAATCCCGGCGGTCGGGCGCCGCCGGACACCGCCGCCGGGTCAGGACCGCGCGCCTCTTTCCCTGCGGGTTACCGCGAGATAGGCCACCGCCGCGACCGCGAGGCTCGGGAGCGACGCTCCGATTGCGGGCACGGCGGCCACGCCGAGCGGCTCCAGCCGACCCGCGATCCAGAGATAGGTGGCGGTGCCCAGCGCCCACGCGAGCACACCCTGCCATCGGACTCCGGGCGCGACTCCCGCCCTCCCGCTCGCTTCGAGAATGGCGGCCGGATCGTACCGGCCCCGGGCGGTGACGAAGTAGTCGGCGGCCAGCACTCCGAAGAGCGGCACGAAGACGGCGCCGATCAGCAGCAAGAAGTGCTCGTATCGCGTGACGTCGAAGGCGAGCGCCGCGAGGACCGACACGGCGCCCAGCGCCACGATCAGCGACCGGATCGAGACGCGCGGGAAGGCGTTCTGGACGGAGACGGCGCACGAGTAGAGATCCGCCCAGGCCTCGTCGGTCTCGTCCGCCAAGAGCACGAGGAGGATCACCGGCCCGGCCAGGAGCGCCACCGCCTCGACGAACGCCTTCGGGTCGTAGCTGGTCCGCATCGTCAGGAGGATCAGGGCGCCGAGTGAGTAGAACCACACGTTGGCGGTGAGATAGCCCGCCGCGGTCCCCCAGAAGGCCTCGCGCGGCCGCCGGGCGAAGCGGCCGTAGTCGCACACGAGCGGCAGCCAGGAGATCGGCATCGCGATCACGATGTCCACCGCCGCCCAGAACGAGAGGCCGCCAGCGGCCGGAACGGACCAGAGCGACGCGAGGTCCCCTCGGGCCAGGAGGCGCCACGTCAACCATCCCGTGGTCAGCACCACCGCTCCGAGCGCGAACTTCGTCAGCCACTCGCGGACGACGGCGACAGGACCCCAGAGCCCGAGCGCGGTCACGGCCGTCCCGAACGCGAGCACCCAGAGCCAGGCCGCGTCGAAGCCGGTCAGGCCGCGCGCCACGGCGTTCGCCGCGTGACCCATGATGACCAGTTCGAACACCGTCCACCCGAGGAGCTGGACGACGTTGACCCCGGTCGCGACGTACGAGCCGCCGCGCCCGAGCGCCGGCCGCAGGCAGACCATCGTCGGCAGGCCCGTTTGGCTGCCCACGATTCCCGTCAGCCCCAGGAGCGTCACCCCGATCACGCTGCCGACGAGGATCGCGCCCAGCGCCTGGGGTAACGAGAGCGCCGGCACGAGGAGACTCCCGGCCAGGAGGACCAGGAGGCCGATCCCGAGGTCTCCCCACAGCACGGCGAAGCTCCAGGCGCCCAGCTGACGCTCCTCGCGGGCGATCGCGGCCAGCCCCGGCGGGCGCGCGTCCTTGGTGACCATGACATCCTCCTCTCCCGACGGCCTAAACACGAAGGGCGCCGGGAATCCCCAGCGCCCTCGGTCGTCCGGCTAGTCCCTACGCTGGCATTACCCAGATCAGGTTCCGGCGGTCGGCGGCGTGCTGGCCGCCCTCTCAGCTCGGCGCTCCCCGAGCTCCCGCGTCGCGTCCGTCGCGTCTATGCCGTCACGTATCCCTCCCGGACCTCTCGGACGATCCTACCTCGAAGGAGGGAGCGGCGTCTGCGCCACCGGCACGCGCAACCCCTTCCGGAGCTCCTTGTCGCCGCGCTCGCGCACGTCCTCACCCCGCACGATGTAGATCACGTCCTCGGCGATGTTCGTCGCATGATCGGCGATCCGCTCCAGGTTGCGCGAGATGAGGATGAGGGCCAGCGCCCGGGGGATCGTCGCCGTGTCGGCCATCATGTAGACGAGCAGCTCCCGGAACACCTGGTCGCGCAGGCTGTCCACCTCGTCGTCCCCCTCGATGACGGCGCGGGCCAGGTCCGGGTCGCGGCGGACGAAGGCGTCGAGGCTCTTGCGGACCATCTCCTGGGCCAGCGTCGCCATCCGGGGGATGTCGATCAGGGGCTTCACCTGCGGCTCCCGGATCAGCGCCTGCGCCCGGAGCGCGATGCTGACCGCCTGGTCGGCGATGCGCTCGAGATCGCTGTTGATCTTGATGCTGGCCACCAGGAACCGGAGGTCGGACGCCATCGGCTGCTGGAGGGCGAGCCGCGTGAAACAGCGGTCGTCCACGTCGATGCAGAGGAGGTCCATCTCCTCCTCGTGCGCCAGCACGGCCTGGACGAGCGCCTCGTCCCGGTCGACCAGCGCGCGGACGCTCTTGTGGATCATCCCCTCCGCGAGGCTCCCCATGGCGAGGAGCTTCTCGCGGATCGCCTGCAGCTCGACCTCGAAGTGCCGCTCCATCGACCCCTCCGCGACCTAGCCGAACCGGCCGGTGATGTACGCCTCGGTCTTGGGATTCCGCGGCGTCGTGAAGAGCTCCTTGGTCACCCCGAACTCGACCAGCTCGCCGAGCAGCATGAAGCCCGTGTAGTCCGACACCCGGGCCGCCTGCTGCATGTTGTGCGTGACGATCACGATGGTGTAGCTCGACTTCAGGTCCAGCATCAGCTCCTCGATCTTCGCGGTGGCGATGGGGTCGAGCGCCGAGCACGGCTCGTCCATCAGGAGGACGTCCGGCTCCACCGCGATCGCCCGGGCGATGCACAGGCGCTGCTGCTGGCCGCCCGAGAGGCCGAGTGCGCTCTCGTGCATCCGGTCGGACACCTCGTCCCACAGCGCCGCCCCCCGGAGGCTCCGCTCCACGATCGCCTCGAGCTCCCCGCGAGAGCCGACGCCGAGGATGCGCGGGCCGTAGGCCACGTTCTCGAAGATGGACTTGGGAAACGGATTCGACTTCTGGAACACCATGCCCACCCGCTTCCGGAGATCGGTCACGTCGAGCTTCGGGTCGTGGATGTCCAGCCCCCCGATGCGGATCTGCCCGGTGATGCGGACGCCGTCCACCAGGTCGTTCATCCGGTTCAGGCATCGGAGCAGTGTGCTCTTGCCGCAGCCGGACGGCCCGATGTACGCAGTGATCCGGTGCTTGGGGATGGACATGCTCACGTTCTTGAGGGCCTGCTTGGCCCCGTACCAGAGGTTGACCTCTTCGATCTCGACCATCGGCATCTCCATCATCGATGCCGCGGCGGCGCCCGGGTTCAAGCTTCCCGCGAGGTGGACGTTACCGGCCATGACGCTCTCCTAGACGGCGGCCGTCGCGTACTTCTTCCGCAGACGGTTTCGCATGCCGATGGCGAACAGGTTCAGCAGGATGACGATCCCGAGCAGCAGCAGCGTGGTGGCGAACACCATCGGACGCGCGGCGTCGACGTTCGGGGACTGAAAGCCCACGTCGTAGATGTGGAACCCGAGGTGCATGAACTTGCGGTCGAGGTGAACGAACGGCCAGAACCCGTCCACCGGCAGCGCTGGGGCCAGCTTCACGACGCCGGTGATCATGAGGGGAGCGACCTCGCCGGCGGCCCGCGCCATGGCCAGGATCAGCCCGGTCAGGATCGACGGCAGGACGGCGGGCAGCACCACGCGCACCGTGGTCTCGAGCTTCGTGGCACTGAGCGCCAGCGAGGCCTCGCGCAGGCCGCCCGGGATCGCCGCCAGGCCCTCCTCGGTCGCCACGATCACGACCGGGACGGTCAAGAGCGCGAGGGTGAGAGACGCCCAGAGGATGCCGCCGGTGCCGAACGTCGGCGTGGGCAAGGCCTCTGGGTAGAACAGCCGGTCGATGGAGCCGCCGACGAAGTAGATGAAGAACCCCACGCCGAAGACCCCGAAGACGATCGACGGCACCCCGGCCAGGTTGTTCACCGCGATGCGCACCGCGCTCACGAAGGGCCCCTGCTTCGCGTACTCCCGCAGGTAGAAAGCGGCCAGCACGCCGAGCGGCGTCACCAGCACGCTCATGATCATGACCATCATGACGGTCCCGAAGATCGCGGGGAACACCCCGCCCTCCGTGTTCGCCTCGCGGGGGTCGGCGGCGACGAACTCCCACGCCTTGGCCGCGTAGTGCGCCACCTTGGCTCGCGGCGTCATCGCGTTCGGGAAGTAGGCGTCGACGATCTGGGCCAGCGGAAGCGCCTTCTCCTTGCCGCCGTCCGCCGTGACGACGACGGTCTCCGTCTGGCGCGTGCGCAGCTCGGCCAGGCGCGCCTCCTGAGCCCGATAGCGCTCCTGCAGCGCGGCCAGCTCCTGCTGGAGCGCCGCGACCTCGGGTCCTGACGCGGTTCCCCGGAGCTCCCGGCGCCGGAGCTCGAGCCGGACCTGCTCCTGGGCGTGGTTGATCCGCCCGATGTCTCCCTTCTCGATCACGCGGATCTCCGCCCGCACCCGCCGCGCATCCGGCAGCCGCTCCTCGATCTGCGCCCAGCCGGCCCGGGTTCCGGCCGCCACGACTTGATCGCCCCGGCGTACCTCCTTGATCGTGCCGATCAGCGCGCCCCACTCGGTCCGCTCGATCACCACCGCCTCGGGCGGGAGCTCGCGCTTGGCGATCGCGCTCTCGTCGACCCACTGGAAGTCGGCCCCGTAGAGGTCGCGATTCGCCACCTTGAGCTTGATGCGGTACTGGCCGGGCTTCCCGGGCACGGCCTCGCGGTCGGCGAGCTGTCCCGTCATCGTCTTCCCGTCGGCAAGGGTCAGCCGCAGGACGTCCTTCGGCCAGAAGAAGCCGAGCCCGTTGTAGAGGATCAGGCCGATCAGCCCGGCCACGAGCAGGAGCGCGAGCGCCAGGGCCCCGCCCGTCAGCCAGACGAACGGCTCGCCGCTCCGCCAGAGCTTCCTCATAGGTATCGGTACTTCCGCCGGAGACGCAGCCGTACCAGCTCGGCCACGGTGTTCAGCGCGAACGTGAGGCAGAAGAGCAGGAGCGCGGCCAGGAAGAGGACTCGGAAGAGCGTGCCCTGCTCCGGGGCCTCCGGAAGCTCGACCGCGATGTTGGCCGACAGCGCGCGGAAGCCGTTGAAGATGCTCCAATCCATGACCGGCGTGTTGCCGGTCGCCATCAGGACGATCATGGTCTCGCCCACGGCGCGCCCGAAGCCGATCATGATCGCCGAGAAGATCCCGGGGCTCGCCGTCGGCAGCACGATCCGACACGCCGTCTGCCACCGGTTCGCTCCGAGCGCCAGCGACCCGGCGCGGAGGTGTCCCGGAACGTTGGCCAGCGAGTCCTCGGCGATCGTGAAGATGATCGGGATCACGGCAAAGCCCATCGCGATGCCCACGACCAGCGAGTTCCGCTGATCGTAAGTCAGGCCGAGAGCCGACAGGAGCCACCCGTGGTAGTCGCCGCCGAGCAGCACGGCATCTACCAGCCCTCCCACGATGAGGGCGAGCCAGACTCCGACGACCACCACGGGAACCAGCAGAAAGACCTCGGTCCCCGGGTTGAGGAACCCCCGCGCCGCCACCGGCAATGCCCGCCACGCGAGCAAGGCCAGGAGGATCACGACCGGAAGCACCAGGGGGATCATGAACAGCCCGGGCACGAAGCGCTCGACCATCGGGGCGAGCCAGAGGCCGGCCAGGAAGCCCAGGACGACGCTGGGGAGGGCCGCCATGACCTCGACCACCGGCTTCACGTACGCCTTGAGATCGGGGTGCATGAACTCGCTCACGTACACCGCGGCCAGGAGGGCCAGCGGCACCGCGATCAGCAGCGCGTAGAACGTGCCCTTGAGGGTGCCGTAGATCAACGGCGTCAGGCTGAACTTCGCCTCGAAGTCGTCGGTCCCGCCGGTGGACTGCCACACGTACTCCGGCTTCGAGTACCCCTCGTACCACACCTTCCCGAACAGCGTCCGCCAGGTGATCTCCGGGTGGGGATTGTCGAGCCGCCAGGTCGCCACCGTCCCGGCGTCGTCGAGGGTGACGAGGCCGTCCGCCTTCGGGGCGACGGACACGCTCCGCAGTGGAGCTCCCGTCGCATGCAGTGACAGGAGCGTCCGCCCCGAGGTGCCGTAGTGCAGCTGCACCAGACCCGTCGCGTCGGCGGTGGCGAACCCCTTCTCGCGCCTCGACGCGCTGACGCTGGCGACCGCACCCGTGTGTCGCGCAAACTCGTACACGCGCGTCAGGCGCCGCTCACCGCCCCCGGGCGGCGGGACCACCTGCCACGTCGAGACCCCACCCGACCCGTCGCCGACGACGAGTGTTCGGTCGCCGAGGAGGAAGCCGAGCGCGGTCACCGGAGCGCCGGGATGCATCGCGACGTCGACCGCCTCGACCCTGACGGGATTCCCCGGGTCACGCAGGTCGTAGCGGAATAGCTGCCCCCGCGAGGTCCCGATGAACAGGTCCTCGCCGCGCCCGTCGAGCGCGAGCCGGGTGATCTCGCCCTCGATCTCGAGGTCGACGGTCCGGCGGGACTCCTCACGGGTGCTCGGGCCGATCAACGCCTTCCTCTCGGTCGTCGCCAGCACCGCCAGCTCGGCCGGACCGACCTGCCCGACGGAAACGGGGCCGGTCCCGGGAACGGCCGCCGTCAGCGTCCGGATTGCCCGTCCCTTCGGGTCGACGGCCGACGGCTCCCCGAAGACCGGTTTGGGCGTCACGGTACGGTCACCCGCGGAAAAGGAGATGTCGAACTTGACCTCCAGCGGAATCACGCGGCCGTCCGACGTCCCGATGACGTAGTGGGAGGGACCTCTGGACGCGACGGCCGACACCTGAGCGCTGCTCAGGCTGGGAATGGTAACCTCGGGCAGCGCATGGCCATCCTTCAAGCTCAGCATTCGCAGCGAGCCGCGCCGGTCGATGCCGTACACGACCGTGCGATACTCGTCGACCCCGAAGCCCTCCCCGCCCGCGAGCCGCCACGTCGAACCCGAGTCCGACGCGGGGTGGGACGCGAGTCGCGTCGCCGTCGGCGCCCGGAAGAGCGGGTAGACCTCGGCCGCGATGACGACCAGGATGGCGAGAATCGCGGCGATGATGACGATCCCGCCCACGACGACCAGCCGGGACGCCCACCGGTCGACACGGATCCGCCGGCCGGTACGTCTCGGAGAGACGACCAGCGGGCGGGCCGGAGAGACCGGCCCACCCGCGCTGGTCCCGGTGACCGCGTCGGTGACGATGGCCATCTACTGGATCTTGCTCAGCTCTTCCTTCGCGATGGCGGCGGGGAGCGGGAAGTAGCCGTCCTTCACCACGACCTCCTGCCCCTCTTTCGACATGATGAGCTTCGCGAACTCGCGGGTGACCGGCTCGAGCGCCTTCCCGGGCGCCTTGTTGATGTAGACGAAGAGGAACCGGGCCAGCGGGTACTTGCCCGAGTACGCCTCGTCCGGCGTCGCCTCGTGGCACCGGTCACCGTCCTTCGTGGCCAGAGGCACCGCGCGGACGCCGGCGGTCGTGTAACCGATCCCGCTGTAGCCCGCCGCGTAGCGGTCGACGGTCACGCCCTGGACCACCGCGGCGGAGCCGGGCTGCTCCTTGACCTCGTCCTTGTAGTCGCCGTTCTTCAGGACGTGCTCCTTGAAGAAGCCGTACGTGCCGGACGCCGAGTTCCGTCCGTAGAGGCTGATGGGACGGCTGGCCCACTCGCCGGTCAGGCCCAGCTGGCCCCAGGTCTTGACGTCTTCCTTGAAGCCGCTCCGCCGGCTCTTCGAGAAGACCGCGTCCACCTGGGCCATCGTCAGGCACGCGATCGGATTGTCCTTGTTCACGAACACCGCCAGCGCATCCACCGACGTGCGGAGGGCGGTCGGCTTGTAACCGTACTTCCTCTCGAACTGGTCGATTTCGGTCCCCTTCATCTCGCGCGACATCGGGCCGAGCTGGGCGGTGCCGGCGATCAGCGCGGGCGGCGCGGTCGACGAGCCCTTACCCTCGATCTGGATCTTGGCGTTCGGGTAGAACTTGTTGAACTGCTCGGCCCACAGGGTCATCAGGTTGTTGAGGGTGTCGGAGCCCACGCTCGACACGTTGCCGCTGACGCCGCTGGTTGCCTTGTACGCGACGAGACCCGGGTCCACCTGGACCTGGGCGCCCGCGAGCCCGGCGCCGAGGGCCGCCGCCAGGGCCACGCCTGCGACGATCGTTCGCATTCTCATCCGTCCCTCCTTCTCTCGTGACCCAGTGTCGATGGCTCACGTGTCGGCCGGGTTGCGGCAACGTAACGTCCGCGTTACGGCAATGGCCGGTCGGTCTCCCGGTAGCGGTATCCGACCCCCCGGACGGTCTCGATCGCCGGCTCCGGGAGTCGCGCCGCCAGGAACTTCGCTCGGAGGCGCGCCAGGTGCACGTCGACGGTGCGGGGCTCGACGAAGCCGTCCCGGCCCCAGACGAGATCGAGCAGCATGTCCCGCCCGAACACCCGGCCCGGCTCGGCCGCCAGCGTCGCGAGCAGCTCGAACTCCTTCGGCGTGAGCGCGACCGCGCGTCCGCCCACCGTGACCTCGAACCGCTGGCGGTCCACCACCAGGTCGCCGACCTTGATCCGATGCTTGCGCTCCTCCGCCTCGGGGGAGCGGCTGCGCCGGACGACGGCCCGCACGCGGGCGACCAGCTCGCGGGTGGAGAACGGCTTCGTGACGTAGTCGTCCGCGCCCAGCTCGAAGCCGAGCACCTTGTCGGCCTCCTCGGCGCGGGCGGTGAGCATGATCACGGGCAGCGCGCGGGTGGCCGGGTCCTGCTTGAGGCGCCGGCACAGCTCCCACCCGTTGACGTGGGGAAGCATCAGGTCCAGGAGCATCAGGTCCGGGCGGCTCTCGCGCGCCTGACGCAGCGCCTCCGTCCCGTTCGTCGCGATGACGACCTCGAATCCTTCGCGGGCGAGCGTGTACCGGATGAGCTCGGCCACGTCTCGCTCGTCCTCGGCGACCAGGACTCGCGTCGGGGGACGCCGCCCCGGCCCGTCCCCGGGGCTCCGTGCCGTCATCTCACTCGTGTCACCCGATGTGTGCATCCAGGTGAGAGTCTGGCGCCCCGGAGTTGCGCTCGAATGACGGCCCGGTAAATTCTAGATGACTCGCTCCGCGAGACCGGACGAGTCGCCCGCGCCCCGCCGGCCCCTTCGGCCCCGGGGGTCGGGCGCGCTTGGGGGAAGCCAGCGGATGCGCACCGAGACGTGAGTCGCTCGCCCCTTGCGACCGACGGCGATGTCGAGCACCAGAAAGTCGGCAGGCCGGACCGGGATGGTCTCGTGCCCCACGAGGATGGCCAGCTCGCCCGCCAGCAGTCCCCTGGCGAGCTCGGACAGGTAGAAGGCCGCGGCGTCGCGGCGAACCCGGCCGCGGAACCGGGATGGGATGGAGACCACGGAGGAACGATGGCGTGCCCGTGTTTCGGAGCGATGACGCGATGGCCACGTCTCGGTATCGGGGATGGGAGCGGTGGATGATCGCGTCACGAAATCGTAATGGAAGAGCCGTCCGTCCCCGCCGTACGTTCGGACGGGGCGCGTGCCGAGAAACGCCCGGGGCGCCGAAGGCGCCGGCCGGGCCGAGGATGCCGGGAGCAGTTGTCCCGATCGGCCTGGCCGGATAGCATCCGAGCCCGTGGCCAGCGACGTCGTCGCCCTCGTCGAGCTCGGTTCCAACGCGGTGCGCCTGCTCCTGGCGCGCCTGGGACCCGGTCTGGGCTTCGAGGTGATCGAGGAAGAGCGGGTGCAGACACGGCTCGGGGGCGGGCGCCGGGGCGCCTTGCCGGCGGGGGCGATCGCGCGAACGGTGGCCGCCGTCCATCGCTTCCTGGCGCGCGCACGGCGGGACCGGACTCCCCGCGTCATCGCCGTCGCGACCGCCGCGGTCCGTGACGCGCCGAACCGCGAGCGGCTGCTCGGCCCGCTCCGCCGCCGCGACGGCGTCGAAGTCCGGATCATCAGCGGGCGCGAGGAGGCGCTCCTGGGCGCGCTCGCCGTCCAGTCGAGCCTGCGCATGGAGGAGGGCCTGGTGGCCGACCTCGGCGGCGGCAGCCTCCAGTTGACGCGATTGCGCGGCGGCAAGGTGGCCTCCACGGCGAACGTGCCGATCGGCGCCGTCCGCATGACGCAGCGGTTCCTGCGGGCCGACCCACCGTCGCCGCGCGAGCTCCGAGATCTGCGCACCGAGATCCGGACCCGCCTCGCCCGGGCCCTGCCGGCGGCCGAGCGGGGCGAGGAAATCGTCGCCCTGGGCGGCACCGTGCGCGCCCTGGGACGGATTCACCTGGCCGCTCGCGGCGAGGAGTACCAGTCGCGCCACGGCCTCCGCCTCGAGCAGCCGGACGTCACGCGCATCCGGGTCCGGCTGGAGTCGCTGCCGCTCCGGAAGCGACGCAAGGTGCCGGGCCTCCGGGCCGAGCGGGCCGACATCATCGTGGCCGGCGCGATCGTCATCGAGGAGCTCATGACCTTCGGGGGATATCATGGGTTGACGATCTGCAAGCAGGGCGTGCGCGACGCGCTGCTGCTCCGCGAGACCCTGGGCCAAGAGGGCTGAGGACATGTCCGAGCGCATGATCAATCGCGAGCTGTCCTGGCTGGAGTTCAACCGGCGCGTGCTGGAGGAAGCGCAGGACCCGACCGTTCCCCTGCTGGAGCGGGTCAAGTTCCTCTCGATCTTCAGTTCGAACCTCGACGAGTTCTTCATGGTCCGGGTCGCGGATCTCAAGCAGCGGATCTGGGCGGGCGACCAGACCGCCGCCGCTGACGGGCTGTCGCCGGCTCAGACGCTGGCGGCCATCTCCGACCGTGTGGACAAGCTGGTGCAGGAGCAGCACCGTTGCTTCCTGGCGGACATCCAGCCGCGCCTGGTCTCCGAAGGCATCAAGATCATCCGTCCGAAGGAGGTCACGCCGGAGCAGGCGGCGGTGCTGGACGACTACTTCCGGCGCACGCTGCTGCCCGTCGTGACTCCGCTCGCCATCGACCCGGGTCACCCCTTCCCGCACCTCGTCAACCGGGCGCTCTGCCTCATCGTGTCCCTGCGCCCGACGGCGCCCTCGCCCCTCCCGAGCGCCTCGCTCGCCGTCATCCACATCCCGGCCCAGGTCATCCCCCGGTTCATCCGGCTGCCGGCGGCACCCGGCGAGCACCACTTCATGCTGCTGGAGGACGTGATCCGCCTGCATCTCCCGCGGCTCTACCACGGGTACGAGATCCTCTCGGCCCACGCGATCCGCGTGACGCGGGATGCCGACGTCCCGCTGACGGGCGGGCGCACGGCGGAGGACCTCCTCAAGGCCATCGAGGAGAGCCTTCGGGAGCGCCGGATGGGCGATGCCGTGCGGCTCCAGTACGACTCGGATCTGCCGCCGGAGATCCTGAGTCGGCTGGTGACCGAGCTCGAGCTGGATCCCGGCGACCTCTACGTGGGCGAGGGGTTCACCGCGTTCACGGACCTCGGCCAGATCTACGCCGCCGTCGACCTGCCGCACTTGAAGGACCGGCCGCTCGTCCCGCACCCGGTGCGAGCGTTCGAGGCCGCTCCGGACGTGTGGAGCGCGATCCGAGCGGGCGACATCCTCGTCCACCACCCCTATCAGCCCTTCGACGTGGTGACGCGGTTCGTGCAGGACGCGGCGACCGATCCCCGTGTCCTGGCCATCAACATGACGCTCTACCGGGTAAGCCCGACGTCGCCGATCGCCAAGGCGCTGACCCTCGCCGCTCAGGCGGGCAAGGAAGTGGCGGTGCTCGTCGAGCTGAGGGCGCGCTTCGACGAGGAAGCGAACATCCGCTGGGCGCGAGCGCTCGAGGAGGTCGGCGCCCACGTCGTCTACGGGCTCCCGGGATACAAGACGCATTGCAAGGCGTGCCTCGTCGTGCGCCAGGAGCCGCACGGCATCCGGCGCTACTGCCATCTGTCGACCGGCAACTACAACGCCCGGACGGGGGCCATCTACGCGGACACCGGGCTGTTCACGTGCCGTCCGGAGTTCGGCGAGGATCTGACCGAGCTGTTCAACCTTCTGACGGGCTACACGCGGCCGGTGCGCTTCAATCACCTGCTGGTGGCCCCCACCGGGCTCCGGCAGGAGGTGGTCGAGAGGATCCGGCGTGAGTCCGCCCACGCGCGCGCCGGCCGTCCGGCCCGTCTCGTGGCGAAGGTCAACAGCCTCGTCGACTGGCCGATCATCCAGGAGCTGTACGACGCGAGCCAGGCCGGCGTGCAGATCGACCTCATCGTCCGCGGGACGTGCTGCCTCCGCCCCGGCGTCCCGGGAATGTCGGAGCGCATCCGAGTCGTGTCGATCGTCGACCGCTTCCTCGAGCACGCGCGGATCTACTGCTTCGAGAACGGGGGGGCCACCGAGTACTACCTCGCGTCCGCCGATTGGATGCCGCGGAACCTCGACCACCGCGTCGAGGTCGCGTTCCCCGTCCTGGATCCTCGGCTCCAGGGGGAGATCCGCCAGATGCTGGAGGTGCAGCTCGCCGACACCGCGAAGGCCCGCCTTCTCCAGCCGGACGGGACGTCGGTGCGCTCGCGCCCGGAGAGCGGCGCCGGACTGCGCTCCCAGGAGCGGCTCTACGAGCTGGTCGGCGCCCAGCGGCGCTGAGCCAGCCGGTGCCGGGATCCGGTTCGGGCCGCCGGTCGGCCGTCATCGAATCGCAACATTCGTCCGCTAGGGTGGCGCCATGGACGCGCTGCCGAGCGCTCTGCGCGAGCTGCTCCTCTACACCCTCGTCGTGCTGGCCTTCCTCGGGCCGGTCGAGGGCTTCCTGCGCTTCCGCCTCTGGCGCGCCAGCCAGGCTGGATCAGGCGACGCCTATGTCGCGCGCTTCGATCCGTGGGTGAGCGCGGTCGTGGCGCTCGCCGGCCTCGGCTCGGTCGCGCTCGTCAAGGCCCTCTCCTGAGAACGCGCTCCGTCTCCGCTCGCCGGTCTGTCCGGTCCCCTTGAACGGCGAGGCGCCCTGGCCTGCCCGTGGCGCTCATGTCACAAGTGGGCTGGCGGCCGACGGGACGCAGTCTCGGTCGGGGCTGCGAGAATGGTCCGCCTCCGCACCCGGTAGGCTCTACCGGGCCATCGTCCGGTCGAGCGCCTCGGCAAGGGCGATGTGATTGCCGTCGGGGTCGACGATCATGAGCGTCCTCACCTGGTCGTTCGCCGTCCGCCGGCTGGTGTCGATGCCCAGCCTTCCGACGCGCGCCGTCACCTCGTCGAGGTCCCTCACCGCGAGCGTGAACGAGCCTCCGCCCGCACGCTCCGGAAGCTGGTACACCTGCAGCCAGCCGCCGCGGGGGAATCGCCATTCGGCCACCTCGGGCATCGGCGTGGAATCCGCGGGACGCCCGAACAGCTGCGCGTACCAGGCGGTCGCCGCCTGGATGCTGGTCACGGCAACGCTGGCCAGTGCGTTCTCGAGTGGCATTCCGCTATCTCCTCCGGCCCCGGCGAGGACCTGACCCCGGGGCTCTCGCTATCCGCTGGGCCTCGTGCGGCGCGATGGATTCAGCGCGTCCGCGAACTCGCGAGCGATCCGGGCGGGGTCGACGGCCTCGAGGATCGCGCTCCGGACAGCGATCCCGGACGCGCCGGCCTCGAGCACGGCGTACACCCGATCCGGTGTCAGTCCGCCGATCGCGAAGATGGGGGTGTGGCCCAGGACGCGGCCGAGCGTGGCGATCAGCGGGAGACCGGCGCCCGGGTGGCCGGGCTTCGATCCGGTCGGGAAGATCGGACCGGCGACCACGTAGGACGCGCCCTCGTCCCGCGCCCGGCGCGCCTCGTCCTCGTCGTGAACGCTCCGGCCAACGAGCGCCGGGCGCGGGGTCGCGGGCGGGGCGGCCGCCGGCAGGTGGAGCCCGATGCCGAGCGCACGAGCGAGCGCCGGGTGCCCGTTGACGACGAGCCGGGCGCCCGTCCGGCGCAGGCGGTCGAGGAGACGCCCGAGCAGCGCCTCCATCTCGGCCTCGGAGAGATCGCGCTCGCGCACCTGGACGATCCCGACGCCGGCCGCGACCGCCGCCTCGACCACGTCGACCAGGTCCCGCCCGCGCGTCGCCGAGCGGTCCGTGACCAGCATGAGCCGCGGGAGCGTTCCCGGGCCCGCATCCCCGTCCGCGCGCGTCAGCGGTCGGGGTCCCGCCCCGCCTGAATCCGGCCCGCCCACGGGCTCGACGCCTCGGCGTGAAACTTGCGCGGCATTCTCCCGGCCAGCCACGCCTCGCGGCCCGCGACGGCCGCGTGCCGCATCGCGCGGGCCATGCGGACGGGATCGTGCGCGCGCGCCACGGCGGTGTTGAGCAGGACGGCGTCGGCGCCCAGCTCGAAGGCGATGGCGACATCCGAGGCCGTCCCCACTCCGGCGTCGACGACGACCGGCACGCGCGCTCGGCTCCGGATCAGCTCGATGTTGTGGGGATTCCGGATGCCGAGGCCGGACCCGATCGGCGCACCGAGCGGCATCACCGCCGCGCAGCCGAGATCCTCGAGCCGCTTCGCCGTCACCGGGTCGTCGTTCGTGTAGGGCAGGACGCGGAACCCCTTGCCGACGAGCTCCCGGGCCGCCGCCAGGAGTCCCTCGACGTCCGGGAGCAGCGTGTCCTCGTCGGCGATCACCTCGAGCTTCACCAGATCGCTTCCGAGCGCCTCCCGGCCGAGCTCTGCCGTCAGCACCGCGTCGCGCGCCGTGAAGCAGCCGGCGGTGTTGGGGAGGAGGTGGAGACCGCGCTCGCGGAGCGCGTCGTAGAGGTTCTCCCCTGCGCCCAACCCCACCCGCCGGACGGCCACGGTCACGAGCTCGGTCCCGGACGCGTCCAGGGCATCCAGAAGCACCTGCCGGCTCGGATAGCGCGCCGTCCCCAGCAGCAGGCGCGAGCCGAGGGACAGCCCGGCGATCTCCCAGCGGTCTTCCGGCACGTCCGTCATCCTCCTTGCACGGCTCCCACGATGTCGATCCGATCCTCAGGCGCCAGGGTCGTCGTCTCCCAAGCGCTCCGGGGAACGACCTCGCCGTTCCGCGCGACCGCGATCCCGCGGCCTCCGGGGTCGAGGCCCAAGGCCGCCAGGAGGCTCCGCACGTCGCCGGCCGCCATCCGGCGGCGCTCGCCGTTCACCCAGAGCTCGACCGTCGTCTCCGGCACGACCCGCCCACTCACCGCCCGGTCCCGCCGGGCACCGCGGTGGCGGCCCGCTCCAGCCGCTCGACCCCGAACGGCGCGAGGGCGAGGGGCGGGACCCCCTCGACGATCCACTCGGCCAGATAGTGCGCGGTCGCCGGCGCGAGCAGCACGCCGTTGCGAAAGTGCCCGGTCGCGACGAACAGACCGCGCGTCGCGGCCGCGCCGACGACCGGACGGTGGTCGCGAACGGCGGGCCGGAAGCCCACCGACAGCTCCGTCACCGCGAGATCGTAGATGCCCGGGAGGATCCGCCAGGCCTCCCGCAGGAGGTCGAGGACCGCTCCGGCCGTCGGGAGCGCGTCGAGCCCTTGCTCCTCCATTGTCGCACCCAGCAGGAGCTCCCCGCCCCGCCGCGGGACGAGATACACGTCGGGCGAGCGCACGACGTGCCGGAGCAGCTCGGGGCCGGCGAGCCGCACGAGCTGGCCCTTCACCGGACGAAGTCCGAGCGGCGGCAAGGGCGCCTCCACGTCGCCGCTCCACACTCCGGCCGCCAGGACGGCGACGTCGCAGGCCACGCGAAACGGCCCGCCGTGGGCCTCCCCCACCACGCCGCGGACCCGCCCCGCCTCGTCCTCGATCCGTGTCACTCGGCACTTCGTCACGATCCGTCCGTCGAGCGCGGCGATCGCCGTCCGCAGCGAAGCCGCGAGAGCGCGTGGATCGACCTGGTGGTCCCCGTCGATCAGCAGCCCGGCGACGACGCGGCCGGAGACGTGCGGCTCGCGGACGAGCGTGTCGTGGGAGGACAGCCACGAAGCGGCGAGCCCCTTCGCCCGCTGCATGGCAGCCAGGCGCTCGAGGTCCCCTTCCTGGTCCCGGTTGAGCGCGACCCAGAGCGTCCCGTCCGCGCGGTGGCCGCACGACCGGCCCGACAGGGCCTCGATCCCGGCGACGAACCCCGGGTAGCGGCGGAGGCTGTCGACCTCGAGCTCGACGAGGGCATCGTCGGCGAGGTCCGCCTCGGAGGTCGGCGCGAGCATGCCGGCCGCCGCGCGCGTCGCGACGCCGGCGAGCTCGTCGCGATCCAGGACGACCACCTGACGCCCGCGACACGCCAGCTCGTACGCCACCGAGAGCCCGACCACGCCGCCCCCGACGACGACGATCTCGCTCCGGACCGGAACGCCGCTCATGCCGCACGCACCCGGAGCCAGGCGTCGATGGCGTCACGGAACTCGCGGGTCGCCGCCGCCGGATCGGGCTGGCAGACGATGGCCGAGATCACGGCCACGCCGTGGGCGCCGGCCTCGAGCAGGGCCTCGACCCGGTCGGACGTGATGCTGCCGATCGCGATGACGGGCTTCGAGACCGCTTGGGTGATCGCCCGGAGGCCATCGACGCCGAGCGCCGGCGCCGGGTTCGTCTTGGAGCGCGTGCCGAACACGGGGCCGACGCCGAGATAGTCGACGTCGGTGGCGGCGACCCGCAGCGCCTCGGGGACGTTGTTGGCCGTTCCGCCGATCAGCGCGTCCGGTCCCAGCGCGCGGCGGGCCGTCGCCACGTCCAGGTCGTCCCGGCCCAGGTGCACCGCCCGAACGCCCGCCGCCAGCGCGACGTCGACGCGGTCGTCCGCGACGAGGCAGACGGCGGTCCGGGCCAGGGCACGCCGCATGAGCGTCGCCGTCTCCACGAGGGCCCGGGTCGTCCACGGGCGCTTCTCGCGGAACTGCACCGCGTCGGCCCCGCCGGCGGCCGCCAGGCCCGCCAGCTCGACGTGGGAATAGCGGTCCTGGAGCGTCGCGTCGGTGATCACGTGGAGCCGCCCCAGCGGAGGCTTCACCGGGGCGCTCCGGCCGCCAGGTGCGCGACCCACGGCTCGCACCGTCCGGGACCGCGAAGGAAGAAGAAGTGGTCGGTCGGTCCGGTGCCCTGGCCCACCGGCAACCCCGCGCGGATCGCCTCGGTCACGTACGCCTTGGCTCGGACGATCGCCTCTTCGAGCGGCCAGCCGTGAGCGAGCTGGGTGGCGATCGCCGCCGAGTACGTGCAGCCGGTGCCGTGCGTGTGGCGCGCATCCAAGTGCTCGCCCGGAAAGACCCGTACCCCGGTCGCCGTCACCAGGACGTCGGTCGCCGGTCGCTCCTCGAGGTGCCCGCCCTTGACCAGCACGGCGCCGGCGCCGGCGGCCAGCAGTCGCCGGCCCGCGGCCTCGGCCTCGTCGGGCGTGCGGACCGGCAGCCCCGTGAGCGCGCGGGCCTCGTGAACGTTGGGCGTCAGCAAGGTGGCCAGCGGGAGCAGCGACTCGCGAAGCGCGCCGACGGCTTCGGGGCGCAGGAGGGGGAACCCCGTCTTCGAGACCATGACGGGGTCGAGCACGTAGTGCGGTGGCCGGTGATCGCGGAGCACTTTGGCCACCGTCTCGATCACGGCGGCCGAGGCGAGCATTCCCGACTTGACGGCCCCGACCCGAAGGTCGCCGAGCACCGCGTCGGCCTGCGCCCGGATCAGGTCGAGATCCAGCTCGGCGGCGGCGGTGACGCCCCGGGTGTTCTGCGCCGTGACGGCGGTGATCACGGACGCGCCGTACCCGCCGTTCGCGGAGATGGCCTTCAGGTCGGCCTGGATGCCCGCGCCCGCCGAGGAATCGGAGCCTGCGATGGTGAGGACGATCGGGATCATGTGCGCTCCCTACGCCGGCATTACCCGGGTCAGGTTCGACGGGTATGTTCTCAGGCTCGGCCGCGCGGACCGAACCACCCCGGACTACCAACTCGATGATAGCTCAGCTCGGCGCTCGCGCAAGGGAGTGAGCCGTCCTTCGGAGGTAACATGGCCGACAGGCTCGCGCGCCCGGAAGGCGTCCGAATGAGCCAGCCATGAGCCAGACACGTCCGCCGAGCCGTCGACGGTTCCTGGGAGGCGCCCTCGCCGCCGGCGGCGCCGTGCTGGGCGGCGCGGCCTGGACCCGCCCGGCGGCGGCGCAGGCGTCGTCCCGACCCGCGGTGCCTTTCGGCGTTCAGACCGGTGAAGTCACCGCCAACCGCGCCGTCGTGTGGAGCGTGACGGACCGACCGGCGCGAATGCTCGTCGAGTACGCCGCGACGGAGCGCTTCCGGAATCCCCGGCGGGTCGTCGGGCCGGCCGCCTTGCCGGAGAGCGGGTACACCGCCCGAGTCGTCCTCACCGGGCTCCCGGCCGGCCAGGACGTCTTCTACCGGGTGACGTTCCTGGACCTGGGCGACGTCCGGACGACCAGCGCGCCGGTCGAGGGACGCTTGCGGACGGCGCCCGGCGACGGGCGCGATGTCAGCTTCGTGTGGTCGGGCGACACGGCCGGCCAGGGCTGGGGGATCAATCCCGAGTGGGGCGGCATGCGTCTCTACGAGGTGATGCGCCGCCTCGATCCCGACTTCTTCGTGCACAGCGGCGACCTGATCTACGCCGACAATCCCCTCAAGCCCGAGGTCGACCTCCCCGGCGGCGGCACGTGGAAGAATCTCGTGACCGAGGAGAAGTCGAAGGTGGCCGAGACGCTGGAGGAGTTCCGCGGTAACTACCGCTACAACCTGGGTGACGAGCTCGTCCGGCGCTTCAACGCCCAGGTGCCGCAGTACGTGCAGTGGGACGATCACGAGGTCACCGACAACTGGTTCCACGAGCGCGTGCTCGAGGATCCCCGCTACGCGGTCAAGAGCGCCGGGCTCCTGGCGGCCCGGGCGAAGCGGGCCATGTTCGAGTTCACGCCGCTCGCCGGCCACCCGGTGGAGGCCGACCGCGTCTACCGCCGCATCGGCCGTGGCCCGCACCTGGACCTCTTCATGATCGACATGCGGAGCTATCGGGGGCCGAACGGCGAAAACCGGGAGACCACGCTCACCGACGCCGCCCGCATCCTCGGTCGTGAGCAAAGCGCCTGGCTGAAGCGAGAGCTCCTCGCGTCGCGGGCGACGTGGAAGATCATCGCGGCCGACATGCCGATCGGGCTGGTCATCTACCACGACTTCGGGAAGAAATGGGGCTCGGAGGCGGTCGCCCAGGGCAACGGCCCCGCCCGGGGGCGCGAGCTCGAGATCGCCGATCTCCTTCGCTTCATCAAGCAGAACGACGTGCGGAACGTCGTGTGGATCACGGCGGATGTCCACTACTGCGCGACCCATCTCTACGAGCCCGCCCGCGCGCAGTTCGGCGACTTCGAGCCGTTCTACGAGTTCGTGTCGGGGCCGATCCACGCGGGAGGCTTCGGCCCGAACGCGCTCGACGACACCTTCGGGCCGCGGGTCGTCTTCACGAAGCACCCGCCGGCCGGCCAGGTGAACATCCCGCCCACCGACGGCGGCCTCTACTTCGGCCACGTCCGGATCGACGGCAAGACCGGCGTCATGCGGGTGAGCCACCGCGATCTCGCCGGCGCCGTTCTCCACGCGACCGACCTCACGCCGGCCAGCTAGACGACGGCCGGTCCGAGCCGCTGCC
>JBIOVM010000195.1:0-76301 GCA_044867785.1 Candidatus Rokuibacteriota bacterium | reverse complement strand
GGTCGAGGTCGTCAGGTTGCCGGGCCGGACGCCGGTCGTGCTGATGGAGATCCCCGGGGACGCCGACGAGCCCGTCCTCCTCTACGGGCACCTCGACAAGCAGCCCGAGATGACCGGTTGGAGCGAGGGGCTCGGGCCGTGGACGCCGGTCCGCCGGGGAGACCGCCTCTACGGTCGCGGCGCCGCGGACGACGGCTACGCGGCGTTCGCCGCGCTCACGGCGATCGAAGCGCTCCAGGCTCAGGGGGTGCCGCACGCCCGCTGCATCGTCCTGGTCGAGACCTGCGAGGAAAGCGGCAGCGCCGATCTCCCGGCCTACATGGACGCCTTGGCTCCGCGGCTCGGGACGCCCGGCCTCGTGATCTGCCTCGACGCGTCCTGCGGCAACTACGACCAGCTCTGGACGGCGACCTCCCTCCGCGGGCTGGTGAGCGGCGAGCTGTCGGTCGACGTCCTCTCGGAGGGGATCCACTCGGGAGCCACCGGGATCGTGGCCTCGAGCTTTCGCATCGTCCGCCAGCTCCTCTCACGCCTCGAGGACGAGGGGAGTGGGGAGATCCGGCCGCGCGACCTCCACGTGGAGATTCCGCCCGGCCGCGTGCAGCAGGCGCGGGACGTCGCGGGCGCGATCGGCAGCGATCTGGGCGCCCGGCTCCCGCTCCTTCCCGGCATGCGGACCGTCCATGCGGATCCGGTGGAGCTGGTGCTCGGCCACACCTGGCGGCCGGCGCTCGCGGTCACGGGCGCCGAAGGGCTTCCGCCGATCGCGGACGCCGGGAACGTCCTCCGGCCGCGGACCGCCGTGAAGGTCTCCTTACGGATCCCGCCGACCCTGGACGCCCCCCGCGCCGCCCGCCTGGTGAAGGAGCTTTTCGAGACGGATCCCCCGTACGGCGCGCGGGTGCGGTTCACGCCGTCCACGCCCAGCCCGGGGTGGGAAGCGCCGCCGCTCGCCGCCTGGCTCGAGGCGTCGCTGGATCGCGCGTCACAGGCTCACTTCGGGCGGCCGCCGATGTCGGCCGGGGTCGGGGGATCGATTCCGTTCATGAGCATGCTCGGGGAGCGGTTTCCCCGGGCCCAGTTCGTGATCACGGGCGTGCTCGGCCCCGGCTCGAACGCCCATGGCCCGAACGAGTTCCTGCACGTGCCGACCGGCGTCCGGGTCACCGCCTGCGTCGCCGAGGTGCTCGCTGACCACCACCGGGCCGGCCGCGGCTGAGGCCTCGCGGGCGTCGTCCGCCCGCGCGGAGATCGGATTTCTTTGGCGCGCCGGCCGGCGCCGTGCGACGCTACCGCCGGTCAGATGATCCTCTTCGTGGTCGGGATCGGCGTGGTCGCCGTTGCCGGGCTCACCGGGGTGCTCCTCCGCAGCCGCGCGGCGCGGAAGCGAGCGCACGCCGCCGCGGCCGACGCCCTGCCCCATCCGCACTACTGCGCCGAGTGCGACCAGGAGTGGCCCCACCTCGGGCGGACGTGTCTCAAGCCGTGGGCGCTCCTGTGTCCGAAGTGCGCCGGCGCGCCGTCGGGGGTGGACGTCCCGGCGCGGCCCTCCGCCGCTTAGCGCAGGCGCTCCTCCCGCCGCTGGGCGGGACGGGGCCAGACGTCCGGGTTCGCCAGCACCTCCGGCCGCTCGCCCCGCAGCACGCGCAGGATCTCCGCCGTCACCTGGAGCGAGGCCTGGCGGTTGGCTTCCACGGTGACGCCCGCCACGTGGCCCGAGCAGACGACGTTGTCCAGGTTGAAGAGCGGGTTGTCGACGGGGCTCGGCTCCCGCTCGAACACGTCCAGCCCGGCGGCCGCCAGACGCTTCCGGGTCAGCGCCTCGAAGAGGGCGCGCTCGCTGTGGACGGGCCCGCGCGAGGTGTTGATGAAGATCGCGCCGGGGTGGAGCAGGGCGAGCGCCCGCTCGTCGATCATGTGGCGCGTCTCGGGGGTGAGCGGCGTGTGGCAGGTGAGCACGTCGACCTGGGGCAGGAGCTCCTCGAGGCTACCGACCGGCTCCGCCCCCCGCCGGCGCACCTCCTCGGCGGGGACGTACTTGTCGTAGCCGAGAACCCGCATCCCGATGGCCCCGGCGAAGCGGGCCACGCGCCGTCCGATGTTGCCCACGCCGACGATCCCGAGGGTCTTGCCCGCCAGCTCGGTGTTGACGATCTCGTGACGGGCCCGCCAGTCACCCTTTCGCGTCATCCGGTCGATCTCCAGCGTGCGCTTGACGCAGGTGAGCATGAGCATGAGGGCGTGCTCGGCCACCGCCTGCGAGTTCGAGCCGGGAGCGTGAACCACGGCGACGCCGTGCCGGGTGGCGGCCTCCAGGTCGACGGTGTCGAGGCCGACGCCGTGCCGGCCGACGACCCGGAGGCGCGGGCACGCGCCCAGGATCGCGTCGTCGCACCGAGGGCCCGCGCGGAACAGGATGCCCTCCGCCTCCCGGGCCATCTCGATCACGGTCCGCGGCTCGAGGTCCGGAGTGATGGTGACGCGCGCCTCGGACTCGAGCTGCGCCACGCCGGCGGGATTGATCTTGCCGGCGACCACGACCAGGGGGCGGGCAGGGGCGGTCATCGGACCGGGTCTCCTGTCTGTCTCACACCGGGCTGGTCCACGCGATCGGCCCGGGCACGGGTGGGGGCGAGCCGCCCCGCGACACGAGCCGGCGACGGCCCGCCTAGTGTACCCGCGTCCTCGGGGAGCGTGTTACGCTTCGGCTGCTGACGTGCCGTACGACGCCTTCCTCCTCGTGTCGTTCGGTGGGCCGGAGGGGATGGCCGACGTCATGCCCTTCCTCGACCGGGTGCTGCAAGGCCGCCCGGTCCCACCGGCCCGGAGGCGCGAGGTGGCCCGCCACTACGAGCGCTTCGGGGGCGTGAGCCCCATCAACGCGCAGAACCGCGCGCTCCTGGGGGCGCTCGGCGAAGAGCTCGCGGAGCACGGCCCGCGCCTGCCGCTCTACTGGGGCAACCGGAACTGGCATCCCTTTCTCGCCGACACGCTCCGCGCGATGGCTGCCGACGGCGTCCGCCGGGCGCTCGCGTTCGTCACCTCGGCATACAGCTCCCACTCGGGCTGCCGCCGGTACCTCGACGACATCGCACGGGCGCGGGCCGAGGTCGGGCCCGCGGCGCCGGTCGTCGACAAGCTGCGCGGCTTCCACGACCATCCGGGGTTCGTGGAGGCGAACGCGGACCGGCTGAGCGCCGCGATCGAGTCCTTGCCGCCCGGCCGCCGCGCGGCCGCGCGGATCGCCTTCACCGCACACAGCATCCCAACCGCGATGGCCGCGGGCTCGGACTACGTCGCCCAGCTCCGCGAGACGTGCGCGCTGGTGGCGGCCCGGGCTCCGCGCCTCCCGTGGGCGCTCGTCTACCAGAGCCGCAGCGGGCCGCCGGGGGATCCGTGGCTCGAGCCCGACCTGCTGGACCACCTGGTGACGCTCCGGGGCGAAGGCGCGACGGACGTCGTCGTCGCCCCGGTCGGGTTCGTGTCCGACCACATGGAGGTCGTCTACGACCTCGACGTCGAGGCGGGGGCGCGCGCGGCCGCGCTCGGCCTGGGATTCGTGAGGGCGGGGACCGCGGGGACGCACCCGGCGTTCGTCCGGATGATCCGGGAGCTGCTCGACGAGCGCGTGGCGGGGAGCGAGCGCCGGGCGCTCGGGGCGAGCGGCCCGAGGCCCGACGAGTGCGCTCGCGACTGCTGCCCCCCGGGAGTCGCGCGCCCGGGGTGACGTCTACCGGGTGACTCCGGCCGCGGGTCGGCGTCGGTCCACCGCGTTCCGGCGCGCGGTGGCGCGCTGGGCTCGCATGGCGGCGAGGCGCTCGGCCAGCGGGATCTCCAGGCGCTCGCCCGTTCCCTGGCCGTAGTCGAAGTCCGGGAGCGTCAGGCGGGGGAGCCGGGTGCCGATGGCCCGCTCGATGGCGCGGAGGTCGGCCTCCTCGCCCGGGGCGACCAGGGTGAGCGCGTCGCCGCGCGCGTGCATCCGCGCGGTCCGGCCGACGCGGTGGATGTACTCGTCGGGCAGCGCGGGGACGTCGAAGTTCACGACGTGGCTGAGGGCCTCGATGTCGATGCCTCGGGCGGCGATGTCCGTGGCCACCAGCACCTGGTAGCGACCGTCCTTGAAGCCGGCCAGCGCTTGCGTCCGCTGGGTCTGGCTCCGGTTCCCGTGAATGCGCTCCGCGCGGATCCCGTGCCGGGCCAGGAACTCGGCGAGCCGGTTCGCGCGATGCTTGGTCCGCGTGAAGGCGAGCACGCTGCGGGTGGCGGGCCGGGAGAGGAGCGCGAGGAGCAGCCGCGACTTCAGCTCGGAGGCGACCGGGTAGACGCTGTGGGTGATGCCGACGGCCGGCGCCGCCGGACGCTCCACGGCGATGGTCGTCGGCTCCCGCAGGATCTCGCGCGCGAGCGCCACGATCGGCGGCGGCATCGTCGCCGAGAAGAAGAGCGTTTGGCGGGCGGCCGGCAAGCGCCGGAGGACGCGGCGGATGTCCGGCAGAAAGCCCATGTCGAGCATCCGGTCCGCCTCGTCGAGGACCAGCACCTCCAGGCCGCCGAGGCGCGTGTACGGCTCCTCGAGGTGATCGAGCAGGCGGCCGGGCGTGGCGACGAGGACGTCGACGCCGCGGCGGAGCGCCTGTTCCTGCGGCGCGTAGCCGACGCCGCCGAAGACGGCCGCGCCGGTGAGCCGCGTATAGCGCCCGAGCTCCCGGCGGTGCTCGTCGATCTGGGCCGCCAGCTCGCGGGTCGGGGCCAGCACGAGGGCGCGCGTGACGCCGCGCGGCCGGCCGAGGAGGCGCTGCAGGACCGGCAAGAGAAACGCCGCGGTCTTGCCGCTTCCCGTCATGGCGCACGCCAGCACGTCCCGGCCGGCGAGGATGGGCGGGATCGCGTCCCGCTGGATCGGGGTGGGAGTTTCGAAGCCCAGCGCGGTGACACCGCGCAGGAGATCGGGGTGGAGGTCGAACGAGTTGAAGGACATGGAGCGTGGATCCTCTCGGGCAAGCCTGGGCCCGGCCAGTCTTCCGCGGTGTTCGTGTCGCGTCCCACCGTGCGGAAGCAGGGGCGGGGTTGCGCGGTCTGAGAAGGACTCGGGCTCCAGGTGAACCGGCGGGTCAGAACCAGACGTCGGTCATGATAACCCGGAACCTGCCGGGATGCACGAACATCGTCGGACTTCCGGAATGGCGCGATCCCAAGAAACGGAACCGGCGCAGGACCGAAGCCCTGCGCCGGCGCTCGAGAGATGGCCGGGTGGCCCCGGCCGCCCCTGGCTCAGGCGCTCGGCTTGAGCTTGCCGAGGTAGCTCGTCAGCTTCCCGACCTCCACGTACTCGTCCCGGGACCCCGCGAACGTCAGGCGATAGCCGCGCTCGGCGTCCCGCTTCCACGCGGTGATCAGGCCCGCCTGGAACGCGCCGATCAGGGCGTCACGATCGCCTGTGGACACCTCCGCGGTCTGCTCGGGGGCGGGAACGGGGGTCTTCGCGCTCTTGCGTGCCATTCTCTCTCCCTTGCCAGCTCGGTGTGCGGGGTTGACGCAATCAGTATACACGCGTGCCGGATCAGCTCACCGCCCGAGCCGCGCGGCCAGGGCGAGCGCCACGAGCCACGCCGGACCCAGCGACGCGGCGCCGAGCAGCCAGCAGACGAGCCGTCGCGACCCCGCGCCCCTCCGCTCCTCGCGGGCGTGGAGCCAGTCGCTCGCGACGACGCCCAGGATCGCGGCCGCCGAGGCGCCGAGGAAGGCGGTCCGCGGGGCGCCCGCCGCCGAGCCGGCGTCTCCGAGCAGCGAGACGAAGGCGACGAGCCAGGCCGGCAGGAACGCCGGCACCCCCACGAGCCACGCGGCGCGCGGGGGCACCTCCGGCGCGAGGCGCGTCGCCGCCCACCGGCTCGCCGCCAACCCCAGCGGGACTAGGGCCACGGACCAGGTGACGACGTTCACCGTCTGCGCGTCCTCGCCGGGATCACGTCAGCCGGCGGCGAAGGGCTCGGGCGCCCGCGGCAGCTTCTCCCATTGCGCCGGGTCGTGGCCGAAGACGATGGTGACGCCCTGGCGGTCGCGGAGATCTCGCAGGCGCGCGAGGACCGGGCCATCTCCGGCGCGTCCCAAAGGACGGTGGGGAGGATGTCGCGATCCATGTTCTCGCGCGTGTAGCAGGCGTCGGCGGCCAGGACGAGGTCGACGCTCGTGCCGGCCCGGACGCGGAGGGACTGGCGGCCGGGCGTGTGGCCGTGCCTCGATCACGTGTCGTTGAGGCCGAGCGAGCGCTCGATCGCGACGACGTCGGCCGGCCGTGCGAAGGGCTCGGGCGCCGCCTCGCCCGGCCGGCGGGGCCGGCCGATCGCCCGGAAGAAGTGCTCGAGGCCGGGAGGCGACACGATCCAGAGCATGACCAGCTCCTCGTCGCCCTCGTTCAGGATCTCGTGCCGGACGTCGTAACCGAGGAAGCACGCCGTTCCCGGCACCAGCGCGTGGCTCGCGCCGTTCACCAGCACGCGGCCCCGGCCGCGGAAGCAGATCTGGAGCTCCACCTGGTCGCCGTGGGAGTGCTCGCGGATCCGCCCGCCGGGGGCGATCGTCTGGTATCCCATCGACAGCCCCTCGAAGCGCGTGACCGCCGGGTGGAGCGCGGGATCCGCGTGCCCGTTGGCGGGCTCGGGCTGCCAGTAGGACGGCCCGGCGCCCGGCTGGACGACGACCGCATGACCCCGCACCGCATCGCGCTCGCTCATCGTCAGCCTCCTCCCCGGGTCGGACTTCGCCGTGCGAGCATTTCCGGGAGGGTCCGGCGCGACTTTGTCCCGAAGGCAAAGTCTGACCCCAGCGCCCAGTCTACCGCGCTTCGCGACGGAGTCGGGGATCCAGCGCCTCCTGGAGTCCGTCGCCCAGGAAGTTGATGCTGGCCACCGCCGTCAGGATCGCGAGTCCCGGGAAGATCCCGAGCCATGGCGCCTCGGCGAAGTGGACCTGGGCCGCGTGGAGCATGCCGCCCCACGTCGCGGTTGGCGGCGGCAGCCCGAAGCCCAGGAACGACAGCGCCGACTCGACCAGGATGGCGTTGGCTACGATGAGCGTCCCGGCGACGAAGATCGGGGCGAGGAGGTTCGGCGCGAGGTGGCGGGCGAGCACCCGGCCGTGCGAGGCGCCGAGCGCACGCGCGGCCTCGACGTACGGCCGCTCGGCGAGACTCAACACTTGCCCGCGGACGAGCCGCGCGACGGTCGTCCAGGACAACACCGCGAGGACGAGGACCAGGCGCAGGGGCGTGAGCTGGAGGAACGCGGCGACGACCATCGCGAGGGCGAGCGGCGGCAGCGACAGGAGGGCGTCGACGGCCGCCGAGACCACGGTGTCGACCCATCCCCGCCGGTAGCCGGCGAGGGCGCCAAGAACGCCGCCCAGGCCGATCGACACGACGGCGACCCCGACCCCGAGCGCGAGCGTTGCGCGACCTGCGTGGAGCAATCGGCTCAGGACGTCGCGGCCGATGTCGTCGGTCCCGAGCCAGCCCGCCGCGCCCGGTGGACGGAGGACGGCGCGAAGGTCGACGGCATCGGGAGGGCGGGAAGCGAGCCACGGCGCCGCGAGGGCGGCCGCGGCCATCAGGCCGAGACAGGCGGCCGTCGCGACGACCACGCCGTGACGCCCGAGCCGCCTCACGCGCGTCACGAGGGCTCCGCGATGAGCCGGACCCGCGGATCGAGGAAGCGGTACGCCAGGTCGGTGAGGAGGTTCGTCATGACCACCGCGACGGCCAGCAGCATCAGGGTTCCCATCGCGACGGGGTAGTCGCGTCCGAGGAGACTCTGGGTGAGGAGGCGACCCAGCCCGGGCCACGCGAAGACCACCTCGGTGACCATGGCCCCGGCGAGGAGGCGCGGCGCCTCGAGGCCGATCACCGTGACGAGCGGGATCGCCGCATTGGGCAGGGCGTGGCGGAGGAGCAGCGCGACGCCGCCGAGCCCCTTCGCCCGTCCCGTCCGGACGTAGTCCTCGCGGAGGACCTCCGCGAGCCCCGACTGGACGTAGCGCGTCCACTGGGCGAGATACACCGAGCCGAGGACCAGGGCGGGCCCGGCGAGGTGCCACGCGCGGTCCGCCACCGAGAAGGCGCCGCCGATCGTCGCCATGCCGCCCGAGGGCAGCCAGCCGAGGCGCGCGGAGAAGAAAAGGAGGACCAGCATCCCGCTCCAGAAGGTGGGCACGCTCATCCCGACGACGGCGAGCGCCTGGACGAGTGACTGCCAGCCGCGATGCCGGATGACCGCGCCCGCCGCGCCGAGACCGAGCCCGGCCACCAGCGAGAGGGCGAGCGCCGCGCCCGTCAGCAGAAGGGTCGCGGGCAGGCGCTCCCACACCACCTCGAGCACCGGGCGGCGCTCGCTGAAGGACTGGCCCCAGTTTCCGGTGAGGGCGCGTCGGAGCCAGACGCCGTACTGGACGAGCAGCGGCTCGTCGAGCCCCCACAGGGCTCGAATGCGGGCGACCGCGTCGGGCGACACCGAGGGATCGGCCCCGAAGACGTCGGCGGGCCCGCCGGGCGGGATCTGGAGGACGAGGAAGAGGAGGAACGAGATCAGGAAGAGGCGAGCGGCCGCCTCGAGGGCGCGCCTCCCGACGTAGCGCAGCCGCTCACCTCACGCGTCGGTCGGACGGGCGAGAACCCTCAGTCCCGCGTCCACTCGGCGGCGTTCCACAGACTGCCCGCGGGACTCGGCGCGTACCCGTGCAGGCGCTTGTGAGCCGCGTTCAGGAGGACGCGCGGCGCCAGCGGCAGGGTGGGGACGTCCTCGGCGGCCTGGGCCTGGAACGCTCGGATCAGCTCGACGCGCTTCGCGCGGGCCGGCGTCACGACCACCTGGCGCAGGAGCTCGAGCGCCGACTCGTTGCGGTAGCGCTGCCAGTTCGTCCCGAGCCAGAGGTTGAAGATCGGCTCCGGCTCCTCGCCGAACCAGCCGTACGCGGCCTGGTACTCGCCCTTGTTCATGGTGGGTGGGAAGGCCGGCGCGTCGATGTTCTTGATCCGGGCGTCGATGCCGAGCTGACGCCAGCCGGCCTGGACCACCTGGACGACCTGGAGGCGCTCGGCCTCGCCCGAGATGTTCAGGACCTCGACGACGAGCGGCTGGCCGTCCTTCTGGCGGACGCTGCCCGCTCCCGGCTTCCATCCGGCCTCGTCGAGGAGCGCCGCGGCGCGGGCCGGGTCGTAGGCGTACGCGCGGACCCGGGGGTTGTGGGCCCAGTGCGCCGGTGGGAGCGCCGCGTGGAGCGGTTGAACGAGCCCGCCCATGATCGTCCCGGTGATTCCCGCGCGGTCGAGCCCGTGGGCCAGCGCCTGGCGCACGAGGCGGTCGCGCAGGATCGGGTCCTCGTTGTTCAGCCAGAAGTGCCACCAGGCATAGGTCGGAGCGCTGACGAGCCGGTAGTCGGGCAGCGCCCGGACCGCCGCCGCGTCGGCGGTCGGGACGTGGAGTTCGAGGTCCACCTCCTGCCGCTCGCGGGCCGCCCGCTGGCCGGCGGTGCCCGGGACGATCCGGACCAGGACCTCGTCGAGGTAGGGCTTGCCGGCATCCCAGTACCCGGCGTTGCGGCCGAGCAGCACGTGGCTGCCCGCTGCCCACTCCTTCACGACGAAGGGCCCCGTGCCGACCGGCTTCCGGTTCAGCTCGGACGCCGGGACGTCCTTCCCCTCGAGGAGGTGGCGCGGGACGATGTACCCACGGTCCGAAGCCACCGTGCCGAGGAAGGCGAGCATCGGCTTCGCGAAGTGGAAGCGCACGGTATGCGGGTCCGGCGTCTCGACGCGCTGGATGTCCGCCCAGACGAGCCGGCTCGGCACCGGGATCTTCGCGTCCGTGATCAGCTTCCAGGTGAACTCGACGTCGGCCGCGGTGAACGGCTGGCCGTCCTGCCAGGTGACGCCGCGCCGGAGCTTGAAGGTGTAGACGCGCGCGTCCGGGCTGACGCCGCCGTTGTCCACGGTGGGGACCTCCACGGCCAGCCGGGGCACGTAGGCGCCCTTGTCGTCGAGCGTCAGCAGACCGTCGAAGACGAGGCGCTGGACCTCGCGCGAGAGCGTGAGGAGGTCCAGGTGCGGGAGGAGGGTCCGCGGCTCCTGGGGCGACACGACGAGGGCGCGGCCGCCACGCTTCGGCCCTTGGGCGTCGGCCTGGATGCCGACGACCGCGGCCGCCGCCACGAGCGCCGCGCTCGCTCCCACCACGACGAGTGCTCGACCGAGCCGTCTCCGCATCCGCTCCACCGTCTGCATGGCCATCTCCCTCGGTCCGGCGCTGTCGCCCTGAGGCGGCGCACCCGGGACGGTGCGCCACCGGAACGATCGCCAGTGTACCTCAGTGGCTCTCGGAAGCCTCGGCCGGGGCGCCCGCCTCGCGCAGGGTGCGGGCCGGCACAGCGCGGAGCCGCGAGCAGCCACGGCGGCTCGCCGTGGCTACTCTCCGGCGCTCTCCAGGTTCCCGATCATGTACCCGTAGCTGCCGGGCTCGACCACGTCGGCCGTGCGGTGGACCAGGATGGTCACGTTCCGGCGGTAGGGCGTGCGGATGACCTCGAGCTCCGCGAAGGTCTGGGGATGGACCACCCGCCCGAGCACGGTCTCCGGGCCCAGCTCGCGTCCGAGCTCCGTCACGGCCGGCAGGAGCAGCCCGCCGGCGCGCGGCCGAATCGTCGCGAGCTCCGTCAGGACCAGCTGCGCGGGCGGAGGCGGCGGCGTACCCGGCAGCATCTCGAGCGCCTGGATCACGTTGAGGAGGCCCTGGACACCGCGCGCGACGTACTCGCCCTGATCCACGTCGCCGCCGCCCAGCTCGACCACCATGGCGGGCCGGCCGCGCTCGGCCACGACCCCCGCCGCGGTGCCCGCGAAGGGTTGGGTGGGGCGATAGAGGAAGCGCGAGCCGAAGCTCCGCGACAGCCGCTCGTCGGTGAACACGTACACGTAGTCCACCGTCGGGTAGGCGCCGCCCGCGTGGAGGTCCACGTAGGCGTCGAGCTCCAGCAGGAAGCGCCGGGTGATCGTGTCGGCGAGGTGCTCGGTGAACCAGCCAGCCGGGTCGCCGGGGAAGACCCGGTTGAGGTTCGTCATGTCGAGCGGCGTGTTCCGCGTGTTCGCCTGATAGGCGAGCGGGTTCGCGCACGGCAGTAGGAGGACTCGGCCGCGCAGGACGCCCGGATCGAGGCGCTGCCGGAGGTGATAGAGGATCTCGACGCCCACCGCCTCGTCTCCGTGGATCGCGGCCGACAGGCCGAGCGTGGGCCCGGCCCCGCGCCGCCCGACCAGCTCGTGGACCACGAGCGCGACCTCGGCGCCGCTGGCGAGCACGGTGAGCGGGATCCGTGTGAGCGTCCAGTCCGACATCGCCCTTCTCCTTGTCTCGGCGCCGCCCAATTCTACACGGGCGGTCGGTCCGGGGCCGTCTCGCGCGCCCGCGCGGCGATTGCTAGAATCCCCGCGTCGCGTCGCCCCCGCGCCGCGTCCGGACAGGAGGCCTTCTCGTGGCGGGCATCGTGCTCTTGACCCACGCGCTGCTGATCGACGGCACCGGGCGCGAGCCCGTGGAGGGCGCGGCGGTGGTGGTCGAGGGCCACCTCATCAAGGACGTCGTCGCGCCCGGCGGCGTCGGGCCGCTCGCGGGCAGCGTGACGACGCTCGACCTCCGGGGTCGCACCCTCCTGCCGGGGCTGATCGACGCCCACGTGCACGTCGCGGCCGTCGACGGCAACACCGCCGAGCAGCACCGGGTCCACCCGCCGAGCCTGATCGTGGCCAAGGCGCTCCGGCGCATCGAGCAGTGCCTCGCCCAGGGCTTCACCACCGTCCGTGACGCGGGCGGCGCCGACTACGGGCTGCGCGAGGCGGTGGCCTCGGGGCTCTACCCCGGCCCCCGGCTGCTCGTCTCCGGGCGCGTCCTGTCGCAGACGGGCGGTCACGGCGACAAGCGCCGGCCGGCGGAGTGGATCGCCCCACTCGACGGCGACATCGGCATGCTCGCCGTCATCGCGGACGGGGCGGACGAGGTCCGGCGGGCCGTCCGCGAGCAGCTCCGCCATGGCGTCGACCAGATCAAGGTCATGGCCTCGGGCGGGGCGATGTCCCCGGGCGACGCGCTCGATGCCACCCAGTACAGCGTGGAGGAGCTGCGCGCCGCGGTGGAGGAGGCGCACGCCGCCGGGACGTACGTCCTGGCGCACGCCTACTCGGCCGCGGCGGTGCGGCGCGCGCTGGAGGCGGGCGTGCGCTCCATCGAGCACGGGAACCTCATTGACGCCGACGCCGCGCGCGCCATCCGGGACGCCGGCGCCTACCTCGTCCCGACGATGGCCACCTACGAGGCGATCGCGCGCGAGGGGGCCCGCTACGGCATTGGCGCGCTCCAGCTGCGGAAGATCCAGCAGGCCCGGGACCGGAGCGTGGAGGGCCTCACCCACGCGTACCGGGCGGGCTGCAGGATCGGCTCGGGCTCCGATCTCCTCGGAGACATGGCGGTCCATCGCCCGCTCGAGCTCGAGCTCAAGGGCCAGGTCATGACGCCGATGGAGGTGCTCCTCTCGGCGACCCGCGTCAACGCCGAGCTGCTCCGCCTCGACGACCGGATCGGCACCGTGGAGCCCGGCAAGGAGGCCGACCTCATCGCGGTCGCCGGCAACCCGCTCGACGACCTTCGCCTCTTCCAGGATCCGGAGCGCCTTCACCTCGTGATGAAGGGCGGCGCCGTCTACCGGCAGCGGCTGTAGGGTGCCGCGAGCCAGGTGCGAGGCTCCGGCAGGTTACCGCGGTGTCGTCGGGACTGAGCTTGCCCTCGCCGCTGCCAGGTAGCCCGGGACCGCCAGCGCGGCGAAGGTCAGCCCGAGCGGCACGTCGCCCGCGTCGTACCAGCCGGCCGCGTGCAGTAGGTTCACCGTCCCGAGAATGCGGCCGTCGAAGACCACGGGCAGGTTCAGGACCGACTCGCACCCGAGCGAGAGGATCAGCTCGGCGTCGCCGAACGACGCGCGGATGTCCGCCGCCGTCCGCCCGATGTAGGGCCGCCGCTCCCCGAAGAGGCACGCGGTGGCCGGGGTGGGCCGCACCGCCTTCCGCCCACCCACGGGGTACGCGGCCCCCTGGCTCGTGTAGAGCCGCTCGGTCTCCTGGGCCTCCGGGTGGTAGCGCAGGACGGTGAACAGCCGATGCCCGAGGGTGGCGCCCATCGCCCGGTCCAGGGCCAGGAACAGCGCCTGCGGCTGCCCCGCCTGCATGAGGGCCTCGGCCACGCGGGTGATGTGGGGCCACGGGTCGACGTCGCGCACGCGCGCCATGGTCTTCTTTCCTCCGTCCGTCAGAGCCTCCGGCCCCGGAGGCCGACGGTGTCGTTGATGGCGTCGCCCAGGAGGCTCAGGCAGATCACGGTCACGAACAGGGCCAGGCCCGGGAACGTCATCGTCCACCAGGAGTCGAGAAAGTACGTGCGCGCGCCGGCGATCATGGCGCCCCACTCGGCCGTCGGGGGCTTGGAGCCGAGACCGACGAAGCCCAGCGTGGCGATGAACAGGATCGTGTAGCCGACGTCCACCGTCGCGCGGGCGTTGAGCACGCCCCACGTCTGGGGCAACACGTGGCGGAGCACCAGGCGGCCGTCGGAGAGCCCCAGGGCGCGTCCGGCCTCGACGTAGAGGTTCTCCCGCACGCGCAGCACCTCCGCCCGGACCAGCCGCGCGTACGTGGGCCACCACACGACGATGGCCGCGATCACGGCGTTCGTAAGGCTCGGCCCGAGCGCGGCCGTGATGGCCATCGCCAGGACCAGGGGCGGGAAGGCGAAGAACAGATCGGTCGCGCGCATCAGCACCTCGTCGACCGCGCCCCGCCACCAGCCCGACAGCGCGCCGACCACGATCCCGATGAGGAGGGCCGCCAGGATGACCACCAGGGCGGCGGTGATCGACTCGCGGCCCCCGTGGAGCACCCGGCTCAGGATGTCCCGTCCGGCCTCGTCGGTGCCGAACCAGTGGACGGCCGAGGGCGGTCGGAGGGCGAGCGCGATGTTCATCCGGTTGGGGTCGTGGCGCGAGAGGGCCGGGGCGAGGGCGACGAGGGCCAGGATGACCGCGGTCGCGCCTCCCCAGCCCCACAGCGCGCGCTGCGCCGGCCCGGCCATCTCAGGCGCTCCGCAGCCGCGGGTCGAGGTAGAGGTACAGGACGTCGACGACGAGGTTGGCGAGCACGAAGAACACCGAGATCACGACGGTGACGCTCATGATGGCCGGGAAGTCGACCGCGGTGATGGACCCGATGGCGTACTGGCCGATACCGGGCCAGCCGAACACCACCTCCACGACGAGCGTGCCGCCGAGCAGGTACCCGAGCTGCACGCCGAACGCCGTGACGACGGGCATCAGCGCGTTCCGGAGCGCGTGCCGCGCGAGCACGGCCCGCTCGGCGAGCCCCTTGGCCCGCGCCGTCCGCACGTAGTCGGACCCGATCACCTCCAGCATGCTCGTCCGCGTGAGCTTGACGCCGACGCCCAGGCGCGAAACCACCAGGCACGTCACCGGCATGATCAGCTGGACGACCGCGCTCCGGAGGGCCGGCCAGTCGCCCGCCAGCGGGGCGTCGAGGAGGTAGAAGCCGGTGACGAGCGGGGGCGGCGGGAGGCTCGGGGCGATGCGCCCGACCGCCTGCTGGAGCCAGCCCAGCTCGCGGTAGAGGATGAGCTGGAGGAGGAAGCCCAGCCAGAACGGCGGGACGGCCAGGCCGCCGACGGCGACGAGGCGAATCAGGAGGTCCGGCCACCGCCCGCGGGTCACCGCGGCGAGGATCCCGAGCGGGACGGAGAGCCCGATGTACACGAGCATCGTGACGACCGCCAGCTCGAGCGTCGCCGGCAGCCGCTTCGCGAGGTCGTCGGCGACGGGCTGCCCGGTCTGGATCGAGCGGCCGAGGTTCCCGTGGAGGAGATCGCGGAGGTAACGGGCGTACTGGACGGGCAGCGGCCGGTCCAGGCCGAGGTCCTGCCGGATGGCGTGGATCTGGCCCTCGTCGGCGCCCGGTCCGGCGAGAAGCCGGGCCGGATCGGCCGGGAAGATGTGCAGCGTGACGAACGTGACCAGGGTGATCCCGACGATCACCAGGGCCACGCCGGAGAGGCGCCGGACCAGGAACGCCGTCAGCGACATCGCCCGCCCGCCGCCCGGCCGGCGACGACGACAGGGAGGCCGTCCCTAGCGCCGGAGCCAGATCGGATAGAAGGGAAAGATCCCGCTGTAGTTCAGCGGACTGTAGATGTAACCCTGGACGTCGTTGCGCATCACCTCGACGAGCTTCGGATACGCCGCCCAGATCGAGGGCGCGTCGTCGATGAGCTTCCGCGCGACCTCGCGGTACAGCGCCATGCGCTTGCCGTCGTCGAAGGTCCGGTCCGCCTCGCCGAGGAGGCGGTCCACGTCGGCGCTCGCGTACCACGAGTAGTTGAAGGACTTCCCGGCATTGGCGCCCAGGTAGAGCGTCCGCAGGAGCTCGCCGGGATCGGCCGACCGCGGCGTCATCGTCAGCGTCGCCTGGATGTCCGGCGCGGTCTCGAGGTTCGCGATCTGCGCGGCCAGTGTGGCGAAGGGCTTCCCCTCGAGGTTCACCGTGATCCCGAGCTCCTGGACCGACTGCTGCATGAGAAGGCCGGCCAGGCGCGCCTGCGGCTCCGTCTCCGTATAGATGAAGGAGAGGGTGAGGGGCTTCCCCTGGTAGCCGGCCTCGGCGAGGAGCCGCTTCGCCTGCGCCATGTCCCGCTTGAACGGCGGGAGGCTCGCATCGTACGCCGCCGTGAAGCCCTTGGGGATGGGGCTGTTCGGCACCTCGGCGTAGCCCTTGTACACCTGCACCATGCCCTCGTAGTCGAAGGCGGCCTGGAGCGCCTTGCGGAGCCGGACGTCCTTGAGCGGCCCTTTCTGCGTGTTCATGGAGATGACCGTGACCCGGAACGCCGGGCTCTCCACCATCTTCACGCCCGGCTTCGCCGCCAGCTCCTTCGGGTCCTGGGTGATGCCGATGGAGGCGAGCACGACGAGGTGCGCATCGCCGCGCTCCAGCAGGAGCTGCTGGGTGCCCGCCGCCGGAACCACGCGCTGCATGACCTGGGCGGCGTGGTTCCCCGCCCATCCGCGCCAGTAGTCCGGGAAGTGGTCGAGCACGATCTGCTGGCCCTTCTCCCACCGGGTCAGGCGGTAGGGCCCGGTGCCGTTGCCGCCGGTCGCGAAGAACGCCGCGCCGCGATCGGGGTCGGCGAGGCGCGCCTTCCCCGTGATGAACACCTTGGGCAGGCCGTAGAGGAGCGAGACCGAGGGCTGGGTCGCGACGAGGCGGACCGTCATCGGGTCGACGACTTGGACCTCCTTGAGCGTCGTCAGGAAGAAGGCGCCGCCGCGGTTGACCGCCTTCGTCCGGTCGATGGACGCCTTCACCGTGTCGGCGTCGAGCGTCGACCCGTCGTGGAACTTCGCGTTGGGGCGGAGCTTCAGCTCGATCCACGTGCCGTCGGGGGCGACCCTCCACGATTGCGCCAGCGCCGGCCCGAGCTCGGTCGTGTTCCCCTTGTACTCGAGCAGGCCCTCGTAGAGCTGGAGCAGCACCCGATACCCGGGCCCGGCCACCTCGATGGCCGGGTCGACGGTCGGGGGCTCCGAGGGGATCGCGAAGGTGACCGTCCCCGTCGGCGCTGCCGCCGCGGGCGCTGCCAGGGCGAGCCCGGCGAGCAAGCCAACGAGCAGGAAAGTTGCCACCACTCGACCGCACCGCGTTCCTCGCCGCATCGTCGTCTCCCTCGTCATCTGCGTCTCGCCTCGCCCCGCCGGGCGTCGCACCCGTCGCCGCCCGTGGATCGGGTCGTGCCGCGGGCCCTACGCCACCTCGATGGGATACGCGGTCAGCGGCTCCACGCCCGTCGGCGTGACGACGTAGTTGTCCGCCCACAGCGCGCCGCCGGCGCCTGGGATGCAGACGCCGGGCTCGATGCTGATCACCATCCCCGGCCGGAGCGGCGTCTCGTCGCCGGCGCCCAGATTGGGCGGCTCCACGGGCGCGAGGCCGAGCCCGTGCCCCGTCCGCATCGACAGGTACTCGGCCAGCCCATCCTCCCGCAGCGCGCCGCGCGCCGCCCGGTCGAGATCGCTCGCCGGGGTCCCCGGCACCGCCCGGCGCCGCGCCGCCTCGTGGGCGCGCGCGACGGAGCGGAACCAGCGGCGCTGCGTCTCGGTGGGCGCGCCGCCGACGACGATCGTGCGCGACAGCTCGCAGTGAGCCCCTTCCACGGACGCCGACAGCACGACGAACACGTGGTCGCCGGGCTTGGCCCGCCGCGCTCCCGCCGGCGCGTGCACGGCGGCGATCCGCTCCCCCACCAGAGCGTTCCCCGCTCCCGCCACCGCGAGGTCGGGGCAGCGGCGCCCGCCCTCCGTGAACACGGCTGCCACGCTCGCGCCCTTGATCTCGAGCTCGGAGCCCCCGGCCCGAGCCACGGCGAGGCCCGCGTCCAGCCCGGCGGCGGCCAGCTGGCCGGCCCGGCGGTGGTGCTCGACCTCGTCGGGGCTCTTGAAGAGGCGCAGGCTCTCCACCCAGCCGCTGGCGTCCGACCAGGTGACCCTCGGCAGCGCCGCGTGGAGGCCGTGCTCCGCGCCACCCATGAGGACGGCGCGCTCGATCCCGAGGCGGGCGGCGGCCAGCCCGCGGTCCGCGAGCACGTCGACCAGGAGCGCGCGCCACTCGGCGTCGAGCCGCCCGCCGGCCGCCGAGCCCTCGTCCCACTCGACGTAGCTGCGGAGGTCGGCCAGCCGCGTCATCTCCCGCGCCTGGAGCTCCTCCAGCCGGGGCACCAGCAGCGTCGGGTTGCCGTCGGCGGGGACGACGAGCGTCAGCGGGCGGGAGTACGCGTTCGAGTGAAAGCCGACCAGGTAACGCAGGTTGGGCGGGTGCACGAGCACCACCGCGGCCAGATCCGCCTCGCGAATCCGCGCGCGCAACCGATCGAGTCTCTGCGAGTCCATGCCGGGCACGTGCCCACGCGCATACTAGTCCGCGGCTCGGGGGTCAGGCAAGGCCACTGGCCGCGCTACGCCGTGACGACTAGGATGAGAGAAACCCGTTCGACCGGAGCGGCACGCATGCTCGAGCTGGGGCTGTTCCTGCCCGTCATGGAAGGCTGGCTGGGCGACGGCTGGTCGCCGCGCTGGCCGGAGATCTCGCGGATCGCCGCCCTCGCCGAGTCGGTCGGATTCGACGCCCTGTTCGTCCCCGACCACCTCGTCATCGGCCACTCCCCGTACTGGGGCGTTCCCGAGGGCGAGACCCGGGGGACGTGGGAGGCGTGGACGCTCGTCGGCGCCCTGGCGGCCGCGACCCGCCGGGTCGCGATCGGCACTTTCGTCCTCGGCGCCGGGTTCCGCAACCCGGCGCTGCTGGCGAAGATGGCGGCCACCGCCGACGAGGTGAGCGGCGGCCGGCTGATCCTCGGCCTGGGCTGCGGCTCTCATCCGCCCGAGTACGCGGCCTTCGGCTACGCCTACGACCACCGCGTGGACCGCTGCGAGGAGGCCTTGCAGATCCTCGTCCCGCTCCTCCGCGAGGGCCGCGTCGACTTTACCGGGCGCTACCACGTGGCGCGGGCGTGCGAGCTCCTCCCGCGCGGGCCGCGGCCCGCGGGACCGCCGATCTGGATCGCCGCGTACCAGCCGCGCATGATGCGTCTCGCCGCGCGGTGGGGCGACGCCTTCGTCACCGCGTGGCACCCGGATGCAGGGGCGGCGGCCGAGCCACTCGCGCGCGTCGATGCCGCCTGCGCGGACGTCGGCCGCGCGCCGGCGACGCTCGGCCGCACGGTCGGCGTCATCGTGCGGCCCGGGCACGCGCCCCGCCCGCCGCTCCCGATGGGCGCGCTCGGCGGCACGCCGGAGGAGATCGCTGCCGGGCTCCTCGGGTTCCGCGCGGCCGGCGTCGGCCACGTCGTGTGCATGCTCGATCCCCGCGACGCGACCGGCGTCGAGCGCTTCGCGCCGGCGATCGAGCTCGTCCGCCGAGCCGAGCCATGAGTGCGACCCGCGTCGTGCCCGCCAGCGCCAGGTCCGACCCACATCCGGCCACCGGCGCCACCAGCTGATCGGGCGACCGACCCGTGTCGCGCCCGCCCGTTGTGGGGGTCCGGACGGCTCGGCTATCCTACGTGAGCCCGAGCGAAAGGCCGACGGCTGCCGACGAGCCGAGGTGGGGTCAGCCTGCGTGAGATTTCCCCCAACGATGCCTGTGAGAGTTCGCAGCACGGCCCTGGGAGGCAGCCGCCCGAGAACTGAAGCGGTTCAACGGACCGGAGGCTCGCGTTGCTCGTCTCCCGGCTGGTGAGTGTTCGCCGCGCATGGCTAAGGGTCGGCGCGTGATGGGGGGGCGGCCATCAGACCGTCATTACAGCGGCCGTCGCGGGTTCGCCGCGTTTCAGGCGACGGGATGATCACTCGTCGAGCGTTTCTCGCCGTCACGCTGGCCGCTCCTCTGGGTGGATACCCAGTCGCGAAGGCACAGCCGGCCGGCAGAGTAGCGCGGATCGGCTATCTGGGCCCGGGAGGCCAGCTCGTCGAGGCCTTTCAGGAAGGACTCCGAGATCTCGGGTACACCGAGGGGCAGAACATCATGGTCGAATATCGCTGGACCGATGTGCTGTCCACGGACCCACGACAGCTCGACGTCCTGGCCGCCGAATTGGTTCGCCTCAGGGTTGACCTCCTTGTCGCCTCAATAACGCCCGTCATCCTGGCAGCCAAGCGCGCCACCACGACGATCCCAATCGTCATGGCCAATGCCGCTGATCCTGTCGCGAGTGGGTTCGTCGTCACCCTCGCCCGACCGGGCGGTAATGTGACGGGTCTGTCACGTCTTCTCCCGGAACTGATCGGCAAGGAGTTGGAGCTCCTGAAACGTGCCGTTCCGGGGACCGCGCGTATTGGCGTCCTCTCGAACCCCGACAATCCGTTGCATGCGCACATGCTGAGCCGAGCCCGGCGTGAAGCGCCCGCGCTCGGTCTCGAGCTCGAGATCGCAGAAGCAAGCGCGCCGGATCGGTTTGAAGGCGCCCTCGAGGCCCTCAGCCGCAAACGCATCGGAGCGGTGTTAGTCTTCGGCGACGGGATGTTCTTCCTCGCTCGTGCACGGCTCGCTCATCTACTGCTCAAGATCCAACTCCCATCGATGTTTTCGAACGTTGAACATGTCGAAGCAGGAGGGCTGATGTCGTACTCTGCGAGCGCTCGCGACAATTACCGGCGCGCTGCGTACTTCGTGGACCGGATCCTGAAAGGCGCCAAGCCCGCCGACCTGCCCATCGAGCAGCCCACCAAGTTCGAGTTGGTCATCAACGTCAAGACGGCAAAGGCCCTCCGCCTCACGATCCCGCCGTCGCTCCTCGTGCAAGTGGATCGGGCGATTGAATGACGAGATGCTCCCCGCCGCGCTTCGATGCGATCCAGGCGCCGGCCCGCGGCCCGGCCCTTTGACCCATCCGGGCGCCGGCGATACGATGCCGGCGTTCCCGTCCGCCAGTCCGTGCGTCACGTGCCGGTCCGATCCGGCGGGAGGACCTCGATGAGAGTGGGACGTCCCTCGACCCGTCTGTGGCTCGTTCTCGCGCTCGCCCTCGCTGCCACCCTCGCGGCGGGCCTTGTCGCCTCGCGACCGGCCCCGGCGGCGGCGAAGGTGAAGCTGACCATGTTCATCTGGGCCGGCGCCAACCAGGGCGTCGTCCCCCGCGAGGTGGTCGCGCGCTACCTCAAGACGCACCCGGACGTCGAGATCGAGTTCTGGGAGTCGACGAACGCGGCGACCTACCCGAAGATGCTGGCGGCGAAGCAGGCGAACCCCAATGCGCCGCTGGTCAACTTCGGGTACTTCAACGTGGATCTCTCGAACCGGGGTGACACCGACGACATGTGGGTCCCGATGGATCCCGCCCGCATTCCGGCGGTGGCGAAGCTTCCCCCCGGCCTCCGCCGGCCAGGGAACCGAGGGCTCGGCTTCTCGGTCAGCCACGTCGGGCTCATGTACAACAAGAACCTCGTCAAGGACCCGCCCACCTCGTGGACCGCGCTTTGGGACCCGAAGTGGCAGGGCAAGGTGACGTTCTTCGACAACAACTTCGTTCCGCTCGTGCTGGCGGCCCGGCTCAACGGCGGCAGCGAGCAGAGCGTCGACCCCGGCTTCCGCCTGTGGACCGAGCACGCTCGGAACATCCGGGCGCTGCCGACCACGAACGACGCCCTCAAGAACATCCTCGTGACCGGCGAGGCACAGATCGCGCCGTGGTTCGCAGGCATCTGGAAGTTCTGGGCGGACGAGGGCGCGCCGCTCGGCTTCGTGAACCCCAAGGAGGGCGCGATCGCCTTCCCGCTCTACCTCCAGATCGTCAAGGGCAGCACACCGGAGCAGATCAAGGTCGCCGAGGAGATCATCAGCGAGCTGATGACGCCGGAGAACAACTCGCGAGACGCCCAGCTCACGAACAAGATCCCCGCGTTCCCGACCGCGACGCTGGCCCAGCACATGGATCCGGCGTTCAACCCGAAGGTGATCGAGAGCGCCATCTGGCTCGACTGGGCCGTGATGGGCCAGAAGGCCAGCGAGTGGCGCTCCCGGTGGGAGAAGGAGGTCAAGTCCCGGATGTAGGGCGCGCCCGCGCCGACATGGCGCTTGGGGGGCAGGGGGCGCACGGGGCGGACGTCGACGTCCGGACGATCACCAAGCGCTTCGGGACGGTCGTCGCCGTCGAGGCGGTGTCGTTCACGGTGCGGGCCGGGGAGTTCTTCTCGCTCCTCGGCCCCTCCGGTTGCGGCAAGACCACGACCCTCCGGGCGATCGGCGGCTTCGAGGCCGTCGACGAGGGCGACATTCTGATCGGGGGCCGATCTATGGGCCGGCTCCCGCCCAATCGCCGCGAGACCAACATGGTCTTCCAGCGGCTGGCCCTGTTCCCCCACTACACGGTGTTCGACAACGTGGCCTTCGGGCTCCGGATGCGGCGCCTCGCCGCGCCAGAGGTGGCGCGCCGCGTCGCCGACGCGCTCGCACGCGTGGAGCTGGGCGCGCTCGGGGCTCGACGCATCGGTGAGCTGTCCGGCGGCCAGCAGCAGCGGGTCGCCCTGGCACGCGCCCTCGTCAACGAGCCGCGCGTCCTCCTCCTCGACGAGCCCTTGTCCGCCCTCGACCTGAAGCTCCGCATCCAGCTGCAGGAGGAGCTGAAGCGGCTCCAGCGGAGCCTGGGCACGACCTTCATCTACGTCACGCACGACCAGGGCGAGGCGCTGGCCATGTCGGACCGCCTGGGCGTGATGTCGGGCGGGCGGCTCGAGCAGGTCGGCACGCCGCTCGAGATCTACGAGCGGCCCGCCACGCGCTTCGTCGCCGGCTTCATCGGGGACGCGAACCTGGTGGAGGGGATCGTCGAGGCCGTCGACGGCGATCAGTTGGTCGCGCGAGTCGGGGACGCCCGCGTCCGGGCGAGGCGCCAGGGCCGGGAGCTCGTGGGCGCTGGCCTCACCGTCTGCGTTCGCCCCGAGCGAGTCCGAGTCACGCGCCCCGACGGACGAGGGGATGGCCTGGCCGGCCGCGTGGAGGACCGTGCCTTCTCGGGATCCCTCGTGAAGTACCGAGTCGCCGTTCCCGGGCTCCGCCTCCACGCGGCGGTTCCCTACGTCCACGGAACGCCTCTGTTCGAGGTGGGCGACCCGGTGGCGGTGGCCTGGGACGGGGACCAGGCGGTGACGGTGCCGGCGTGAGGGTGCGCGGCTGGCTGGCCGCCGGCCTGCTCGCGCCCGTCCTCGTGCTGACGGCCGGGTTCTACGTCGTGCCGCTCGGCGTGTACCTGGTCAACGGGTTCCACCGGTTCAAGGACGGCCGCATCCTGCCGGTTTGGACGCTCGACACGTACGCGGCGTTCCTCACCGACCCCTTCTCCTACAAGATCGTGAGCACGTCGCTCCTCCTTGCGGGGATCGTCACCGCGCTCGCCCTGCTGGTGGGCTACCCCTTGGCCTACGCCCTGCACACGCGGGTGACGAGCGCCCGCGCCCGGGCGGTCCTCGCCGTGGTCCTCTTCTGTCCCCTCATGATCAGCGTGGTCGTCCGCACCTACGGGTGGCTGATCCTCCTCGCCAACCAGGGGCTGGTGAACACGACGCTCCTGCGCCTCGGCCTGGTCGACGAGCCGGTGCGCCTCCTCTTCAACATGCAGGGCGTGGTCATCAGCCTGACGCACATCATGCTGCCGTTCGCGATCTTCCCCATCTACAGCGTGCTGGGGAAGCTCGACGCCTCGCTCAAGGAGGCGGCCCGGGACCTGGGCGCCGGCCCGTGGGCGACCTTCTGGCGCGTGACGCTGCCGCTCACGCTGCCCGGTGTGGCCTCCGGCGGCGTGATCTGCTTCACGCTCGCCCTGTCCGCGTTCGTCACACCGCAGCTCCTGGGCGGCGGTCGTGTCCAGGTGCTCCCGCTGACGGTCTACAACAGCACGGTCGAGATCAACTGGCCCGAGGGGGCCGTCACGAGCGTCACGCTGCTCGCGCTGTCGATGCTGTCCGTGTGGGCCGTCAACCGAGTGCTGCGGCGCCTGCCCACGGTGACGTGACCGGGGTCAGCCTTGGACTTTCACACACCGTGCACGGGTCAGGGGTGAAGTGTTGAGACGTCGAAGCCTGACCCCCGGGCGGGACGCGCTCCTGCGCGCGACGCTCGGTCTGGGAGTGGGCTTCATCCTCCTGCCGCTCGCCATCGTCGTGCTCTACTCGTTCTCCAGCGTGGCCTACGGGGTGTTCCCGCCGCCCGGCGTGTCGCTCCGCTGGTACGCCCACCTGCTGAACCAGCCGGCCTTCGGGCGCGCCTTCCTGCGGAGCCTCGGCATCGGCGTCGCCGCGACGGCGCTCGCGCTCGCCGTGGGAGTGCCGGCCGCCCTCGCGGTGGTGCGGGGCCGGTTCCCGGGCCGGGACGCGCTCCAGGCCTTCCTGCTGTCCCCGATCGTCATGCCGAAGATCGTGCTGGGCGTGGGGTGGTTCATCTTCTTCGCGCGGCTCGGAATCCAGGGCGGGGTCCTCCCCCTGATCCTCGCGCACACGATCGTGGTGCTCCCGTTCGTGATCAACATCGTGGCCGCGAACCTGGTCGGGCTCGACCCGACGCTGGAGGAGGCGGCCCAGGACCTCGGGGCCTCCCGGCGGACCGTGGTCTGGCGGATCGTGCTGCCCCAGATCCGGTCAGGTCTCGTCGTGAGCGCGCTGCTCGCCTTCCTCGTGTCATTCGACCAGGTCGAGAGCTCGATCTTCCTGACCAGGGGGGAGAACAACACGCTCCCCATCGAGATGTTCCTCTACATGGAGAAGTGGCAGGATCCAACGATCGCGGCGCTGTCGGCGCTTCTGATCCTCTTCGCCTTCACCCTGGTGGTGGGAGCGCTCGTGGTCGCCCGCGGGGCGGACCTCCGGCGCATCCTGCCCCGCTGATGCCAAGTGACGCCATCTTGGGGGAGAACCCGCATGGAGTTCGCGAACGACGTGGTCATGCTCACCGGCGCCGGCGGCCGGCTCGGCCGGCCGTGCGCGCTGGCATTCGCCGCCGAGGGCGCGCGGCTCCTCCTCACCGACGTGGCGGCGCCCGCCCTCGAGGAGACGGCGCGCCTGGCCCGCGCCCGGGGCGCGACCGTGGTGGCGGTGCCGACGGACGTCACGCGGCGGGCCGACGTCCAGGCGGCGCTCGCCGAGGGCCGGCGGGGGCTCGGCCCCATCGACGTGCTGGTCAACTTCGCGGGCTACGTCCCGTTGAGCCCCGTCCTCGAGGTCAGCGAGGAGGAGTGGGACCGCGTGTTCGCCGTCAACGTGAAAGGCACCATGCTCTGCTGCCAGGCGGTCGGGCGCGACATGGTCGGCCGGGGCGCCCCCGGCCGGATCGTGAACATCTCGTCGGGCGCGTCCACCTCGGCGCGCGTCGGCGCCGCGCACTACTGCGGCTCGAAGGCCGCGATCAACATGTTCACGGAGGTACTCGCCACGGAGCTCGGCCCCCACGGGATCCGCGTCAACGCGGTGGCACCCGGACTCGTGATGGACGCCGTTGTCCGGAAGGGCGGTTCGGTCGGCCACCCCTACGTCCGCGAGATGCTCGCCGCGACGCCCCTCGGCCGCACCGGCGCGCCCGAGGACATCGCCCAGGCGGTGCTCTTTCTCGCCTCCCCGCGGAGCGGGTGGATCACGGGCGAGGTGCTCTTCGTGACGGGCGGCGCCCACTGCGGGCGGACCCACATGGCGTCGGCGGCAGGCCGCCTGGAGCCGGAGCCCGCCGGGAGCGCCGCCCCGCGCTAGCGCGCCCGTTGCCTGTTCGCTAGCCGCCGGCGCGGTCGAGCGCCAGCAGATTCGTCCAATCGCGCGGCGCGCCTGCCTCGAGCTCCGCGTATCGCGCCAGCATCGCCCGCACGCGGGGCACGGGGCAGCCGGCTTGCTCCGCCGCGGCGACGAGCGCGCCGAGGATCGGCTCGGCCTCGGTCCGCCGCTGGTGGATCGCCAGGTCGCGCCAGATGCCGGTGCGCCTGGCGACGCCCCGCCGCCAGTAGGCGCGGTGGGCGTCCCACGTCGCGCGCGCCGCCGGCGACTCGCCGTCACCGCCGAGGAGACTGCGCGGGTCGAAGCCGTCGACGGGCTCCACGGTCACCCCCAGTGCATCGGCGACAGCCAGACCTTCGGCGACGAGGCCCGAGAGCACCCGGCGCGCCCGAGCGTCGTCCAGGATGTCGACCACGTCGGCGTCCACCATCGCCGTCGCGAAGTACACCGTGCCCAGGAGGAGCTTCCCCCACCGGCAGCCTCGGATGTTCACCGTCGCCTCCGCGGGATGGAAGTCGGAGAGCACGCGCGCCAGCGCCGTGACCCGGGGGGTGAGCCGGCCGTCCAGCTCGCCGACCCGGAGGGTGGCCGGACCGCTGTAGATCACGCGCCCCGGCCGGTCGTAGTAGCCGCCGAACGAGAGGAACGCGGCCGCCGTGCGCGCCTCGCCGACGAGCGCGGCGATCTTCCGCTCCTCCAGGCCGTTCTGCATCGAGATCACCCAGCCGTCAGGAGCCAGGCGGGGGGCGAGCGGTGCGAGCGCCTCCGCGGTGTGGAGAGTCTTCACCGCCAGGATGAGCGTGTGGATCGGCCCCGTCACCGCCTCGGGCTCGGACGCCGGCACCCGCGCGACGAACTCGGCGTGCCCCGCGACCTCGAGCCCGCCGGCCTGGATCGCCGCCACGTGGGCGCGTTCGCGGTCCACCAGCCGCACGGCGTGCCCGGCCCGCCAGAGGTATGCCCCGATTAGCCCGCCGATCGCGCCGGCGCCGACGACGGTCAACTCCACGGGCCCGATCATCGCACGAGGACGGTCGCCGGTCGCTTGCCAGCGTCGGAAGCCGTCGTGTATCGTCGGTGCAACCGATGAAGACCGCGCTCCTGGGCGGCGTCGTCCTCGACGGCCGGGGCGGGTCGCCCCGGCCCGGCACCACGCTCGTGCTCGACGGCGCCCGCATCGAGGCCGTGTGCCACGAGCGCCAGTTCGGCCCCGACGTCCGCGTGGTCGATCTCGAGGGGCGGACCGTCATGCCGGGCCTGATCGACTGCCACGTGCACCTGGCGCCGTGGGCGCTGCGCTTGGTCGGGCACCCGGATCAGCGGCTCATGGAGCTGGCGGCGGAGGCGGTCCGGGCGCTGCGGACGACGCTCGAGGGCGGCTGCACGACGGCGCGCGACCTCGGCGGGCTCGACCCCGGGTTCCGCGACGCCGTGGACCGCGGTCTCATCCCCGGGCCGCGGCTCCAGGTGAGCTGCGTCATCGTCTCACCGACCAACGGCATGGCCGATCCGGTCACCGTGCAGGGGATCCGCTCGCCCTCCCTCCCGGGCATGCCGGAGCCGGAGTGCGACGGGCCGCACGCCGCGCGGGCGAAAGTCCGGGAGGTGCTCCGCGCGGGGGCCGATGTCGTGAAGATCGCGGTCAGCGGTGGCGTGAGCGCGCCCCGCGTCCCGGCCCGCCGTCCGCTTTTCACGCCCGAGGAGATCGCCGCCGTGGTCGACGAGGCGCACCGCGCGGGGGTCCCCGTCGCCTGTCACGCAGTGGGCGGGCCGAACACGCTCGCGGCGGTGCGGGCCGGCGTGGACACGATCGAGCACGGCGCCTGGCTCGACGACGAGGTCGTCGGCGAGATGGCCCGGCGCGGGACGTGGTACGTGCCGACGTTCGCGATCTACCGATGGCACGCCCAGCGCGGGACGGCGCTTCGCCAGGCGCGGGCCCGCGAGCTGATCACGCCGCACCGGGAGAGCTTCGCGCGTGCCCGAGCGGCTGGCGTGCGTATCGCCCTCGGCACGGACAGCGGCGCGTACGGCCACGGCGAGACGGCGGTCGAGCTCGCGCACATGGTCGAGGCCGGCCTGTCACCCGCGGACGCCATCGCGGTGGGGACCGGGCGGGCCGCGGAGTGCCTCGGTGTCGACGGGGAGACGGGCACGCTCGCGGCAGGCAAGGCGGCCGACCTCCTCGTGCTCGAGCGCGATCCTCTCCTCGACATCACTGGTGCCGGCGACCCCGCGGCCCGCGCGCTCGTCCTCCGGGCGGGGCGGCCCGTCGGGGGCACCCGCCGCGTCGCCTGGTTTGGCGAGGCCGCCCTGCCCTGAAGCCGCGCTCGCGAGACCGTCACAGCCGGGCCTCCGGCGGTCGGCGCGCTCACGCGAGTTCTCGCGCCGCCGCGTGAGGGCGCGCTTGAAGGTTCTGGCTCGGCTCCTGGGAAGGTCGTCCTGTCAGTTCACCGGAGGATCTGCTCGATCTCGTCGAGGTGCGTCTTGCGATGGCGCGCCCGGACGAGCAGGATGGGCTCGCCGGCCGCCTGATTCGCCGCGATGCGCTCGTCGGAGAGCGCGGCCAGCCGCCGGTCCACCCGCTCGGCGACCTCCACCGCCAGCCGTGCCGCCACGCTCGGCGCGAGCGCGAGGAGGAGCGGCTTCCCGGCGTCGTTGATCCAGTCGGCGTCGGCGTGGTCGAGCGCGCGCGGCGCCTCGCCCTGCTCCCACCGGTCCAGCCAGTGGAGGACCCGCTGGTCCCAGAACGCCACGTGGGCAAGGGAGGAGGCGACGGTCCACCCGCCGGGCGTGGGGCGGGCCAGGTCCGCGTCGCTCAGCCGCTCCACCAGGCTCTTCAGGCGACGCAGCTCCGCTGCGTTCTCGTCGACGTACGATCGGTCCACCGCCGTTCGGGCCATCGGGTCTCCCTTCTCACGTGCTTCGGCGTCTTGGCGCGACCTGGCGCGCTCGGCTCGGGCTGCGCGGGGTGATTGTAGTACGGTCCTCGCCACATGCGCGGACGCGGTACGATGGTGGACCGGGAGCCACCATGACCATCGTCCAGCAGATCGACCGCGATCTCACCGAGGCGCTCAAGGCGCGCGAGGCCGAGCGACTCGGCGCGCTCCGGATGGTCAAGACCGCACTGAAGCTGCGCGAGACCGAGGTGCCGGGGAGCCTGGGGGACGAGGACGCGCTCCGGGTCCTCAACACGCTGATCAAGCAGCGGCGCGACGCCGCCGAGCAGTTCCGGGCGGCGGGGCGCGAGGACCTCGCCCAGAAGGAGGAGCGCGAGGCCAAGGTCATCCAGGAGTACCTTCCCGGCGCCGCGTCGCCGGATGACATGGCGCGGGCCGTGGAGGAGGCCGTCGCCGAGACGGGCGGCACGTCGCCCAAGGACATGGGGGCCGTCATGAAGGCCGCCCGCGCCCGGCTCCAGGGAAAGACCGTCGACGGCAAGGCGCTCTCCGATCTCGTGAAGGCGCGGCTCACCCGCTAGCGGCCGTCCGAGATGTCGTCGCCCGAGCGGCGCACCGAGCGGCTGCGCCTCGTTCCCCTCGATGCGGAAGAGATGCGGCTCCTGGTGGAGGATTGGCCGACGCTCCAAGAGCGGCTGGGAGCCAAGCCGTGCCCGGCGTGGATGACCGAACGTCGCACGCTCGACGCGGCGCGGCGACACCGCGATCGGATGCTGCGAGACCCGGATGCGTGGATGTGGTGGACCTTCTGGCAAGTGGTGCTGGTCCGCGAAGGGGAGAGCGTCGGCCTGGTCGACTTCAAAGGGCCCCCGGGACCGGAGGGCGGCGTCGTCATCGGCTGCTCCTTTTCACCCGCACACTGGGATCGCGGCTATGCCACGGAAGCCGTGGCCTCCCTCCTCGCCTGGGCGTTCGGTCACGCGAGCGTGCGATTCATCGCGGCAGACACCGACGTCGCCAACATCCCGGCGCAGCGCGTCCTCCGGAAGCTTGGCTTCGTGCCGGACCCGCACGCGTCCGGCGACCTCGCGCGCGGGGGCGACGGTCGCCTCGGATGGCGTCTCCCGAAGGAAGGTGCGCTCGCGCCCGGCGGATGGCGTTCCGCTCGGGTCCGACCGATTCCCCCTCCTTGACGGGGGCGTCCCCCCGCTGCTAGCGTTGACCGCGTTCACGGGGTCCCAGGTGCGCCCCCGCGCGGGGCCAAGAGGGAAGGCGGTGCGAGACCGCCGCGACCCCGTCACTGTGATCGGGGACGAAACCCGCACACGAGCCCACTGGCGCGCGGCGCCGGGAAGGGCGCGGGGAGTAGGACGATCCGAGAGCCAGGAGACCTGCCTGGGACCCGAGCGCTTCGAACCGGTCTTCGAGGGGAGGCCCGGGTTGCCGCACGCGACGTCGCCCAGCCGGAGTCCCCGCCCTAGCCCGTCGTGAGCCCACGGACCCTTCTGGTCCTGGGCGGAGTTCGAGCGGGGAAGAGTGCGTTCGCCGTCGCCAGGGCTCAGGCCATCGGTGGGCGCGTCGTCTTCGTCGCGACCGCCGAGGCGGGCGATTCCGAGATGGCCACCCGGATCGCCCGTCATCGCGCGACGCGGCCTCCCGCGTGGCGCACCGTCGAGGTGCCGCTCGCGCTCCCCTCCGCCTTGACGGCGCTCCAGGCCGAGGCCGACGTCGTGCTCGTGGATTGCCTGAACCTCTGGGTCGCAAATCTGCTCCAGAAAAGGCCCGAGCTATCCGACCGAGATCTCGAGCGCGAGGCCGCGGAGCTCGCCGCCGTCATGGCGCGCCCCGGATGCTCGCTGATCCTCGTGTCGAACGAGGTGGGCTCTGGCGTCCACCCGGAAACGCCGCTCGGCCGCCGGTTCCGCGACGCGCTCGGCCTCCTCAACCAGGCGGTCGCGCGGGCGGCGGACGAAGTCGTCCTCTTGGTGGCCGGCTGTCCCGTCGTCGTGAAGCCCGCTCCGCAGGAGCCGACCGGATGAGCACGCCCGACGCGGCGCTCGACCGGCTCGTCGCGTCCGTCACGACGCCCGACGGTCGGCTGGGCGCGCAGGCGCGCGAGCGGCTCGACAGCCTCACCAAGCCGCGCGGCAGTCTCGGCCGCCTGGAAGAGCTGGCGACGCGAGTCGTCGTGATCACCGGCGATCCGATGCCGCGCGTCGACTCGCCGGTGATCTTCACGCTGGCGGCGGACCACGGCGTCGCCGCCGAGGGCGTGAGCGCCTACCCGCAAGGCGTCACCGCCCAGATGGTAGAGAACTTCGCGCGAGGCGGGGCCGCCGTCAACGTGCTCGCTCGGCACGTCGGCGCCCAGGTCGTCGTGGCGGACCTCGGCGTCATCGGGCCGCTCGACGACGACCTCCCGATCGTCCGGCGCCGGGTCGGGGCCGGCACGCGGAGCATCACGCATGGGCCGGCGATGACGCGCGACGAGGCCATCCGGGCGGTCGTGGCCGGCGCCGCGCTCGTCGACGGCGCGACGCCGGACTGCGTCGGCACCGGCGAGATGGGCATCGGCAACACGACCTCGGCCAGCGCGCTCACCGCCGCGCTCGCCGGGGCCGATCCCGCCATGGTCACCGGGCGCGGCACCGGTGTCAGCGACGAGGTGTGGATCTGGAAGGTCGAGTCGGTCCGCCGAGCGATCGCCGCGAATCCCGTGAATGCGGGCGACCCCGTCGGCGTCCTGGCCGCGCTGGGCGGCTTCGAGATCGCGGGGCTCGCGGGCGTGATCCTGGCCGGCGCCGCCCGGCGGGTGCCGGTGGTGCTCGACGGTTTCATCACGACGGCGGCGGCCCTGGTCGCGGCGCGGCTCGCGCCCGCCTCGCGCGACTACATGATCGCCTCCCACCGGAGCGCCGAGCCCGGGCACCAGCGCCTGCTCGAGGCGCTGGGGCTCACTCCCTATCTCGAGCTCGGGATGCGACTCGGCGAAGGGACCGGTGCGGCGCTCGGCATCGGGCTCGTCCGGGCGGCGCTCGCGTGCTTCCGGGAGATGGCGACCTTCCGGGACGCCGGCGTCTCCGAGCGCGTTCGGTGACGGCGGTCTCGTCGTCCCGGTCGACGCCCCGCGCTCCGCGGGCCTCCCGGCTCGCGGCGCTCCTCGCCGTCGCCGTCGCGAGCCTCGTCGCGTCCCCCGGCGCCGCCGGGGACCTGACGGACATGCTGGGCCGGCGCGTCGCCGTCCCGGCGCGCGCGGTGCGGATCGTCTCGCTGGCGCCGAGCATCACGGAGACCGTCTTCGCCCTGGGCGAGGGCGAGCGTCTCGTCGGAGTCACCGACTATTGCGACTACCCGCCCGAGGCGGCGAAGAAGCCCCGCGTCGGCGGGATCGCGACGCCGAGCTTCGAGGCGATCCTGGCGCTTCGCCCCGACCTGGTCCTGGCCACCTCGGAGAGCAACTACGCGGAGCACGTGCAGAGGCTCACCGCGCTCGGGCTGCCCGTCTACGTGATCCGCCCGGTCGATTTCGAGACCGTGCTCGAGTCGATCGAGCGGATCGGCGCGGTGCTCGGCCGGGAGGCGGCCGGCCGGACGCGCGTGGCCGCGATGCGGCAGGAAGCCGACGCCATCGCACGGTCCGTCGCCGGCGTGCCCCGGCCTCGCGTGCTCTACGTGGTCTGGCCGAATCCCTTGATCGCGCCGGGGCGGGGCACCCTCATCACCGAGCTGATCCAGCGGGCCGGCGGTGAGAGCGTCACCGGGGCCGAGCCGCTGCCGTACCCGCGGCTCTCGCTCGAGACGGTCGTCGAGCGGCGCCCGGAGCGCATCATCGTGGGCCGCCACAGTGAGGCCACCGCCCAGGAGCTCCTTCGCGGATGGGAGCAGCTCAGCGCGGTGGCCGCCGTCCGCGAGGGCCGGGTGTACGCGGTGGACGGCGACTTGGTCCATCGGCCGGGACCGCGGATGATCGAGGCGCTGCGCGCGCTGGCCCGCGCCCTCCATCCGGACCGCGTGCCGTGATCTCGCGGCGACGGGTCGGCGCGGCCTCCGCCGTCGTGCTGGGCGGCTTGCTGGTCGCCGTCCTTCTCGGGCTCGGCACCGGACCGGCGGCGGTGGGCCCCGTCGACGTGGCCGCGGCGCTCCTCGGGCATCCGCGCTCGGAGCTGGCGGCCACGGTGGTGCTGGAGCTCCGGCTCCCGCGCGTGCTGCTCGCCGCCCTCGCCGGCGGCGGGCTCGCCGTCGCGGGCACGGCGTTCCAGGCGCTGACGCGGAACCCGCTCGCGGATCCCGCCGTGCTGGGCGTCGCCGGCGGCGCGTCGCTGGGCGCCGTGCTCGGCCAGCTCTGGGGGCTCGAGGGCACGCTCGCCGCGACGATCGGGCTCTCGATCGCCGCGTTCGCGGGCGCACTGGTCGCGGCGAGCACGGTGTACGTGATCGCGGCCTCGGGCGGCTGGCTGCCCGTCCAGACGCTGCTCCTGGCGGGAGTCATCACCGGGCTCTTCTTCTCGGCCCTGATCACGCTCGTCGTCTCGCTGGTCGACTTCGCCCGGCTGGGCGGGATCCTCCATTGGCTCATGGGCAGCCTGGGGACCGTCGGGTATCGCGCGGTCGTCGTGACCGCGATCGGCGCGGCGGTGGGCGGGGCGCTGGTCTACGGCCAGGCCCGGGCGCTGAACCTGCTCGCGCTTGGCGAGGAGTCGGCGCTCCAGCTCGGCGTCGACGCCGAGCGCGTCAAGCGCATCGTGTTCGTCGCGGCGTCGCTCCTCACCGGCGTGATCGTCGCCCAGACCGGGCCGATCGGGTTCGTGGGCCTCATCGTGCCGCACGGCGTGCGGCTCGTGGTCGGGGCCGACAATCGCCTGCTGGTGCCGGTGGCCGCGGGCGCCGGCGCGATGTTCCTCGTGCTCGCGGACACGCTGGCCCGGGCCCTGGTGCAGCCGGCGGAGCTGCCGGTCGGGGTCGTGACGGCGTTCGCCGGCGCGCCGTTCTTCGTCTACCTCCTGCGGTATCGCCTGGGGCGGCGCGCGCCGTGAGCCCGCCCGCCGTGCGCGCGCCGGCCGACGGGAGCGGGGCGCCCGTGCTCTCGATGCGGGACGTGGACTTCGGCTATGGCGGCGCGTTCCGCCTGACCGGCCTCACGCTGACGATCGGGGAGGGAGAAGTGCTGGGCCTGGTCGGCCCCAACAGCTCCGGGAAGACCACGGTCCTGCGGCTCCTGTCGAAGATCCATGCGCCCGCTCGCGGGGAGATTCGCTTCCGCGGGGCGCCGCTCGCGGAGGTTGGGCGGCTCGCGCTGGCGCGCGAGGTGGCCGTCGTCCCGCAGGAGGAGCATATCGCCTTCCCGATCAGCGTCGAGGAGCTCGCCCTGATGGGCCGCTTCCCCCGCGGCGCGGGACGGCTCTTCGAGGGCCCCGAGGACCTGGCGCGCGCGCGCGAGGCGATGGCGCTTGCCGGTGTGCTCGAGCTCGCCGCCCATCCGGTCGACGCCCTCGCGGGGGGCGAGCGCCAGCGGGCGCTCCTCGCCCGGGCGCTCGCCCAGGAGCCCCGCGTCCTCCTGCTCGACGAGCCGACGAGCCACCTGGACCTCCGACACCAGCGGCATCTGCTCGGGCTCCTGCGCCGGCTGAACCGGGAGCGCGGCATGACGGTGGTCTTCGTGAGCCACGACCTCAACTTCGCGGCCGACCTCGCCGACCGCCTCCTCCTCCTCTCGGGGGGGCGCACCGTGCGGCTCGGCGCTCCTCGCGAGGTCCTCGAGGAGGCGGTGCTGGAGGTCGCCTACGGCTGTCCGGTGTGGGTCGAGCGACTGCCATCCTCCGGCCGCCCCGTCGTGCTCGGCGCCCGGCCGTGAAACTCAAAAACCGGGGTCAGGCCTTGATTTTGATCTCCGACCCCCAGGAGGTGAGAGAGCAGACGGTTCGAGGCAGCGTCCCGATACCGGGAAGCCGGTGAGAGTCCGGCACTGTCCCGCAACTGTGAGTGGGGAGCGTCCCCGCATTCGACGTCACTGGGGCCAGTCGCCCTGGGAAGGCGCGGCGGACGCGACGAGCCACGAGTCAGGAGACCGGTCGGGGCGCACGCGACCGACACCCCTTCGCGGAGGAGGAGTGCGCGATGCGATCCGAAACGACGCCACGTACGAGGCGAGTGGTTGGAAGTCAAAGTCGAGGCCTGACCCCGTTTTTGCTTTTGCTCGCGGTGATCGGAGGCGGGCGGGCGGCCGCGCAGCCGACCCCGACGGTGCCGCCGGTCCCGGCGCCCGCGCCCGAAGTCCGGCGAGCCGATCCCGTGGTGGTGACGTCGACCCGCAGCGAGGAGCCGGCCCAGCAGACCGGCGCGTCGGTGACGGTGAGGGACGAGGACGAGATGCGCGTGCAGGAGTACCGGGAGGTCGACGAAGTGCTGCGGACCATCCCCGGCGTCCAGGTGGAGACCTCGGGCAGCCCGGGCAAGCTCACGACCATCCGCATCCGTGGCGCCAACCCGACCCAGGTGCAGGTCCTGGTCGACGGCGTGCGGGTCAAGAGCGCGACCTCGGGCGACTTCGACTTCGCCGACCTCACGCTCGACGACATCGAGCGCATCGAGGTCCTGCGGGGCCCGCAGTCGACGCTCTACGGCGCCGACGCGATCGGCGGCGTGGTCCACATCATCACCAAGCGCGGCCAGGGCCCCCCGTCGGCCTTCGTGGACCTCGAGGCCGGCAACTACGAGACGTTCCGGGAGCGCGTCGGCGTCGGGGGCGGCGCGGGCCGGTGGAGCTACTCGCTCGGGGCGAGCCGGCTCGACTTCGGCGGCCAGTTCGACAACGACGAGCACGAGCTCATCGCCGTGAACGCGCGGCTCGGCTACGCGCTGCCGGGTAAGGGCGAGCTGTCGCTCGTCGGCCGCTTCCAGGACGGGCACCGCGGGCTTCCGTTCGCCACCGTGTTTCCGGACTTCGACCCGAACCGCAGCCAGGACGATCGGCTCTGGCTCCTGTCGCTCGAGTGGCGCCAGCCGTGGACGTCCATCTGGGAACACCGGCTGCGGGTAGGGATCGTGGACGAGACGCTCGAGTTCAGGGACCAGCCCGATCCCGCGCATCCGTTCGCGTTCGACTCGGACATCTTCACGACCCGGTTCGAGGCGGAGTGGTACCACTTCATCACCCCGGTGCCGTGGAACACGATCACCGTCGGCGCCGAGTATCGCAACGAGACCGGCGAGGTGAAGGGAAGCTACGACGAGACCACCGACTCCTGGGCCATCGTCCTGCAGGACCAGCTGCGCCTGTTCGAGCGGCTCTTCCTCACCGGGGGCGTTCGCTACGACGCCAACAGCGCCTTCGAGGACAAGGCCACCGCCCGCGTGGCCCTCTCGTACCTCGTCAAAGAGACCGACACCCGGCTCAAGGGCAGCTGGGGGCAGGGGTTCCGCGCGCCCACGTTCAACGAGCTCTTCTTCCCCGCCTTCCCGCCGTGTCCCTCGTTCGGGAACCCCGACCTCCGGACCGAGGAGAGCCGGAGCTGGGACGCCGGCGTCGAGCAGCATCTCTGGGCGCGGCGCGTTCGGCTCGCGGCGACCTACTTCCGGAACGACTTCACCGACCTCATCCAGTCCACGCTGATCGACCCGACGAACTTCTGCTTCCAGGCGCAGAACGTCGGCAAGGCCCGCACGGAGGGCGTCGAGGTGGAGGCGAGCGTCGCCCCGATCGACGGGCTCGTCGTGGGGCTCGCCTACACGTACACCGATTCGGAGGACCGGACGACGGGCGATCCGCTCCGGCGCATCGCGAAGAACGCCCTCGCGGTGACGGCCACCTGGGAGCCCTTGCCCGGCTTGACCCTGTCCGGCGAGGTGCAGGTCCTGTCGAGCCAGTTCGAGGCGCCCGGCCAGCCGCGGAACCCCGGCTACACCGTGGTCAACGCCGCCGCGGCGTACCGACTCCCGATCAAGCGCTGGGGAGCCCTCTCCGGCATCACGGTGCACGTCCGCGCGACGAACCTCTTCAACGAGGACTACTCCGAGGTCGCGGGGTTCCCCGCGCTGGGCACCTGGGTCGTGGGCGGGATCCGCGCGCATTTCGATTGACGGCGACTGCCGGAGGACCGATGGCGGTGGATGGGGCGTCGATCAGGCGGATCCGTCGGGCGGGCCCGTCGACGCGAGGGCGAGGCGACCTGTGATCGCGGGCGTCGAGATCGACGTCGGCCCGGACGCCACGTGGGTGCGGAGCGCGGCGCCGCTCCGCGTGCTCGGCTCGGCCGTGGTGGGCGGCGGCCTCGACGCTGCCCACCACCTGGTGAACATGCGAGTGCCCGAGGGTCACCGGTGCGTCGATCCGGCTGGCGATCTCCGGGACTTCGCCGAGCGGCTCGGGATCGCCGAGCCGTTCGTCGGACTCATGACCGCGGCGCGGACCGAGGACGCGCGCATCGCGTGGGAAGAAGCCGACGGGGTCCGCGTCGGGGTTCTGGCGACCGTCGGGCTCGGGATGCCGGTGGCGGCGGGCCTGACGCCGCCCGTCGCGTGGCAGCCGTCGACGATCAACGTCGTCGTGCTGCTCGACGCGGCGATGGAGCGCGCGACGGCCGTGAACGGGGTGATCACCGCGACGGAAGCCAAGGTCGGCGCGCTCGTCGAGGCCGGGATCGCGTCGGCGGATGGGGCGCCGGCCACGGGAACCGTCACCGACGCGGTGGTCGTCGCCTGGACCGGGCGCGGGCCGGTCCTCCCATACCTCGGATCCGGCACGATGGTCGGCTGGTGCCTGGCGAAAGCGGTGCGCCGGGCGGTCGGGCAGGGGATTCCCTCGCGGTGAGGCGAATCCCCTCCACGTCCTGGCGCCGGGCGGCCGCCGTGCTGCTCGCCACGGGAGTCGACCTGGCGGCGGGCGAGCCGCCGGCGCGCTCGCACCCGGTGGTCTGGGTGGGATGGGCGCTCGCCTGGGCGGAGCGGCGGGCGCCCGGGCGCAGCGTCGCCGACGGGGGCGCTGCGGTGGCGATCGTGACCATCGGTGCCTGGATGGCGGCGCGTCTGGTCGCGGCCGCGGCGCGTCGGCTGGGGTGGCCAGGCGTCCTGATCGAGGCGCTTGCCCTCAAGCCCGCGTTTGCGCTCCGGCGCTTGAGCGAGGCTGCCGGCGCGGTCGAGGCCGCGCTTCGCGACGGTCACCTCGCGACCGCGCGGGTGTGCGCGGCGCGCGATCTGGTGAGTCGACCGACGGCCACCCTCGCGGCCGACGAAGTCGCTTCCGCCGCCATCGAGTCGGCGGCCGAGAATCTCGTCGACAGCATCGCCGCGCCCGTGCTCGCCTACGCGGCGGCGGGGCTGCCGGGCGCATGGGCGTACCGCGCAATCAACACCGCCGACGCCATGTGGGGCTATCGCGACGCGCGCTACGAGCGCTTCGGCAAGGCGGCCGCGCGGCTCGACGACCTGCTGAACCTCGTGCCCGCACGATTCGGCGCGCTGGCTCTCGCCGCGGGCGCGGCCGTGACCGGCGAAGACGGGATGGGCGCCGCTCGCGCGGCGTGGGCCCAGCACGGGCGTACGAAGAGCCCGAACGCCGGCTGGCCGATGGCGGCGATGGCGGGGGCGCTTGGAGTGGGGCTCGCGAAGCGCGGCGCATATCGCCTGGGGAGCGCCCCGCTGCCTTCGTCTCCCGACGCGATTCGCCGCGCGCGGCGCGTCCTGGGCGCGGCGGCGGCGGTCAGCATCCTCGTGGCCGCGGGCGTCGCCCTTCTTGGGAGAGATTCCCGGTGACGGCCGGCGCCCTGGCCGTCCGACGCGGCGCCGGAGCCTGAGGATGCGCGGCCTCGGTCCCGCCGTCGCGCTCTCGGCGCTGGCCCACGGCGGCGCCGTGGTGACCGTCGGCGCGCTCGGCGCGCTCTGGCTCGCGGGAAGCCTGCCGGCGCCGCCGGCGGCGCTCTACGTGGACCTGGTCGAGCCGGTCCGCGCGACGAACGAAAGGACTGCGGTGAGCGACGCGCCTGCGTCTCGCCCGCGCCGGGGTGATCCCGGCGCGGGGCGCGCCGTCACCACGCCCCTCGTGCCGCCCGCGCCCGCGAGCGTCCCCGAGCGACCGGACGCGCGCGCGCCGGGTGCGCGCGCGGCGACCCCGCCGCCGCCGCCGCCGAGCGAGTCGGTGATCCAGACGCCCGAGATCGAGCGGCCGCCGGTCGCGCCGGTTGCCCCCGAGCCCCGTCCCGCGCCGCCGCCGGGGGCGCCGGCGCTCTCGCGTGACGTCGCGCCGCTGGCGGTCGCGGCGGCTCCCGCGCCGCGTCCCGCTCCGGCTTCGTCTCCGCTTCTGCCGCCCGGCGAGGCGACGGTGTCGGCCTCCACGCCGACACCGCCGGTGCCGCTCGGCCCTTCGTCGGACGAACGTCAGGGAGCGGGGACCGCGCCCTTCTCGTCGCGCGGCGCCGGCGAAGTGCTCACCATTCCGTCGGGGATGTCGCCGGCCGCCGCGCCGTCCGGCGGCGATACGCGCGCGTCCGCCGGCGGCGGCGCGGGCGATGTCGCGGGCCTCGTGCCGAGCGACGTGCGACCCTCGGGGACCGGCGACGGCGAGCCTCGCGCGGGCGGCATCCCTCCGGAGTACGACGCGTACGTGCGCCTACTCCGCCAGCGCGTTCAGGACCGGCTCGTCTATCCGTCGGCGGCCGCGCGGCGCGGGCAACACGGCATCGTGGAGCTCGAGGTGCGCGTGGGCGCCGAGGGACGCCTGGTCGGCGTCGAGGTCGTCGCCGGCGCGAGGGTCGAGACCCTCCGGACCGCCGCGGTGACGGCGGTGCGAGGCGCGGCGCCGTTTCCGTTCCCTCCGGGCGTCGTCGGGCGGCCGCTCGTCATTCGACTGCCCGTCGAGTTTCAGCTACGCTGAGAGCTAGACTGCGCTGACGCGCCGTAACCCTGCTTTTTCTTCGACCCTCTGGGGACGTGGGCTATAGTGGACGACGCCATGGTCACCGACGTCACAAGCGTGCTGTCCGGGGCGCTTTTGGACGCCCTGGGCCGCGCTGGTCTGCCTTCCGTGGCCCCGTCCGACGTCGCCTGGGAAGTGCCTCGCGACCCTGCGCACGGAGACTACGCGACGAACGTCGCCATGCTCCTCGCCAAGGCCCAGCGGCGCCCGCCGCGTCAGGTCGCGGAGGCGATCCTCGCCAACCTGCCGGGCGTCGCGGAGATCGAGCGCGCGGAGGTGGCCGGGCCCGGATTCCTGAACGTCTTCCTGGCTCCCGCGTACTGCCGGGCGGGGCTCGCGCGCCTCCTCGCCGAGGGTCCGCGCTTCGGCGCCCAGACCGAGGGCCGCGGCCGCCGGGCCATGGTGGAGTTCGTCAGCGCCAATCCGACCGGTCCCCTGACGGTGGGCCACGGACGACAGGCGATCCTCGGAGACAGTGTCGCCCGGCTTTTCCAGGCGATGGGTTACGAGACGACCCGCGAGTACTACTTCAACAACGCGGGCCGACAGATGCGCATCCTCGGCGGCTCGGTTCGGGCCCGGTACCTCGAGCTCGGCGGCGCCCCGGCGAGCCTGCCCGAGGACGGCTACCAGGGCGACTACATCCGGGAGATCGCCGCCGGCCTTCGGGAGCGGCACGCGGACGCGCTGGTCGGCGAAGGGCACGACGATCTCTTCCGCCAGACCGCGGAGGACGCGATCTTCGCCGACATCCGCCGGACCCTCGAGCGACTCGACATCCGCTTCGACGTCTACTCGAACGAGGCCGCGCTCTATACCGAGGGCAAGGTGGAGGCGACCCTGGGCGCCCTCCGGGATGCCGGGCTCGTCTACGAGAAGGACGGCGCCGTGTGGCTCCGCTTCTCCGCGATCGGCCGCCCGCAGGACCGCGTCCTGGTGAAGTCGACGGGAGAGCCGACGTACCGCCTCCCGGACATCGCGTACCACCGGGAGAAGCTCGGGCGCGGCTTCGACCGGATCCTGAACGTCCAGGGGGCGGACCACATCGAGGAGGCCAAGGACGTCGTCGCCGCCATCGCGGCGCTCGGGCTGCCGGCCGACCGGATCCGCTACTTGATCCACCAGTTCGTGACGATCACGCGCGGGGGCGTCGAGGTGAAGATGTCCACGCGCCGCGCCACCTACGTCACGGTCGACGACCTCCTCGACCAGGTCGGGAGCGCCGACGTGTTCCGCTGGTTCATGGTGACGCGGAGCCCGGAGAGCCATCTCAACTTCGACCTGGACGCCGCGCTCGAGCAGGACTGGCAGAAGAACCCGGTGTTCTACGTGCAGTATGCCCACGCGCGGGTGGCGAGCGTCTTCAACCACGCGCGCGAGCGCGGCGTCGACGTGCCCAGCGCCTGGGGCGAGGTCGACCTGGCGCCGCTGACGGCGCCGGAGGAGCTGGCCCTCGCGAAGGCGCTCCTGCGCTTCCCGCACGTCGTGGCTGGGGCCGCGCGCGCCTTCGAGCCGCACCGCGTCGCCGTCTACGTGTACGAGCTGGCGGGGCAGCTTCACGCCTACCACCACCTCGGCACCCACGCCCCGGCGTTCCGGATCGTCCGTCCCGAGGAGCCCGAGCTGACTCGCGCGCGCCTCGGGCTCGCTCGGGCGGTCGCCCACGTGATCCGGAACGGGCTCGGCCTGCTCGGGATCTCGGCGCCGGAGTCCATGTGAAGAGGCGTCCCGCATGATCGCGACGCGGCGTCTGGGTCGGGCCCGCCACGAGTTCCGGTTCGGCGGGCGGGAGCTGGTCGTCCTCGGCGCGGTGTTCTGTCTCATCGCGGGCCTGCTCTTCGCGGGCGGCGTCATCGTGGGACGCGAGATGGGACGACGGGGAGCGGCGCGGCTCGAGGCCGCGCGGGAGCTCGGACGCCCGGACGCGCCCGGGAGGGCCGAGACGCCCGCCAAGAGTGCGGCCACGCGGACGGAGGAGAAGGTCACCTTCTACCGGACGCTCACCGCGCCGACCCCGGATCTCCCCCAGGTCGGGAAGCCGACCATCGAGGAGCGCCTGGTCACGAAGGAGGAGCCGGCGGCGCGTGGCGCCGCCTCGGCCGCGACGGACGAGACGTCACCGCCGGCCCCGTCTGCGCCGGAGCAAGCGACGCCGCCCGCGGCGGCGGCCGCCCCGCCCTCTCCTCCGTCGGCGCCCAAGGTCGCGGAGCCGGTGCGGCCCGCCCGCACCGCCCGCGCGCCGAAGGCGGCGCCGCCGCGGCCTCCGCCCGCCCAGCTCGCCGCGGCCCCGGCGCCCGCGGAGCCCGATACCTGGACGGTGCAGGTGAGCGCCTTCCGCAGCCGGGCGCTCGCCGAGGAGCTCCGGTCCCGCCTGGCGGCGCGGGGCTTCGACGCCTACGTCTTTCCCTCCATCACGGAAGACGGGCGACCGCGCTACCGGGTCCGAGTCGGGTCATACCAGTCGCGGGCCGACGCCGAGCGTGCCGCCGGCGACCTCCGGAGCGAGCGAGGGCTGAATCCGCTGGTCACGCCGCGCACGACGCGGTAGAGCGTCGTGGCCTCGGCGGTCGAGCGCGTCCTCATCCCCGCCGAGGACCTGAGCGCCCGGGTGGCCGAGCTGGGCCGCAGGATCCGCGACGACTACGCCGGGCGCACCCCGATGCTCGTCGGGGTGCTCAAGGGCGCGGTGATCTTCCTGGCCGACCTCATGCGGGCCATCGAAGCGCCCTGCGAGTGCGATTTCATCGCGGTGTCGTCCTACGGGGCGTCGACCCGGTCGTCCGGGATCGTCCGGCTGACCAAGGACCTCTCGGTCTCCATCGAGGGCCGGGACGTCCTGATCGTCGAGGACATCGTCGACACGGGCCTGACGCTCTCCTACCTCCTCCGCAACCTCGAGACGCGCCAGCCCCGGAGTCTCCGGGTGTGCGCGCTGCTCGACAAGGCGAGCCGCCGGCAGGTGTCCGTCCGGCTGGACTACGTCGGGTTCACGATCCCGGACGAGTTCGTCGTCGGGTACGGGCTCGACTACGCCGGGCTCTACCGGAACCTGCGCCACGTGGCCGTGCTGGAGGGGGTCGCCTCCTGACGGCTCGCGGTCGAGCGGCGACGTCTTGGAAGTCGAGCCTCGCCTCCCGGACCGTGTGGAGCCTTGTGCTATACTGCGCTTACCTTGCGCACGTTTGCGTCGCATCGCGCAGGACTCGATGTCACCGGGAGGAGGGTGGCTGACCGGGGATGAATCCGTTCTACAAGAACCTCGCCCTCTGGATGGTGATCGGCCTCGTGGTCGTCCTCCTCTTCAACGTCTTCGGCGGGCTGCAGGACAAGGGGACGTTCGAGCCGAACTACTCCGATTTCCTCCGGAACGTGGATATGGGCCGGGTCGAGTCGGTCACGATCCGGGGCAATCTCGTCACCGGCAAGCTGAAGGACGGCGGCGAGTTCCGGACCTACGTGGTCGATTCCCCCGACTTCGTGAAGTCCCTCCGGGACAAGGGCGTGCGGATCAGCGTGAAGCCGCTCGACCAGAATCCCTGGTACATGTCGGCGCTGATCTCGTGGTTCCCGATGATCCTCTTCATCGGCGTGTGGATCTTCTTCATGCGCCAGATGCAGGGCGGCGGCGCGAAGGCGCTGTCCTTCGGCAAGGCGCGCGCCCGGCTGATCTCCGAGAAACACAACAAGATCACCTTCGCCGACGTGGCCGGGGTGGACGAGGCGAAGGAGGAGCTCCGCGAGATCATCGAGTTCCTCAAAGACCCTCAGAAGTTCCAGAAGCTCGGCGGCAAGATCCCGAAGGGCGTGCTCCTGGTCGGCCCGCCGGGAACCGGCAAGACGCTCCTGGCGAAGGCGATCGCCGGCGAGGCCAACGTGCCGTTCTTCTCGATCTCGGGCTCCGACTTCGTCGAGATGTTCGTCGGCGTCGGCGCGTCGCGCGTGCGTGACCTCTTCGAGCAGGGCAAGAAGCACGCCCCCTGCATCATCTTCATGGACGAGATCGACGCGGTCGGGCGCCACCGCGGCGCCGGGCTGGGCGGCGGCCACGACGAGCGCGAACAGACGCTCAACCAGCTCCTGGTGGAGATGGACGGGTTCGAGACCAACGAGGGCGTGATCCTGATCGCCGCGACCAACCGGCCCGACGTCCTCGACCCGGCGCTCCTCCGCCCCGGCCGCTTCGACCGGCAGGTCGTGGTCCCGCGCCCCGACGTGAAGGGCCGTGAGGAGATCCTGCGCGTCCACGCCCGGCGCATCCCGCTCGGACCGGACGTCGACCTGAAAGTGCTCTCCCGCGGCACGCCCGGCTTCTCCGGCGCCGACCTCGCCAACCTCGTGAACGAGGCGGCCCTGCTCGCGGCGCGCCATTCGAAGAAGCTCGTCGAGATGATCGACTTCGAGAACGCCAAGGACAAGGTCCTCATGGGCGTCGAGCGTCGGAGCATGATCATCAGCGAGGAAGAGAAGCGGACGATCGCCTACCACGAGGCGGGGCACACGCTCGTCGCCCACACGCTGCCGGGGGCCGATCCCGTCCACAAGGTCACGATCATCCCCCGCGGCCGGGCGCTGGGCCTGACCCAGCAGCTCCCGGCGGACGACAAGTACAACTACTCCCGCGAGTACCTCATGAACCGCATCACCATCCTGCTCGGCGGCCGGGCGGCCGAGGAGATGGTATTCCAGCAGCAGACCACCGGCGCCGGCGACGACCTCGAGAAGGCGACCGAGATGGCGCGCAAGATGGTCTGCGAGTGGGGCATGTCCGAGAAGCTCGGCCCCCTGACCTTCGGCAAGCGGGAAGAGCACATCTTCCTGGGCCGAGAGTTCGCGCGCCACCAGGACTACAGCGAGGAGACGGCGGTCCTCATCGACGCCGAGGTCAAGCACATCGTGCTCGACTCCGCGACCCGGGCCCGCAACATCCTCGAGGAGCAGATCGGCAGGCTCCACCGTCTCGCGAAGGCGCTCCTGGAGCACGAGTCGCTCGACGCCGAGGAGATCGCGCGTGTCCTCGCGGTCGAGCCGCAGGGCGCGCTCGAAGGCGCCCCGGCCTAACGACCGACGGCGCGGGGTGCCCCCCGGCGGGGCGGCCCGCCCGGGGATGTTCGCCGTGAGGCTTCGCATGCGCGGAGCCGAGTTCGCCTGGAGTGCGGAGCGACCTCGAACCCTCATCATGGGGATCGTCAACGTGACGCCCGACTCGTTTGCCGATGGCGGCCGGTACCTGGATCCGGCGGCCGCCGCGCGTCACGCGCGCGCCCTCGCCGCCGAGGGGGCCGATCTCCTGGACGTGGGCGCCGAGTCCACGCGGCCCGGGTCGGCCCCGGTGGGGTCGGGCGAGGAGCGCGCGCGGCTCCTGCCGGTTCTCGAGCGCCTGCTCGACGATCCTCCGTGCCCGGTCTCGGTGGACACGTCCAAGCCTGACGTCGCCGAAGCCGCGCTCGCGCTCGGAGCCCACATGGTGAACGACGTCACCGCCCTCGCGGCCGGCCCGGAGCTGGCGGCGCTGTGCGCGGCGCACGGGGCCGCGCTCGCGGTCATGCACATGCGCGGGACGCCGCGGACCATGCAGGACGAGCCCCGGTACGACGATCTCCTGGCCGAGGTGCGGGCCGGCCTCGAACGCGCGGTGGCGGTCGCCGAGGCGGCCGGCGTCGCGCCCGACGCGATCTGCGTGGACCCCGGCATCGGATTCGGCAAGACGCTGCCGCACAACCTCACCTTGCTCAAGCGGCTCGACGCGCTCGTCTCGATCGGCAAGCCGATCCTGGTCGGTCCCTCGCGGAAGAGCTTCATCGGAGCGCTGCTGGACAGCCTGCCGCCGGCCGAGCGGCTCGAGGGCACCCTGGCGGCCTGCGTCATGGCCACCGTCGCCGGCGCCCACATCGTGCGGGTCCACGACGTCGCCGCCGTGCGGCGCGCCGTCCGCGTCGCCGAGGCCATTCGGGACGCCGCCCCGCGATGAGCCACGTGCTGGCCGGCTTGCGCCTGCGCGACGTGATCGACGTCGCCATCGTGGCCTTCGTCCTGTACCGGGTCCTCCTCGTCTTCCGCGGCACGGTGGCGATCCAGATGCTCTTCGGCCTCGGGTTCCTCATGGCGGCGAGGTTCGCCGCTCGGCAGGCCGACCTCCGCAGCCTGTCGTTCGTCCTCGAGAACTTCTGGGCGTTCTGGGTCCTGGCCCTGATCGTGCTCTTCCAGCCGGAGCTGCGGCGCACGCTCGCCCAGGCGGGCCGAAGCCGCCTCCTGCAGCGCGTGGTCGGGCAGGGGTCGGCCGAGCGTCGCCAGCTGCTCGAGGAGATCGTGCGGGCGGTGGACGCGCTGGCCACGAAGCGCATCGGCGCGCTGATCGCCGTCGAGCGCCAGGTGGGGCTGCGCGCCTACGCCGAGCTCGGCGTGCCGATGGAGGCCGTCGCGTCGGCGGAGCTGCTGGGGAGCCTGTTCCAGCCGGGGTCCCCTCTCCACGACGGCGCCGCCATCATCCAGGGGGACCGCATCGCGGCGGCCGGCTGCTTCCTGCCGCTCTCGCGCAACCTCGGCCTTTCTCGCACGCTCGGCACGCGCCACCGTGCGGCCGTCGGCCTGTCCGAGGAGACGGACGCGGTCGTCGTGGTGGTCTCCGAGGAGACGGGCGTGATCTCCCTCACGGTGGACGGCGTCATCGAGCGCGGGCTCGACCCCGACCGCCTGCAGGAGCGTCTCTCCACCCTGCTCGACGCCGACGGCACCGTCTCGACTCGGGGCAGCTCGCTGCTGGCGGGGGTCCGTCGCTTCACCGCGCGGAGCAAGGCGTGAGTCGGGCCCGGGCGCTCGTCGCCGAGCACTGGCCACTCAAGCTCATGTCGGTCGTATTCGCGATGGGCCTCTGGCTGTTCGTGGCGGCCGAGGATCGCGGGGACGCGGTGTTCACCGTGCCGCTCGACCTGATCGATCGCCCCGACGGCGTCGAGGTGACCTCGCTCGGCATCGAGACCGTGATCGTCCGGGTCGAGGGCCGGCGAAGCCTGCTCCGAACGCTCCGGGAGGACGACTTCCGCGCCGAGGTGAGCCTCAAGAGCATCCAGCCCGGGCGCTTCGTCGTCCGGATCCGGCCGCAAGACGTGTCGGCGCCCCCCGGGGTGCGCGTCGTGCGAGTGACCCCCAGCGAGGTTCGAGGCATGCTGGAGACACCGTAGAGCATGGGGCGGCTCTTCGGAACCGATGGCGTCCGCGGCGTGGCGAACGCGGCGCCGCTCACGCCGGAGCTCGTGTGCCGCCTCGGGCGCATCGCCGGCGCCTACCTCGTGGAGCGGGCGGCGCCGTCGCGTCGCCGCCCCGCGCTCCTCGTCGCCCGGGACACGCGCGTCTCCGGACCGCTGCTCGAGCAGGCGCTGGTCGCCGGCGTGCTGTCGGTCGGCGTGGACGCGCTCGTCGCCGGCGTCCTGCCCACGCCGGCGGTGGCCGCTCTCACGCCCGCGCTGGGCGCCGTCGGCGGCGCGGTGCTGTCCGCGTCCCACAATCCGTTCGAGGACAACGGGATCAAGCTCTTCTCGGCCGAGGGCGACAAGCTCCCGGATGCGTGGGAAGCCGAGCTCGAGGCGCGGCTCGACACGGGGTGGGAGGGGCCGCGGCCGACGGGCGCCGCGCTCGGCCGGCTCCGGCCCGTGCCCGCCGCCGAGCGGCGCTACGTCGAGGCGCTCCGCGCGACGGTCCCGGCGGCCTTCGATCTGGCCGGCGCGCGGATCGTGCTGGACTGCGCCCACGGAGCGACCTACCGCGTGGCCCCGCGTCTTTTCCGGTCGCTCGGGGCGGCGGTCTCGACGCTCGGCGTCCGGCCCACCGGCGCGAACATCAATCGGGCCGTCGGCGCGCTCCACCCGGAGGCCCTCCAGGCGCGCGTGCGGGCGAATCCGGGCTCGATCGGCATCGCCCTGGACGGAGACGGCGACCGCCTGATCGTCGTCGACGAGTCCGGCGAAGTGCGCGATGGCGACCACGTGCTCCTGATCTGCGCGCGCGCGCTCCTGGCGCGAAGTGCGCTCGCGGGCGGGGTGGTCGTCTCGACGGTCATGGCGAACCTCGGGCTCGAGCGGGCCCTGAGCGCGCTCGGCGTGCGGATGGTCCGGGCGCCCGTCGGCGACCGGTACGTCCTCGAGGAGATGCGTCGCCTCGGCGCGAACCTCGGCGGCGAGCAGTCGGGCCACGTGATCTTCCTCGACCACGCGCGGACCGGGGACGGGCTGCTGACCGCGCTCCAGCTCTTCCGGGCGCTGCGCGAGTCCGGGCAGCCGCTCGCGAGCCTGGCCGGGCAGCTGGAGAAGTGCCCCCAGGTCCTCGTGAACATCCGCGTGCGGGTCAAGCCGCCCTTGAGCGAGCTTCGGGGCGTGAGCGGGACGCTGGCTCGCTGGGAGGGCAAACTCGACGGCCGCGCCCGCCTGCTGGTACGGTACTCCGGGACCGAGCCCCTTGCCCGGGTGATGGTGGAGGGGGATGACCAGACGACGATCGATGCGGCCGCCCGAGAGATCGCGGCCGCGATCCGGGAGGAGATCGGAGTGACGGCGTGATCGACGGACGGGCGCGGATGCGGGCGCTGGGCCTGGCGGTGTTGGCCGTGCTGTGCTTCGGATGCGGGGACGACGACGACGAAAACGTCACCAATGCGTTCTTGTTCGAGCACAATGCGCAGTTCAACGACGGGCACACCGTGCGCTGGCGGACCATGCCCATTCGCGTATACCTGGGCAACGGCGTGGCGGGAGCGGACGAGGTGGCGACCTGGACCTCGGCCACCGGCGGGGCCGTGACCTTCACGTTCGTCGGCGGCGCCGGCGACGCGAACATCAGATTCTCGTTCCGCAGCGGCACCGACATCTGCGGGCTCACGTCGGTCGAGTTCACGGAGGACGGCGACATCACGATCGCGGACGTGCAGGTCAGTCAGTCGATCTACCGAGGCCCCCAGTGCGTGCGCACGGTGGTGCACGAGACCGCCCACGCGATCGGCTTTCTCAGTCACACCGACGACGGTGGGCTGATGGATCCCGACGGCGGCAACGGCGACATCACGAATCCCGTCACCCAGATGTTCCGGGATCTGTACTCCCTCGCGCCCGGCACGTCCGTCAGCGCCCAGCGGACGAAGCCGCTCGTCGAGCGGCGCTCGGGCGGCCGGAACCGCATGACGTTCACCTATCCGGTGCGCCGGTGAGTGGGGCGGCCTCGCGTCGGCCCCGCGCGCTCGGGGCGGCGCTCGCCCTGGCCTCGTGCCTCGGGGGCGCGACGATGACGGCCGGCGGGGCCGATCCCCGGCTGCTCGTGATGGATCTCCCGTCCACGCGGGTGTGGGAGGCGGCTGTCCGCGCGCTGGGAGTCTACCCGCTGGTCCGTGCGTCGGAGGGCGTCATCGAGACGGCGCGCATGGAGCGCGCGCCCCTTCCCGCCGAGCGTGGAGTCGAGCGGGTCGCGGAGCGCGTCGTGGTCCGCGTGGAAGCGGTCGCGGAGAAGGTGACCCGCGTCACGGTCACCGTCGAGGCCCAGGCGCTGCGCGGCGGGCAGTGGCGGCCGCTCGCCGCGTCGCCCGAGACGGTCCGCGCCGTCCTCGACCGCATCCGGGCGGGCATCGGCTGAGACCCTTCGCCGGGGTGAGGACGGTCACGGCGTGGTCCTCGGGATCGGCATCGACGTCGTCGAGATCGCCCGGATCAGGCGCCTGATGGAGCGCTGGCAGGACCGGTTCCTGAAGCGCGTGTTCACGGACGACGAGCTCGAGTACGCGCTTCGCCGCCACGATCCCGCCGAGCACCTGGCCGCGCGGTTCGCCGCCAAGGAAGCGACGCTGAAGGCGCTCGGCACCGGGCTCTCCATGGGAGTCCGCTGGCGCGAGATGGAGGTGCGCCGCGCCCGCGGCCAGCGGCCCACGCTGGCCTTGTCCGGGCGGACCGCCGCGCTCGGCGCCGCGCGAGGCATCCGGCGCCTCCACGTCTCCCTGACCCACGACGCCGGGCTGGCGATGGCGCAGGTCCTGGCCGAGGACGGCGCGCCGTGACCCGCCCGGGGCGACCGAACCGCCGGTGACGTCGTGATTCCTCTGGCGACCGCCGAGGAGATGCGCCGCGCCGACCATGCCGCGACGGAGCGCCTCGGTCTGCCGAGCCTCCTCTTCATGGAGAACGCCGGCCGCGGCGCCGCCGACGCGCTCGAGCGCGTGCTGGGCTCGGCCGGCGGCCGTCGAGTCGCCGTGGTGTGCGGGAAGGGCAGCAACGGCGGCGACGGGTTCGTGCTCGCGCGCCACCTGCTCGGTCGCGGCGGGCGGATCGCCGTCTGGGTGGTGGGACGATCCGCGGAGATCCACGGAGACGCGCGCGTCAACCTGGACGCGCTCCGGCAAGCCGGCGAGAAGGTGGCGGAGGCGCCGGCCGCCTCGGGCGAGGCCTTCGGGCGCCTGAGGGCGGAACTCGGCGAAGCCGACGTCATCGTCGACGCGCTGCTCGGAACCGGCATGCGAGGGCCAGCGACCGGTGCGGTCGCGGCCGCGATCGAGGCGATCAACGCGGCCGGCCCGCCGGTCTGCGCGCTCGACCTGCCGTCGGGGATGCCTTCCGACGGCGAGCCCGCGGCCGGTCCGGTCGTCCGAGCGCGGATGACCGTGACGTTCGGGCTCCCGAAGCTCGGCCTCTACCTGACCGAGGGTGTGGCCCACGCGGGCCATGTGGAGATCGTCGACCTTGGGATCCCCCGCGGGTGGCTCGCCGAGGGAATCCGCGCGGGCCTGCTCGAGGCCGCCGACGCGCGGGACGCGCTCCCGCTTCGTCCGCTCGACGCCCACAAGGGCACCTACGGGCACCTGCTCGTGGTGGCCGGCTCGCTCGGGAAGACCGGCGCGGCGGCCCTCGCCTGTCGCGGCGCCTTGCGCACGGGAACGGGGCTCGTGACGTGCGCCGTGCCCGCGTCCCAGCAGCCCGTGGTGGCGGCCCTCGTGTCGGAGGCCATGACGGAGCCGCTTCCGGAGACCGAGGCGCGAACGCTCTCGGCGAAGGCGGTCGAGCGGGTCATGGAGCTTGCGGCGCGCATGGACGCCGTGGCGCTCGGCCCCGGGGTCGGGCTCGACCCGGAGGCCCAGGCCGCGGTCCGGGTCCTCGTGCGGGACGTCCGGCGGCCGATGGTGGTGGACGCGGACGGGCTGACGGCGCTGTCGGGCCGTCCGGCGATCTGCCGCGACGCTCCGGCCCCGCGGGTCCTCACGCCGCATCCGGGTGAGGCGGCGCGCCTCCTCGGCTGCAGCGTGACGGACGTGCAGGCGGACCGCATCGCGAGCGCCCGCCGCCTGGCCGCCGAGAGTGGCGCCATCGTGGCGCTGAAGGGGGCGCGGACCGTGGTCGCCGAGCCCGACGGCTACGTCGCCCTGAATCCCACGGGCAATCCCGGGATGGCGACCGGCGGCACCGGCGACGTGCTCACCGGGATGACCGGCGGGTTGCTCGCCCAGGGCCTGGCGCCCGGCCGGGCGCTTCGGACCGCGGTCTACCTCCACGGCCTGGCGGGCGACGTGGCGGTAGAGGCGCGCGGCCCCGTCGGGCTCGTCGCCGGCGATCTGGCCGACGCCGTCCCGGAGGCGCTTCGCCGGGTGCTCGACGCCGGCCGGACGTGAGCGGCTGGCGCGCCGTCGAGCCCGCGGCGGGCGGCGGCGCGGTCGCGATCACGTGCCCCACGGCCGAGGCGACGCAGGCGCTCGCCGCGGGCATCGGGCGCCGCGCCGGGCCCGGCACGGTCATCGCGCTCAGCGGCGATCTGGGCGCAGGCAAGACCTGCTTCATCCAGGGCCTGGCGTCCGGGCTCGGCGTCGCGACCCCGGTGACGAGCCCCACCTTCGTGATGATCGCCGAGCACGCCGGGCGCCTTCCGCTCTACCACGTCGACCTCTACCGGACGGAAGGCCTGGCCGAGATCCGAGCGCTGGGTCTCGACGAGCTCCTTCACGGGGAAGGCGTCACGGCGATCGAGTGGGCCGAGAAAGCCGGGCCTCTGCTGCCGCCACGGACCGTGCGCGTCAGGATCGCGGGCGCGGGCGACGAGCCCCGGACCGTCGAGATCGCGGGCGCGCCGCCGGACTGGCTGAGCACGGCCTGAGACACCGACGGACGCGAATCCGCGCCCGTCACGTGGGAGAGTCGCTCCCGTCCACCCGCCGATACGGCTCGCGGCCGCGTCGACGAGCCGCACGTCGCCCAATCGCCATCTGATCGGCGTTCGGCGCGCGTCGAGCCGCGTCGCCGCGCCTGGCACCGCGGTTGCTCTTGCGATGCGACGTGGACGGACAGCGACCGACGATCCGCGAGTGGCCGCCCGAGGACCGCCCGCGCGAGCGGTTCCTGACGAAGGGCGCCGAGGCCCTAAGCGACGCCGAGTGTCTCGCGCTTCTCCTGGGGTCGGGGACTCCCGGCCAGACCGCGCTCGAGCAAGCCCAGGCGTTGCTGGCCGCCTTCGGTGGCCTCGCCGCCCTCGCCGACCGGGAAGTCCAGGAGCTCGCGTGGGTGGGCGCCCTCGGCATCGCGAAGGCGGTCAGGCTCGGCGCGGCGATCGAGCTGTCGCGCCGCCTTCGCGCCCGGCCGAACGGCGGGAGGGTTCGCCTGTCGAGCCCGGAGGAGGTCGCCGGCTACTTCGGTCCCGCGCTGGAGGGCAAGAAGAAAGAGGTCTTCCGCGTCGCGCTGCTCGACAGCCAGAACGGCCTGCTCCGCGACGTTCAGGTCTCCGAGGGCAGCCTCTCCGCCTCGATCGTCCATCCGCGCGAGGTCTTCCGGACCGCGATCCTGGAAGCGACGGCGCACCTGATCCTCGTCCACAACCATCCGTCCGGCGACCCCACGCCGTCGAAGGAAGACGTCCACCTGACGCGGCAGCTCGTCGAGGGCGCGCGGCTCCTCGGACTTCGCATCCACGACCACGTCATCATCGGTCGCGGCGCGCACGTGAGCCTCGCCCAGCGCGGGCTCATCTGAGCGCGCGGTCGCACGGGCCGCGGCCGGCCATCACTGGAGGAGAGGACGATGCGGTTCCTGATCGAAGGACGCCTCCGGCCGTCGAGCGGGCTCTCGCCCGCGGACTTCTTCGACCTGGCGGTGCGGGAGTGGGAGATGGTCCTGGGCTGGCTCCACACGGGCGTCGCCCTGGCGTACGGCCGGCCGGTGTCGGTGCCCGGCGGCTCGCTTCTGGTCGACGTGTCGTCCGAGGCCGACGCGCACGCGCTCGCCGCCTCGTTGCCTCTCGCCCCCTACGCGGACATCACGATCCGCCGGACGGAGATCGCTCGCGCACCGGGCTCTCCGCCCGACCGGGCGCCGGTGTCCACCCGGTGAGGCGGCTGCGCTCGTCCCGCGTCAGGCCGGCCCGCGGAGGTCCGCGAGCCGCCGCAAGCCGCGGCGGTCGAGAGCCTCGAGGAGCGCCAGGCTCACCCGCCGCGGGAAGGACGGGCCGCGGGTGACGAACGCGGTGAAGCAGCCGACGGCGTCCGCGCCGGCCTCGAGCGCGGCCAGGGCCTTCGCGGGCGTGTCGACGCCTCCGGTGGCGATGATGGCCAGCCGCGAGCCCACGGTCCGCCGGAGCTCTCGCACCGTCTCGAGGACCGTCGGAAAGAGCTCCGGCCCCGACAGACCGCCCGCGTGCTGGGAGAGCCTCGGCTCCTCGACCCGGCGCGTGTTGCCGAAGTTGAGCGCGTCGATGCCGGCGTCCAGCGCGGCCGGCACGATCGCGCGGCGGTTCTCCGCGGGGTAGTCGGGCGAGAGCTTCACGATCACCGGCTTCGGTGTCGCCTCGCGGACCAGGCGCAGGAGCGCCTGGACGCGGGCCGGCGAGCCGGACAGCTCGTACACCAGGCGCGTGTTCGGGGACGAGATGTTCACCTCCACCAGGTCGGCCTGGCTCTCGAGCGTCTCGACGAGCCGCCGGTAGTCCTCCGGGGACTCACCCGCCACGCTCACGATGAGCGGACGCTCGTGGCGGAGCCGGGGGAGGGCGGCGCGGAAGGCCTCGAGGCCGGGATTGTGGAACCCGTTGCAGTTCACCAGTCCGGGCCCGGCCGCGGTCGTGACGCGGACGAGGTTCGGCTCCGGATGCCCCGGCCGCGGCGCGGTGGTGATGCTCTTGGCCGTCACGGCGCCGAACCCGAGCGCCATCGCGCGGCGCAGGATCCGGACGTCGAAGTACATCGACGAGAGGATGAGCGGGCCCGGGAGGCGGACCCCCGCGAGGTCCACGGCCAGTCTCGGGTCGTCCACGGCGAGCGCCCGGAGCGGAGCCACGGGGCAGGCGCGGAACAGCGTCTGGCCGAGGCGTACCGCGATGGCCTCCGGCAGGCGGGAGAGGACGCCGCCGTAGAGGATCCTGTAGAGCCGCTCGGCGAAGGGGAGGAGCATCGAGCCCGGGGAAGGATACAATGCGGGCGGTGGAGTCGCAACGACGCGCGGCTCGCCGCCGACTTCCCGAGGACCGATGGACGATTCGCGGCTCGTCGCCGACGTCATGCTCGGGCGCCTGGCCCGCTGGCTTCGCGCCCTCGGGTACGACACGCTCTACTTCCGCGATGCGCCGGACCGGCGGCTGCTCGCGGTGGCCCTCGCCGAGCGGCGCCGGCTCCTCACCCGGGACGCGGCGCTGGCCCGTCGCGCGCGCGAGGCGGGTCTCCTGGTGCGCGCCGAGCAGCTCGACGCCCAGATCCGAGAGGTGACCGCGGCCCTCCGCCTCCATCCCGGCCGGGCGCTCTCGCGATGCCTCGAATGCAACGGTGAGCTGGTCCCGGTGGACCCCGAGACGATCCGGCATCGGGTGCCGGCCTACACCTTCGCGACGCGACGCGAGTTCCGGACGTGCCGCGGATGCGACCGCGTCTACTGGTCCGGCACGCACGTCATGGGCATCCACCGCCGGCTCGAGCCGTATCTTCGGCCCGCCCTCGCGCCGGATGGCCGGTGACGGCGCCTCGGCCAGTCGGGCGTCTCGACGACGTGGCCGCCTCGGTCGTCGAGGCGATCGGGCGGACTCCGGTCGTCGAGCTGGGCCGTTTGACCCGCGGGCTCCCGGGTCGGATCGTGGCGAAGCTCGACTACTTGAATCCCGGGCTCTCGAAGAAGGACCGGATCGCGCGGGAGATCGTCGACGAGGCCACGACGGCCGGGGAGCTCCGCCCCGGCCAGCCGGTCGTGGAGCTCACGAGCGGGAACACGGGGACCGGCCTCGCGATCGTGTGCGCCGTGCGCGGCCATCCGTTCGTGGCGGTGATGTCGGAGGGGAACAGCCGCGAGCGGGCTCGGATGATGCGGGCGCTCGGCGCCGAGGTCGTGCTCGTGCCGCAGGCGGGCGGCTCCCGGCCGGGCCAGGTGACCGGGGAGGATCTGGCGCTCGTGGAGGCACGAGCCCGGGCGCTCGTGGCCGAGCGCGGCGCGTTCCGCGCGGACCAGTTCGTGCGGCGGGCGGCGGCCCTGGCGCACGAGCGCCACACGGGCCCGGAGCTCTGGGCCCAGACCGACGGGCGTCTCGACGCGTTCTGCGAGTTCGTGGGTACCGGCGGCACGTACGCCGGCGTCACCCTGGCCCTCAAGGCGCGGCGGCCGTCGATCCGCTGCTACGTGGTCGAGCCCGAGGGAGCGGCGGTCCTCGCGGGGCGCGACGTCGTCGACCCGAACCATCGGCTGCAGGGCGGCGGCTACTCCATGGGGGACCTGCCGCTCCTCCGGGGCGTGCCGGTCGACGGGTACCTTCAAATGCGCGACGAGGAGGCCATCGGGGTGGCGCGCCGCCTGGCGCGCGAGGAAGGGATCTTCGCGGGGTTCTCGGCCGGCGCCGTCGTCGCCGCGGCGCTTCGTCTCCTGCGCGACGCGCACGCCGGTGGGACCATCGCCGTCGTGCTCGCCGACTCGGGGCTGAAGTACCTCAGCACGGACCTCTGGCCGGCGGATGGCGGCGACTGAAGGCTCGAGGCCGCTTCGGCATCCCGCGCGCGCCGCGGCCCGGCGCGGTTGACGCGCGTCGCGTAAGTAGCTAGGATTTCAGGCACGGACGATTAGCTCAGTTGGCAGAGCACCGGCCTCACATGCCGGGGGTCGCAGGTTCAAGTCCTGCATCGTCCACCACTCCTCCACTTCTTGGCGGGGTTTCGGAGCCCCGTTCGGGGGACGTCGGATGGCCGGATGTCTCCGCGGGTAATCTAGCCGCCCGCCGGCGGACTGCCAGGACCTCACCATCCGCCAGACGCTGACCGGGCGGGGTATCCGCTGGCATCTCTTCCAGATGCTGCTCATCAGCATTATCCCGCTCGGCCTGCTCGCCGGCGGCTTGCTGTATCTCCACTGGGAAGCGCAGGAGCGCGATCGCGCGCGCTCGCAGCTCCAGCTGGTGCGGCTCCTCGCCGCCGCCGTCGACAATGCGCTGGACAGCACGGCCGAGCGGTTGTCGATCTTGGCTCGTCTCTGGGAGTCGACGTCGCTGAACCAAGAGGGAATGCACGCGCAGCTCAAGGACGTCCTGGAGGCGAACGACGACTGGACAGACATCCTCGCGTTCCGGCCGGACGGAACCGGCGTGTTCCGCGCCAGCTCCGCCGCCTGGGCGGAGGAGCTGCCCGGTCCGGGACCCGAGATCCTGCGTCCGGTGGTCGCGCAGCGAGGGCCCGTGATCTCCGACGTCGTGGTTCAGGCGGCCGGTGCGGACGGGCCGGTCGTGGCCGTCGGCGTGCCCATCGTGCGAGGCGGGACCGTGACTCAGGTCCTGGTCGCTACGCTCGACCTGACCTGGTACGACCGTCTCCTCGCGCGGCAAGGCCTTCCCGAGGGCGGCGTCGCCGGAGTGTTCGACCGCAACTTCAAGTTCGTGGCGCGAAGCACGGAGGGGACCGAGCGCCGCGGGGGGAATCCCACCGAGCAACTGGTCCGGGACATGAAGGCGCGGCGAGAGGGCGTTGGCCGATACGCGAACCTCAGCGGAACCGCGGTGTACACGGCGTGGGGGTTCACGCGTCACGGCTGGGGCGTGGGAATCGCGACGCCGGCGAGGCTGATCGACCAGCCCTTCTGGGGTTACCTCGCCACGCTCGGATTCGCCTGGGTGGCGGTCGTGATCCTGGGCATCCTGTACGCCTTCTCGAAGGCGCGCGGGATCACGGCTTCGCTCGAGTCGCTCGAGGGACAGGCTCGCCACGTCGCGGCCGGGGGACGCATCGCGGACGTGCCCGTCTCGGGCGTGGTGGAGATCGACAGGGCTCTCGTGGCGCTCGAGGAGGCCAGCGTGCTCATCCAGTCCGCGATGCAGGAGCGCGACCGCTCGCTCGAGATCGAGCACCAGGCGCGGACGGCGGCGGAGGCGGGCAGCCGCGCCAAGGACGAGTTCCTCGCCATGCTCGGGCACGAGCTGCGGAATCCTCTGGCCGCGATCTCGAACGCGGTCGCCGTCATGGGTCTCAAGGAACGCACCGAGGAGCATCTGGAGATCGCCACTCGGGTGATCGCCCGCCAGAGCCAGCACTTGACGCGTCTCATCGACGATCTGCTCGACGTCGGGCGCGTCATGACCGGCAAGATCGTCCTCGTCCGCGCACCGCTCGACCTCGCCGGCAGCGTCCGCCACGCGGCGGCCACCCTCGAGGCCGCTGGGCGACTCGCCGATCGACACCTGGAGCTCGATCTGGCGCCGGCGTGGATCGACGGCGACCAGACACGTATCCAGCAGCTCGTGAGCAACCTCCTCGTGAACGCCGCGACGTATACGGCCCCCGGCGGCCACGTTCGCGTTCGGGTGTCCCGGGAGCTCGGTGAGGCCGTCCTCAGCGTGAGCGACGACGGCCGAGGCATCGACCGAAAGGACCTGCCCCGAATTTTCGATCTCTTCTTCCAGGCCGACTCGACGGTGGACCGCTCGACGGGTGGCCTGGGGATCGGGCTGACGCTGGTGCAGCGACTGGCCCGACTGCACGGCGGCGAGGTGAAGGCGGAGAGCGAGGGGCGCGATCGGGGCGCCGCGTTCACCGTGCGCTTCCCGGGCATCGGGGCGCCGGAGAACGGGTCGAGTCCGGCCGAGTCCAGCCCGGCCGGCGAGTCGAAGACGGTCTTGATCGTCGAGGACAACCATGACGGCCGGGAGAGCTTGCGCATGGCCCTCGAGCTGGCCGGCCACCGTGTCCTCGAGGCGGCCGACGGCCCGGCGGCGCTCGATCTGGTGAGGCAGGAGCGGCCGACCGTCGCCGTGCTCGACATCGGGCTGCCGGGCATGGACGGGTACGAGCTAGCCCGCAGGTTCCGAGCGACGCTCGGAAGTCAGATCGGACTCATCGCCCTGACGGGATATGGCGCGCAGAGCGACGCGCAGCGGGCCATGGAGGCGGGCTTCGACCGCCACCTCACGAAGCCGGTCGACATGCAGGAGCTCGCCGACGCGATCGCCTCGACCGGACGCCCGGCCGATGTCGCGTCCCGCTAGGAGACGAACGCGGCTCCGCGACGGGCGCGTGGCGCCGTCTTGCCGGCGGTAGACGTCTGACCCGGTCGAATAGGTTCCGGCGCTAGGGCACGAAGCGTCCCGCGGGGTCGATCTCGCCGATCCGCCCGGTCACCAGGAGCGGCGTCGGGCGGGGTGGTGGGCCCGCACCGTCCTGCGCACCGGCGCACCTCGACGGTCGTCGTGGATCGTGGAGCGAGCGGGGCTAGCTGGCGCGCGCACCGCCGGATCGCTCGGGATCCTTGCCCAGGTGGCGAGCCGCCGCCTGCTCGAGCCGGGCGCCGAGCTCCTTCAGGCGGTCCGTGCCGAGCGCCTGGGCGCGCCGGAACATGTCGCGCTCCTCTTCCTTCACGTGATGCTCGACCAGCTCGGACAGCACGGTCATCTTGGCTGCGAAGCGATCGTCCCCGGGGTGCACTCGCGGCAGCTCGGCCAGCACGAGGTCCACCACGTGGTGCTCCTCGAGCGCCTCGTCCACCAAGGTCTCCAGCTCGTCCGTGCCGAGACTCCGCACGGCGGGGTAGAAGATCTCCTCCTCGATCCGGGTATGGGCCGCGAGAAGCTGAGCGATCTCCCGCAGGAGCTCCTTGCGCGACTGTGAGGCCTTCGAGGACTGCACGCGCTCGAACAGGCTCTCCACCTGCCGGTGCTGGGCCTTCAGCACACTGACCGCGTCGTGCTGTTTCGTCGCCGCGGCGGTGAGGACTCCGCGCGCGGTGTTGACCAGCCCGGACCCGGCGTCCGCCACCGCCTCCGTGGACTTCCTGAGCGCCTTCCCGACGGCCGACCCCGTGGCCTGGATCACGCCGGTTGAGGTTGCGGCAAGTCGGCGAGTGGAGCGCGCGGGTGGGTGGGCCGGCGAGCTTGGCCGCGCAGCCTGACCCTTCCGGCGGGCCGCTTTGGCGCGGGGGACGTTTCGAGCCATGTGGGACCCCTTTCCTCGTGGCGTCTCGACTGTCGACCACCGGGCACTATCGCGACCTAGCAATCGCAATGCCGGATGGCACATGGCTTGCTCCGCACGGCAGGGAGGCATTTCACGAGGAGGGACCGATGAACGTAAGACGTTTCACATGCGTGCTCGGCGGCATGACGGTCCTGTTGATCGGGCCGGCCGTCGCGCAGCCGACGGGCACGGGAAGTGGCAGCTCCCCCGCGCCCGCGGCCGGATCCGGAGCGGCGAGCCCCGCGCCGACCACGCCGAGACCGCCCTCCGCGAACAGGCCCGGCTCCACCCCGTCCGGCACGACCTCGGTGGAGACCGCCCCCAGTCAGGGCGTGCCCGGAACTCCGCAGCGGCCCGCGGATCCGTTGGGCCCCCGCGGCGCGAGCCCGGATTCGGTGGGTCTGACTGACGCGCAGCAAGTCCGGAATCTCCAGCAGGCGTTGAAGGACAGAGGCGTGCACCCGGGGCCGGTCGACGGGATCGTGAGCCCCGAGACCCAGGCGGCGCTCCGCGCGTTCCAGGAGCGCCAGAGAGTGCCCGTGACGGGGCGGCTGGACTCCCAGACGCGCGAGAAGCTGGGCATGTCGCCATAGCAGCGTCTCGCATACCGTCCCCGACTCCGAGGCCGGCCGCGCGCGCGACCGGCCTCGCCTTCGTTGGAGCATCCCCGCCGCCGCACTGAGCGCTGCGTTCGCGGCGCATCGAGGCCCAGTGGCACATGCCTTGCTCCTCAGCTGGGTGAGGTCAGCCCGCGAGGAGGGATCACATGAAGACACGATGGCTCACGTACGTTGCGCTCGGCGGCATGACGACGCTGCTGGTCGGGCCAGCGATTGCGCAGACCAGTGGCTCAGGGAGCAGCACCACCCCCGCCCCCGGCGCCGGCTCGGGGTCGCCAGGATCGGGGTCGGGGACGTCGGGACCGACCAATCCCCAGCCGGCTCCGTCGACGGCCCAGCCCGGCTCGCCGTCGGTCGGCACCGCCCCCGGCAAGGCGATGCCCAGCATGCAGCCCGGCGCCGGCCAGACGGGCTCCGGCACCACCGGCTCGAGCGCGAGCAAGCCCATGGCGACCGACGGGCAGGCTGATGCCGATCAGGTGAAGAGCCTGCAGAAGGCGTTGCAGGAGAAGGGCATGGATCCGGGTCCGATCGACGGCATCATTGGGCCGCGGACACAGGCGGCGCTCCGCGCCTACCAGAAGGACCAGAAGCTCCCGGAAACAGGGCGGCTGGACTCTCAGACCCGCGAGAAGCTCGGAGTGTCGAACTAATTAGAGCCGTCACCATTCCCGACCGGTAGCCCAGGCGGAGGCCGGACGTCGTCCGGCCTCAGTGTCGTTGGAATGTTGTTGCGTCCGGGTATGACGTCGCCAGGTTGTCGTCCGTCAGCCACGATGGCGCCCATCACACGGTGCCGGCCAGCGCGGCGGCTTCTTCGTCGCGGTCTTGACACGCCTCGGAGGAGGCCGGCACCATCCAGATGGCGCCGCCGCGGCGCGACAGGACCCGCTCCCGAGCTACCGGAAACCAGCCACGATGCCGAACAGGCCGAGCGCCCAGCTAAAGCCGTGCCCAGCCCTCCGCCCCGGCGCGGATCCCGCCCGTGAGCGCCTCTGATCCGAGGCGACCGGGGGGTGGGAGCCGGCGCACGACCGCCGACGAGCTCCTCGAATCCCGGACCGTCATCGAGCTGATCCGGACGCTCACGTCGACCCTCGAGCTTCCCGAGATCCTGCGTATCGTGCTCGGCCGGCTGAAGAGTCTCACTCAGGCGGAGGCTCTCTCCCTGATGCTCTACGATCCGGAACGGGACGAGCTCGTGTTCGCGGCGACGGAGACGCTCCGGGAGAACGCGATCGTCGGCCTGCGCGTGCCACCCTCGACGAGTGTCGCCAGCTGGGTGGCGCATCGCGGCGAGAGCGCCATCGTCAACGACGTGCAGCACGACCCGAGATTCTATCCGGAGATAGACCGCATCACGCAGTTCACGACCCGCAACCTCCTGTCGGTGCCGCTCTTCCGGGACGGACGCGTCATCGGCGTGCTGCAGGTCGCCAACCGGTACAAGGGCGGCGACTTCGACGAGCGGGACCGGACGAGCCTCGAAGGCCTCGCGCGTGAGGCGGGTGAGGGCTGCGACCCGGAGGCCCTCTCGCGCGACACCGAGGCGATGCGGACGCTCCTGGCGCGCGCCGTGACGGCCGCCCCCAGCGAGGCGGCGTCGCTCCTCCTCGTCGACCCGGCCGGCCGGGAGCTGGTGTTCCGGGCGTCGCGCACCATACAGCCGGGCATGATCGACGGCATGCGGCTGCCCACCGACCGCGGGATCGCCGGCTGGGTCGCCCGGAATCGTGAGGCGGTGCGCCTCGACGACGTGGCGAGCGATCCGCGGCACTTCTCCGCGGTCGGCGAGCAGACGGGCCTGACGCCGCGGACCATGATCTGCGTGCCGATGGTCAGCAAGGGCACCCTGCGCGGCGTCATCCAGATCCTCAACAAGGTCGACGGCTCGACGTTCAGCGACGGCGAGCTGTCCCTGGCCCAGGTCCTCGCCGACCATGCCGCGATCGCGATCGAGAACGCGTCCCTCTATCGCCAGGCCTATCTCGCGTCGATCACCGACGACCTCACCGGCCTCGGCAACACTCGCCACTTCCACCGGGGCCTCGCCGAGGCCCTGAGGCGGAGCGGATCGGTGTCTCTCATCGTTCTCGATCTCGACCACTTCAAGGCGGTGGTGGACCGCTACGGTCACCTGGCTGGCTCCCGCGCCATCGCGCAGGTCGGCCGCATCATCAGCCGGCTGACTCGGCCGGGCGACGTCGCCGCCCGGTACGGAGGCGACGAGTTCGTCATCGTGCTGCCGGACACGGACGCCGAGCATGCGTACCCGATCGCCGAGTGGGTGCGCAAGGCGATCGAGGCGTGCCAGAGCCTCGACGGCGAGGACGTCGACCTGTCGAGGGTCACGGCGAGCGTCGGCGTCGCCACCTATCCGCTGCACGCCCGCGACGCGGAGAACCTCTTCCGCGAGGCCGACGCGGCGATGTACGCGGCCAAACGCGCCGGGAAGAACCGCGTCGTGGTGGCGCCCCTTCCGTCCGCCGAGGCCGCCGCGTCCGGCTGACCTTCGCGTCCGGCATCGGTCACGCCTTCAGCGGGAGGGCGCTGCCGGCGTGCTGCTGGCAGGCATCTTGCTCCTCCTCCAGCACGGATCGGCGCGTCCGGCCGTCGGGCCGGCGCGGGAGGCGCTGAGATGCCGAACACGTCCCTGGCCGTGTATCTCCAGGATCACCTGGCGGGGTCGGCCGCTGCCGTCGAGATCTTGCGCGGGCTGCGAGATGAGCACGAGGGCCAGCCGCTCGGGCAGTTCGCGGCGGACATCCTGATGGAGGTGGAGCGGGACCGCGCCATTCTCGAGACGCTCATCGAGCGAGTCGGGGGAGGAACGAGCCCCCTGAAGGAAACGACGGCGTGGCTGGGCGCCAAGCTGAGTCGGTTCAAGCTGGGGCGCGAGCTGTCGGACGAGCTCGGAGTGCTGGAAGCGCTGGAGGTCGTGGCGCTCGGCATCCTGGGGAAGCGCGCGCTCTGGGATTCCCTGAGCGCCATCGGCGCCGACGCCCGCCTACGGGGGCTGGATCTTTCGCACCTGATCGAGCGCGCCGTATCCCAGCACGACCGGGTCGAGAAGGAGCGCCTGAGGGCCGCCCGCGCCGCCTTGAGCTGACCTGGGCGGCCGCGCGGCGAAGCGGCCTCTCAGAGCTTTGGCCTCTCAGGGCTTTGCCTGGTCGCGCTCGATCTCGACCTGCTCCATGAAGGCGGTCACCCCGGGGCTCGCGTAGACGCCATAGGCGTCCGCCAGCGTTCCCTTGAGGCCGTCCGAGGTCTCGATGGCATAGACGATGGACATGTCGTCGGGATCGGAGGTGCCCTCGAAACGCCGATACTCCCGGACCGTCACCTCGCACGGCTGGAACGCCCGGCCCCCGTCGGCCAGCCGGAGGGCGCCGTCCTTGACCACGAAGCTGGCCGTGAAGCCTTGCGCGCGCATGGCGTCGAGGGCGCCCCGCTCCGCCGACTCGCGGTTGCCGGGACGCCCGGCCTGCCCGGGCGTTCCGGCTTCCCCTTGTCGGGGAAGGGACGGACGGGATTCAGTCGTCATCGCCTGCGCGTCAGGGAGCGCGGCTCTAGCGCCCCTCGGCCTGGCTCGCGCGGTGGGCGCGTCCCTGGGCGCGGTCGGTCTCGTCGACGTAACGCTCCGGGTTCGCGTCGAACCTCCGCTTACAGTCCGCCGAGCAGAAGTAGAACGTCTGCCCCTGGTACTCCGACTGTGCCTCCGCCGACGCCGGATTCACTTCCATCTTGCAGACCGGATCGAGTCCCATGGAGTCCCTCCGTTGCCCGAGTTTCGGGTGCGCCGCGAGTCCATCAAGCATGGTCCGGCCCTCCAGGGGGCCCCGTCGACCGAGCTTCAGCTCTCGCGTGCCGCAATCTCCGTGCCCGGACGCGCGCTCTGACGCCGAAGGACTGATGCGCGCGCCGAGCGCTGATCCGCGGCTCGACGGACGCCAACTTGACGGCGCGATGACGGGTCGTCGCGGAGCGCTCTCCAAGCGCGGTGAGCCGCGCGCCGCCGGCTCAGGCCCGGGGCAATCGCGGGAGCGCCACCCAGAAGACACTCCCCGAGCCCTCGGTACTCTCGACGCCGATACGACCGCCGTGGCTCTCCACGATGCTCTTGGCGATGGCGAGACCCAGGCCGGTTCCCGCGATGCCTGCGGTGGACCCATCCTCGACCCGGTAGAACTTGTCGAAGAGGTGCGGCAGATGGTGGGCGCGGATGCCGATGCCCGTATCGGCCACGCGGATCGTCACCAATCCTGCGTCCGATTCCCCGGCCTCCGGTGAAGTGACGACCGACACGGTGACGCGCCCGTTGGTCGGCGTGTACTTGACGGCGTTGCCGGCCAGGTTCAAGAGCACCTGGGTGAGCCGCGCCGACGCGCCCAGCACCCAGGCTTCGGCCGGCAGCACCGTCTCGACGGTGATCTGCTTGGCGACCGCCTCCAGCCGGATCCGGCGGACGACGTCGGCCACCAGGGGCACGAGGTCCAGCGGCTCCTTGGGCGGGCCGAGGCCCGCCTCGATCTTCCCGAGGTCGAGGAGGTCGCCGACGAGCGCGGCCATGTACTGCGCCTCGTCCGAGATGCGCTGGAACCGAGCGCGGCTCTTCTCGTCCTTCGGACCCGACATCAGGAGAAGCTGGGCGGTCCCGTCGATCACCGAGATCGGATTCTTGAGGTCGTGGGAGACCGTGCTCACGAACTCGTTCTTCATCCGCTCGAGGTTCTTGAGGAGAGTGATGTCGCGCAGGGCGGCGGCCACGCCGACGGTCTCGCCGTACGGCGTCGCCACCGAGACGACGCTGGCCTGGGCGACGCGGCGATCGGGCAGAGGCACCTCGGCCGTCCCGGAGCCGGTCGCGTCGAACAGGCGACGGAGCGGCTCGTGGCCCGGGATCTCGGCCAACGGTCTTCCGACGATGGCGTCGGCGTCGAGCCCCAGCATCGTTCCCACGGCCGGGTTCGCCAGGAGGACGATCCCGTCCGGGTTCACCATGATCACCGCGTCCGACGTGCTTCCGAGGACGGCGCCGAGCGTGCTCCGCTCGTCGGCCAGAGCCTGGTAGACCCGCGCGCTTTCCAGCGCGGAGCCGAGACCCGAGGCGATGAGTCCCGCGATCTGGACGTCGTCGGGCCCGTAGACGTCGGGGGACCGGCTGGCGAAGAGGACCGCCCCGGCCACCTCCACGCCTCGTCGGACCGCCGCCGCGAGGGCGGCGCGCAGCCCGGCGTCCGCGAGGGCTTCCTCGAGCTTGGTCGCGTCGGCGCCGAGCGCGCCGAGGTCCGCGACCACGACCGCCTGGCCGGTACGCATCACGCGGCCCGGCAGCCCGCCGTCCGCCGGCCACACGTCACCGCCGACGTCCCGCGGCAGGGCGGCCAGCGAGTGCACGAGGTAGCCGCCGCCCTCCGCGCTCGGCAGACAGACGGCGAGGTAGTCGCAGGGCACGGCGGCGGGGCCGAGATCGGCGAGCGTTTGGAAGAGATGGGTCGGGACGGGCGATCCGGACAGCGCCACCAGCACGTCGCTGAGCCGGGTGAGACGCTCCGCCAGGGTCACGTGACGCGGGCCTCGTGGCCGCAGTGCGTGTCGACCAGCTCGCTCAGCTCCTGGGCCGTGGGCACGCGGTCGAGCGGGCCCACCACGGTGATGTGCCGGATCGTGCCCCGCCGGTCCACGAGGAACAGGCCCTGCTCGACCGCGGTCATCGCGTGATGATGGAGCCGGCGCAGGAAGTTCCGGTTCATCACGTCGAGCCACGCCCCCCGGAGCTGTGGCCCGGTATCGCCGTGGGTGAAGGCGTGCGAGAAGCTCACGAGGGCGGACCGGGTCGCTTCCAGAGCCCCGCGGTCGCCGAGGCCGTAGACGGCGTAGAGCCGCTTGTCGGGGTCACAGACGAAGGGGAACGGCGACGCCGAACCACGGAAGAAGGTCCGGGCGCTCTCGAGCAGGTTCGGCGCGATCTGGATCACCTCGACGCCCGCGGCGCGGAGCTCGCCGTAGCCAACGGCGATCCCGTCCATGTAGGCGCGGCAGAACGGGCAAGTGAAGCCCCGCGAGAACCAGAGCACGACGTCCGCGTGGCCGCGATAGGCGGCGAGCTCGACGGTGTCTCCCTGGACGGAGCGCAGCCCGAAGAGCGGAGCGGGGGACCCGATCCCTGGACGAGAGCCGCCCGCTGGAGCGGCGCGCGCGATCCCGCCGGGCGGCTCGATCCGTCCCATTGGGGGGAGGATAGCGCGATGCGGGGCTCACCCCCGCAACGTTCGTTCGGCGGTCGCCGCGCGGAGATCCCGGGGGAGGGGCCCTCGCTACGCCACCGCGGGGAGCAGCGGGCAGCCCGGCGGCATCGCGGACCGCTTGCGCTCGATGATCCCCCTGGCGTGCCCCCCCAGGTAGTGCGCGATGGTCTCCACGCGGATCTTCATCGACCCGGCCGGCTTCGTGGCATCGAGGTCCTGGAACGAGAAGAACAGCGTGCCGGAGCGCTCGACGGTCTGCTGCACGGGGGTGTAGGTGGGCTGGTCCATCCCGCACTCGTAGCTCGAGAGCCGGACGACCCCGGCGATCCAGGGAACGCGCGCGGCGAACTTGGCGCCCCAGATGATCTCGTTGGTGTTGGAGCTGTACGACGACGGCCAGATGTCCCGGATGTCGAGCGGCGAGCGGATGTGACCGGCCTGGACGTCGGGGCCGAACGCCCAGTCGAGAAGGTCGGCGTCGACTGGGAGGTATTGGGCCCAGAGGATCGGGTAGCTCTGCGCCTGGAGGTCCACCTCGATCTCGTGCCCGATCCCCGGGTCCATGTGATAGGGCCGGGCCAGCACCAGGATGGCCGCCCGGTCCTCGCGCGCGCACCACTCGAGGACCTCGCGGGAGCGCTTGCGCAATCGCTCCGAGAACGTCCGGAGGGCGCCGTAGGCCTGCTCCACCGCACGCCCCGTCTCCTCGAGCGTGAGACCGGGCAGCGCGTCCCGCAGGCCCTCGTAGAGCTGCTTGGGAACCAGCTTCGGCTCGTCCAGCGAGACGAACGGGGCGACGTAGCGGAGACCCTGGTCGGCGAAGACGTCCCGCTCCCTCAGGAAGCCCGCCTTGATGTTCTCGGGGGCGGCCATGACGCGCGGGCACGTGAGCGTCTTGGCGACGTGCCCGCTGAGGAACGAGGGCAGGTTGTAGATCATGGGCGAGAAGACGACGTCGAGCTTCTCCCGCTGCCCGAAGACCAGCTCGCCGTAGTGGCCCGACATGCACTTCACCGGATAGCAGCAGTCGACGGTGCCGCGCCCCTTGCCGAACTGGCGCCCCTGCTCCTCGGAGGTGTCGGAGGAGAACACCAGGTGACGCGGATCGATCCCGAGGGCGGTGAACAGTCCGACCCAGAACTGGTGCGTCGACCAGAGGTTGAGGACGCGCGGGATGCCGATCCGGAGCCTAGCCCGCGACGGCGGGGGTGCGGGCGCGGCGGAAGGCGTCCTTGCGAACCATCTCGGCAACGTTAGGGTAGCCACGCTTCACCTCCTCCAGCTTCGCCTTCACCGTCCGCATCTCGTTGGCGTCCTCGACGAGCCCCTTCGGGCACGAGTTGCCGCTGATGACGCGTTCCCACCCGGTCGCGAGCGGCACCTTGCTCCACGCCCGCCCCGACGCCCCGGGCAGCTGGACGTCGATGAACGTCCGCGTGCAGTTGACCGGGCACCAGTGGCAGACGGTGGCCGCGCTCGTCGTGCTCGTGTACGTCAGCGCCGCGATGGTCTCGAACCCCCGGAAGCGCGACGCGCCGCCCGCCGCGCGCCAGTCGCCGGCGCAGAGCGCGGCCCCGATGGCGCCCGCCTCGCCGGAGTAGGGGTGGACGACGACCTCGGCGTCGGGCACCTTGCTCCGGATGAAGTCGACCTGAGCCTTGACCACCGCCAGGTTCCGGTGCGTTCCGCCCTGGAGGACGAACTGCCGGCCGGCCGCCCGGAGGTTCTGGAGCTGGCCGGCATAGATCCAGACGTTCACGGGCAGCACGGCCGCGAGCGCCGCCATGATCTCCTCGGCCGCCCACCCCTTGCGCTGCTGGTTCACGATGTCCGACTGGAGGAAGACCCCGCAGCCCATGGCGAGGGCCGGCATCGCCTTCGCCGAGAAGGCGCGGTCGGCGTACCCCTCCAGCGGGACTCCGTAGCGCTCGGCCACGCCCTGGAGGAACGCGCCGTTCCCCGAGGAGCACTGGGAGTTCAGCCGGAAATCCGCCACCGTGCCCTGCCTGAGCAGCATGATCTTGACGTCGGTGCCGCCCACGTCGCAGATCACGTCGGCGTCCGGAAAGAAATGGAGCGCCGCGGTCGCATGCGCCACGGTCTCCACGATCGCGACGTCCGCGCCCAGGACGTCCCGGAGGAGGTCCTTGCCGTATCCCGTGAGCGCCAGCGCGCCCACCTCGCGGAAGCCGGCCGCCTCCACCTGGCGGAAGAGCGCTTGCGCGTCCTCGATGGGGTTGCCTTTGGAGAGGGCATAGCAGCTGAAGAGGAGCTCGCGCTCCGGCGAGAGCACGACCGCCTTGGCCGTCGTGCTGCCGAAGTCGCAGCCCAGGAGAACCGGGCCGGGCGCGGTCGGCGCGCCGGGACCGGGCGGCGCCGAGGCCGACCGCGCGCCGTAGCGCGCCACGAACGTCGCCAGCTCGTCCGCCTCGGCGACGAGGGCCTTCGCCCCGTCCTTCGCCTTCTGCTGCTGCTGTCCTTCCTCCACCCACCAGGTGAGCCGCTCGCGACCCTGGTAGAGGCCGACTCCGGGCGCCTCGCTCCTGCCCGTCTCCACGCATCCGAAGCAGGCGTAGTAGAGCGCCTCGTCGGGGACGACGATGAGCGAGGCGGGATCACGGTCGGAGGGCAAGAGGACGGCCCGCTGCGCCCAGAGCTTCGTGAGGTGGTGGCGCCATGCTTCCTGGAGACCCTTGAAGAAGAGGTTGGGCCCGCCCAGCAGCAGGACCTCCGGCATCGGGGTGTTGCCCTTGGTCAAGGTCGCCAGGTTCTGATAGACCACCGCCTCGAAGAGGCTGGCGATGATCTCCTCGACCGGGACGCCGGTCTTCACGAGCGTGTTGGCGTCCGTCTCCGCGAAGATGCCGCACTTGGAGCTGATCTTGTGGAGGCTGCGGCCGGCGTAGAGCATCTCCCCGAGCTGCTCGGAGGCGACCTGGAGCTTGCGCGCCGTCTTCTCGATGAAGGTGCCGGTCCCGCCGCTGCACGCCGACTGCATGAAGACCTGCTTCGATTTCCCCCCGCCGGCCGCGGTGAAGAAGATCGTCTTCATGTCCTCGCCGCCGATCTCGGAGACGAACCGGACCTCGGGGTGGAGGCGCTCCACGCAGGCGGCGACGGCGACCACCTCCTGCACGAGCTTGCCGCCGACGAGGGGCGCGATGAAGCCCGCACCCGACCCCGTGAAGAACACGCGGTCGAGCTCCGGCGCCAGGCCCGCCTCGGCTTCCATCCGCCCCAGGAACTCGAGGACCTTCTCGGCCTGGCGCGTGTTGTGCCGCTGGTAGTCGCGCCAGGTCACGCGGTCGCCGTCGACGAGGACCGCCTTGACGGTCGTGGAGCCGACGTCGACGCCGGCGAGCTTCACGAGGCCACCGGAGCCGCGGCCGGGCGCCGGGCGCCGCGAGCCCGGGACAGGCCGCGCCACGGACGCTCGCGGCCCAAGCGGCCGGCCACGTCCAGCACGACGTTGGCAGCGGTGCCGGCGGCGATCCCGCCCCGCGGCACGCGATACGTCGCGCGGCGCATCGCGGGATGCGCCTCGAGGTAGGCGCGTACCTCTTCGACCGTGAGCCCGGTGCGCTCCAGGGTCTCGTCGAGCTCGCGCTGGGCGCGCTTCTTCGCCTCGGTCAGGATCATCTGGCAGCGCGACAGCGCGTGAACCTCGGCGTCCCCCTTGATCTCGAGCGGCGCGTACAGGAGGTCGGGATGCCTCCCGACGACGCCGGCCATCGCGCCGATGCTCATGGTGTTCGGCATGCACGAGTAGGGGGAGAGCTCGCAGATCATGTGGGCCTTCTTCTTCAGAAGGGCCCAGAGCGCCTTGCCGACCAGCATGTCGCCCTCGCCGCCGTCGAGGCGGCTGTGGAAGTACGGGGCGGCGAGCCGGCGCAGCTCGAGCTGGTGCGGGATCTCGTGTGGCAGGTCACCGAGCGCGCCGCGGAGCCGGTCGACCGTCCATCGATAGATGGCCTGGACGCCGCGCCCGGCCGCCAGCTTCAGCCGGGCGCTCCGCTCGATGCCGGAGTAGTCCTCGAACCGCTGGAGCCCGAGTCGGAGGAGGTAGTCCATCCAGACGATCACCGCGGCCGGGTACACCTCGGCGCCCTCGGCTTCCAGCCAGCGATGAATGTTGTAGTTCGGCGCGCCTTCCACCGTCTGGAGGTAGAACTCGCCGGTGAGCTTCACGATCGGCTTGACGCGGAGCCGGTCGACCTCGACGGTCGAGAACTTCCGGTGCACCTCGCGGAGCGCCCGGACGAAGTACGAGGTGCCGAGGTGCCAGCCGACGGAGGTCCACGGGCCCTTGAGCGGCCGCTGCGTGAAGAGCGTGTAGAGATAGTCGATGCTCTCGCGGACCACGGCGTCGGTCTGGCCCGACTCCACCTCGTACGGCCGGACCTGATACTCCAGATCCTGGACCAGGTCGGCGCAGAAGATCGCCCAGAGGCAGCCGAGCGTGATCGGGAGATTGAGGTCGAGACCGTCGCCCATCACGTCCTTCTGGTCCAGCTGATCCTGGGCAAGGAGGAACATGCGAAAGGCCTCGAGGCCGGTGTTGCGCAGGGCGAGCTCGTAGCTCTGGTGGTATTGGCCGAAGCGGCACGCGCCGCACGAGCCGGCGGTGAGGTAGACGTAGCGCTTGGCGACCTCGGCGGCGCCGATGGCCTGCGACTCGGCGCGCAGGAAGTTGACGAGGTTGCCGGTGGTGAAGCTGGTCGGGCAGCACTGCCCGATGTCGGCCACCTCGCGGCCGGTGAGCAGGTCCTCCTTGGTCGCGACGGGGAGGACTCGCGCCCGGTACCCGCCGTTCTCGAGCACGGCCTGGATCAGCCGCTCGAGGCGCCAGTGGAGGCCGCCGAAGACGATGGTCACCGAGTCGCGCTCGGCGCGCGTGAAGGGCCTCGGCTTGTACGCGCGATAGGGCTCAGCCGTCGTGGTTGCCATTTCGTCCTCCCCTCAGCCGTGGGCGGGAGTCGAAGGAATCGATCCAGGCCTCCACCAGGCGCACCGTCTCGAAGCCCGGCAGGCGCCGGATGGTCTCGTCGATCTTGCGGGCCGCGGCCCGGCCCTCGTCGCCGCTGAAGAGGTAGCCGGCCAGGAAGCGAAGCTCCTCCCGGGCCTGCTCGCCGCTCCCGACCGGAGCCCAGAAGCGATCCACGATCAGGCGGGACACCCGGGCGGCCCCGGGGCGGCGGAGCCGCTCCTCCGCCTGGCGGTAGTAGAAGAAGAAGTGCCGCGACTCGTCCAGCGCGATCCGGTCGAGAAGCTGCGAGAGCACGGGATGTCCGGCCAGCTTGGCGAGCCGCCGGTAGCCCATGAGCGTCGTCAGCTCGTTGATGGCCCCCCAGGTCATGTGCAGTGCGCAGAAGTCCGGCCAGAGCCGCGACAGAAAGGCGACACCGGCGGACTCCAGTCGCTTGACGAAGGGCTCCTGCCCTCTCGGCCGGCTCCGGGCGCCGACCGGGTGGCCGGCCGCCTCCAGGAAGCGCGCGAGCGCGAGGCCGTGAAACGTCTCCTCGTAGAGCCAGCAGGCCAGGAACGTCGCGACGTCCGGCTCGTCCACCGCGCGGGTCGCGAGAAGCTCGCGGAGGTAGATGATCGTGTGACTCTCGATGTCCTGCATGTAGCGGAGGGTCCGGATCGCTTCGGGCGACACCGGATGGCGAGGGACGTCCGACCAGGCGAACGCGGAGAGGTCGACGCCTCCCGACCTCGCGACGTAGGCATCGAGGTCTAGGGCCGGCATACTTGGTCTCCGAGCCTACAACGACAGGCGCCTTCACGGCAAAGACTGTGTCGGCTCATCTCGAGAGCTCTACGCCGGTGGCGTCCGCGCCGGATTGGCTCGCCGCACCGCCGCCTCGGCTTCCCCGCGTCTCGCCGTCGCAGGCGACGGGTCCCGATACCTTGACACCGGCGGAGCGCCCGGCCAATGATCGGCGGGAGCGAGACACCACGCCCCGAGTCACGAGCGCCCGGCTGCGCCGGGCCGAGGAGGAGCCGTGCCCGCACTGGATCCCTCGGAGCTCGCGCAGCTCTTGCCGGCCGAGACCGCGGCGTTCTCGTCGCCCATCCCGACCCAGTTCGTCTCCAGCGACGAGTTCATGCCGCTCCCGCAGACGCGGAAGCAGCGGGAGGTCGAGGCCCGCATCCGGGAGCTGGGTGCTCGGCTCGCCAAGCGCCAGGGCATGAGCCGGCGGCGGTTCTTCCAGACGGCGGCCGGGATGGCGGCGGCGTTCGCCGCGATGAACGACGTCTACGGCCCGGTGTTCGGCGTGAGTCCCGCCGAGGCCGCCACCCCCGAGATGGCGGACGAGCGCGCCAAGGCGCTGGCCGGCCAGTTCATCATGGACATGCACACCCACTTCCTCCGCGACGACACGCGCCTCGAGGGCTTCGTGCGATCCCGCGAGGCCGTCGGGAAGGCCGGCTGGAATCCGGCCCTGGCGGGGAAGCCGCAGACGCTCGAGGATCTGAAGTTCGCCAACTATTTCAAGGAGATCTTCTTCGACAGCGACACGAAGGTCGCCCTCATCTCGGGCTCCGGCTCCGAGGAGCCCCGTGACTGGTTCCTCACCAACGAGATGAAGGCCGAGGCCCGCGCCAAGGTGAACAAGCTCACCGGCTCGCGGCGCCTCCTGTCGCACGCGATCTTCATGCCCGGCATGCCCGGCTGGCTCGACGAGGTCGACCGCGCCATCGCGGAGCTGCGGCCCGACTCGTTCAAGGGCTACACGGTCGGCGACAACACCAACAAGCAGCTCTCGCGGCATCCCTGGCGCATGGACGACGAGAAGCTGCTCTATCCGTTCTACGAGCGGCTCGCGAAGGCCGGGCTCGTCAACGTCTGCGTGCACAAGGGGCTCTATCCCCCGTCGACCACGAAGGCCTTCCCGAATCTCTTCGAGTACGCCGACGTGCGCGACGTCGGAAAGGCGGCCAAGGACTGGCCCCAGCTCAACTTCGTCATCTACCACTCGGCGTTCCGCTTCACCGGGGGGGCCCAGAAGGACGGGTGGGCGCAGTTCGAGCAGACCGGGCGGGTGGACTGGGTGACGGACCTGTCCGAGATCCCGGCCAAGTACGGGGTCCGGAACGTCTACGGCGACCTCGGGCAGATCTTCGCGCAGAGCACGGTCTCCGAGCCTCGCCTCTGCGCCGCGATGCTCGGGCAGCTCGTCAAGGGGCTGGGGGCCGACCACGTCGTCTGGGGCACCGACGCCATCTGGACCGGCGCGCCGCAATGGCAGATCGAGGCGCTGCGGCGGCTGGAGATTCCCGAGGACATGCAGCGGAAGCACGGCTTCGCTCCGCTCGGTCCGGCCGACGGGCCGGTCAAGCGCGCGATCTTCGGCGAGAACTCGGCCGCCCTCTACAAGTACGACCGCCGAGCCGAGCTCGCCACCGACCGGATCGCCTTCGCCAAGGCGGTGTACGAGCGGGAAGGCCCGGGCCGGACCAACCGGCGCTACGGCTACGTGACCCGGCCGACCGCGTGAGCCCCGGGCGGCGCGAGTAGGGCACTCGGGCGCGCCGTGGCGTCTTCCCGTCGCCGGCCCGCGTCCGCCCGGCCGCCGGACTACGGAGCCCTGCCGACCGAGCGGACGAACCGGCGCCTCCGTGCTCTCGACCGGCTCCCGACGGAGCGCCTCGTCGCCGTGATCACCCGGGAGGACCGGCGCGCGGCGGCGAGCGTCGCGGCGGTCCGGCGGCCGCTCGTGCGAGCAGTGGACTTGATCGCCTCTCAGCTCCGCGCCGGCGGGCGGCTCCTCTACGCGGGCGCCGGGACGAGCGGCCGGCTCGGCGTCCTCGACGCCGCCGAGTGCCCGCCCACGTTCGGCGTGTCGCCGTCCCAGGTCGTGGGCGTGATCGCCGGGGGGCGCCGGGCGCTGTGGCGGGCGGTCGAGGGCGCGGAGGATCGCGGCCCCGACGCGCGGCGGGCGCTGGCCCGGCTCCGCGTCGGGCCTCGCGACGTCGTGTGCGGCATCTGCGCGAGCGGCGTCACGCCCTTCGCGCTGGCCGCCCTCCAGGAGGCGCGTCGCCGCGGCGCGCGGACGATCGCGGTGACGTGCGCGCCGTCGGCGGCGTTACGTGAGCTGGCCGACGTCCTCGTCGCGCCGCGCCCCGGACCGGAGGTCCTCGCCGGCTCCACCCGCATGAAGGCGGGGCTCGCGACCAAGATGGTCCTCCACACCCTCACGACAGGGGCGATGGTGCGGCTCGGCAAGGTCTACGGAAACCTGATGGTCGATCTCCGCCCCTCGAGCCGGAAGCTCCGGGCGCGCGCCCTCCGCATCATCGGCGAGCTGACCGGCCTCCCGCCTCGCCAGGCCACCGCGCTGGCCCGGCGGTCCGGGAGCCAGCCGGCCGTCGCGCTCGTGATGCACCGCATGGGCGTGGATGCCGCCGCCGCCCGCCGCCGACTTGCCGAGCGCGGCGGCAACCTTCGCGCGGCGCTGGGGGAGGAGTCGCGACGTGGCGGATGACCCGCTGGCGCGCCTCCTCGCGCTCCGGTCCGTCAGTCCCCGGCACGTGGTCGGGCTCATCTCGGGCACGAGCGCCGACGGGATCGACACCGCGCTCGTGGAGCTGACGGGAGCGGGCGAGACGACGCGGGCCCGCCTCCTCGATTTCCGGACGCGCGCGTTCGACACCGATCTTCGGGCGCGCGTCCTCGCCCTGAAGGACGCGCGGGCGGACGAGCTCCTGCGCGCCCACTACCGCCTCGGGGAAGAGTTCGCCCGAGCCGCGCTCGACGTGATCGAGGACGCCAGGCGGGCCGGGAAGGTGGTCCACCTGATCGGCTCCCACGGCCAGACCGCCCGCCATCATCCGCGGGCGAGCGAGCCCGGCGGGCGGGCGGAAACGATGCAGCTGGCCGAGCCGGCCGTCATCGCGGAGCGAACCGGGCTGCCGGTCGTCGCGGACTTCCGGCCGCGCGACGTCGCCGCGGGCGGCGAGGGGGCGCCGCTCGTGCCGCTGGTCGACTGGCTCCTGTTCCGGCGCGTCGGCGCGACGCGCGCGTGTCTCAACCTGGGCGGCATCGCGAACGTGACGGTCGTCACGGAGCGGCTCGAGACGGTCCGGGCCTTCGACCTCGGGCCGGCCAACATGCCCCTCGACCTCGTCGTCCACGCCTGGACGCAGGGGGCCGAGACCTTCGACCGGGACGGAGCGCGAGCCGCGGCGGGTCGCGTCGATCCCCAGCTGGTCGCCGAGCTGCTCCGCCATCCCTTCTTGGCGCTCTCGCCTCCCAAGTCGACGGGAAGAGAGGCGTTCGGCGACGTCTTCGTGAGGCCGCTCCTGCCGCGCTACGCCGGGCGCGAAGCGGACCTGCTCGCCAGCCTGACGCGCTTCGTTGCCGAGTCGGTGGCGACGGGAATCCGGCGGTGGGTCCGCGAGCCGATCGACGAGATGCTGGTCTCGGGCGGGGGAACGCGGAACCGGACACTGATGGCGGCCCTCGGAGCCGCGCTGGCCCCGGTCCCCGTGCGGTCCCTCGACTCGGTCGGCATGGATCCCGACGCCAAGGAGGCGGTGGCGTTCGCCGTGCTCGCGAACGAGACCCTGTTCGGGCGTCCCGGGAACCTGGCGGGGGCGACCGGCGCCTCGGGCCCCCGGGTGCTCGGCAAGATCGTCGTCTGAGGGTTCGACGGTCCGCCGCGGGCGAGTCAGAGCCCCGGGAAGAGGGGAGGCTGCTGCGGGCCCGGCCGCGGGGGCGCGGGGCGTCTCGCCCGCGGCGGCTTCTCGGCCTTCACGCGCGCCGGGCGTCGGCCGCGTCGCGCGGCCGGCGACCATCCCTTCTGTCGCGCGATCTTGTCTCCCTGCTTGATGACCAGGAGATCCACCAGCCGAGCGAGCGGGTGCTGGATCAGGGTCAGGTACCGGATCCAGTAGCGCGGGCTGAAGGCCAGGGTGCGCATCTCGTCGAGCGCGAGAGCGAGGGCGGTCCGGTCGCCCTTCCGCGAGGCCAGCCGCAGGTTGTCGAGGATCCGGGTCTGGCTCGTCGTGCGGGGGCTCACGACGTGCAGCCCTCCCGGCTGCCGCGGAAGATTCGCCAGGCGGCCGGCGCCACGAGGATGAGCGCGAGCACCGTGCCCACGACCTGCTTCCAGCCGAAGCCCGGAAAGGCGCCGATCCCGAGCAGGTCGGCCGTCAGGGAGACGATGCCGAGGAGCGTCCCGGTGACGAGAATGACCCAGTCGCGCAGGACCATCGTGGCGGCCGGATTGTAGCACGCGCGCGGGGCGCGCTCGCCGCCGGCGCGCGGTTGGTCCTCTTCCGGCCACGTTGTAGACTGGCCGTGACCGTGCGCCCGGATTCGTACGGACGGGCGCGTCCTTCCCGGAACGCATGTCGGGCGTCGCACGCGCGGCGCGGAGGGCCACGCATGAAGTCGGTCGGATTCATCGGGTTGGGCAACATGGGCCTGCCCATGGTCGCCAATCTGCTCAAGGCCGGGTACCGCGTCCATGCCTACGACGTGGTGCCCGAGCCCGTCCAGGTGGCGGTCGACCAGGGGGCGACCTCCGCGGCTTCGGCTGCCGAGGCGACGAGCCGGGCGGACGTTGTCGTCAGCATGGTGCCGAACTCGCCCGAGGTGGAGGTCGCCTACCTGAGCGTCGGGGGCATCCTCGAGGGCGCGCGCCCCGGGCAGATCGCGATCGACATGAGCACGATCGACCCCGCCACGACCCGCAAGGTCGGGGCTCGCCTCGAGGCGGCGGGCGTCCGGATGCTCGACGCCCCCGTCTCCGGGGGTGTCCCGGGTGCGGTGGCCGGGACGCTGACGATCATGGTGGGGGGGGATCCGGGGGTGTTCGC
>JBIOVM010000194.1:0-18957 GCA_044867785.1 Candidatus Rokuibacteriota bacterium | reverse complement strand
TGTTCGACCAGATCGAGGCGCTGCGGCAGGTCGAGGGCCGGGCTGCGCTCGCGACCCTCGTCAGCACCCACGGCACGACCCCCCGCAAGGAAGGGGCGAAGATGTGGGTCGGGGAGGGCGGCCGTCTTCTCGGCTCGGTGACCATCGGCGGGTGCGTGGACGCCGAGGTGATGGCCGAGGCCGAGGACGTGCTCTCGGCGTCGCGTCCGAAGCTCCTCTCGCTCGACCTCGGTGACGAGGACGCGTGGGAGATCGGCCTCACCTGCGGCGGGAGGATCGAGGTGTTCGTCGAGCCGGTCGCGCTCGGGGAGGGCCCCGCATCCGCCGGCACCCTGGCCCTCTACGAGAAGGTCCGGGCCCACGTGGCGGCGGGCGGATCGGCGGCGATCCTCACGCGCATGGACGGGGACGGCGGGGGCGTCAAGCTTCTCGTGCGCGACGACGGCCGACGCGAGGGCTCCCTCGGTGATCCGGGTCTCGACGACGCGGGGGCGGCGGCGGCCCGGGCGGCGCTCGCCACCGGCGTGTCCCGCACCGTCGCTCTCGGCCCCGGCGAGGCGGCCCAGGTGTTCGTCGAGGTGCACGTGCCTCCCGCGACGCTCCTGGTCGTGGGCGGGAGCCACGTGGCGATGCCGCTGATCACGCTGGCGAAGACCCTCGATTACCGCACGGTGGTGGTCGACGGCCGGCCGCGCTTCGCGACTCGCGAGCGGTTCCCCGACGTCGACGACCTGCAGGTGGGCATTCCGTCGGAGCTCGTGCGGCGCATCCCGCTCGGACCGACGACCGCGCTCGTCCTCGTGGCGCACGACTACAAGTACGACCTGCCGGTGCTCCGGCACGCCCTCACGACCGACGTGGGCTACATCGGCATGCTCGGCAGCCGCCGGCGCGGGGACGCGATCCTCCGGATGCTCCGCGAGGAGGGCGTCGCCGAGTCCGCGCTCCAGCGCATCCGGGTACCCATCGGGCTCGATCTCGGCGCGAAGACGGCGCCGGAGATCGGGCTGGCGATCCTGGCGGAGATCGTCGCCGCCCGCTACGGCGGCACCGGCCGCCCGCTCGTCGTGGCCAAGCGCGGCGGCGGCGTGGCCGCGCCCGCTTCGGATCCGGCGGATCGGGCCCCCGGGGCTCCGGGTACCGGCGCATGAAGCCCCACGCGCTGGTTCCGTCCGCGTCGAGCGCCGACCGGCTGATCGGCCTGGTCCTGGCCCACGACGTCCGCGATTCCACCGGATCGCTGCTCGGGCGCAAGGGGGAGCGGCTCGATCCTGCCGGCGCGGCGCGGCTCGTGGCCGGCTCGTGCGACGAGGTCCATCTCATCGAGATGGAGCCGGGCGACCTCCACGAGGAGCCGGCGGGCGAGCGGGTGGCCCGCGCGGTCGCGGGCTCGGGAGTCTCGGTCCGGGACTCCTCGGCGGGGCAGTGGGCCCTGGTCTCGAGCCACCGCGGGATCCTCCGGATTGCGGCGCCGCTGCTCACCGACGTGAACGGTCTCGAGGGCATGTCGATCTACACGCTGTTCGACGGCCAGGTCGTCGACGCCGGCGAGGTGGTGGCCCGGGCCAAGGTCACGCCGCTCGTCATCGCGGAGAGCCTGGTTCGCGAGGCGGAGGAGCGCTGCCGCCGGGCCGGGGCCTGCGTGGCGGTGCAGGGCTTCGAGCGGTGGCCGGTCGGCGCGGTGGCCCCCGCCACCCTGACGCCCCGGGCGCGTGCCCGGTTCGAGACCGTGCTCCGCGAGAAGCTCGACTGGTTCGGCGCGCCGCTCGCGGGGCTCGCGTACCCCGAGGCCGAGGCGGGATCGCTGGCCCGGGCCGTCCAGCAGGCGATCGATGCGGGCGCCCGCATCGTGGTCGTCGCCGGGGCGAACGCGCTCGACCCGCTCGATCCGGTCTTCACCGCCATCGAGCGGCTGGGCGGCCGGTTGGTGCGGAACGGCGTGCCGGCGCACCCGGGGAGTCTCCTCTGGGTCGCGCGCGTCGGCGCGGTTCCCGTCCTCGGCATGCCCGGGTGCGGCATGTTCTCCCAGGCCACGCTCTTCGACCTGCTGCTCCCGCGCCTCCTCGCCGGGGAGGCCGTGGGCCCCGAAACCCTGGCCGCGTACGGCCACGGCGGCCTCCTGGGCCGCGACATGGCGTTCCGGTTCCCGCCGTACCGGTCCGGTCGGGACCGCGGGACGCTCCCGGAGTAGAGGGGCGGCCTGGATCATCCGATTCACGAGGACGCGAGCCACAAACGGTTGCTGATCATGACTTCCGGCAGGATGCTCCGATGAGCGGCTCCCTCTACGGCGGCGTGATCCTCGAGCGCTTCCGGCACCCTCGCTACTTCGGCGAGCTGCCGGGCGCGGACGCGACTCACGAGGACGTCAACCCGCTCTGCGGCGACCGTCTACGCGTCGAGGTCCGCCTGGGCCCGGGTCGCGAGATCGAGGCGATCCGCTTCCAGGGCGACGCCTGCGCGATCGCCACCGCCGCGGCCGACCTTCTGGCGGAGATGACCGAATGTCGCCCGGCGGCGGAGGCTCTCCGGCTCGAGCGGGACGCGCTGGTGACGGCGCTCGGCGCGTCGATCCGGGCGTCGCGCCTCGGCTGCGTCTCGCTTCCGCTGGCCGTTCTCCGCGGGGCGCTGGGGGCCGGCGTCGAGCGGGTCGCGGCGGTGCGCGGACGGGACGGGATCGCCACCCGGCCCGGACCGGCGGGCGGGCAAGAAGAGCGGCGATGAGTTTGCCTGAGCGTGTCCGAGCGGACTTCCCGATCCTCGCGCGCACGGTGGACGGCCATCGGCTCGTCTACCTCGATTCGGCGGCGACCGCGCAGAAGCCGCGCGTGGTCCTCGACGCGCTCCGCCTCTTCTACGAGCACTCGAACGCGAACGTCCACCGGTCGATCCACACGCTCGGCGAGGAGGCGACGGAGCTCTACGAGGGAGCCCGGGACCGGGTGCGGGCGTTCCTCGGCGCCCGCCATCGCGAGGAGATCGTCTTCACCAAGGGGACGACGGAGGCGATCAACCTCGTGGTTCACACCTGGGCCCGCCGGGCCCTGGTCCAGGGCGACGAGATCCTCCTGTCGGAGATGGAGCACCACTCGAACCTGGTGCCCTGGATCCTCCTCGCTCGCGAGCGGAAGCTCAGGCTCCGGCACGTGCCGCTGACGGACGAGGGGACGCTGGACCTCGACGCCTTCGACCGTCTCCTCACGCGGCGCACCCGCCTCGTCGCGCTGGCCCACGTCTCGAACGTGCTCGGCACGATCAATCCCGTCGCGGAGATCGTCGAGCGGGCGCAGGCGGCGGGCGCGCGAGTCCTCCTCGACGGCGCCCAGGCGGCGCCGCACCTGCCGGTCGACGTCGCCGCCCTGGGGGTGGACTTCTACGCGTTCTCCGGTCACAAGGTGGGCGGCCCGACCGGGATCGGCGCGCTCTACGGCCGGCGCGAGGTGCTGGAGCCGCTCGAGCCGTTCATCGGCGGGAGCGAGATCATCCGAGAGGTCTGGCTCGATCGCGCGACCTGGAACGATCTCCCGTGGCGCTTCGAGCCGGGCACGCCGCCGATCGCCCAGGCCGTCGGCCTCGGGGCGGCGCTCGACTACCTCGAGGGCATCGGGCGCGAGACCGTGCGCCGGCACGATGCCGCGCTGGTGGCGGAGGCGCTCGCGCGCCTGGCCGAGGTCGAGGACCTCGAGATCTACGGCCCGCGGAACCCCGAGATCCGGGCGGGCGTCATCGCCTTCAACTTCCCGGGCGTCCACCCGCACGATCTCTCGGCCGCGCTCGACGCGCAGGGCGTGGCGGTACGAGCCGGCCACCACTGCGCGCAGCCACTCATGCGGCGGCTCGGCGTGGCCGGCACCGCCCGGGCGAGCTTCTTCGTCCACACGGGAGTCGACGACGTCCTGGCGCTCGCGGACGCGCTTCGGCAGGCGCGCGTCCTTCTCGGCGGCAACCGGCTCCGGCCTTCCGTCCACTGACGAGCCCCGAGTCGGGCGCGCGACCGCAACCCGACGCTCGAGCCGAGCGTCCCGCCGGATCTCATCAGCCACGCCGTCGTGACGCCGCGGCCCCCTCGCTGGCCGTCCGTCCGCCTGCATTGACAGGCCTGCGGAACTCTCGTAACGTCGGCCTCGGCCGGGAAATCGAGCGACGCTCGCTGACCCCGTGTGTGCGGCGAATGGCTTGGGCCCAGGAGGTTCTCCATGAAGCGGCTCGCGATGATCGTCGGGTGCGTGGTGGCGCTGCTGACGGCGCCCATCGGCGTGGCGTCGGCCGAGCCGATCCGGATCGGCTACCCGATCTGGGTGGGGTTCGGTCCCATCTATCTCGCGCACAGCAAGGGGTTCTTCAAGGCCCAGGGCGTCGACGTCGACCTCCAGGTGATCGACGACACGAAGGTGGGCATGGCCGCCTTGGCCGCCAAGCGCATCGAGGCGTACGGCGCCACGCCGAACACGGTGCTCCTCTACGCCAAGGCCGACAATCCCTTCGTCATGGTCATGACGCTCGATGACTCCAAGGGCGGCGACGGCGTCGTCGCCCACAAGGACATCAAGTCGATCGCCGGGCTCAAGGGGAAGCGGGTCGCCTTCCTGGAGGGCTCGATCGCCCAGTTCTACCTGGCCTACCTCCTCAAGCGCGAGGGTCTGACCGAGAAGGACATCACGCCCGTCAACATGGGCTCGACGGGCGACGCGGGCGCCGCCTTCGTGGCCGGTCGGGTCGACGCCGCGGTCGTGTGGGAGCCGTGGCTCAGCAAGGGCAAGAGCGCCCCGCACGGCCACCTCCTGATCGACTCCAGCAAGACGCCGGGCCTGATCATCGACACGCTCGCGTTCCGCCAGGACTTCGTGAAGAGCCGGCCCGACGACGTGCGCAAGGTCGTGCGCGCGATCGGACAGGCGGTCGACTACTGGAAGAAGAACCCGAAGGAATCGGTCGAGATCATGACGAAGGGCCTGGGCGGCTGGCTGAAGGAGCCGAAGGACTTCGACGAGGCGCTGTCGGGGGCCACGCTCTACGGGATCCCGGAGAACCGGTCGTTCATGGGGACCAGGGCCAATCCCGGCCCGATGTACCAGACCGTGCAGGGCGCGATCGACTTCTGGCGTCAGACCGGCAAGCTCGTCTGGCCCGAGGTCAAGGCCGCCGACGTCATCGATCCGTCGTTCCTGGAATAGGGGAGTCGTGACCGCGGTCCGGGAGCGGCACCCGGCGCGGCCGGGCCGCTCCCGAGGCGCCGTGGAGTAGCTGGTCCGTGGCCGGCTGGCTCTCGCCGAAGGACCCGATCCCGCGGCCCCTCTACGTCACCGCGAGCGCGGTGACGGTCGGGCTCCTCCTCGGTGGATGGGTCCTCCTGGCGGGCAGCGGGCTCGTTCGCACCGAGTTCCTGCCGACGCCGCACCAGGTCGCCCTGGCGGGCCTCGATCTGGCCCGGGACGGATCCCTCTGGACCCACATCGGCGCCTCGTGCTTCGTCGTCCTGGTGGGCTTCGCGCTCGCGTCGATCCTGGCCGTTCCCCTGGGCATCCTCATGGGGACGTTCCAGCTGGTCGAGGCGGTCATCGAACCGGTCACCGGCTTCATCCGCTACCTGCCGGTCAGCGCGATGGTCCCGCTCCTGATCCTGTGGGTCGGAATCGACTACGAGACGCGCGTCGCCGTCATCTTCATCGGCACGTTCTTCCAGCAGCTCGTGATGGTCGCCGACATCGCCCATCACGTCCCGCGCGATCTGCTCGACGTGTCGTACACCCTGGGGGCGGGGCGGCGCCAGGTGCTCTCGCGGGTCCTCGTCCCGGGGACCTTGCCGGGGGTGATGGACACGCTCCGCATCACGCTCGGCTGGGCCTGGACGTACCTCGTCCTGGCCGAGCTCATCGCCGCCAACCGAGGGCTCGGCTACATGATCCTCACGTCCATGCGGGGCCTCTTCACCGACCGCATCTTCGTCGGGATCCTGGTGATCGGGCTCCTGGGCCTGACCTCCGACCTGATCTTCAAGTACCTTCACCGCTGGCTTCTTCCCTGGTCGCCGAAGACCGGGTAGCCGACGGCCCGGCGATGGCGCGCCTGACGCTCGACCGGCTCAGCATGCGGTTCCGGACGCGCCGCGGCGAGACGGTCACGGCGCTCGAGGACATCAGCTTCGAGATCAAGGACCGGGAGTTCGCGGTGCTCGTGGGCACGTCGGGCTGCGGCAAGTCCACGATCCTGCGGCTGGTGGCGGGTCTGTTCGCGCCGACCGGCGGGCGCGTGCTGCTCGACGGCCGCGCCGTCTCCGGGCCGGGGGCCGAGCGCGGCATGGTGTTCCAGTCCTACACCCTCTTCCCCTGGCTGACCGTGCGGCAGAACGTCGAGTTCGGCCCGCGCCTCCGCGGGGCGTCCGCGCCGGACCGGGCCCGGGTCGCGGCGCACTACATCCGCCAGGTCGGGCTGGCGGGCTTCGAGCACGTCTACCCGAAGGAGCTCTCGGGCGGGATGATGCAGCGGGTCGCGATCGCGCGAGCGCTGGCGAACGATCCCGAGGTGCTCCTCATGGACGAGCCCTTCGGCGCGCTCGACGCGCAGACGCGCTTCCTCATGGGCGAGCTGCTCCTCCGGGTCTGGGGGGAGGCCGCGAAGACCGTGCTGTTCGTGACGCACGACATCGAGGAGGCGCTGTTCCTCGGCGATCGGGTATTCGTGATGACGGCGCGCCCGGGGCGGATCCGCGAGGAGATCCACGTGCCGCTTCCCCGGCCGCGCACCGTCGACATGCTGACGTCGGAGGTGTTCGTGGGCGTGAAGCGGCGCGTGATGAGCCTGATCCGCGAGGAGGCGCTTCTCATGATGGATGCGCGGCGCGGCGACGGCGCGGAATAGGGAGGACCATTGGGCACGCATCCGATCCATCCTGGCTACGCGGGGATTCCCACCTTCTTCCAGGCGCCCTACGCCGACATCGACAGCGTGCGCGAAGGGATGACCGTCGTGGCGGGGGTCCCCATCGATCAGGGCATCATCACCGCCAAGCCCGGCACCCGGTTCGGCCCTCGCGCGATCCGGGAGGCGTCGCAGATGCCGCGCGGCGTGCTGGCGGCGAACGTGGAGCACACGTGGGTGGACGTCGACACCGGGGTCGCCCTGCGCCTGAAGGATCGCCTCGATCTGGTGGACGTCGGCGACTTCGACATCGATCCGACCGACATCATGAAGACGACGTCGTCCGTGGTGGCGGGCGTGGAGGCGATCGTCAAGCGGGGCGGGCTGCCCGTGGTCCTCGGGGGCGACCACTACATCGCCTATCCGTGCTTCGAGGGATTCGTCCGCGGGATGAGCGAGCGCAAGGAGAGCCTCCGCGTCGGCTATCTGCACGTCGACACCCACTCGGACTTCCGCTTCGAGTACGGACCCCTCGGCCGCTACAATCACGCGACCTCGGCGCGCCGGGTCAGCGAGAATCGTGCGGCGTCGTACCGGAGCATGGCGTGGCTCGGGCTGAACGGGAGCGTGCTCGATGCCGAGATGTACCGGACGTTCAAGCGCGAGCGCCTCAAGATGGTGACGGCGAAGATGATCCGCGAGCAGGGGGCGGCGGTGGCGGTGCGCCAGGTGATGGAGACGGTCGCGAGCGGCGTCGACGCCGTCTACGTGACGGTCGACATCGACGTCGTGAACGGAGGCGAGGCGCGCGGCACGGGGGCGCCGGTCTTCGCGGGGATCGAGGCCCGGACGTTCCTCGAGCTCATGGAGGCGCTGAGCACGTACGACATCGTCCGCTCGATCGACCTCTGCGAGGTCGCCCCCGGTCTCGATCCGGCGGGTACGACCGCGGACCTGGCGGTGGCGGGCCTCCTCGCCCTGCTCGAGCGGCGCCTGTTCGACCGGGTGGACCCCGGCGTCTGAGCCTCAGTCGGTGCCACGCTACGTCTTCTCCTGCCGGGGGTGCGGGCTCGAGTTCGAGGTCTCCCGCCCCATGAGCGAGGCCGGGCGCCCCGCGACGTGCCCGGTGGACAACGCGCCGGCCGAGCGCGTCTTCACCGCGCCGATGACGGCGGTCCCCCAGGGGGAAGGGGGCCGGGCGGAGCCGGTGGCCGCTCCGGCCGCGCGGAGCTGGTCGTCGCCCTTCTTCCCGAAGACCGCTCCGAGCCCGGACGCGGGTCGGCCGGCGACGACGTCCCGCCACGTGCTGCCGCCGGGCTCGTCGAAGCCGACCCGCTTCCGACACTTCGGGCACTGGCACCCGGCAGGCACGCCCGCGCACACGCATCCGCGGAGACCGCCGCCGAAGGCGAGCCCTCCGGCCGAGGCGTGAAGGCTCAGACGCGCGCGGCGACGCCCAGCTCGCGCGTGAAGCGCGGCCACACGTCCGGGTCGTGACCGGGCACCAGCCGGTATCGCCGCTCGGCGGCGAGCGCCTTCAGGCGGCGGATGGCGGGCAGCGTTATCTGCGGGTCGCCGCCGAACGCCGCGGTGACCGGTGCCTCGCGGTCGAGGTTCTCCTGGAGGTCGGCCGCGTCGAACGCGAAGACGTAACCGCCGCCGCCGGCGCCCGGGTCGAGCTCGACCATGAAGCTCTGGTGGCCCGGGGTATGTCCCGCGGTCAGGAGGGCGGTCACGCCGGGCGCGATCTCCACGTCACCGTCCGCGAGGCGCCAATCGATCCGCGGGTCGTCGAAGTCGATGCGGAAGATGGCGTTCCGCTCGGACGCGAGCGGATCGGCCTGGGCCGCCTCCAGCTCCCGGCGCTGGAGATGGACCGGTACCCGGCCCGCGAAGTGCCGGAGACCGCCCACGTGATCGTTGTGCAGATGGCTCAGCGCGACCGCCACGACGTCGCGGATGTCGACGCCGACGTGGGCGAGCGCGTCCTCCAGCGGGTCGCCGGGACCGGACAGCTCGAGCTTCGTCGGGCGACGGCCCCAGAACCGCTGATAGAAGGCCCGGTCCCGGACGAGCGCGCCGTTGAAGCCGGTGTCGATCAGGACGAAGCCGTCGGCCACCTCGAGGAGGAGGCCGGGCACGGGCTCCCGCAGGAACACGCGCCCCTCGGCCTCGGGGACACCCGGCATCGAGGTGCGCCGCGGAAGGTGCTCCCATCCGAAGGTGAGCGGGAGCACGCGGCGGACGCCCTGCTTCACGGTCGTCAGTATGTCGAGCGGCCCCGAGGCCGGTCAAGGCGTCGCGCGCCGGATGGCGGATCCGATGAGCCGGCCTGACCGCCTCGTCGCCGCGACGCGCGCCGCGTGGCGGCGGATTCGCCCGGAGGTCGAGGCCCACGTCCGGCGCCTCTGGGACGCGCCCGAGCTGCCCCTCATGGAGGTGCGCGCGGCCGCCGCGCTGACGGAGTGGCTCGCCGGCCACGGCTTCGAGGTCGAGCGCGGCGCCGTCGGCGTGCCGACGGCGTTCACCGCGAGCTACGGGCAGGGCGGCGGCCCGGTCGTGGCGCTGTTGGCGGAGTACGACGCGCTGCCGGGGCAGGGCAATCTCGCGGTGCCGTACCGGGCGCCCGACGGCCGGCCCGCGGGCCACGCGTGCGGACACAACCAGCTCGGCCCCGCCCAGGTCGGCGCGACGGTGGCCGCGCGGTACGTGATGGAGGCCCAGGGGCTGGGCGGGCGTCTGATGATCCTCGGCTGCCCGGCGGAGGAGCTGCTCTGGGGGAAGCTCGCGCTGCTGGAGCGGGGGGCGTTCGACGGCATCGACGCGCTCCTCACCTCGCACGCGGACTACCAGAACGGCGCGCTCGCGCGTCCCTGCCTCGCGTGCGTGTCGAGCGAGCTCGTGTTCACGGGCGTGCCGAGCCACGGCGGAAGCCCTCGGCGGCACAACGCCCTCGAGGCCCTGGAGCTCGCGACTCAGGCGATCGACCGGCTGCGCGGCTCCCGCTTCCACGGAAGCGTGATCGGCCACGTCGTCCGAGCCGGCGGGCTCATGCCCAGCATCACGCCGGCGGAGGCCCGCATGTGGATCACCGTGCGCCACGAGTCCTTCGAGGCGGCCGAGCGGACGTACGACGAGATCGTGGCCATCGCGGAGGCGACCGCCCGGATGGCCGGGGTCGGCGTCCGACAGCAGCTGGTGGCGGCCAGCCGCGGATACCTTCCGAACGACGTCCTCGCTCGTGCTCTCGACGCGAACCTCCGGCTGGTCGGCCCGCCGGCCTGGAGCCCCGCCGACCTGGCCTGGATGGAGGAGCTCTCGCGCGCGTGCGACCCGACGGCGCCCTTTTCGCTGGACCGTGAGCTGGCGCTCCACACCGAGGGCTGCGATCCGTACGGGCAGGACGACGGCGAAGCGAGCTGGCGAGTCCCGCTCGGGCGGGTGAACTGGGCGATCCCGCGAGCGGTGCCGCTCCATCACTGGGGGACGACCGCGCTCAGCGGCCACCCGGCCGGGATGGCCGGTCCGCTGATGGCGTCGGAGGCCCTGGCGCTCACGGCGGTCGAGCTGCTCGCCGACGCCGCGCTCGTCGCGGAGGCGGGTCGGGAGCTCGCGCGGCGAGTCGGCGGGCGCGGGCTGTCGCCTCCCCGTTTCGCGGACGTCGGCGTGATGACGCGCGCTCCGGAGGAGTTCTGGAGCGCCGCGTGGGATTCCCGCCCGGCGCCGGGATGAGCCCGCCGAGCGGCCCGCGGGCCGTATGTTAGGCTCTCAGCCATGGTCGACATGGACACCCTGGTCAGTCTCTGCAAGCGTCGCGGCTTCGTCTTCCAGTCGAGCGAGATCTACGGCGGGCTCGGCTCGGCGTGGGACTACGGCCCGCTCGGCGTGGAGCTCAAGCGCAACATCCGCAACCTCTGGTGGCGCGACGTCGTTCACCTCCGCCGGGACGTCCTGGGACTCGAGGCGGCGGTGCTCATGCATCCCCGAGTGTGGGAGGCGAGCGGCCACCTCGAGCGGTTCTCCGATCCGATGGTGGACTGCCGGGCGTGCCGGCGCCGGTTCCGGGCGGACCAGATCGACGACCAGACGTGGGTCCACTACTGCCCGGCGAAGAAGGACAACAAGTTCGAGGTGCCGGCCGGCGAGCCGTGCCGGCATTGCCAGGCGCGCCGCACCCTCTGCCCGGTTTGCGGCAAGGGTGAGCTGACCGAGCCCCGGCAGTTCAACCTGATGCTGAAGACCTTCCTCGGCCCGGTCGAGGACGCGGCGGCGGTGACCTATCTCCGGCCCGAAACCGCCCAGGGCATGTTCGTCAACTTCGAGAACGTCGTGCAGTCGATGCGGCGCAAGCTGCCCTTCGGCATCGCCCAGGTCGGCCGGAGCTTCCGCAACGAGATCACGCCCGGCAACTTCATCTTCCGGACGCGCGAGTTCGAGCAGATGGAGCTCGAGTTCTTCGTGAACCCGCTCGACACCGTCGAGGGCCGGCCGGCCGACGAGTGGTGGCACGATCTCTGGATCGAGGAGCGCGTGGCGTGGTACCGGCGGTACGGAATCCGGGCGGAGAACCTCCGGGTCCGTGAGCACGCCAAGGAAGAGCTGGCCCACTACGCGAAGCGCACGGTGGACATCGAGTACCGGTTCGCCATCGGCTGGAGCGAGCTCGAGGGCATCGCGAACCGCACCGACTTCGATCTCCGGCGCCACGCCGAGGTGAGCGGCCGCACGCTCACCTACTTCGACGAGGAGCGCAAGCAGCACCTCGTGCCCTACGTCATCGAGCCCGCCGCCGGCGTCGACCGCACGCTCCTCGCGATCCTGACCGACGCCTACCACGTGGAGGACGTGCGCGGGGAGAAGCGCGTGGTGCTGCGCTTCCATCCCGAGGTGGCGCCGGTGAAGATCGCGGTGCTGCCGCTCCTCAAGAAGCGCGACGAGATCGTGGCCCGCTGCTGGGAGATCCGGGACCGGCTGGCCGCCCGCGGCTTCGTAACCGTCTACGACGACACGGCGGCGATCGGCCGCCTGTACCGGCGCCAGGACGAGGTGGGAACCCCCTACTGCGTCACCGTCGACGTGCAGACGGTCGGCGACCGCGACAAGGGCGAGGCGGGGGACGGCCGCGTGACGATTCGGGACCGGGACTCGATGGGCCAGGTGCGCGTGCCGGTGCCGGAGCTCGAGGCGGTGTTCGCCCGGCTCCTGGGCGGGGCGCAGTGGGCGGACGTGGCGGCGGCGTATCCCGCCCAGACCGCATGAGCCATCCGTTCCAGCCCCTCGACGCGTTCAAGTCGCCGCGCTTCTCGCAGATCGCCACCTTCATGCGGCTTCCGCATCACAGGGTCGCCGCGGACCTCGACGTCGCGCTCCTCGGCATCCCGTTCGACGGCGGGACGTCGTACCGCGCGGGCGCCCGGTTCGGCCCGCGCGAGATCCGGTCGCAGTCGGCCATGATCCGCCCGTGGAACCCGGTGCTCAGGGTCTCGCCCTTCGAGGCGCTGAAGATCGCCGACTTCGGCGACATCGACATCTCCCCGGTGTCGATCGAACGGACCAACGAGATCGTCGAGCAGGAGATCGCCGCGATCCTCGCCGCCGGATGCATGCCGGTCTCGGTGGGCGGAGACCATTCGATCGCGCTCCCGATCCTCCGGGCCCTGGCGCGGCGGCACGGCCCGGTGGCGCTCGTGCACTTCGACTCGCATCCCGATACGTGGGACCAGTACTTCGGCTCGCGGTACTTCCACGGGACGATGTTCCGGCGGGCGGTGGAGGAGCGGCTGATCGACCCGCGCCGGACCTTCCAGATCGCGATCCGCGGGTCGCTCTACGGCGCCGACGACTTCGACTTCCAGGCCCAGCACGGCATGACCGTGGTCCGCACCGAGGCCATCAAGGAGCGCGGGGTGGAGTGGGTCGTCGAGCAGTACGCGAGGCTGCGCGGGGCCAAGGTCTACGTCTCCTTCGACATCGACGCCGTCGACCCGGCGTTCGCCCCGGGCCCCGGGACGCCGGAGGTGGGGGGGCTCACGTCCTACGAGGCCCTCGCGCTCGTCCGGGGACTGCGGGGCCTCGACTTCGTGGGATTCGACCTGGTCGAGGTCGCGCCCCAGTACGACGCCGCCGGGCAGATCACCGCCCTCCTCGCGGCGAATCTCCTCTTCGAGTTCCTCTCGCTGGTGGCCCTCAACCGCTGAAGGGAGCCGCATGAAGATCGACGTCGGCAGCGAGTTCGGCCGCCGCGCGGACCGACGCCTCCGCGACGAGCTGATCTACTGGCTCGTGACCGTGGATCCCGACGGCACGCCCCAGCCGAGTCCGGTGTGGGCGCTCCGGGACGGCGAGACGTTCCTCGTGTACAGCCGGCCGGATACGCCGAAGCTCCGGAACATCGCGAGCCGTCCCCGGGTGGCGCTGCACCTGGACGGAGACGGCCGGGGCGGCGACGTCGTCGTCGTCACCGGAGAGGCGAGGATCGACAGCGGAGCGCTCCCGGCCGACCGCGTGGAAGCCTACGTCGCGAAGTACCGCGAGGGCATCCGGCGGATCGGCATGACCCCGCAGTCCTTCGCGCAGGCCTACTCGGTGGCGATCCGCATCGCCCCGCGCCGCCTCCGGGGCCACTGACGCGCGCGCGGCCGCTCAGGCCATCAGGCCGCCGAGGATCGCGCCGAGGATCATCGGGCCCACCTCGGCGGCCACCAGCACGAAGCCCCCGGCCGCGGCGATGGCGCCGATGAGCGGCAGGCCGGTCATCAAGGTCCCGAGCACGAGGAAGAGCGCCGAGGCCACGAACGCCGGGACGAGCGCCGCCAGGATCGCCCGACCCACCCCTCCGGCCTTCCGCCCGCCCACCACGCCGCCGATCAGCGGGCCCACGAACGGCAGCCAGAAGAGAAGCAGCGAGATGACCAGCATCCACAGGGCGGCGCTGACGATGCTGCTGCGTCCGGACTCGCTCATGATCGCTCCCTTCGGGTGAGGGGGTCGGACTTCGCCATCGGACATGTCACGCCTTGCGCGGGCGGCGGCCGGGCCATCGTCGTGAAGGTGACGTCTGACCCCGCAGTTCGGGGTGGCGGAAGCAGTCGACGACGTGGTCGTTGACCAGCCCGGCGGCCTGCATGAACGCGTAGCAGATCGTCGAGCCGACGAACGTGAACCCCCGCTTCCGGAGCGCCTTGCTGAGCGCGTCCGATTCCGGCGTGAAGGCCGGGACCTCCTTGAGGCTCCGCCAGGCGTTCTGCCGCGGGGCGCCGCCGACGAAGCTCCAGACGTATCGATCGAAGCTCCCGAGCTCGGCCCGGAGAGCGAGATAGGCGTGCGCGTTGCGGACGACGCCTTCCACCTTGAGCCGGTTGCGCACGATGCCGGGGTCGGCGAGGAGCGCCCGGATCTTGTCCGCCCGGTAGCCGGCGACCGTTCGCGGATCGAAGCGGTCGAAGGCCCGGCGATAGCCGGCGCGCTTCCGGAGGATCGTGATCCAGGCGAGGCCGGCCTGGGCGCCCTCGAGGCAGAGCAGCTCGAACAGTCGGCGGTCGTCGTGGAGCGGGACGCCCCACTCGCGGTCGTGGTACGCGCGATAGAGTGGATCCGCCCCGGCCCATCCGCAGCGAGTCCGGGCGCCGTCGTCGGGCCGGGGAGCCTCTCCCATCGCGTGTGCTATTATGCAGCCACTCGAATGGCTTGCGGTGGGAGAGGTGGGTCGACGACCGGCCGCCTCCTGGCCGGCCTGGCGCTGGTGCTCGCGCTGGCCACGGTTGCGGGCGCCCAGACCGTGACGACGCTCGAGCTCGACGGCGTGATCAGCCCGATCACCGTCCGGCTCGTCTCCGCCGCGATCGAGCGCAGCCGGGCCGACGGCGCCACCGCCCTCGTGATCCTCCTCGACACGCCCGGCGGCCTCGAGCGGTCCATGCGCTCGATCGTCCGCGAGATGCTGAACGCCCCGGTGCCGGTCGTCGTCTACGTGTCGCCGACCGGGGCGCGGGCGGCGTCGGCCGGCGCCTTCATCACGATCGCCGCCCACGTCGCCGCCATGGCTCCCGCGACCAACATCGGGGCGGCGCACCCGGTCGCCGCCGGCGGGGGCGCCGTCGACAAGGAGTCCATGCGCAAGATCGAGAACGACGCCGCCGCGTTCATCCGATCGGTGGCCCGCGAGCGCGGCCGGAACGTCGACTGGGCCGAGAAGGCCGTCCGCACGAGCGTCTCCGCGACCGAGCGCGAGGCGCTGAAGCTCGGGATCATCGACCTGGTCGCCGACAACCTGCCCCAGCTCCTCGAGAGGATCGACGGACGGGAAGTCAGGACCGCGGCCGGCCCGGTCACCCTGCGGACACGCGGGGCCGTGGTGCGGCCCGTCGAGATCGGGTGGCGCGACAAGTTCCTCGCCGTCATCACGGACCCGAACGTGGCCTACGTCCTCCTGATGCTCGGCATGCTGGGCCTCTTCTTCGAGCTGGCGAACCCCGGCGTCATCCTGCCGGGGATCATCGGCGGCATCTGCCTGATCCTCGCGTTCTTCGCCTTCCAGACCCTCCCGATCAACTGGGCGGGCCTGCTGCTCATCCTGTTCGGCATCGTCCTCCTCATCGCCGAGATCAAGGTCGTGAGCCACGGCGTCCTGACCATCGGTGGTGTCATCGCGATCCTGCTGGGCTCGGTGATGCTGGTGAACACGTCGGAGCTGCCGATCCGGGTCTCGTGGACGGTGATCATCCCGGTGGTGGCGGTGACGGCCGGGATCTTCGTCTTCGCGATCTCGGCCGGCGTGCGGGCACAGCTGTCGCGTCCCACGACCGGCGCCGCGGGCCTGCTGAGCGAGGTGGGCGAGGTGAAGACGGCGATCGACCCCGAGGGCGCGGTGCTGGTCCGCGGGGAGCTGTGGACGGCGGTGGCGAACGGCCCCGGCATCGGCGTCGGCGAGCGCGTCCGGGTCGTCGGCGTCGAGGGCCTCAAGCTGCGGGTCGAGCGCGCGTCCGGCCCGCAGGCCTGACGCCTACTCGAGGGGAGGACGCATGGAAACCGCCTTCTACATCATTCCGGCTCTCATCCTCGCGGTGTTCGTCCTGTCGTCGTCCGTCAAGATCCTGCGCGAGTACGAGCGGGCGGTCGTCTTCCGGCTGGGGCGGCTCGTCCCGAACAAGGGCCAGCGGCCCGGCGTCATCCTGCTGATTCCCTTCGTCGACAAGATGGTGAAGGTGAGCCTGCGCACGGTGGCGATGGACGTGGCGCCGCAGGACGTCATCACGCGGGACAACGTCTCGATCAAGGTGAACGCGGTCATCTTCTTCCGCGTGATCGACCCGCGGCAGGCCGTCGTCCAGGTCGAGGACTATCTCTACGCGACGTCGCAGATCGCGCAGACGACGCTCCGGAGCGTGCTCGGCCAGGTGGAGCTGGACGACCTCCTCGCCTCGCGCGACCAGGTCAACCAGCAGCTCCAGCGAATCATCGACCAGCACACCGATCCCTGGGGCGTGAAGGTCACCGCGGTCGAGGTCAAGCACGTGGACCTCCCGCAGGACATGCAGCGGGCGATGTCGAAGCAGGCCGAGGCCGAACGTGAGCGGCGGGCCAAGGTCATCAACGCGGAGGGCGAGTTCCAGGCGGCCGAGAAGCTCTCGCAGGCGGCGCTGGTCCTGGCGCAATCGCCGATCGCCGTGCAGCTCCGGTTCCTCCAGACGATGCGGGAGGTCGCGTCGGAGCGGAACACGACGACGTTCTTCCCGCTGCCCATCGATCTGTTCTCGCCCTTCTTGAAGGCCCTGGAGGGAGTGAGCGGGTCGAAGCCCTGACCGTTCCCGGGGCCCCGGAAGAGCGGGGCATCCTCCCGGACGCCGGCCGGCGGTCGCGATCGGATCTCGCCGTCTCGGCGGCGGCGATCGGCCTCGGCGCGCTCCTCCTCTTCGGCATCCAGCCGATCGTCGCCAAGCGCCTCTTGCCGTGGTTCGGCGGGTCGGCCGCGGTCTGGACGACCTGCCTCGTCTTCTTCCAGGGGGCGCTCCTGGCCGGGTACCTCTACGCCCACTGGCTCCACGGGCGGCCCGGCGCGCACGCGCAGGCCGCCGTCCACGCGGGCGCCCTGCTGGCGAGCCTCCCCGCGCTGGCGTTGCTGCTCACCGCCCGGCCGACGCCCGGGATGGACGCCTATCCCACGCTCGGGGTGCTTGGCCTGCTGGCGCTGACGATCGGGCTGCCGTACGTGCTCCTGGCCAGCACGAGCCCGCTGCTCCAGGCCTGGCTGGCCCGGCGGCCGGGGTCGGCCCCGCCGTACCGGCTCTTCGCCCTCTCGAACCTCGCCTCGCTCGCCGCGCTCGTCGGCTACCCGATCCTCGTGGAGCCGTTCGTGCCATGGCGCCGCCAGGCGGCCGGCTGGGCGGCGCTGTACGCGGGCTTCGCGCTGCTCTCGGCCATCGCCGCGCTTCGCGCGGCGCGGACCGCCTCGGCCGGGGCGGCACCCGGGGTGGATGCGGACGGGGTCCCCGCTCCGGGGCCCGGCTGGGTCGAGCGGAGCCTCTGGGTCGGGCTGGCCGCCTGCCCGTCGGTGCTGCTCCTGGCGCTGACCGCGCATCTCACGCAGCACGTGGCGCCGGCGCCCTTGCTCTGGGTCGTCCCGCTGGCCGCGTATCTCCTGAGCTTCGTGATCTGCTTCGAGTGGCCGCGCGTCTGCTGGCGGCCACTGTGGCTCGGCCTCCTGCCCCTTGCTCTCGTGGGCCTCGCGTACCTGACGCGCCTCGACCTCGACCGGCTGACCCTCTGCGAGCGCGGCGGGCTCTTCGTGGCCGGGCTCTTCCTCTGCTGCATGGCGTGCCACGGCGAGATCGCGCGCCGCCGGCCGGCCGCGCGCCACCTCACGGCCTACTACCTTCTGATCGCCCTCGGTGGCGCCCTCGGCGGCGTGTTCGCGGGCGTCGTGGCGCCGCTGGTCTTCGTCCGGCTGCTCGAGCTGCCGGTCGGGCTGCTCCTCACCGGTCTCCTCTGGGTCCTGGTGAGCCTCTCGGTGCTCTGGCCGCGCGTCGGCCCGTACTGGCGCATGGTCGCTGTCGCCGCGCTGCCCTTCGCGCTCGGCGTGTACGTGACGTACGTCCTGGAGGGCACCCGGTCCTCGACGCGCGGATACGGGCCGATGCTCCGGAGCTTCTACGGCCAGCTGGCGGTGCGGAACGACGGGCGGCCGGAGGACGAGGATGCCTCGCGGACGCTGGTCCACGGCGGCATCATCCACGGGGCCCAGTGGCTCGGCGAGACCCGGCGGCGCCAGCCGACGACGTACTACTGCGAGACGTCGGGAGTGGGCCGGGCGCTCGCCCTCTTGCCCACGAATCGCGGCCGACGGGTGGGCCTGGTGGGGCTGGGGCCCGGCACGCTCGCGACCTACGGACGCCCCGGCGACGTGTACCGCTTCTACGACATCAACCCCCAGGTGGTAGGCCTCGCCCAGGCGGAGTTCACGTTCCTCCGGGACACGCCGGCCACCGTCGAGATCGTGCTAGGCGACGCGCGGCTCCGGATGGAGGCGGAGCCGCCCCAGGCCCTCGACCTCCTGGCGGTGGACGCGTTCGCCGGCGACGCCGTCCCCGCGCATCTCCTCACGCTCGAGGCGCTGACCCTCTACACGCGGCACCTGGCGCCCACCGGCATCCTCGCGCTGCACGTGTCGAACCGCTTCGTCGACTTCGAGCCCGTGCTGGCCGCCGGAGCGGTCGCGCTGCGCCGGCCCGCGGTCAGCGCGATCGCGGACGGCGACGGAGAGCGGCTCTGCTACTACTCCCAGTGGATCCTTATCCCGCCGCGGGACGGGAGGAGGGTGTACCCCGCGCTGTGGCAGTTCGGGACGGAGCTGGAGCCGACGCCCGGATTCCGCCACTGGACCGATGAGCTCTGGAGCCTCTACCCCGTGCTGCGGGCCGGCAAGCGCTGAGGCGGCGGCGCGCCGCCGCCGGCCGGTCCCGCGGTCCGATGTGGACGGCCCGCCGCCTTCCGTGTATCCTCTGACGCTGTTCGGGGGGTTAGCTCAGCCCGGGAGAGCGCTGGAATCGCACTCCAGAGGTCGAGGGTTCGAATCCCTTACCCTCCACCATCCACAGAATCCAC
>JBIOVM010000193.1:0-35115 GCA_044867785.1 Candidatus Rokuibacteriota bacterium | reverse complement strand
GCTCCGTCCGTCGCGATGACGCCGCGCCCGACGTCCGCCACGCAGGAGTCGGGGAGGGTGGCTATGGCGATCTGGTGCCGAGCCGGGAGTGCCCCGAGCTGGCCCTCCCGCGCGATTTCCGCGTCGTCCGCCTCAGCGTGAGCGGCGAGCGGACTGTCATCGAGCCCCACGTAGGTCGTAGTATCCTTATCCATGATCGGCCTCCTCTCGCATGTGGCTCTGTTCCTTCGCCGGAACAACCCACGCTAATGTGCGATAGGTGGGCCGGTCCTTCCATATGGTCTAAGTGCCTGGCGCGCCAATCACCTGGGCCCTGAGGCTCAAGGCTGCGTAGGCATTCACGAGAAGATAGGTCCGAACCAGAAGTGCGCTCGAAACGTGACCCATTGGAGCCACCATCGCGATATCGTTGCGTTGTTCGCCCCCGGATTTGAGGGCCTCCGGTTGTTTGTCAACCTCCCCGCGAGTTGTTCACGGGCTCAGATCGGGCCACCTCGGCGTCCGGGTCACGTATGCCGGGCTCATCCCTCTCGAACGCGACGCTAGAGCGACTTGAGAAATTCGATCAGGTCCTGGGATTCCGACGCCGTCAGCTGCAGCTTCAGGGTCCGGTCATAGTGGCTCACGACGTCCCGAAGCGTCGCAAAGCGCCCATCGTGGTAGAAGCCACCCTTGTGGATCTTCGTCGTCTCCCAGAGCGCCCGCAGCGGGGTCGTGCGGTACGCATGGTCCGGAGAACGGTCGGCCTGGAAGGCATCGATTCCGATCTCGTCGGCCCGGTGGAGATTCCAGCCCGGCTCCGTGAAGAGGGGCGGCACGTGGCAAGCGGCGCACCGAGCTTTCCCTGAGAAGATTGTCCGGCCCCGCGCGGCGCTTGCCGTGTCGAACGTCCCGGCAGGCGCCTTCGGAACCGGCATGGCCAGCTGATAGAACTGGAGTGCGGCAAGCTTGGGCGTGATCCGATCGTCCGCCACGCGTGTGTTCGCGAGGCCCGCGCGCGCCGCGACCGGATACTGCTCCCGATTGTTCAGCCGCGGGTCGAAGAAGTTGCCCCGCCCATGCATCTCGAGGTTGGCGACGAACGCGTTCCAGTACGTCACACCGCCCCAGGAACCTGTCCACGTGTGCTGGTTGACTCCAGCCAGGCCGAACGCCGGTGGGATCAGCGTGGCCGCCGACTTGCCATCTGGTCGGAACGCCTTTCCGTCGAGTGTCAGTTGGGCGTCGAACTTGCCGGGTCCCCAGCTCGAGAGCACTCGGCGGACGGTCGCCTCGTCGACCCCCAGAAGATCCACGTAGGGCTTCAGCGTGGGGGCCAGTGCCACGATGGCCCCGATATCGAGATCGCCGTTGGGCCACCCATCGAGCCGGTGGCCGATGCCGGCTGCCAGAGCGTCGTCGACCGTGGAATGGCAGAGGGCGCACTGGATGCCGACGGATGTGATTCGGTCCTGCGAATCGAAGAACCTGGTCACTCCCACCACGGCATTGGCCTTCAGAAGGGTCAGCGTGTTGCCGGGGTCGTCGAGGTCAACCTTCCCCGCCTTGAGGGCATCCACGAGGGCCGGCGGGAGCGCCGGGCCATCGATCTTGAGGCCGGCGGCCAGGGCCTGCTTGGGTGAGACACCCCCGCCGACGCCGCCATGCTTCTGACCGGCGATCGCCCGATGGAGCTGGAGTGCCCCGCCCCAGAACTCCTCGCTCCCGAAGGTGTCATGGCGGAATGTCGCTCGTCCCTCTTCCATGAGGCGTCGGGCATTCTCCGCGATGGATCCATCGAAGGTGCTCGACGTGTCGTCGCTTGGCCTGGGACCACGCATCGACATGCAGGCCGCACCCGCCAACCCGACCAGGAGGGCAATGCTCGCGAGACGCGCACCGATCTTCATGGTTAGTCTCCTCGCGCAGAATTCCCTGTCGGTGGTTAGATGCGCGGGGAACGCCAGATCTTACTCGGGGGTGCTTGGAGCCACGCAGGTGGCCCATGGGCGAGCTGGGAAGGCGCCGGACGGTCACTGTCTCGCCGAGGAGCAGCACGGGGACGTCCGTCATTGCCACCTGGTCCGTCTTTTCGGCGGACGAGACGGCTGACGTCGGCATCGACAATCAGACGCCGGTCGCCGAGGGCATCGACCTCGGCCCGGAGACCCGCTTCACCGGCAAGATCCACAAGATCACCCTCGAGGTGAAGTAGGGCACGCGAGCCCAGCCACCAGACCGTTGCCCCGGGGGCGGGCGGTCTCCGCCGTTCGGGCAACGGTCTGGATGGGGTCACCCTCGAGCCGGCCGGAGAGGCGCGGCGATCGGGGCCGGCGTCGGGGCCGCGGCAGAACTCCTGAGACAAGGCCGGCAGAACCGGCACGCTGGGGCCGAGGCCCAGGCACACGCGCAGCGGCGAGCACTCAGGACGACGAGGCCGGTGGCGTATGCCTGGCAGGCCGTGGGGATCCAGGCCAACAGGATCCCGCGCCGACCGCGCCGGCGAAGCGTCTCCGGCGGCTAGTCTAGGATCGCAAGCCGGCTCACACGGACAGCTTCCCCGAGCTGGAGCGTTACACAGTGGCCGCGCCGCAAGCGCTGGCAACGGGCGCGGCGTCGGCCACGCTCGACCTCGCCGGTGACGGCGGCATGGGCAAGGGTGATCGACCACATCCGACAGCGCGTGATCACCGCCGTCGGCCTTCCCGGCTCAGAGGCTCCGCTTCCGACCTCGCAGGCCGCGGCGGCTGCCCTTGCGCTTGGTCGGCCGTCCGCCGGCGGGCCGATCCCGCCCCCCGCCCGCGCGCTCGAACGGTCGTGGTCCGGCCGGGCGGGGAGGCCGGTCCTCGGCCGCGTTGACCGTCAGCCGTCGCCCCTCGACCTCGCGATCGTGGAAGAGCTGGATCGCCGCGGCGGCCTCGGACTCGGACGCGAATTGGACGAACGCGAATCCCCGGGGCCGTCCGGTCTCGCGGTCCGCGGGCAGGTAGACCTCGACGACGCTGCCCGCCTCGGACAGGAGCGCGGTCAGCGTATCCGCGGTGGTGCCGAAGGTGAGATTCCCGACGAAGATGCGAGTCGCGATGGCTCGTTCCCTCCCGTGTCGCTTGAGCGTTGGGTCGTGTCGGTCGCCGACGAGGGGTCCCTCAGTACCCCTCGCGGCGGGCTTCGCGGGCCGCCGAGGCGGCCCGGATCTCCTCGGCGAACATGCCGACGTGAAGCGGACACGGAGGCGCATTCGCCTCGACGTACTGGCAGTCCGCCTGGTTGCACTGGACGAAGTAGTCTCCCGTCCGCGTGAGACGGGTCAGGCGCGTCAGCCGGATGAGCACGGGCTCCGACACGACGGGACACCAGAGCTCGCGGGAGCGGCCCGACCGCAATGCTCAGGCCCTCACGGCCGGTGGGCGCGCCCGGGGATCGCAAGCTCGCCCGGCGCCGCGGATCCGCGCATTCTCGCGGACCAGGAGACCCAGGTCGATTCGAGCATCGGCGCCGCAACCACGGCAGGGCTTCAGGATGCGCGACCGAGCTGCTCGAGGTGCTTGGCAAGCCTCCCCGGCGGGATGTACTCGTCCTGTCGGCCCGGCACGGTCAATCGGTATCCGCGCTCGCCTTCGTGCTTCCACGCCGTGATCAGACCGGCGCGGTAAGCGGCGATCAGCGCCTCGCGGTCCGCCGCCGGCATTTCGGCGGATGCCGCCGCCCGAGGCGCCCCGGGCTTCGTCCGCCGTCGGGTCACGGGTTGGTCGATGCGAGCTGGCCGGCCGGCCGGGGATGACGCAGGGGATGGTCTTGACCGCATTGTCCTAGTGTACTACTGTTGTGGTACAGCCCAAACGGTCTATCGAGGCTCACCCTCCGGAGACTCGTCCTGCCCGCGATTCGAGCTCTCACGGGGCCCGCCGACCGGTTGACTGGTCGGTCCGTCACGAGACGAGGAGGCTAGGCGTGATCAGCCCGGACCCGGATCCCCCAAGCGCGTCGCGGTCGCCCGTCCCCTGTAGTCGGGTGGCGCCTGGGCCGGTCGATGTGCGGACGCGTGCACCGCGGGAGAGTCGCCGATGAGGATCCCGGTCGTCGACAATCAGATCGAGCCGGCCCTGAAGTCCCTCAAGCGGGAGATGCTGAAGGACGGCCTGTTCAAGGAGATGAAGCTGCGGGCCTTCTACGAGAAGCCTTCCGTGAAGCGCAAGCGAAAGCAGGCCGAAGCCCGGAGGAAGCGACGGAAGGCCTTGGCCAGGCGCGCGCGGTCCATGGTTGACTGAGCCGGGACCTGATGTGATGCAGCCGAGGCCTCCACGGGATCGGCGCCGGCCGGCCGGAGCGACGGCCCCGGAGGGAGAAGCCATGCCTTTGCTGAGCCAGACCTGCCCCCTCTGTTCCCATCCGGTATCGGCGGGCGCCTACAGCATGTCGAGTCTCGGAGAGATGGCGCACTTGAAGTGCCCGGCATCTCCCGCCTCCGGCAATCGGTGGCCCGAGGGCATCCGGCAGCTCGTCTGCCTGAACTGCAGCCGGGTCTTCCCAAGCGAATCGAAGATGCAGCGCCTCTGCCGGGCGTGCCGGTAGGGAATGACTCGAAGTCGAACACTCGCGGCACGAGCGCACGGTGGTCCTGACGGCGCCCCTCACACCGGCTCTGACGTCCGGCTCGTCGGCGCTCGTCAGGATATCCTCAGCAACCGGGCCAGCCATGGGGGTCTGATGTTTCTCCAGCAGAGCACCTGCATGTCTGCTACACTGACCGTTGCGCGTTGCCGGAGACCCTCGGGACCGTCAACCACGCAGGGTCTGTTCGCCAGACTTCCCCTCTCTGAGAGACTGGCCTCGCCTCCGTCGGGTCATCCGCGTCTACGGAGCGTGTTCGAGATGCGGATGAGTTCATGAGCGCCCCGACCTCGTCGGGGCCAGAAGGAGGCGCCCCATGGCGTCCAAGCTGTATGTCGGCGGTCTGTCCTATTCCACCACCTCCGAGAGCCTTCGCGAGTACTTCGGCCAGTGCGGCACGGTCGAGTCGGCCACGGTGATCACCGATCGCATGACCGGTGACTCCCGCGGATTCGGATTCGTCGAGATGTCCACGGATGCCGAGGCGCAGGCGGCCATCAGCAAGCTCAACGACCAGACGTTCGAGGGTCGGAAGCTGATGGTGAACGTGGCGAAGGCACCCGGGTCAGGCGGCGGGGCACGGTCCGGCGGCTTCGGCGGCCCTCGCAAGACGGCCCGCTGGTAGGCTCGACCGACCAACGTCCCGAAGACGGCGCAGGGGCCGACGCCCCTGCGCCGTTCAGGTTTCTGCTGTCGCCGAGTCGACGAATGCGCGTCGCCGGACGTTCCGCGTCGGACCCGGGCGCCGAGCTCCGCGCGCTCGCCTCCGCGCTCATTGACGCCCACCGTTCCACTGTACTATTGTAGCGATACAGTTATGGCCGTTCACATCCGCCTGCGCGTCGACGCCCGGAGCCCGATCCCGATCCGCTGGCAGCTGTCAGAGCAGCTGAAGCACGTCATCGAGGCGGGCGGCGTTCCGCGAGACCAGGCGCTGCCCAGCATCCGGGAGCTCGCGGGTTTCCTCGGCATCAATCCGAACACCGTGGCGCGTGCCATCGAGGATCTGAAACGGAGCGGCCACGTGGAGGGGCGTCGCGGCAAGGGCGTCTTCGTGGCCGGGGCGTCGCCGCCGCACCCATCCCTGACCCACCGTGAGGTCTTCCTGAAGGACACGCTGATCCGTGCGGCGGCGCTTCGCTTGACGCCCGATGAGGTGGCGGCGGGCGTCCTGAGCCTGGCCGGCCTCGGGGTTGCCGCTCTCCGGGCGGTGGCCGAGGTGCTCCTCGTGGAGTGCAGCGCGCCGGAGCTCGATTTCTTCGCGCGCGAGCTCCAGGCTCAGCTCCCGGTCCGTGTGGCCAAGGTGCTTCTCAAGGACCTGGCGACCACCGTGAGGCGGCAGTCCCGACCGGGCCGCTGGGCCGCGGCGGTGACCAGCTTCGGCCATCTTCCGGAGGTGGAGCGCCGTCTAGAGGGCCTCGGGGTCCCCGTGCTCGCGCTCCTGGCGGAGGCGCATCTCGAGACGCTGCAGCGCCTGGCTCAGCTGCCGCACGGCGCGCGGGTGGGCGTGATCGCCGCAGCCGTGGAAACGACTCATACGGTGGAGCACTCGATCGCCGCAGCCGCTTTGCCGAACATCGCCCGGATCGAGAGCTGCCCGGCCGAGGGCCGCGCCCTGAAGCGGCTGGTGCGACGTGTGAGCGCCATCGTCTGTTCGAGCTCGACCGCCAAGCAAGTCCAGGGCCTCATGGATCCGCCCGTCCCCGTGATCGTCGACGATCGGGCCCTCAATCAGCGAGCGATCCAGATGCTGGGGGCCGTTCTGGCGCAGCACGACGGCGACCGCCCGACCGCGACCCCACCGCTCACCCGGAAGCGGCCTGATCGTCGGGCGTCCACGGCCATCCCTCGTCCACGCCCCTTTCCGGGGCAAGCCCGAGCAGGCAACCGGATGCAGAAGACCAGGTAATGTACCCCGTCATGGGTCCTCATCGCTGTTGGCCGGCTTGCTCGCCGGGCTCATTGGAAAGCAGGGTAGCTACGGGCGCGCGTGGGACATGATCCTCGCTCATTGGGAGTGTTGCGGGGAGCGGGCTTGTCCTAAGCCCGCGGGTGTCGCCCGAGCCGGGGTCGGTGGCGGTGATGGGTGTCGCGGCCGTCGGTGCGGCCGGCCTGATCGTGGCCCAACGCACGATCGTTCCGGCCCCCGCCGGGGACCGGTCATCCGGATAGACCGGCACGCCGTGTCGGACTCCAACCAAGACGTCGTCATGGGGAGGACCAGCGAATGGATGCGAAGCGAGGCAAGGTGAGTCTGGGACAGCGCTGGAGTGACGCTCGCCCGACGAAGATGGGGGTGTTTTGGTGTTGCGTCGCCTCGGTGGTGCTCACGATGATCATCGGGTTCGGCTGGGGTGGATGGGTCACGGGGGGCACGGCCCGGCAGACGGCGGAAGCCATGGCCCGTGACGCGGTCGTCCAGCGTCTGGCCCCGATCTGTGTTGTGCAATCGGGGCGCGATCCCGCGAAGGCTCCGAAGCTCGTGGCCCTGAAGGACGAGACCGCGTGGCAACGGGGGGAGTTCGTCGGAAAGCAGGGATGGGCCACGATGCCGGGCGAGCAGGAGCCCGATCGCAAGGTGGCCGAGGCGTGCGCGCTGCTGCTGATGCCGACCAGCTAGAAGGCGAGCGCTGCGCCACAACAGCGGCGGTGAACCATGCACTCCGACGAGCGGCCTGAACCCGTGTGTCCGGTATGCGCCCGCTCTATTCCCGCGGGGGCCGCGCTTACATTCATGCGCCGCGACAACCTCATTCACGTCGGATGCTTGATCGCGGCCCAACGTCGCGCGGAGCCCCCTCGATCGGACGCGTCAACGGCGACTTCACGTCAGGCCCCCCGCGATGAGAGTTGACCAGCATGGGAATGGAGGCCGGAGGCTACCCTCCGAGAGTTGCCGGTCGGCCGTCGAACGGGCGAGCGGTGTACCACGGGAGCCAGCCGCGGGGCCAAGGGCGTCCGCCGGGTCCTCGTGGCGGCGCAGCCCTTACCGTTGCCATGGAAGACGCGGGCGGCCGGGACGTCGCCGTCCCGCACGGCGACGCCGGGTCTTGACGGGCCTCACCGTCTGGCGCGACTGGGACCTCGGCCGATCCCCGACGCAGCTCGCCGGTCTGGAGGTGAGTCTGCAGTGACTCCGGAGTGGCGAGAAGGGCCGGCGGCTGATCCGACGACACCGCGATGGCAGCACGAGCGCCGCGCGGATCGACTCGCTGGGGGCGAACGGTCCCTGAGCGATCTGGCCGACGCCTGCGTGCTGACCCATTCCCGTCGCCCGCACTCCGAGCGTGCGGCATTCCTTTGCCGATACGCCCTCTAGGCTCTAGACTCGTCGAGCCATCGATGAGAGACACCCATGAGGCACGCGCCTGCGCTCAGCGCCAGATTGCGCAGGCCGAGTCCCCGACAAGAACTCTCAGCTTCGGCCGCGATTCGGCCTTCCATCTCGCACTTCGGCAGCGGGTCGCGGAGTACTTCGACACCACGGGCCAGCGACCGCGGGACTGCGGGCAGATGTACGCGAAGACGGCGATCCTCCTCGTCGGATTTGCGCTGCTGTATGTGATGCTCGTGTTCGTGGCCCAGACCTGGGTGCAGGGTGTGGTCCTCGCCATCCTGCTCGGTCTGTGTGCCGCCGGAATCGGGCTCAACGTCCAGCACGACGGCGGACATCGAGCGTATTCGTCCTATCCATGGGTCAACCGGCTCATGGCCATGACGCTCGAGCTGATCGGGGGGAGCTCCTACCTGTGGCGGTGGAAGCACGGTGTCTTCCACCATACGTACGTGAACGTCACCGGCCATGACACCGACATCGAGCTCGGCAGCCTCGCGCGGCTAGCCCCGCAGCAGCGGCGGCGTGGGTTTCATCGGTGGCAACACCTGTATCTCTGGCCGCTCTATGGGCTGCTGACGATCAAGTGGCAGTGCCTCGACGACTTTCGAAAGCTTCTCCGCGGCCGCATCAATCAGCATCGAGTGCCTCGGCCCACGGGGTGGGAGCTGGTGATCTTCATCGGCGGCAAGGCGGTGTTCTTCGCGCTGGCGTTCGGGATCCCGATGCAATTCCACGCGCCCGCGGTCGTGCTCGGTTACTACACGCTGAGCGGGATCGTCATGGGCTTCCTGCTGAGCGTGGTGTTCCAGGTCGCGCACTGCGTCGAGGAGGCCGAGTTCCCCGAGCCGCGCCCCAGCACCGGGCGCCTCGATCACGCGTGGGCCGTGCACCAGGCCGAGACGAGTGTGGATTTCTCGCGCCGGAGCCGGATCCTGTCGTGGCTCCTCGGGGGGCTCAATTTTCAGATCGAGCATCACTTGTTTCCCCGGATCAGTCACGTCCACTACCCGGCGATCTCGAGGCTCGTGGAGGAGACATGCCGGGAGTTCGGGATCCGATACAGGGTCCACCGCTCGTTCGGGGCGGGGATCGGCTCGCACTTTCGCTGGCTGCGGCGCATGGGTATGCCGACCACGATGGGGCAGCCGTGGGCGGGGGCCGATCTGCCGACCGATTGAGACGTCCCGGCCCAGTCGTTGAAGTCTTGCTCTACGGCGCTGGAGTTGATAATCGGCCTTTCGCTTTGCGACGTCGGCGCGGGTCGGAACGGCGCCGGGCGAAGACGACGGCCCGCTCGAAGGCGTGGTGGCGACCACGGGTGGGGAGCCACGCCACAGGTCAGGGTCACCGCGGACACGCTACGACCCTCTGAAAACAAGGCCACGGGTTCGAATCCCGGTGTAGCCACCACCGTTCCGACGCGGGTTCCGCAGCTTCGGCCTCTCAGCTTTTTCGGTCGTACCAGTCCCTGATTCTGCAGCGCTCGTCCTGGGGTCGGGGAAGGTTCAGCTGCGCAGGTCTCCGCCAAAGATACTAGGATTCGATTCGTGGACCCGAATTCCCACGAGGCCCTCCTTCAGCGCCGCGCGGCGGCAACGCTGACGTGGCGCGGCCCGGCACCGATGCTGTTCGCCCGGGCAGCGTGTGCGGTTGGAGCGCAAGCTCTTGTCGCGGCCGTCTTCGCGCTGCGATCGTCGCCGACTCCATGGCATGACGCTGAGCGATGGCTGCTGGTGTACGGGACATTGATCGACGCCGGATGCCTGGCGCTGCTATGGCGGCTCACGCGCCGGGAGGGCATCCGCCTGTTCGATCTCGTCGGCTTCGAGCGGACGCGCCTCGCCCGCGATGCGCTGCTCGGCTTCGCGCTTGTCCCGGTGAGCCTCGTGTTCATTCTTGGCGGCATCTTTGCGGCCGGTTGGCTCTTGTATGGGACGCTCTCGCCGCCGTACCTCTTTGGACCCCTGCCGTTGCCGGCCGCTCTCTACGGTGTGCTGGTGTGGCCGTTCATCTGGGGGCTGACCGAGCAGATGATCTACAACGGCTATCTGGTACCCCGTTTCCAGGTTCTTTGCCGGAGCACGAGCCTGGCGATCGTGTTCGTGGCGTTCGCCTGGTCGGCGCAGCATGTGTTCATGCCGTTGACCTTCGATGCGAAGTTCATGGCGTTCCGGCTGCTGTCGCCGATTCCGTTCTCGGTCTTCGCGACGCTCTTGTATCTGCGTCTTCGCCGGTTGATCCCGTTCGCGATTGCGCACGCCCTGATGGATGGTGCGAGCGTGCTGATCGGCGTGCTTCTTCCGATGGTAAGGACGGCCTGAATCTCGCCCATCCGTCGCTCGGCTACGTGCCATGGACCCTCCCGGCCGGGCGATTGCGCTTCGCTCCTCGCTTCCCCAATCCCGCCGGAGGGAGCCCGTAATATTCGACCGACCATCGGGTGGTAGACTTTGCCCGGCTATGCCGCGAACAACGGTGAGGTCGAGCGCAAGTCTTCCGGTGACGGGTGATGGATCCGGTCGCGTAGCCCGCGGGGTGCCAGACGTCCCGCGCACCCCGGCTCGACGCGCCGTGGCCGAGGGCCTGGGGACCGGACTTCTTGTCGCAGCGGTCGTGGGCTCCGGCATCATGGGCGAGCGCTTGGCCGGCGGCAACGTGGGGCTGGCCCTCCTGGCGAACACGGCCGCCACGGGAGCGGCGCTCGTTGCCCTGATCCTGACGTTCGGTCCGATTTCAGGCGCCCACTTCAACCCGATCGTGACGCTGGCCGCCCGCCTGAGTGGCGCGCTCCCGGGGCGCGACGTGCCGGCATACATCGCGGCCCAGGTGACAGGCGGCCTGTTGGGGACCGCGGCGGCGAACCTCATGTTCGAGGCGCCGATCGTGTCCCTGTCGCACCGTGTCCGCTCCGGGCCGGCGCAACTGTTCAGCGAAGTCATCGCCACGTTTGGACTGCTCCTGATCATCGGGACATGCAGCCGGCGCCGGCCGAGCGCCGTGCCGTTCGCGGTGGCGGCCTACATCACCGCGGCGTACTGGTTCACGGCATCGACATCCTTCGCGAATCCGGCCGTGACGCTGGCCCGGGCGGCGAGCGACTCGTTCGCGGGGATCCGCGTCGTCGACGTCCCGGGGTTCATCGTGGCGCAGGTGATTGGAGGGTCATTGGCCGTCGCCGTCGTCCGGTGGCTGCACCCGCCCGACCCTGACGCTCCGGACCTCCCGTGACCCGCCGCTGCGTGCTCTTCCTTTGCACCCACAACTCCGCGCGGAGCCAGATGGCGGCGGGCTTGCTCCGCCACCTCGCCGGCGATCGCTTCGAGGTCGCCAGCGCCGGGACCGAAGCGACCCGCGTCCACCCCTTGGCGATCCGGGCGATGGGGGACGTGGGGATCGACCTCGGACTCCACACGTCGAAGACCGTGGACTCTCTCCTGGACCGTCCCTGGGACTACGTCATCACCGTCTGCGACAGCGCCAACGAGCGGTGCCCGCTGTTCCCCGGCCGTACGACCCGGCTCCACTGGAGCTTCGACGACCCATCTCAAGCCACGGGAACCGAGGACGAACGGCTGGACACGTTCCGTCGCGTCCGGGACGAGATCCGGGCGCGGCTCGGGGCGTGGTTGACGACGACACCCTGACGCGTCGCCTCGCCGGACCATGGACCTCATAGCCCGCGTAGCCACGGTCGCCGACGCCGCCGCGATCAGTCGGATCTATAACCAGGGCATCGAGGAGCGTATCGCGACCTTCGAGACCGAACAGCGCTCGACCGCTCAGGTCGAGACCCAGCTAGCCGAGAAGGGAGACCGCTATCCGACGGTCGTCGTCGAGCGGCGGGGCGACGTGCTGGCTTGGGCAGGGGCGGGGCCGTACCGAGCCCGCGAGGCCTATTCGGGGGTCGCCGAGCACTCCGTCTACACGGCGCGAGAGGCGCGGGGCACCGGGGCTGGTCGAGCGGCTCTCGAGGCCTTGATTCGCGAGTACGAGGCGCGGGGCTTCTGGAAGCTGGTGTCACGCATCTTTCCCGAGAATCGGGCGAGCCTGGTCTTGCATGAGCGAGCGGGGTTCCGAGTGGTCGGGGTGTACCGTCGACATGGCCGGCTGGACGGCCAATGGCGCGACTGCGTGATCGTCGAGCGGCTGCTGGGCGCGGCCGCACGCGACTGACATGCTGACGTTCGCGAGTCCCGCCCGACTTCCTTTCGCGGTTGACGGATCTCGATGTGACCCGTGGAGCCGCTCCGCCTAGGCCAGCGCCGCGACTGGCCGGACACGCTTCGTGAGGAGGGCCGGTGTTCCGGCTCGGGGCTCGTCAAGCGATGACGCTGAACCGCGGGGTCGTCGCGATGTGCGCGGCGCAGGCCTGCGCGCAGATCGGCGCCTTCGGCGTGGCGGCGCTCCTGCCGACGCTGATCGCCGCCTGGTCGCTCAGCAACACCGAGGCCGGGTGGATCAGCGGCATCTACTACGCGGCCTACACGCTCGCCGTGCCGCTCCTCTCGTCGTTGACCGACCGTGTGGATCTCAAGCGCGTCTATCTCGGCTCGGTGGCCCTCACCGCCATGGCCTTTGCCGGCCTGGCTCCGGCCGGCCGATCTGGCCGGCGATCGGTCGGTGGCGGCGGCCACCCCCGCACCCTTGAACCGGACGTGAGACGTGCGTCCATCCGAGCCGGGCTGCTTCCGTTGGGCTCGGAAGGCCCGCCGCCACGGAGACACTTGACGGGCGAGCAATAAGTCGTCATATTACGACCCATGAACGCACAGGCTCTGAGGCTGCGGAAGCCGCAGGAGGCCCGTCAGACCGAAAAGAGCGCGCGAGATCTGGCCATAACCGCTGCCGACGAGGAGCTCGCCGGCTTCACGCGCGCACTCGGTCACCCGATCCGTGTCGCGATCGTCCGGTACCTGCTCGAGCAAGGTGAGTCGGTCTGCACGGACCTCTCGGAGGTCGTGCCGCTGGCCCATTCCACGACGATGCAGCACATCAAGGTGCTCAGGGAGGCGGGGCTGCTCTCGGCGGGGCGATGCGGACGCAACGTCCTGTACTGCGTGAATCCCGAGGCGCTGCGACAGCTCCGCGCCCTCGTCGGCCGGCTGTAGTTTTTTTGTCTTGAGGAGTCGTCGAATGGCGACTTACGACCTATAGGAGGATCAGGACTCATGACACGCGAACCGCTGCCCATTGCCGTCATCGGTGCCGGTCCGGTCGGGTTGGCGGCGACCGCCCACCTCGTGAGCCGTGGCGAGATTCCGATCGTATTGGAGGCCGGCCCCCAGGTCGGGACCGCGGTGCGCCAGTGGGCCCACGTGCGGGTGTTCTCCCCGTGGCGCTACAACGTCGATGCGGTCGCGGCCACCATGCTCGCCAAGTCCGGGTGGACCATGCCGGACCCGGACCACCTGCCGACGGGACGAGAGCTCCTCACGGCGTATCTTGAGCCGCTCGCCGCGCTTCCGGAGATCCAGCCGTCCCTCCGGCTGGGCACGCGGGTGCTCGGCATCAGCCGCCGCGGCGTGGACAAGCTGCGGACGGACGGTCGTGACGCGGCGCCGTTCGTCCTGAGAGTGTGGACGTCGGCTAGCGAGGAGGGGGAGCTCCTGGCGCGGGCGGTCATCGATGCCTCGGGGACCTCGGGGTCGCCGAACCCGCTGGGCGCCGACGGCACATCCGCCCGCGGCGAGATCGACATGGGCGACCACGCGTTCTATGGGATCCCCGATGTGCTGGGGATCCACCGCCGCCGGTATGCGGGACGCCGCGTGGCCGTCGTCGGGAGCGGCCACTCGGCGCTGAACACCCTGCTCGATCTGTCCGAGTTGATGAAGGCGGAGCCGAGGACGGAAATCAGCTGGATCGTCCGGCGCCCGCCATCGGCCCGGGTGTTCGGCGGCGGGGTCGCCGACGCCTTGCCGGCCCGCGGGGCGCTCGGACAGCAGGCGCGGCAGCTCCTCGATCGCGGCGGGGTGACGCTCGTCGTGGGCCGGTTGGCTGCCCTCACACGCACGCCGGGCGGCGTCGCGCTGCTCGACGAGGCCGGCGCGACCCTCGCCACGGTGGATGAAGTGGTGGCGGTGACCGGGCTCCGCCCCGATCTCACTCCGCTGCGCGAGCTGCGACTCGACCTCGACCCGATCATGGAGGCGCCGCGGACGCTCGCACCCTTGATCGATCCGAATCTCCACAGCTGCGGCACGGTGCCGCCCCACGGGGAAGCCGAGCTCCGTCACCCGGAGCCCGGATTCTACGTTGCGGGCCTGAAGAGCTATGGCAGGGCTCCGACCTTCCTGATGCTGACAGGCTATGAGCAAGTCCGGTCGATCGCGTGCGCGCTGACCGGCGACGCGGCGGGAGCGGCGACCGTGGAGCTCACGCTGCCCGAAACCGGGGTCTGCAGCGCGTCGGTGCCACGCTTCTCTGAGGCGGATGAAGCCGCGCCCGCGGCGTCGTGCTGCGGGGGGCCCGCGCCCGCGCAGGTCGATGCCTGCTGCGCCCACGATGCCGAGGCCAAGGCGAGCGGTCAGGAAGGCTGTGGCTGTGGGTCGGGGGTCGCGGCGGCCCCAGTCGGTGATTCCGGCCCGACGGAGCCGGCGACGGCTGCGCGCGGACCACAGCTCGTATCACCGCGGCTCGTGCCGATCGGTGCGCTGCGCAAGGACACTCGAACGAGTGGGTGTTGCGGGTAGGGGGCGTTGGGTCGCTGGCTCGGTGGGAGGATCGCGCCGAGCCCCACGGTTGAGTGATCGTCGCGACGCTCCGCGTCACCCGTGCCGCGCCGACCAGGGCGAATTTCCGGGTGACGGATCCCGACGGCGTCGAGTGGGAGGCGTACCCCTGAATTTCGGCCTCGAGGACGACGAGGCGGAGCGTGACGCACGACCGAGCGGGCTGGCGGTGCTCGGGACAACCGCCTGCCGTGGCGGCACGAGCGGCACCTGACGGCGACCTGTCTGGGTCGTATCACTCAGTGTCAGGTCGATCGTGTGGGTGAGAAAGGAGAGCTTCGGTGGCGGACGATTCGATCCGAGATCTCGTGAGACAGAAGTACGGACGGGCGGCCCTGCGGGTGGTGAGCGGCGGGACGTCGTGCTGCGGCCCGTCGTCTGCCAGCACGTGCGATCCCATCACATCGAATCTCTACGAGCCAGGGGAGACCGCGGGCCTCCCGGAGCAGGCGGTGTCCGCTTCGCTCGGCTGCGGCAATCCGACCGCCCTCGCGCAGCTCATGTCTGGCGAGACGGTTCTGGATCTCGGGTCTGGCGGCGGGATCGATGTCCTGCTCTCGGCGAAGCGCGTCGGCCCCACGGGCAAGGCGTACGGACTCGACATGACGGACGAAATGCTGGCCCTGGCCCGTGAGAATCAACGGAAAGCCGGCGTGACGAACGTCGAGTTCCTGAAGGGCGAGATCGAGCAGATTCCGCTCCCCGATGCGTCCGTGGATGTCATCATCTCGAATTGCGTGATCAATCTGTCTTCCAATAAGGATGCGGTGCTGGCCGAGGCGTTCCGCGTCCTGAAGCCGGGCGGGCGGTTCGCCGTGTCCGACGTCGTGGTGCGTGGCGAGGTTCCGGCCGAGATCCGCCGCAGCGTCGAGCTGTGGATCGGGTGCGTCGCCGGCGCGCTCGAAGAGTCCGAGTACCGCGCCAAGCTGGCAAAGGCTGGGTTCGAAGAGATCAGCATGGAGCCGACGCGGATCTACACGGCGGAGAGCGCACGCGACTTTCTCGCCGGCGCTGGACTCGGTGCCGAGGCGATCGCCACCGTCGATGGCAAGCTCATCAGCGCCTTCGTGAGGGCGCGGAAGCCCGGGGCCTGATCCGGACCGGAAGAGACCGGATGCCCACGTCGAACACATCGCCGATGGCAGTGCAGCGGGCCGTCGCGCCATCGTGACCGCTCTCGTCTCGTGAGTGCCGCATGGCATGGGAACGGGCCCGCCGGATGGCGCGCGCGGCTCAGCGACCCGATGGTGGGCGCCGTGGTCGCGCTCGGCATCACGCAAATCACCGCCTGGGGGACCAGCTACTACTGCCTCGGCGTCCTCGCGGGCCCGATCAGTCGGGACACGGGCTGGAGCCGCGGCTTCGTCTTCCTCGGCTTCACCGTGGCGGTGCTCGCGATGGGCGTCGTGTCGAGCGCCGTGGGCCGTGCGATCGACCGTCGCGGCGCGCGGGCCGTGATGACGCTCGGAACCGTTCTGGTATCCGTCGGCCTCTTCGCGCTGTCACACGCGCGCAGCGAAGCCGCCTACCTGATCGTCTGGGCGTTCCTGGGCGTCGGCATGCGGCTGTGCCTGTACGACGCCGCGTTCGCCGCGCTGGTGCAGGTCGCGCCGTCGCGCGGACGGATCGCGATCTCGTATTTGACGTTGTTCGGGGCGTTCGCCTCCTCGGTGTTCTGGGTGGTCGGCCATGAGCTGAACCAGCGGATAGGCTGGCGGCAGACGCTCGTCGCGTTCGCCGTCATCAACCTGGCGATCTGCTTGCCGTTGCACTGGTGGGGCCTCAGCCGGCGGGAGTCGGACCGAAGCGCGGGCCCGGGTGGCGGCGCCGTCGCATCTCCAGACGGGCCGCCGCTGGAGGGCCGGACGCGGTCAATCGCCCTCGCGCTCTTCGCGCTGATCATGTCGCTGAACGGGTTCGTATTCGGGGTGATCTCCGTCCAGCTCGTCGCCTTGCTCGAGGCCGCCGGTTTGGCGACCGCGGCGGCGGTCTGGGTCGCGTCCCTGAAGGGTGTGGCTCAGTTCGGGGGGCGGGTGATCGAGATCGTCTTCGGGCGCACCTTGCGCGCCATCACCGTGGGCCGGATCGCGATCGGGATCCTGCCGCTCGCGCTGGTGCTCCTGCTCGCGGGCACCCGCAGCGTGTCGCTGGTCGTCGCGTTCACGCTTGTCATGGGCGCGTCGCAAGGCGTGCTGACGATCGTCCGCGGCGCGGTTCCGCTCGCCCTCTTTGGCGCCCAGGGGTATGGCGCCGTGCTCGGCGTGATCGCGACTCCGGTGCTCGTGGTGAACGCCGCGTCGCCGACGGTCTTCGCCTGGATCGTGGAGCGATGGGGCTGGGGGACCGGACGCGTATCGCTCCTGGTCAGCTGCGCGGCGTCATGGCTGGCGATGGAGCTGATGTCACGCTGGTACGAGCGCCAGCGAGCCGCGGCCGCGACGGTCGATCGGCATGGCGCGCCCGTTCGGACTGCTCGCGCGCCATAACGCGCCCGTCCCCAGACGTTCGCCAGCAAGTTCCCGATTCGGCCTGACGGGCAGGGCCTATCCGGCCTGCTTGGCCCACCGCGCTTCCCAGGCCTTCGCGGCCGACACGAGGTCGGGAGGCATTACGAAGGTGGCCTGAGGCGTGAGGAGATGGTAAGAGATCTACCAGGCGCCACTGTCACGGTGTGCCGACGCGGACGAGGAGGAGATCAGGTCATGGCCAAAGCCAAGCTCGCCCCGAATCTTCCGGATTGGATGGTGGAGCACGCGAACCGCTATCTTTCGAGCGGCGGCACCGACGGGCACATGTACAAGGTGACGCAGCCCGGTCGGCCGGAGCTGACCGTCCCGTCGCTGCTGCTGACGACGAAGGGACGGAAGTCAGGAGAGAAGTTCATCTTTCCGCTGTTCTATGGCCAGGTGGGCACGAGCTATTTCGTGGTCGCCTCCAAGGGCGGGGCACCCGAGCATCCCGGATGGTACCGCAACCTCCTGGCGGACCCGGAGGTCGAGGTTCAGGTCGGGACCCAGAAGATGCAGGCGCGGGCGCGGACCGCCACGGGCGCGGAGCGGACGCGGCTCTGGGCCGAAGCGCTGAAATTCTGGCCCCCCTATGCCGAATATCAGGGCAAGACGGAGCGCGAGATCCCATTGGTGGTGTTGGATCCCGTCCGGTAGGCGCCGAGACTGGCCCGGGTCCACGGTGGAAGACGATTCGGCAGGCCGCCGTCCGGCGGCAACCCGGTGCACAGGTACGGCAGCCGCTAGCTGATGGCGCTGGGCCTGGCTGCGCAGCCGCCTTCAGGCCGGCCTCCCCTATGGCGTCTTGCCGCGAGACGAGACAGGGAGGCGCAGACCCAGCGGCTACGCGAGCGACGTCGATCTACACCTCGACGTTTTCCCGCGGGAGGCCTACTCAGGCGACGACGCGCTTTCGGCCGTCCTGCCAGCGGACGAGGCGGATTCGGTGGCCCACTTGCCTTCCCGTCCCAGGGTCGAGCCGAAAGCCGCCGTAGAAGGTCGTGGTCTCGAGCGTGCGAGCGGCGCCCAGGAGCGCGGCGTCGTCGAGACTCCCGCCGCAGCGCCGATGGCACTCCATGAGGATCAGCCCGACGGCGAACGCCTGGGCCGCGGGATACTCGGGCGATCGATGAAAAGCTTCTTCGAAGGCGCCAATGAACGCGTCCGAGTCGGGCCCCAGGAGGGGCGTGTCGCCGGCCGCCGGCTCCCATTGGCTGGGCCCGACGATGCCCTCGGCGCGGGTGCCCAGCTCGTCGCCGAACGCGGCGAGGCCGGCGGCGACGAGGGCGAGCACGGCCCTCTCCGGAAGGCGTGTCCGCTCCCGCGCGACGGCGAGGTCGTCCTCGAACGTGCCGACGCTCACGACCAGATCCGGGTCCCACATGGCCGTCTCGCGGCAGAGTGCGCTCGCGTCGAGGAGCGGCGACGCGAACGGCACCACCCGGACGTCGACGCAGCCGGCCGCCCGCGCGCCTTCGGCGGCGCCGCGGGCGACCTCGCTGGCGAAGGTCCCGGACGCGGCATGCACAATCGCCACCCGATTCACCGTCGGCAGGCGGTATCGTCCCCATGCGGGGAGCGACCGCAGGTAGTCGCTGGCCGGACTCGCCACGCTCACCACTCGCCGGGCTCCCACCCGGAGAATGGCATCCGACGTGCCGCCGTGGTTCCAGAGCGTTTTTCCCGCCGCGTCCGCGATTGGGGCGACCGCGCGCACCAGCCCGCTGGAGTACGGCCCCACGAGCACATCGACCTGGTGCTCGGTCAGCAGGCGTCGCGCCTGGGCCTGCGCGACGCTCGCACGGCTCTCATCGTCGAGAATGATCAGGCGGGGCGCCGGTCGCTGTCCGGCATCCCTCGCGTACTCGACCCAGAGCTGGAGTCCGTCGCGCGCCTGTTCCCCCTGTCGCCGGAAGCGCCCGCTCAGGGACAGCGACGCCCCGACTAGCATCGCGTCACCCGCCGCGGGCCCGCGGGCCCCGCACCGTCGACGCTCGATCCCGCCAGCCTCCCCCGGGAAGTCTACGTCGTCCGGACGACGCCGCGCAGATCACGGGAGCGCCCACTCACCCGGTGTAGCCCGTTGGCCGGCCGGTTTCGGTGGGACCGGACCGTCCCGGAAACCGTAGCGGTCCAGGTAGTCGCCGAGGTGCGTATCGGCCAGGACGGTCACCCGGTGGCCCCGGCGCATGGCCTCCTCGGCGAGACGCTGGACGTTGTACTCGCTGCCGCCGGGGTAGGGGGCGTACCGGTGCACGACGAACAGTAGCCTGCTCATCGGGTGTGCATCGCCCCGGCGGGAGTGTATCATTCCGCCGTTCCACGTCGGATCCGCATCGCGCGAGGGCCTCGGCGTCCCGCCGGATGTCGAGCGCGCCGATGAGGTCGAGTCCCTGAAGGTCGGCCATTCACGAGGACCGTCGGGTGCCCGGGTGAATCGACAGCCACGTGAGTGCCCAGTACGAGACGACGCCGGCCTCCGACCTGGTCTCAGCCGATTCGAATCGAAAGGTGCACGAGAGGTATCGACCGATGTCCGCGTCGTGTTCCGGCGTGAGCGTGCCGCGATGACCGTCATGCCCTCGTGGCGCGCGCGTGCTCCGCTGGTCGGCGAGCCGGATCGCAAGCGGTGCGGCCCGCCGTGCGTTGAGGCGGCGCAGAGGATCGCAGTCCCGGGCGCCACGGGCCTGGCGCCATCCGAATCGTGTACTGTCGGGGCCATGATCGTCCTCGGCATCACCGAGACCCACTGCGCCACCGCGGCCATTCTCGAAGACGGGCGCGTCGTCGGCTGCGCCTCCGAGGAGCGCTGGAGCCGGCTCAAGAACGACGCGGGCTATCCGCGCCGAGCGATCGACGGCCTCTTCCAAGAGCTCGGGATCGCGCCGAGCCAGATCGACCTGGTGGCGCTCGCGGGCCTCGGCGCGCCGTCGCGGGCGTGGCAGAACCGGGTGCTCCACGACGAGGCCTACGCGAAGGAGTACTACGGCGTGTCCTGGCCGACGCGCCGCCGGGCCCTCGAGAAGACGCTGCGCAAGTGGGGGGCCCGGTACGGCCTCGTGCGCTCCTCGCGGGGCAAGTTCGGCCTGTCGCAACGCGAGCGGCTCGACGCCGTCACGGAGCACCTGGGCGTCGCGCCCGAGCGCATCGTGAGCCTCGATCACCACAGCTGCCACGCCGCCGCCGCCTACTGGGGGTCGGGCTTCGAGGGCCGGGAGACGCTGGTCCTCACCAACGACAACTCCGGCGACGGCCTCTGCGCGACCGCCTCGACCGGCTGCGGGCTCGCGCTCGAGCGCCGCGAGGGCAGTCCGAGCGGGCCCGGGTCGGCGGGGTCCTTCTACTCGTGGGTGACGCTCGCGCTCGGCATGAAGTTCGGTGAGCACGAGCACAAGGTGATGGGTCTGGCCCCGTACGCGCCGGCGCCGCACGCGGTGCGCGCGGAAGCGGTCCTGCGCGAGCTCTTCGACCTGGAGGAAGGGCCGCCCGCCCGCTTCCGCTGGCGCGGCGCCGGCGAGCGCTACCCGCTCATCTTGCGGGCCCTGATCGGCTTGCGCTTCGACGGGATCGCGGGCGGCGCGCAGCGCCTGCTCGAGGACGTCCTCTTGCGGTGGAGCCGGCTGATGCACCGGCGCTACGGCGGCGGCCGCCTCGCGCTGGGTGGGGGCGTCTTCATGAACGTCAAGGCCAACATGCTGATCGGCCAGGAGGACTGGGTCGAGGAGCTGTTCGTCTTCCCGTCTTGCGGAGACGAATCGAACGCGGTCGGCGCCGCGTACCTCGGCTACGTGCAGGAGTGCGCGCGCCGAGGCGTGCCCGCCACCCTGCGGCCCTTCGGACCGGCCTACCTCGGGTCCTCGGTGACCGATGAGGAGACCGAGGCCGTGATCCGCGAGCGGCGGCTCGATGGCCGCTACAAGGTGGCCTTCCACGATCGCATCGAGGAGCGGATCGCGGAGCTCTTGGTGTCGGACGGGGTGGTCGCCCGCTGCGCCGGGCGGATGGAGTTCGGCGCCCGCGCGCTGGGCAATCGGTCCATCCTGGCGAACCCGGCCGACCATCGCGTGGTTGGCCTGATCAACCGATCGATCAAGAACCGTGACTTCTGGATGCCCCTCGCCCCGACCGTGCTCGCCGAGCGGGCGGGCGACTACCTGGTCAACCCGAAGGGCTTCGCCTCGCCCTACATGATGCTGGCCATGCCGACACGCCCCGAGGCGCGGGACGCCCTCACCGCGGCGATCCATCCGCAGGACGCCACCGCGCGCCCGCAGATCCTCGAGCGCGACTGGAACCCGGCGTACCACGAGGTGATTCGAGAGTTCGAGCGGCGCACCGGGGTGGGCGCGGTGCTGAACACGTCGTTCAACCTCCACGGCGAGCCCATCGTCCGCTCGGCCGCAGACGCGGTCGACACGTTCGAGCGCTCGGGACTGCCGCACCTGGCCGTCGGCCGCTGGCTCATCTCCAAGAAGTGACCCGTCGCGGCCCCCGGCGCTGACGCTCCCGCGACGCGAACCACGACCGCATCCCGGGAGGTCCGGCGCATCGACGGCGTGGCCCCGGCGAGCGGCTCTCGACACGCGGCCAGGGCGCCGCCGCGGGGTCCGTCTCCGCCGAGACGGCGTCGATCGGGATGGTAGACCTGCATCATCGCGCGCAGGTCCTGGCGCAGCTCCTCGACCGTCGGCCGGCCGACGAACCAGCCGCCGTCGTAGATCTTGTGGATGGCCAGGTCCGGTCCCACCGAGAAGGTGTACGGGTACGCGATGCGGGGGTGCGCGCGGTCGGTCGGATCAACGATGTCCAGCTTCGTGATGGCCCGGCGCTCGTGATCGCTGAGGAACGTCGCGCCCAGGCCGGCCCGGAACGCCGCGTATCGGTGCTGATCACCGCGAGATGGCAGTAGTTCACGTCGAGCTCCCGCTGGAATTCCGTCAAGTGCCGCAACTGGCACTGGCCCTTCGGTCACCAGTAGCCGCGATAGAAGCTGACGATGAGCGGGTAGCCGGCGGCGAGCTCGGAGAGTCTCACGGGCTGCCGCCGGTGATCGGGTAGCTTCAGATCGGGAAAGTGACCGCCGACCACGAGACCTTGATGCATGGTTGCCCCCTTCGCGCCTGTCGAGGCTGGCGGACCGGACGCCCTCGCCTCCGGTCCATCGTGCCATGGTCGAATGAGGCGGCCCGAGATCTACCGCCTCGGAATGTCCGCGGTCCGCGTCACGTTCCCCGCCCCCCCGCCATTCGCGTTCGCGGCATCGGGCGCGCTCCTCGCCCGGCGCTCCGTGCGCGAGCGAGTGCCGGCGGCCCGCCAAGGGCGCCGACGTGTCGGCACGGAAGCCCCGGCCCGTGCACACGTGGGAGCCCGTGGTCAGCGGAGGCGTGATCCGTGATGGGCCAGAGGCCGTCGATGTCGCCGGCCTCGGCGGGAGCTCTCGACGGGCGGCGCGGCAGTGGCCGCAATCGGCCCCGGGCGCGCTCGGGCCTGCCCACGTGGCCGTCGGCTGCGGGCTCGTCTCCACCCGAGTGTCCCGTCACGGCCCCCGGCGCTGACGGTCCCAGGCCACGAACCACGGCTGCATCCGCGGGAGGTCCGGGGCCTCGAGCGGCTTGGTCCCGGCGTAATGGAGGAGGCGCACGTCGGTCTCGTCGCCGCGCCAGAAGAACTCCGCGTGGTAGTTGAAGCGATGGTCCAGGCAGTACACCGAGCGTCCGCGGAGGAAGCGGTTCAGCACGTCCTGATCGGCGAACCGGCCGCTGGGGTATCGGGCGAGGCGCCGCCGCGTCGCGTCTCTCAGGTACCGCCGGCCGATCACGAGGACACCGGTGTTGATGCTGAGGCGCCGGGCGTAGGTTCCCGCGCGCGCCTCCTTGACGGCGCGGCTCGACCCGGTGGGACACGCGGCCAGATCCACGTCGAGCATGAAGAGATCGGTGAGATCGCCCAGGCAGACCATGTCCGCATCGAGGAAGACCACGCGGTCGGCGTCGCGGATCCCGAAGGCCTCCAGCGTGAGCAGCGCGGCCATCAGGCGCGGCGGCGTCCCGGGCCGGTACCGCTCGTACGCGGCGCCGTCGACCTCCACGAACGTCATGCCCGGATGCGCTTGCCGGATGCGCTCCTGGTTCCCGGGCGACAGCGGCGCGATCTGGAGGCTCCAGAACACCCGCAGCGGGAGGCGGGCGAACCAGGGGTTGTGTCGGCGGATCGAGTCCAGCAGGACGAGGACGTACTCCGTGAACGCGTCGCTCGCGACGGTCGCCACCACGCACCGGTCGCTGCCGAGCGACCGGCGCCGCGGAGGCCTCTGGCGCAGGACGGCCCGTTGCCAGAGGGCTCGGAGACCCACGCCCATCCGGCCTAGACCCTCGGGGGAGCGTCCGACGGCACGCGCGCCGCCTCGCCGAGCTTCGCCCGGAGCGACGCCAGCACCTGCTCCATCCGGTCGACACCGACCAGGATCGACCCGTCGGCGCCCCGAACCGCCCGCCGCCGCGCGAAGAATCGCCAGAACCAGAGGTGCAGCACCAGGTTCCCGTAGGTGGTGCCGAGACCGTGCCGGAGGTTCCGCGACCCGAACGCGGGAGCGTGCGCGAATCCCGGGAACAGCTCCACCTCGTGCCCGGTCGGCACGAGCGGGGTCACGCACCCCTCGTGGAAGCGCCCGTTCGCGAGCAGCCATTCGGTGATCCGGTAGCACGGGTCGCCGTCGCCGCGAGGGAGGACGTCGAGGTCGTGCGCCTCGAGGAACGACCGCCGGAACGCGAGGAAGCACGGGTGCAGGACCGTCCGGAGCCCGGTGCGATCGGGGATGTGCACGATCGCGCCGACCGCGTCCTTCGTCTCGAGCTCGCGCACGACGAAGTCGTCCCAGCCGTGCGCGATCGGGAACGCGTCCACGTCCGCGACCACGATGATCTCGTCCGTCGTCCGGTCCACCATCCGTTGCAGCGACTCGCCGTGTGAGAAGGGGAGGAGGGCCGGCCAGGGTCTGAACACCGTCGGGAAGCCAGACTCCGACACGATCGCGTCGAACCGGCGCGCCTCCGGCGGCGTCGTGCAGTTCCGCATCACGTAGTAGTTGAACGGGCCCGAGCTGGTCCGCCGGAAGGCCGACAGGTGGAGCGGAAAGATCTCCGCGGCGTCGAAGTAGGCGACGTACACACCCAGCCGGGCGCGCGCCGCGCCGCCGATCGTCGGAAGCCGGCCGAGGCGGCGCCTGATGCGATACGCCCGGGCACGGGCGCGCCGGACGAGCCGCCACGCCCGCGGCCTGAGTCCGAGCCCCGGGGAGAGCCCCCGCAGCCGGTCGCGCGCGGCACGAGCGGTCCGCGAGATCACGGATCCGTCGCCCCCCGACTCCGGGCGGCATGGCGTCGCCGGGCGGCCCCGCGGGGTCAGGATCGCCCCCGCGCCCACGACCCGACGTGCGCCGCCCTCGCGAGGAGCGGGCGGAGGCGGTCTGTCAAGCGCTCGCCCACGCCGCGGACGTCCGCCGGCAGCGCGTGCCTCCACTTTCCGACGAAGCGGGCCATCGCTTCGCGCCGCTGGCCCAGATCCGTCTCCGCGTCGAACGGCGCCCCGGGACCGACGCGAGTCCCGCCGCCCCGATGGATGAAGCGGCTCCCGACCACGACGCAGCGCCGGCCGGTCGCGCGGACCGCGAACGAGAGGTCCCGATCGTACCCGTGAAGGAAGCCGTAGCTCTCGTCGAAGCCGCCGACCTCGGCGAGCACCGCGCGGGGGACGAAGAGGCACACCCCGTCGACGAACGCCACGTCGACGTCGGCCGCGCCCATCGTCCGCCCCTCCGCCAGGCAGTGGACGATGCTCCGGCCCAGGAGCGTGCCGTCGCGGCGGACGTAGCGTGCGCCGTACAGCCCGGCCAGCCCGACGGTGCGCCCGGCGCCCACGGCCGTCGCGAGCCTCCCGAGCCAGTGCGGATCCAGCATCTCGGTGTCGTTGTGCAGGAAGCAGAGGCCGTCGCCGCGCGCCAGCGCCGCGCCCTGGTTGAGGGCGCGGATCAGGCCGAGGTTGTCCGGGTTGCGCTGGTAGCGGAGCGGTGGCTGGCCGGACCACCGGCGGAAGAACGCCGAGGTCCCGTCGGAGGACCCGTTGTCCACGACGCATAGCTCGAAAGGGCGCACGGTCTGGCGTAGACTCTCCAGGCACGCGCGCGTGAGCTCGATCCGGTTGTGAACCACCAGCACGACGCTGATCGGCACGTCCGGGCGGGGCGCCGGCATCACCGGCGGCTCCGACCCCCGCGGTCGCCGGCCGCGTCACACGGGGAGGCGGCGATCGGGACGCGCGGGCCGTCGAGGACGAGCCCGATGGCGGGTTCCTGATGCCGACGCCTCGTGGTGCGGGGCGCGCTCGAATGGGGCGTCACGCCGACCGCATCGCCCGCGTCGAGTTCGACGATGCGCTCGCCCCGTCGATCGCCCGCCTGCTGGATCTGCTCGAGAAGTCGCCCGCCGCGGGGCTGCCGGTGGACGGCTCCGACCGGGCGGCGCAGTCCGCGTTCTCCTCGCGGGGCTTCCAGCTGTACCCGACCGGCCGCCGCACGACCGTCTTCCACGATCCCGCGTCGGACTGCTTCCTCAAGATCCTGCATCCCCGTCCTCGCGGCCTGCGGGCCTGGGCGGGCTCCCTGCTCACCGATCGCGCGCGTGAGATCCATGCCCTTTCCGAATGGCTCGTCGAGCGAGACGTCCCGGTGCCGAGGGTGCGGGCATTCGGTACGATCCGGCAGGGGCGGAAGCCCTTCTACGCCGTCGAGCGAGCCCGGGGCCGGTCGCTCTACGATCTCGCGATCCGAGAGCGGCGCGCAATACCCACGACGCTGCTCCGGACGGTCATCGACGCCCTCGCCCGACTGCACGAGCTCGGGCACTGGCTGGGCGACGCCCACCTGTCACACGTCTTCGTCCACGAGGGGCAGGTGAGCGCCTTCATCGACATCGACGGCATGAGGCGGAACGGGTTCCGTCGCCTGACGAGCCTCGCCCGGGACCTGGCAGGACTCAACCATCCCGGGCTCGCCCTCTCCAAGGAGGACAAGGCGTCGCTGCTCCGCCACTACGCGGGACGGATGAACCTGGGAGACACGCGGGCCTTCGCGGGCCTGGTCCGACGCCACTCGGCCAGGCGATGGAGGTCGTGGCGGCCCGATCCGGGGACGCCGGCGCCGGGACCGTGAGGCCCGGGCGGGGCCCCGACGTCACGTGAGGTGGCCCAGGAGCTCGCGCGCCCGGGCCGCATACGTGTGGTGCCGCAGGAAGTGCTCGTGGCCGCGGGCCGCGACCTCGCGGCGCTCGTCCTCGTGCGCCAGGTAGTACGCGACCTTCGCGCGCAGCTCGGCCGGCGTCCGCCAGCAGACCACGTGCTCGTCCGGCCGATAGGCGCCCTCGATCTCCGCCACCCAGTCGGTGAGCAGGAACCCGCGGGCCGCGGGCACCTCGAACAGCCGGAGGTTCATGGCGGACCCGTGGCCGACCCACCGGTGCACGTTCAGGTTGATCCGGGCGCGGTTGAACACCTCGTTGGTCCGGGCACCGAAGACCCCCGGGTGCACGCGGGCCGGGTCGATCGGCGCCGTGCGCCAAGCCGCGCTCCCGTAGACGTGCGTGTCGAACGCCTGGAGGCCAACGACGGCGCGCTCCCGCTCGGGCGAGTGCGTCCCGACGAACGCCACGTCGACCGTGTCGCGGGCGTCCGGCAGCGGGAAGAAGACGTCGGGGTCGGCCGCGCTCCGAAGGTGCTGGATCCGCGGGACACCCTCGCTGCGATAGCGCTCGACCGACGCCGCGTCGTTGGTGAAGTAGCGGTCGTAGCTGGACGCGTTGACGAGCGACCGGGCGTGGTCCAGGGGGTCGTCGATCCAATAGCCGACCGTCGTCACCCCGAGCCGGCCGATGGCACGGATGGTCTCCGGCCGGAGCTGGACGCCCTTCACGCACAGGAAGACGTCGGGCCGCGCCGCCCGCACGGCATCCAGAGCCCGGCCGTTGACGTAGTCGAGGGCGCGCTCCCGCCAGTCCCGGGCCCTCAACGTGCGCGGCCACACGCGATACCGGACCGGCGCGCGGTCGTAGTCGAAGAACGTCACGCGGTGGCCCAGGCGCGTCAGCGCGTCGCCAAGGTTCTTGCCGACCTTGGCCCGCCCGACCTTGGTCGGGGAGGCCACGACGAAGCCGAGCGTCCTCGGCGCCCGAGCGTCCGCGGAGGCAATCCAGATCCCACTCGCGTCCGGAGGCCGTCGCACGGTTGCGTGGCATCTTACCGCGGCCGGCCGGCGAACCTTGACACCCCGTTGGCGCTCGCGCAGGATCGGGGCCGGCGGACTCGCGGTGGATCGGATCGTGCTCGATTCGCTCCCGGGGCGACGATCCGGAAGGAGGACGGGGTGCCGCGCGTATCGGCCATCGTCATCTGTCTGAACGAAGAGCGGAAGATCGGTCGGTGTCTCGCCTCCCTCGCGTGGGTCGACGAGCTCGTCGTCATCGACGGCGGCAGCACGGACCGGACGGAGGCCGTCGCGCGGGCCCACGGCGCCACCGTGCACACCAACCGGTGGCCCGGCTACGCGGCCCAGAAGACCTTCGCGCTCTCCCGGGCCACGGGCGAATGGGTCGTCAGCCTCGATGCCGATGAGGAGCTGGAGCCGGGCCTCGCCGAGGAGATCCAGGCGGCGCTCACCACCTGCCGCGCGGACGTCGACGGGTTCGTGATGCCCCGCAAGCATCGCTACCTCGGCCGATGGATCCGGCACGGGGAGTGGTATCCGGACGACAAGCTTCGCGTGTTCCGGCGGGCGCGAGCCACGTGCACGGATGACGCGGTGCACGAGCGCTTCACGGTCCCCGGCCGGACCGTCCGGCTTTCGGGCCATATCCTGCACTACTCGCACGACGACGTCGCGCATCACGTCCGGAAGGTCGACCAGTACGCGAGCCTCGTGGCGGCGACCCGGCGTCGGGCGGGCACCCGGTTCTCGCGGAGCCGGCTGCTGTCGGACCCGATCCGGCGTGCTGTCCGCGGATACGTCTGGCGGCGCGGGTTCCTGGACGGCACGCCGGGCTTGATCATCAGCGTGGTGACCGCGCTGTACGTGTTCCTCATCCACGCCAAGCTGTTCGAGCTCGAGCTTGCCCCGGACGGGCACACGGAGCCGGCGCGGCGGGATCCGTGAACGGCGAACACGCGGCGCCGCCGGCCGGGCGCCGCAGGCCTCCAAGGCTGGCCCTCGTCCGCCGTCGGTGGGTTCCCGACGGCGGGGGGGAGCGCTTCACCGCGCTGCTGGCGGACAGCTTGGCCCGGGCCGGGTGCGCGGTCACGATCGTGTCCGCGCGCTGGGACGAGCCGGCCGGCCCCGTCGTCCACCGGCGCGTGCCGACCCTGGAACGCGGCGGCGAGCTCGTCTCGCTCCTGTCCTTCACGGTGAACGCCGCCCGCCATCTTCGGCGGGAGCGCTACGACCTCGTGCAGAGCCACGCCAAGCTCTTCTGGCAGGACGTCTACCGGGCCGGCGACGGCTGTCATCGGGAGTGGCTGCGCACGCGCGCCGAGCACCGGGCGACGCCGTTGGCGCATCGCCGCCGCCGGTCGAGTGTCGATCGGCTCGTCCTCTTCCTCGAGCGCACCTTGCTCACGCGACGACGCTATCGGCTGATCGTCGCCATCTCGGCGCGCGTTCGCGCGGATCTCATCCGCCACTACGGAGTGCCGGCCGAGCACATCCGGGTCGTCTACAACGGCGTCGACACCCGGCGGTTCCACCCCGCGATCCGTCAGCGCCGGCGGGAAGCGGCCCGTCGCCGCCTGGAGGTGCCGGCGGGCGCGTTCCTCGCCCTGTTCGTGGGCACCGGCTTCGAGCGCAAGGGGCTCGCTTACCTGCTGCGCGCATTGCCGGCGGCCGGGGAGAAGGTCTGGCTCGCCGTCGCCGGTCGCGACGCGGGGGCCGACGGCTATCGAGCGCTCGCCCGCACGCTGGGCGTCGACGGGCGAGTGCGGTTCCTGGGGCCCGTGGCCCGTCCCGAGCTGGCGTACGCCGCCGCCGACGCGCTCGTGCTACCGACCATCTACGAGCCGTTCTCGAACGCCTGTCTGGAGGCCCTGGCGAGCGGCCTGCCGGTCGTCACGACCCGGGCGGCCGGAGTGTCGGAGCTCCTGAATGGGCCGTTGGACTCGCTCACGCTGGCCTCGGCCCGCGATCACGCGGCCCTCGCGGAGCGGCTCCACCGGCTCCGAGATCCGCACGAGCGGCGGGTCCTCGGCGCGGAGGCTCGCGCCGTGGCCGAGGCCAGATCCCTCGAGACCATGGCCGGCGAGTTCCTCGAGGTCTACCGAACGCTGGGCCTCGCCCAGGGCTAGGCCGATGCGGATCGGCGCCGTGATGGTAGACCTGCCCGACGTGAAGCGAGTGGGCAGCGAGCGACGGTACGGCGAGCTGCTCCGAGGCCTGGAGCGGCGGGGTTGCGAGCTCCACCTCTTCGCGCGGCGCTGGGACGAGGCCGCGGCGCGGAACATCGCGTGCCACAGGGTGCCGGTCCGCGGCCCGGCCGCGATCAGCCCGCTCCTCTTCGCGCTGTCGGCCTTCCTCGTCACCCGCCGGTGGCGATCCCGTCTGGACCTGGTGCACAGCCACACGCAGAGCCTGGGCGACGACGTCGTGTCGCCGGGCGGCGGCGCCTACCGGGCGTACCTGCACGCCATCGGGCGCGACCCGTGGGGCCGCGCGGCCGGCTCGGCCTGGCGCCCGCAGGACCACGCGCGGGTCCTCGTCGAGAGGCGCCAGTTCCGCTCGGTCCGCCGGATCGTTACCAACTCCGCCTGGAGCCGCCGGGTCCTCGGCGAGACCTACCCGTTCGCCGCCGCCCGGACGCGGTGCGTCTACAACGGCGTCGACACGGAGCATTTCTCGCCTCGGATTCGGGACGAGCTCCGGAGCGCGACGCGGGCCCGCCTCGGCCTGACGTCCCGCGAGGTCGTGTTCCTCCTCGTCGGCGCGGGGATTCACCGGAAGGGCGTGCTGGAGCTCCTCGAGGCGTTCGGTACGCTCGGGCCCGTGGCGGCGCGCGTCGTCGTCGTGGGGCGCCGGTCCGGCGGGGACGACGCGGCGATCGTCCGGACGGTCAGCCGGCTCGGGCTGGAGGGCCGCGTGCTCTGCCGGGACTTCGCCGCGGACCCGAGGCCCTACTACGCGGCCGCCGACGCATTCGTGCTCCCCACCAAGTTCGATCCGTTCTCCAATGCCACGGCCGAGGCGCTGGCCTGCGGGCTGCCGGTCATCACCACCGCGGCCAACGGGGTGAGCGAGCTCGTCACCCACGGGCGGGAGGGCTTCGTCGATCTGGACCCTCACGACGTCGGCGCCCTCGCACGGGCACTCGAGCGGATGCTGGACGCCGACCGCGCGCCGATGGGCGAGGCCGCGCGCGCCCTTGCCGAGACGTTGACCTGGGAGCGACACGTCGACGCGATGCTGGCGCTCTATGCCGAGGTGGCCGGAGAGCGCCGGGGCCGGTGAGTTACGGCTACGGCCGTGAACGGCGCCACTGCCACCGCCGCCAGAGCCGGGTCATGAGGGAGGGAGGGGGCGCGGCGGGCGGCGCGGCCCGGCGGAGGTCCGCGACGACCTCGAACGGGGCCCGGAGGAAGATCCTCGAATGGGCCGCTCGCGGGCCGAGCGCCTCCCAGAGCCGCCGCTTGCCTCGGAACACCTCGGCGTTGTGGCCGCGGTCCCGCGCCAGGGAGTGGTAGGACCCCTCGCGCTCGACGGGGCGCAGCTTCACGGGCCCTCCTCGAAACATGCGGATGCGCGTTCCGTGGTGGAGATGCCATCGTCGGAAGAGGTCGTCCTCCAGCCCGTAGTGGCCGCAGAACTCCTCGTCGTAACCGAAGAGCTCGAGGTAGCGGCCCCGCGACAAGAGGAAGGTGTTCAGGTGACGTCTCACGTGGGCCCCGTTCTCGTCGAGCCGGTAGAACATGTACATGGTGCGCCGCAGCTTGCGCAGCTGCACGATGCGCCGAAGCGTGTCCTCCGGGAACGTGTGGTCCACGTCCGTCAGCAGGAGCTTGTCCGAGCGCGCGTATGCCGCGCCGAGGTTCCTGGCCGCCGCATGGTTCCAGGGCACGTCCTCGGGTATCCGCAGGAGCAGGAGGTTGAGGTCGAGGTCGGCGGGGAGCTTGACCGGGACGGGAGAGCCGTCGTCGACGAGCACGAGCTGGAGCCGGTCGAGCAGGTCCTTCGAGTAGGACCCGTAGCGGCGGACGAGCTCGAGCAGCGACGAGGAGTCAGCCTGGTTGAAGTAGAAGGTCGTGACGTAGGAGAGCTCGATGTGGGAGAAGCCCGAGGGCGCGGCGGTGGGATGCGACGTCATCGAACCCAGGCTCCCGGGGATGGGGTCAGGACCCGCTCGCCCGCCGGCCCGCCCGGCGTAGCCCGGGCGGGACCGATGCGAACCCGGAGCCGGTCTCGATTACCGCTCCGGCAGTCTCCACGACCATCACCCATCCCGATGGTGCGGCACAAGGCTACCCATCGACCCCACCGCGTTCAAGGGCCGGGCGCGTGTCTTGAGCATGCACACCCGCGGCGGCTTGTTGCGGCCCGACGCGGGAGCCGAGCGGTCCGCGCACGGTGCCCGGTGCCGGTCGCGGCTCGGTCGTCGCGCGGATGGCGTCCGAGGCCGAATTGGGGTACAAGGAACACGGCTAGCCATGGCACGCATCATCGGCGGCATCGGCACGTCGCACGTCCCCACCATCGCGATGGCCTTCGACCGGGGCAAGCAGGAAGACCCGGACTGGAAGCCGCTCTTCCAGGGGTACGCCCCGGTGGCGAAGTGGCTGGCGGAGAAGAAGCCGGACGTGCTCTTCGTCTGCTTCAACGACCACGCCACCACGTTCTTCTTCGACCACTACCCGACGTTCGCCCTCGGCGTGAGCGATCTGTACCGCATCGCGGACGAGGGGCTGGGCGTCCGCAGGATCCCGCCGCTCAAGGGCCACGCGGCGCTGTCGCGGCACATCGCGCGCTCCCTGGTCGACGACGAGTTCGACCTGACCATCTTCCAGGACCTGCCGCTCGACCACGGTCTCCACTCGCCGCTCACCATGATGTGGCCGTCCCAGCCCGACTGGCCCGGGCGCGTCGTGCCGCTGGTGGTGAACGTGCTCCAGCACCCGCTGCCGAAGCCGATGCGCTGCTACAAGCTCGGCAAGGCGGTCGGCAAGGCGATCCGGTCCTATCCGGAGGATCTCGCGGTGGCCGTAGTCGGCACCGGCGGCCTGTCGCACCAGATGATCGGCGACCGCGCCGGCTTCAACGACGAGGCGTGGGATCGCGAGTTCCTCGAGCTCATCGCGCGCGACCCGGAGCGTCTGGCGCGGATGAGCATCGAGGACTTCGCGCGTCGCGGCGGCAACGAGGGCGCCGAGGTGATCATGTGGCTCGTCATGCGCGGCGCGCTGGACGACGGCGCGCGCAAGGTGCACGAGAGCTATTACCTGCCCATGACCACCGCCATGGCGGTCGCGCTGTTCGAATGAGGTACGTGTTCGACCTGGAGCGGAGCGACCGGGGGCTCCGGCTCAACCGCTTCCTGCACGACCTCACGTCCGGCGAGAAGCGCAAGGCCTTCCTCGAAGATCCGGAGGCGGCGATGCAGGGCCTGACCGACGAGGAGAAGGACATGGTGCGCCGCCTGGACTGGAAGGCGCTGCAGGACTACGGCGCCAGCTTCTTCTGCCTGGAGAAGCTGGCGCGCACCCGGGGGGTGTCGAACCCGGAGATGGTGGCGGCGTTCCGCGGCGAGACGCTCGAGCAGTTCCTCAGGACCCGCCGGGTCCCCGGAGCGCGCTGAGATGAGCGGCACCGTCGTCCGCAACATCCACCGCGTGGAGGCGGCGACGATCGCCACGCTCAAGCGCCTCGGCGTGGCGACGGTCCACGAGGCGCAGGGGCGCACCGGCCTGATGCAGCCCTACATGCGCCCGGTGTGGCGGGGGGCGTCCGTCGCCGGCAGCGCGGTCACCGCGCTGTGCCACCCCGGCGACAACTGGATGATCCACGTCGCCTGCGAGGTGCTGAAGCCGGGCGACATCCTGGTCGTCGCCTGCTCGAGCGAGAACACCGACGGCGGGTTCGGCGAGCTCCTCGCCACCTCGGTCAAGGCGCGCGGCGCGAAGGGCGTCGTCCTCGACCTGGGCTGCCGCGACGCCGCCGGCCTGAGCGCGATGAGGTTCCCGGTCTGGTCGCGCGCCATCTCCGCCAAGGGCACCGTCAAGGCGAGCCTCGGCTCGGTGAACCTGCCGGTGGTGTGCGCCGGGATCAGCGTCAGGCCGGGTGACGTGGTGGTGGCCGACGACGACGGGGTGGTGGTCGTGCCGCGGCTCGACGCCGCCACCGTTGCAAAAGCCGGCGAGGAGCGGGAGAAGAAGGAAGCGGCCAACCGGGCGCGTCTCGAGAAGGGCGAGCTCGGCCTCGACATCTACGGCATGCGCAAGAGCCTGGCCGAGAAGGGGCTCACGTACATCGACGGTCCGCTGGATTGAAAGCGCTCCTCGGGGACTACCCGGTCACCCGGCAGTTCAAGCAGCAGTCCTTCCTCGAGTTCGTCGACGTCAAGGTCCCCAACATCGCGTTCAAGCGCGTCGTCCGGGACCTGGAGTTCGACGTCGCCGAGCTGGCGCTGATGACCTTCCTGCTCGCCAAGGCCAACGGCACGCCGTATCGCCTCCTGCCCGCCGTGGTGACGGCGCGCTTCCAGCACGCGACGCTCGCCTACAACCCGGAGCGCGGCCCGCTCTCGCCGGACCGGCTCGCCGGAAAGCGGATCGGGATGCGCGCCTACTCGGTGACGACGGCCACCTGGGTGCGCGGCATCCTCGCCGACGACTACGGGGTCGACCTCGACACGGTGCGCTGGGTGACCCTCGAGGATCCCCACGTGGCGGAGTTTCGCGATCCGCCGACCGCCACGCGCATGCCGCCGGGCACGGACCTGACGGCCATGCTGCTGGCCGGGGATCTGGACGCCGCCATCCTCGCCGAGCCGCCGAAGGACGGGCCGCTCCGGACGCTGATCCCGGACCCGGCGGCCGCCGCGCTGGCCTGGAGGGCGAAGCACGGCGCCATCCAGATCAACCACATGGTCACGGTCAAGAGCACGGTCTCCGAGTCCCAGGCGCAGGACCTCTATGACGAGCTGAAGCGCAGTCGGGAAGCGGCGGGCAGCCCGGAGATGAACCCGTTCGGCCTCGAGGAGAATCGGAGAAACCTCGAAGTGGCGATCGACTGCACGTACCGCCAGCAGATGATCCCGCGGCGCTTCAGGGTGGAGGAGCTCTTCCGATAATCGTCGACTGCCACGGCCACTACACGACCGCGCCGCCGGCCCTCTGGGACTGGCGAAAGCGGCAGGCCTCCGGCGAGACCATCTCCGAGAAGGCCTTGAGCATCAGCGACGACGAGATCCGCGAAAGCCTGGAGACGGCGCAGCTCCGGCTCCAGCGGGAGCGTGGGAGCGACGTCACGTTCTTCTCCCCGCGCGCGGGTTCGATGGAGCACCACGTCGGCGACGCCGCGATCAGCGCCCAGTGGGCGCGCGTGCAGAACGACCTGATTCACCGGGTCTGCGCCCTCTATCCGAAGAACTTCGCGCCGGTCGGCATGCTGCCGCAGTCCCCGGGCGTCTCTCCGGCGAGCTGCGTCGAGGAGCTCGAGCGCTGCGTCGAGCAGCTGGGCTTCATCGGCTGCAACCTGAACCCCGATCCGTCCGGCGGCTGGTGGAGGAGGCTCCGCTCACCGACCGCTGGTGGTACCCGATCTACGAGGCGATGGTGGAGCTCGACGTGCCGGCAATGGTGCACGTCAGCTCGTCGTGCAACCCCGCCTTCCACTTCACCGGCGCGCACTACATCAACGCCGACACCACGGCGT
>JBIOVM010000192.1:0-26458 GCA_044867785.1 Candidatus Rokuibacteriota bacterium | reverse complement strand
GGGGTACTGACGGCGGGGGCCCGCCTGGGCCCCCGCCGATTCGGCCTACCGCTTCGCGAGCGCCTTCACGATCTCCCGGCAGAACGCCGGAAGGACGTCGGGCTTTCGCGACGTAATGAGGTTCGCGTCCACGACGACCTCCTGATCGACCCAGCTGGCGCCGGCGTTCACGAGATCGTCCTTGATCGAGAAGAAGCTCGTCGCGCGCTTGCCTTTCAAGATGCCGGCCGACACCGGCATCCACCCCGCGTGACAGATCGCCGCCACGACCTTGCCCGCCGCGAACGCTTCGCGGACGAGGGTCACCATGGCCGGGGAGCGCCGCATGAGATCAGGCGCGAAGCCTCCCGGAATGATCACGCCGTCGTACTCCACGGCGTTCGCCTGCTCGGCCTGGACGTCCACCGTGACCGGGTAGCCGTGCTTCGACGTGTATCCCTTGGCGCCCCCACTGCCCACGATGTGGACCTCGGCACCTTCTTCCTTGAGCCGGTAGTACGGCACCCAGAGCTCCATCTCCTGGTAGAGGTTCTCGGCGAGAACCGCCACGCGCTTGCCCTTGAGCTGCATGGCTCCTCCTTTGGCGTTCCTGGTGGGACGGATGCGACCCGCTCCTCTCGGAGCAACACTCAGCTTGGCTGATACACCGCTCCTCGCTCGAGGTCAAGGGCGCGATGCCGCGGTGACGCGGGGGGGGGCGCGGCGGAAGGCCGGTCAACCAGGCTGGAAGGCGCCGAGCGCCTTGGCGACCACGGCTTCCAGGCGCTCGGGATCCGCCGGCTTCTGCGCGTAGTGGAGAATGCCGATCTGCCGGGCGCGCACCTCGAACTCGGGACGGTAGTCGCCCGTCGTCATGAGCACGTGCACCCGCGGATCGATCTCCTTCAACCGGGAGACCAGAGCGTGACCCGACATGTCGCGGAGCGCCACGTCGACGATCGCCGCCTGCAGCCGGCCCGCATGGGCCAGGTCGAGCGCATCCTGGCCGAGCGCCGTGTGGGTGACACGGAAGCCCCGGCGCGTGAAGTGGTCGGCCAGGCTCCGCCCCGCCTCGTCGTCCGCGTCGGCCACCAGGACCACGCTCGAGCCCCGCTCCTGCCCCGACGGATCCATCATGGCCCGAGAGGAGTGCAAGGGTGGTGCCACCCCAGGCGGTTCAGCGGCCCCTGGGCCCGCCCCTTCCCTGACGGGTTTTTCCGGGGAACGCCTGCTAACAGGTGACAGCGTGGCTCGCCACGACAACCTTCCGGGCCCAACTCGGCAGTCACGATTGTCCTGTCACTTTGGCAGGATGGCGCCGCTCAGCTGATGCCGTACTCCTTGAGACGTCGATAGAGCGTCCGGCTGGAAAGCCCCAGGGCTCGCGCCGCCTTCGCCCGATCGTTCCGGTGGAGCTCGAGCGCGCGGATGATCAGCTCGCGCTCCGCCTGGGCCAGTGTCGGTACGGCGCTCGCACTCCCGGGCACCAGGGCTGCCGGGGCCTGCGCCGGAGGCTCCTCGCGGCGGGCGCCGCCCAGCGCGGGGAGGTCGGCGAGCCGGATCTGGTCGCGCGCTCCGAGCGCGTACGCGCGCTCGATGAGGTTCTCGAGCTCCCGCACATTGCCCGGAAACTCGTAGGCGTTGAGGGCGGCCATCGCTTCCGGCGCGATGCCCTTGATCTCGCGGTTGAAGCGCTGGTTGAACATCCGGATGAACGCGGTCACCAGCGCGGGGGTGTCCGCCTTCCGCTCACGCAGCGGCGGCACGTGGATCCGGACGACGTTCAGCCGGTAGAACAGATCCTGCCGCAGAGTCCCGTCCTTGATGGCCAGGTCGAGGTTCTTGTTCGTGGCCGCGATGACCCGGGTGTCGACCGAGTAGCTTCGCGTCGACCCGACGGGACGGACGTCCTTCTCCTGCAGCACCCGCAGCAGCTTCACCTGGAGGGCCGGCGGCAGCTCCGCGATCTCGTCGAGGAAGATCGTCCCGCCGTGGGCGGAGCGGAACAGCCCGAGCGTGTCGGCCACCGCTCCCGAGAACGCCCCGCGGACGTGACCGAAGAACTCCGACTCCAGGAGATCGGACGGGACCGCCCCGCAGTTGACGGTGATGAACGGTCCGCTGGCGCGGGCGGACAGGCGATGGATCGCGGCCGCCACCAGCTCCTTCCCGGTTCCGCTCTCGCCCTCGATCAGCACCGGCGAGTCGGCCGGAGCCACCCGGACGATCATGTCCTTCACCGCTTCCATGGCCGGCGAGACGCCGACAAGCTCGCTCACGCGCAGCTGCTCCCCGAGCCGGCTGCGCAGCGCATTGACCTCCTGACGCAGGAGTCGGCGCTCCAGGATGTGGTCCAGGAGATGGCGCAGCTCCTCCAGGATCAGCGGCTTCGTGAGGTAGTCGTAGGCGCCGAGCTTCAGGGTCTCCACCGCCGTGGCGACGGTCGGGTCCCCCGTCATCATGAGCACCTCGATCGACGGGTCGTGGCGCTTGAGGTGCCGCAGAAGCTCCACGCCGTCCATCTCCGGCAGGTGGATGTCCACCACGGCGACCTCGAAGAGCTGGGTCTCCAGGAGCTCGACGGCTCGGCTCCCCGACGACACGACGACAGACTGGTACCCCCACCCCCTCAGGACCTCGCCCAGGAGATCCCGGAGTGTCTCGTCGTCCTCCACGACCAGGACGTGCAGGCGCTTCATCATGGGATCGTGGGCCGCACCGGCGCCAGGGTCAGCGTCAGCGACTCGCCCTCTCGCCCGACGCGCAGGCGGAGCGCATCCTTCAGGAAGAGGTCCTGAGTCCGGCGGCGGAAGGCCTCCACCGTCTCCACCTCGACGTCGTTCACGGCCAGGATCCGGTCGCCGGCCCGGAGCCCGGCGCGCGCGGCGGAGCTCCGCTCGGCGACGCCTGCGACCACCGGCGCTCTTTGGTCCGGCAGCGGCGGCGCCGGCCGCTCCTCGGTCGTGTCACGCACGAAGAACCCGAACTCGAACGTGAGCCGGTCCGCGACGACGTCGGGAGGCATCTGCCCGACCCGAACGCGGAGCTCCTGGCGCTCCCGCTCGCGCAGCACCACGAGCGCGACCTCTCGCCCGGCCGGGGCGCTTCCAACCAGGCGCTGCAGCGCGCGCGTCTCCACGATGGGCCGCCCGTCGATGGCGACGACGACGTCACCCTCCCGCATGCCAGCCGCCTCGGCGGGCGTGTCCTTCATGACCTGGGCGATGAGCACCCCGTAGCCCTCGCGGATGCCGAGCCGCTTCGTGAGCTCCTCGGTCTCCTGCTCGCTGAGGTCTCGGATCCGTACGCCGAGCCAGCCCCACTGCTCGCCCGCCACCGCGTCGCTCGCAACCAGCGCGAGCCCGAGCGCCATGGCGACCCCCGCCCGGGACGAGATCCGGCGCCTCCACTGCGCCCCCCGTCGCTCAGGCGTCATCCGACTCGTCCTCCTCTTCGGCCTCCCGCCCGGCGACCATTCCCAGGAGCTCGCTCAACGCCCCGATCGCGAGGTCCAGCCGCTCGCTCACGTCCACGGCTTCCAGCACCCGCTGCCGGACCTCGGCGTCGGGCACGACGGCCGACACGATGCGGTCGATCACGGCACCCGGGCCCGCACCGGCGACCGTGAGCCGGCCGACGACGTCGGGATGGGACTGGCCGAGGGCCACGAGGAGCCGCGCATGGGCGGTCCGCAGCTCCTGCAAGCGCTCGGGGAACGTCCGGTCGCCGGGACTCGGCCCCCGGTCGGCAAGCCGCTCCGCGCGGACCAGCCGGTAGGCGCGCTCGCCGGGCGGGTCCTCCACGAGGATCCGCACGCGCCACCGCCCGTCCAGCAGCAGGTTGTACCGGCCGTCCGCCAGGCTCTCCGCTTGGATGATCTCGCCCGCTCCCGCGATCGCATGGACGGGCGGGCGCCCCTGGTAGTCCTTCTCCCAGCCCGGCCTCAGCATGCCCACGGCGAGCCATCGGTCGCCTGCCAGACAATCCGCGACCATCTGGCGATAGCGCGGCTCGAAGATGTGGAGCGGCAGGACTGTCTCCGGGAAGAACGTCACCCCGGGCAAGGGGAAGAGGGGGACACGGAGCTCCGGCACCGGCCCGCCGCGCCTAGGCCCGAGCGACTCGGCCCGGAGGAATCCTCCCCTCCTGCGGGCGTGCCCGGGGCCGCTCCATCAGCTGATGAGCGGCAGCTTCGGCGCCGCGATGCCCGCCAGGCGCTCCCGGACTGCCGCTCCCACCCGCCGGAACGCGTCCGCCTGAGGGGACGACGGCCGCGCCACCACGATCGGCTCGCCGGTGTCTCCGCCGATTCGCGTCTCGGGATCGATCGGGATGGACCCGAGCAGGGGCACGTCGAACTCTCTCGCCAGCTTCTCGCCGCCGCCCTCGCCGAAGATCGGCGTCGCGTGACCGCAATGCGGGCAGGCGAAGCCCGCCATGTTCTCCACGATGCCCAGCACCGGCACGTTCATCTTCCGGAACATCTGCAGGCCCTTGCGAACGTCGAGCAGCGAGACGTCCTGCGGCGTCGTCACCATGATCGCGCCCGTCAGCGGCAGCGTCTGGGAGAGCGACAGCTGGGCGTCTCCGGTGCCGGGGGGCATGTCGAAGATCAGGTAGTCGAGCGGACCCCATTCCACGTCCTTCAGGAACTGCTGGACGGCCGAGTGGATCATGGGGCCCCGCCAGATCACGGGGTCGCCTTCCTTCACGAAGAACCCGATCGACATGACCTTGACGCCGTAGGCCTCGACCGGGACGATGCGATTCGCCACCATCCCGGGACGCCCGCGCGCCCCGATCATCAACGGCACGTTGGGACCGTATACGTCCACGTCGACGATCCCCACCTGCGCGCCCTCGCCATGCAGCGCGAGCGCCAGGTTCACGGCGACGGTCGACTTGCCGACGCCGCCCTTGCCGGACGACACCGCGATCGTGTGGCGGACTTCGGGAATGAGCTCCTCGGCGGTCGGGCGCGCGGGACCGTGGCCGTGGGCGTGTCCCGGCCCCGCCTGGCCGGCCGGGGCGCGCGAGGCCATGCTTGCCTTCACCTCCGACACGCCCGGAACGGCCTGAACCGCCTTTCGCGCTCGGCTGTGGATCTCCGCTCGCGCGAGCGGCGGCTGCTCTCCGGTGAACTGGAGGCTGAAGGACACGAGACCACCCTCGACCGTCAGGCCCTCGACGAGCCCTAGCGTCACGATGTCCTGGCCGAGATTGGGATCGACGACGCCGCGCAGGGCCGTCAGGACGGCTTCCTTCGTGAGCCCGCCCGCCTTGCTTCCCCCGAAGATTCCCACGTGGCCTCACTATACGGAAGGGGTCTGAGAGGGTCAAGCAACGCAGCCTCAGCGACAGTCGAGATTGCGCAGGCAGCCCCGCTCAGGAGAGCTCGCGGACACGGAGGGGCCCTGCTCTGCGGCGCGCCGGTCGTCGGAAGCCTATTGAGCCCTGTGCGCCGCAATCCGCCGAGGCGGGTGAGCGCTTTCACTCGCGACGGATCGCGATCTCGGGCCGAATGGGCAGCCGAGTGACCGACGCGGCGAGCGGGCGGAGCGCGTCGGCAACGGCGTTGGCGACGGCGGCGGGGGCCCCGACCGTGCCGCCCTCCCCCATGCCCTTGATACCGCCGGGGGTGTGGGGCGACGGCGTCTCGAGATGCCCGACGGTGAAGAACGGCAACTCGCTCGCCGGGAGCACCGGGTAGTCCATGAGCGTCCCCGTCAGCAGCTGGCCCGCCTCGTCGTAGACGAGCGTCTCGCCGAGAGCCTCGCCGATTCCCTGCGCCAGCGCGCCGTGGATCTGGCCCTCCACGATCGTCCGATTGATCACCGGCCCGCAGTCCTCGACCACGGTGTAGTCGCGGATGGACACTCGGCCGGTGTCGGGGTCCACCTCGACCGTGGCCACGTGGACGGCTCCCGAGAATGCGGCCGCCGGAGGATCGAACAGCTCGGTGGCCTCGAGGTCCGTCTCCCCTGACGACCTGTGCGCGAGACGGGCCAGCTCCGCCACCGACACGCCGCGCTCGGGGACACCTCGCACCCCGACGCGGCCATCGCGGAGCTCCAGGTCGCCCACGTGGGCCTCGAGCGATCCCGCCGCCAGCGTCAGCAGCCTCGCCCGGACGGCCGCGGCCGCGCGCTGGGCCGTCCCGGCCTGGGCGATGGCGCCTCGGCTCGCGAAGGTGCCGGTCCCGGGCGGGGAAGTGTCCGTGTCAACGGCATGAACCCGGACGCGCGCGGGTGCCACTCCCAGCTGGTCGGCCACGAGCTGGGCGATCGTGGTGCGGTGCCCCTGCCCCTGAGACGGGAAGGAGACGAAGCAGGACACGCTGGCGTCCTCGTGCATCGCGACCCGGGCCGCCTCGGGCCCCGGCAGGTCCACCATCCCGCGGCGACGGTAGGTCTCCGAGCCCATGCCGGTGTACTCCGTGTAGCACGCGATGCCGACGCCCAGGAGCCGGCCGCGCTCGCGCGCTGCGTCCCGCTCGCTTTTCAGGCGCTCGTATCCGGCCATCGCCAGCGCTTCTTCGAGGGCCTTGGGGAGATCGCCGCTGTCGTAGACGAATCCCCCCGCTGCCGAAAACGGGTAGGCGTCTCGCGGGATGAGGTTGCGGCGCCGGATCTCGGCCGGGTCCATGTCCAGTCGGGCGGCGAGGAGGTCGAGCATCCGCTCCATGGCGAAGGTCGCGAACGTCATGCCGACGCCGCGATACGCGCCGAGAGGTGGCTTGTTGGTCGCGACGGCCAGGGCCTCGTGCGCGTAGGCGGGCGTCCGGTACGGCCCCGGCAGGATCGCCGCGGTGCCGAGCGGCTCGAGCGCCTGCGTCAGCGGGTAGACGTGGTAGGCGCCGGCGTCCGACACGATGCGGGCGCGCAGCCCGATCAGGACGCCATCGGAGCCGGCCGCCGCCTCCAGCTCCAGGCGCGCCTCCCGCGCCTGGGTCGCGGTCGCAAGGTTCTCGCGCCGCGTCTCCGTCCACTTGACCGGCCGTCCGACGGCGCGGGCGAGCGCGGCGATGGCCAGATCCTCGGGCATCACGTGCATCTTCTGCCCGAACCCGCCGCCGGTGTCCGGCACGATCACCCGGACGTCTTGCTCGGGAAGCCCGAGCGCTCGAGCCAGCGCGGTCCGGTAGACGAAAGGCACCTGAGTCCCTGTCCAGACGATCAGACGGCGGTCTTCCCACTTCGCGATCAGCCCGCGCGTCTCGAGGGGCGCCGCGGAGCATCGGCCGTGGTCGAAGCGCTGGCGGAGGCGGACCGCCGCCCGGGCGAACGCTCCGTCGACGTCACCCCGGCGGTATCGGCTCCGGACGAGGATGTTGCCGGGCGCGGATTCGTGGAGCGGCGGCGCCCCTCGCGTCAAGGCCGCGTCCACGTCGGCGACGACGGGCAGCGGCTCGTATCGTGCGGCGATCCGCTCGCAGCCGTCCGCGGCTGCGTAGGCCGTCCCGGCCGCGACGGCGGCCACGGGCTCACCGACGAAGCGCACCCGAGAGTCGGCCAGCGCGGGCCACGCGGTCGACGCGAAGCCCTCACGCTCGAGACGGGGCACCAGCGGCGCGACGCGGCCGGCGAGGTCACGCGCGGTGACGACCGCCAGGACGCCGGGCACCCTGAGCGCCTCCTCTGTCTCCACGTTGGCGAGATGTGCGTGGGCATGCGGGCTCCGCGCGAAAGCGGCGTGCACGAGGCCGGGAAGCCGGATGTCGTCGAGGTAGGCGCCCGCCCCGGTGACGAGACTCGGGTCTTCGAGCCGCTTCACGCGCGCTCCCAGCAGGCGCGTGGCGAGGCCGGGCTCGACGGGAGGCGTCATCTCACGGCTTCGCCACCCGCGGCAGCACCTCGCCCGCCAAGAGGTCGAGCTGCTCGGACCCCCAGCCGAGCGGATTCAGCACGAGCCACTCGCACCCCCCAAGGGCCTCGACCTTCCCTCGGATTCGCTCGGCGAGCTCCTCGGCCTCGCCGAGGAGGTAGAACTCGCGCCAGTAGTCGAGGTCCATCCCGGAGTACGTCTTGAAATGCGGAATCGCGGACTCGGGACGCTCCCCGCGCTTCAGCACCCAGACGAAGTTCGAGTAGACCCTGGACATCTCGTCCGGCCTCCGGCCGAACTCGCCCATGAAATGCTGGATCCTCTCCCAGTCGCTCCGGACCATCTCGGCGGTGGACGAGGAGTGCGGGACCCAGGTCCTGGCGTACTTCGCGATCCGGCGCAGGACGGGGTCGATGTTGCTCACCGTCTGCGCGTAGATCTTCTCCGACGGCTGGGTGCCGCCGCCGATCCACATCGGCGGGTGTGGCTGCTGGACGGGCTTCGGATCGATGGTCACGTTCTCGAACGCGTAGTACTTGCCCCGGTAGGTGACGTCGTCGCCCGACCAGAGCGCCGTCACCGCCTCCAGCATCTCGTCCATCCGCCGGCCGCGCTCCCGGTGAGGCACGCCCATCAGCCGGAATTCCTCCTCGTGCCAGCCGACGCCCACGCCGAGAATCGTCCGCCCGCCGCAGAGCACGTCGAGTGTCGCCCATTCCTTGGCGAAGTACGCCGGGTTCCGGAGCGGCAGGACCAGCACCATCGTGCCCAGCCGAATGGTGCGCGTCACCCCCGCCAGCGCCGCCAGCATCGCCACCGGCTCGAGCCAGGTGCAGGAGTAGGCGGGCGGCGTGAGCAAGAGGTGGTCGATCGCCACCGCGCACTCGAACCCGAGGTCCTCGGCGCGCCGGAGATACGTGCCCATGGTCTCAAGCGAGGCGGTCCGGGGACCCAGAGCGAAGCTCGGGAGACGGAGGCCGAACCTCATCGGAGGCCGTCCTCCTTCTTGGCCTCGCTCACCGTCAGGCCGCCGACCCGCGGATGAGGGCGGCCGCCGTCCGTGACGACCAGCGCCACCAGGATCTCGTCGGCCCGCGGCGCGTCCGGCAGGCGCACTTCCATGGCGTCGAAGTGCGTCCGGACGAAGGCGGCGTCCTTGAAGTGGAGCGGCACGTCGATGGAGGCGCCCGGCCCGCCGAGCTTCTTGGCCGAGGGGATGATCGCCTTGCCGCCGCCGACCGCGGCACGGAACGGCGTTCCCAGCGTCGGGTGGAGAACCGCGGCCGCGTGCTCGTACTCGCCGTCCACGCCGACGATGGCCGCCTTGCCGTAGGAGTGCACGGGCGCGCCGAGCGCCTCGACCGCCCGCCGGCCGAGCAGATCACCCAGCTCCTCGCCGGTCTTGACCAGCGTCTGCAGGTCCTCCGCGAAGCGCCCCGCGAACGGGTTCTCGATCACCGCCACGGCGGCCACCTTCCGCACCGGCTTGGCCACGGCCTTGCCGCCGTCCTCCCGGATCTCCTCGACCACCGTGACGAGCTTCCGGATGCGCATCAGTGTCCTCCTCCGGCCGGGCCGTGCCCCTTGATCACCTCGGCCGCCCGCGCGGCCGGCGGCGTGTTGCGGCTCCGGCCGATCCGGATCTGGCCGTCGATCAGCACCATCGAGATGCCGAAGAGGTCGCCCGCCTGAAGCGCCTCTTGCGCCGTCCGCCCGACCGAGCCCACCGGCGCGTCCACGATGCAGAGGTCGGCCTCCCGCCCGGGCTCGATCACGCCCACCGGCAGGCCGTAGACGCGCGCCGTGTTTCCCGTCGCCATGCAGATCGCCTCCTCGGGCGCGACCCCGCCGAGCGACGCCAGGTGGGCGATCACGCGAAGGATGCCGAGCGGCACCACTCCCGTGCCCGAGGGCGCGTCGTTGCCGATGATGATGCGATCGAGCGCGTTCGCTTCGCGCGCGCGGGCCAGCGTGTGGAGGGCCGTCTTGCCGTTGCCGCAGTGGACGATCTCCAGCGCCATCTCGGTCGCCACCAGCGCGTCGATCTCCCGCTCGCTCATGGAGGTCGTACCGCCGTTGATGTGGCCCACAACGTGGGGACTCGCCTCCAGCACGACCTCGGCGCTGATGGGGTTCGAGCCCGCGATGGAAGGGCCGCCCGTGTGGATCGTCACCGTCATGCCGTGCTTCTTGGCCCACTTCACCATGGGCGCGGCATCCTTCCCTGTGCGCACCGAGCCGAGGCCGATCTCGCCCACGAGCCGCACCCCCGCCCGCGCCATCTCGGCGAAGTCCTCCTCCACCATCCCGAGCTCGAGGATCGGCGCGCCCGCGTGGACCTTGACGCCGGCCGGCCGCAGGTTCGCGTAGGCCTTCGCCGCGACGATCGCCAGCGCCTTGAGCCCGACGATGTCCTTGGGCCGACCCGGCAGGTGCACCTCGCCGGCCGAGATCATCGTGGTCAGCCCGCCGTTGAGCCCCGAGTCGATGAAGTCGACGGTGCGTTGCCGCGGAGTGAAGTCGCCGAAGACCGGGTGGCAGTGCGAATCGATCAGACCGGGAATGACGGTCGAGCCCTTGGCGTCGATGACGGTGTCAGCGTCGTCCTCGAGCCCCCGCCCGACCGCGGTGACGCGTCCATCCTCGATCAGGATGGAATCGGCGTCGAGGACCGGTCGACGGATGTCCCCGCTGACGAGCGTGTGGATGTTTCGGATCGCGGTCTTCATGCATGCCCTCGCGTCTCGATGTCGGCGCCCGCGTTTCCGAGCGCCCCGGCTGGGCCTCGATTCTGTCAAAAGGGGTCTCCCGGCGCAAACGGTCGACCTTGACAGGCCCACGCGGGCCTCGCATGATCTGGGACCATTGTGGCCAGGCAGTCGAGGGCAATCTTATCGGGTCGTCACCTCGCAGCATTCTGAGACGGCGCGGCCCGGGCTCGAGCATCTCTCGACCGCCCGATTGAAGGGCCGTCGCATCGGTCCGCGCGTGTTGCATCCCGGAGACAAGCCTGGTGCTGACGACGTTCGGCCGACTCCGGCCGCGCCGGCACCCGACACTCCCTCGCGGGCGCTTCGCCTCACCTGGGGGGACGGGTCTGTCCAGGTTCTGATCAGCGATCCTCGCGTGGCGGGCGCCCTGCGATCCTGCTACGGCGCGGCTCTCGCCGAGGACCCCGGCAGTCCGGCGGACGCCGTGGTTCGGCTCGTCCACGGTCCCGTCCCGCTTGACGCCGTCTTCGAGGAGGCGGGCTGGGCGGCCGGTGCGGTGCACGAGTCGCCCGGCGGACGGCACGTGCTCGATCGAGACTCGGGCGTCATTGCCGATCTTCGTCCGGGCGATGCAACGGTGCGAGGGGACCTGCAGCGGCACGTCGCCCCGGGCGGTCGCGGTTCTGAACTCCGTCTACGCCGAGGCGATGCGACGGCGCGGGTACCTGCTCTTCCACGGCGCCGCCGTCGCCCGCGCCGGACGCGCCGTGCTGATACTGGGTCCGTCCCGCGTTGGCAAGTCGAGCACCGTGCTGCGACTGCTCGACCACCGGCTCCCGATGAACACGACGTGACCGAAGTGGCCCGCAGCGGAGAACCCCGGCACGAACGGCGCCCTCGGACACCTGACCGACGCCATCGTGCTGTGGAATCTCCACCCGACCCGGTGCGGTCCGTCAGCCGGCTCGGTCCCGCCCGTTTCTCGTGACGCGAGCCTTTCCGGCGGCTCCCCGGCTGAGAGTCCTCCTCCTGTCTTCCGCTGCCAGACGAGGGGGCGGGCGCCGCGCGGTGTGGGAGCTCATGGGTGCCCTCCAGCAGGCCGGCGTGGACGTCACCGCGCTCGTGCGGTCTCGGCGGCCCGAGGATCCGCCCAACGTCCGCTCGCTCCAGTTCGCCTTCGAGCCGCTGCTCGACCGCCTGGCCGCCGCCTCGGGGCGGACGCTCGACCTCCGCCATCTCGGATCCATCGTGCGGCTGGCTCGCGTTCGCCGGTCCGACGTCGACCTCGTTCACTTCCACGTCCTCTACGGATCCGCGCGGGGCTGGCTCTCGTTCCGGGCCGTCCAGCGACTGGCCCGCCGTGTCCCGACCGTGTGGACGTTCCACGACGAGTGGCCCATCCTGCCGGGTCTCCCGGTCGACCTCCATGGCGTCGTCCCACCGGAGCGAGTGGCTGCCGTCATCCCATCGGACCAACCCGCGACGCGGGACGACCCCCGTGCCCAGCGCGCACGCCGCCGATTCCTCCCGCAGCTTCCGCGGCCGACCGCGATCATCTGCCCGTCCAACCACCTGGCGACGCTGGCCGCGCGAGCGCCACAGTTCGCCGGTGTGCCCATCCACCGGGTGCCGCATTCCCTGCCGTTCCTGGCGCTCGCGGAGACCCGCTCTCCGAAGGCCAGCGCCCGCCGCCTCCTCGGGTTGCCCGCTGATGCCCCGCTGATCGCAATGGTCGCCGCGAACCTCGACGATTGGTTCAAGGGCACGGCGCTCGGCTTCGAGGTCGCCGAGCGGATCCGGACCCCGAACGCTCGACTGGTGGTGGTCGGGGAGGCCTCTCCGCGGACGGTGGCGGACATGCCGGCCGACGCCATCCACCTCGGCTACGTCGCGGGCGATGCCATGCTGGCCCACGTCTATCGGGCCGCGGACGTCCTGCTGCTGAGCTCGCTCGGAGAGAACTTCCCCTACGTCGCGCTCGAGGCGCTGGCCTGCGAGACCCCCGTCGCCGCCTTCCGCGTCGGCGGTCTCGCGGAGGTGGTGGGCGACGACGAACGGGGCGTGCTGGCCCCCCCGTTCGAGACGGCCGGGCTGGCCGCGGCCATCGACGCCCTGCTGCGAGACGGGGATCGCCGGGCGTCCTGCGGCGCTCGCGGCCGGCGCTGGGTCGAGTCGACGTGTGACGTGGGCCGATCGGTCGAGACCCACCTGGCGATCTACCGCCAAGCGATCGCGGACTTCGACCGCCGCCGCGCTGCCGACGCCACGGCTTGACGTCGGCGGGCGACGCCCCCCATGCGGGACGGCCCGGGCCGGCTGGTGAGCGTCCGATGGCCGCCCTCGCAGTGGTCCGGCGCTCGCCGCCCGTGGGGCCGGCGCGCGGCTCGACGGATCCGGCTAGCGGCGGACGCCGACGTGGCGGAGAAGCGCCTCCGGGTCCGCCGACAGCTCGGCGGGGGTGCCCTCGCGCACCACGCGGCCGCTCTCGATGATGGCGACGCGGTCGGCCACGCGCAGGACGGCGTCCACTCTCTGCTCGACCAGCAGGATGCCGACCTCACGCTCTCGCAGCGCCGCCACCGTCCCGAGCAGCCGATCGACGAGCTTCGGCATCAGCCCTTCGCTGGGCTCGTCCATCAGGACGTGCGTCGGCCGCGCGCAGAGCGCCCGGCCGGTGGCGAGCATCTGCTGCTCGCCGCCGCTGAGCGTGCCGGCTCGCTGGCCGAGGCGCTCCCGCAGCACCGGGAAGAGCTCCAGCACCGGCTGGAGGGTCTCCTCCCCGCCCCCGCGCACCAGGAGGCCCATCCGGAGGTTCTCGGCCACCGTGAGGTCCGGGAACAGCCGGCGGCCTTGCGGGACGTAGGCGATCCCCCGGCGGGGAATCTCGTCGGCGGGGAGGCGCAAGAGATCCGCGCCGTCGAGCGTGATCGCGCCGGATCGGGGGCGCACGAGTCCCATGACCGTCCTGAGGGTCGTCGTCTTGCCCGCGCCGTTCCGTCCGAGCAGGCCCAGCACCTCGCCGGGGCCGACCGCGAGCGACACGTCGCGCAGCACGTGGGCGCCGCCGTAGTAGCAGTTCACGCCCTCGAGTCTGAGCGTCGGCATCCCGATGGCGTCAGCGCCCCAGATAGGCGCGCTGGACCTCAGGGTGCGCCTCGATCTCTCGCGGCGTGCCCTCGGCAATCACCCGGCCTCGGTCCATGACCGTCACCCGGTCGGCCAGCTCCAGGACCACCGCCATGTTGTGCTCGATGAGGAGCACCGTCGTCGCCGCGGAGATCTCACGCACCAGGCGACAGAGGGCGTCGATCTCGTCGCCGGTCAGACCCTGCGTCGGCTCGTCGAGAATGAGCAGCGAGGGCCCCAACGCGAGGGCCATCGCCACCTCGAGGACGCGCTGGTGCCCGTAGGCCAGGGTCCCGGCCTGCCGGGCGCCGAGGCCCGCGAGCCCCACTCGCTCGAGCGCCGCGTCCACGTCCTTCGCGACCGCCGCCGAGTCGAGCGCGAGCCAGTCGAGGACGCCCTCGAGGTGCCGGCGCTGCGCGGCGAGCCCCACGTTGTCCCGGACCGAAAGATTGCGGTAGATGCTGGTGACCTGGAAGGTGTAGACGATGCCCAGCGCGGCGCGCTCCCAGGACCGGAGCCCGGTGATGTCGCGCCCGCCGAAGCGCACCTCGCCGGCCGTCGGCGGAAGCCGCCCGCTGATGAGTCCGACCAGGGTGGTCTTCCCGGCGCCGTTGGGCCCGATCAGGGCGCGGACCTCTCCGGGCTCGAGCCGGAGGTCGACCGCGCTCACCGCCTCGAGGCCGCCGAACCGTTTCGAAAGGCCACGCGCCTCGAGAAGCGGCATCAGGGAAGCCACGTGGCCCACCGGCTGCGGAGCCCGCCCACGATGCCCGCCGGCGCCCACAGGATCATGCCGATCAACGCCACGCCCACGACCAGGAGGTATGCGGTCGTGAAGCCGCTCGTGACGTCCACGATGTACGTCATCACGAGCGTGCCGACCAGCGGTCCCAGCACGGTGCCCGCCCCGCCCAGGAGCGTCCACAGCAAGGGGTAGATCGAGTAGAGGATGCCGGCGAAGCTCGAGCCCACGTACGAGAAGAGCAGCGTGTAGGTCGAGCCCGCAACGCCAGCGAGCAGGCCCGACAGCGTCACCGAGAAGAGCCGGTACGCGGAGGTGTTGTACCCGAGCAGTCGCGTGCGCTCCTCGTTCTCCCGCACGGCCACGAGGACCCGCCCGACCGGCGAGCGCGTCAGCCCGAGGCTCAGGAGGAAGCACGCGGAAAAGACGGCCAGGGCGAGGTTGTACTTGACGGCCGGGGTGGCCAGGACGAAGCGGCGGCCGGCCACCTCCAAGTGAAGACCGGCCAGGATGAACCCCTGGTCGCCGCCAGTCACGTCGTTCCAATAGAGCGTCCCCAGGTAGAAGGCCTGGGCGAGCATCATGGTGACGATCAGGAAGGCGGGCCCCGATGTTCGGAGGGTCATCAGACCGACGAGCCCGGCCACGGCGAGGCCCGCCACGGCGCCGGCGAGAAACGCGGCGCCGACGCCGAAGCCCAGATGGTGCGCGGTGAGACCCGTCCCGTACATCCCCGCGGCGAAGAACATGGCGTGGCCGAGGCTCATGAGGCCGGTGTAGCCGAGGAGCACGTTGTACGCGACCGCGTACGCCGCGAGCACCATGATGCGGGCCAGCATGCCGTGGTGGAACGGCGGCAGCACGAGCTGGAGCCCCGCGAGCAGGGCCACGACCGCCAGGTGGACCGCCAGCACGCGCCCCGGCCGACGTCCCTTCACGCCGTCCCCTCGCCGAAGTGTCCGCGACCCCGGACCGCCAGGACCAGGGCGACCAGGAGCGTCGCGACGATCTTGGCCAGGGTCGGCGAGAAGAAGACCGAGATCACGCCGTCGGACAGGCCGACGAGGAGAGCGGCCACCAGCGTGCCGCGAAGGCTTCCGAGCCCCCCCAGAATCACCACGACGAACGAGAGCAGCAGCGCATCGAGCCCCATCAGGTAGTGTGCCTGTTGAATCGGCACGATGAGGGCGCCGGCCACGGCCGCCAGGGCGGCGCCGACGCCGAACGCGAGCGTGTAGACCCGGTTCACCGGCACCGCGAAGGCTTGAGCCATCTCCCGGTCCTGCTGGGTCGCGCGCATGTAGAGGCCGAAGCGCGTTCGCGACAGGGCGATCCAGGTCCCGGCCAGGAGCGCGGCGGCGACCGCGGCGACGACCAGCTTGTAGCCCGAGTATCCGAACCACGGAAAGGCCACGCGAAAGTAGATCGGCGGCGCGACGGGGCGCGCGTACGGCCCGTACACCGTCAGCACCAGCTGCTGGAGCACGTAGAGCAGCCCGATCGTGGCGACGATGGTGCTCTCCGGCCCGTAGTCGATCCGCCGAAGGACGAGCCGGTCGGCCAAAACGGCCACGGCTCCGACGGCGACCGGCGCGACCACCAGGGCGAGGAGAAAGCTTCCGCTCGCCGTCGCCACGTACCAGGCCGCCACCGCCCCGAGCATGAAGAACTCGCCGTGGGCGACGTTCACGATCCGCATCACCCCGAAGACCAGCGAGAGGCCGAGCGCGGTCAGCGCCAGGACCAGCGCCCCGACCGTCCCCTCCAGGAGGGCGAGGAAGAGGTGCGGCCCGAGGCTCATCGGAGACCGGCCCGCGACGAGTCGGGCCGCGAGACGACGGTGGGCGGACATCGCGACGACCGTCGAGTCTCGAGGCGCTCCGGACGCGGCGGCAGTCCGACCCGAGACGCGTTCTGGCGGGTCGCGGAGGGCACCGGGCGAGGGCGGCGCCCGGCGACGGATGTCCGCCGCGGCACTAGAGCGGCTGCTTCGTGTAGTCGCCCTCGGGCTCGTACATTGAGTCCTCGATCGGCGTGCGGTGCACCACCTGGAGCTGGCGCTTCTCCACCTTCGAGATGATCTGCTGCCCGAAGGCCTGGTGGATCCGTCCGACGAACCGCTTCGAGCCTTGGGGGTGCTCGACGCCCTCCGGGAAGCTCTGGAAACCCTCGAGGGTCTCGATGAGGGCCTTGTAGTCCGCGCCCGGGCGCTTGTACCCGCTCTGCTCGACGGCGCGCTTGATCACGAAGAGCGTCTCCCAGCAGCCGAACATGTGTGACGCCGTGGACACGTCCTTCGGGTCGCTGACGCTCGCTCCGCTGTCGTTGATCCCGACCCGCTCGCGGTAGAGGCGCACGTGCGCCGGCGCGCTGGCCGTGGCGTAGCGCGGGAACGCCTCCCAGAAGTACGTGCCGTCGAGGAACTCGAGGCCCGGGCTGGCGATGTCCACGCCCTCGACCGAGTCGACGAAGCCGAATATCTGCGGCCGCTTGGCGCCGAAGTGCTCGCCCATCTCCTTGACGAACGTGAGTACTCCCGGGCCCACCATCACGTGGTACAGCACCTCGGTGTCGGCCGGCACGCGCGGGAAGTACTTCGTGAAGGACGTCTCGGTCGGCGGGATCGGGATCAGGGCGCGGACGGTCCCACCCTGCGCGGTCGCCACCCGACTGAAGAAGTCGCGGTGATCGTGGCCGAAGGCGTAGTCGGGGAAGATCAGCGTGACCTTCTTGCCGAGGTTCTTGAGGATCCACCCTCCCATGGCGGTGACCTGCGCCCGCACGTCGGTGATGCCGGGCTGGAACACGTAGCGGTTCAGCTTGCCGGAGGCCACGTGATAGCCCTCGCTCACCACGAGGTACGGGATCTTCAGCTCGCCGGCCCGGGGAGCGGATGCAATGACCACGTGCGAAAAGAGGGTCCCGAAGATCAGGTCGACCTTGTGGTGGACGGCGAGCTTCTCGACCACCTCGGCGCCCCGCTTCGGGTCCGTCCCGTCGTCCTCGGCGACGATCTCGACCTGCCGCCCGCCGATGCCGCCCCGCTCGTTGATGAGCTTGACCGCCGCCGTCGTCGTGCGCTCGTACCATCGGCCGTACACGGCGCCGATGCCGGTCCGGTGGACCTGGAAGCCGAGTCGGAGCGGCGCGCCCTGGGCGCCGGCCTCGGGCACCCACCACCCCGGAAGGGCCGCTCCCAGGCCAAGGGCGCTCCCTGCCTTCAAGAGATCTCGTCGGGAGATTCTCGCCGCCGCACGCGTGGTATCACTCATCGCTGGTCCTCCTGGACATCGGGCGCCCGCTCCGCCGGGGCACGGCCGACTGGCGGCCCCCTTGTAGCATGGCCCCTCGACGGTTTCAACGCCCGCCCGTCGGGCGCAGGCTCCCCGGCGGGACGTCCCCGCCCTCTCCGCCAGAGTCACCGCGCTTTTTAGCCGGCGACGGGCGTCGACAGGAGCCAGAGCCCGAGCGTCGTGTACGCGATCATCAGCCCCAGCATGGGCAGCTGCCCCACCCAGGCGGACGCCGGGCTGCTCAGGCGCAGCGCGAGCGCATGGGCGATCACGACGCCCGCCACGTGGGCCAGCACGATGATCGCGACTTGGCTGTGCCAGATCGTGTAGACGCGCGCCGGATCCGAGAGGAACGAGGTCACCACCGGGAGGTCACGCGTCCCCAGGAGGTCCCATCCACGCGCGAGGGGATCCGACGCGGCCCGGATCGCATGCTGCACGTCCACCAGGAACACCGGCAGGTAGTGCGCGAAGTGGTAGCCGCACGCGATGGGAACCAGCGGCAGCGCGAAGAGAGCGGCGAGCCGGGACGACGCCAGCGGGATACGCGCCAGGAGTCGGAGCAGGCGCACGGCGACCAGGTAGGCGAGCGTGAGTCCGGCGAAGAACGCGAGGAGCCCCAGCGTGTTCGGGATCGCGAGCGCGGTGCGGCCCGGGTACTCGAGCGGGTTCTCGCCCAGCAGGCCCAGCCAGGCGAACGTGCGGGAGAGCCCGTCGAACGACACGGAGGAGAGCACGAGCAGGACGAACGTGACCAGGCTCACGGCGGGCGTTTCCACGCCGAGCAACCGGAGCGTCGGGAGCGTCGCCTCGATCTCGACGCTCGGCTGCGAGCCCGACGGAGCGCGGGCGTGGCGCACGCCGACCGGCGCGAGCCAGGACACCATCAGGAAATAGACGGAGAAGGGCTCCGCCTCGCGGAGCCACCGGTCGCCGAAGGCCAGGAGCCCGGCGAAGTTGGCGAGGACGTACGTGAGCACGACGGTGGCCAGCACGGCGGGATCGGCCGGCGCCGGATAGACCAGCTCGAACCAGGCGAACAGCAGGAAGGCGATCACGGCGGGCCAGTGCCCCGCCCAGGCCGGATACCGAAGGGGCGGGCGCTCCCGCCGCCGGCGGAGGCGCCCCGAGACGGTGAGCAGACGGTAGATGCCGATCCACGGGTTCAGGTGGGCCCAGAGGTTGCCGAAGAGCGCGTGCAGGTACGTGAACCCGATCCACCACACGGTCCAGACGAACAGGGGCAGCGGGTTCGCCACGGGATCGCGGCTGCCCAGGTGGCCCGCCCCCACGAGGAAGAGGATCGTCGCCAGCGAGAGCAGGCTCGCACCCGTCGAGGCCGCCCCGGACCCCGCGAACGCGACGACCGTCCGCCGCACCGAGAGCGCCGGGAGCCTGGCGAAGAGACGCGTCGGCGCCAGGGCCACCAGGGCGAAGGATGCCCCCACGACGATCGCTCCGCCCGCCACGTACAGGTGCGTGGGCAGGAGCAGGATGAACGCCCCGCCGCTGACGTGGGCGAGCGCGATCCCGGGTCGGACGAGCCCGACGCCGCCGACGGTCGCCAGGAGCCGGAGACCGACGAGGCACCCTGTCGCTCGATGCCTCATCGCGTCACGACTTCCGCATTCCGGCGACCCGGAGACGTCGCGGAGCCTCTCACGCAAAGGGCGCCGCCGAGCGCGAACGGCGGAGTCGCGAGTAGCGGGCGATCGAGGCGGCTATGCGGGCCCGGATGCCGACACCCGGTGCCTCGAGACTCTGGCCCGCACGATGTCCGACATCAGCGCGGAGTCCGGCCCGGCGCCCCGGAATGCCTCGAGCGCCGCGTCCGACTCCCATTCCTCGTAGACGTTGACCCGGTCGGTCTCGATCGGATCGGCCGCGACGATGAAGTCCGCGCAGCCGGGAGCACGGCGCGCCGCGACGATCTCGTCGCGGGACGCGCCCAGGAACGCCTCTCGCCGGCCCGGTCGCACGTGGATTCGTCCCGAGACGATGATCACGACACACTCCTCGCGCCGACGGTCACGCCTGGCGCTTCCGGCGCGCCGGCTTGGCCGGCGGGCGGATGTCGGCCAGCAGCGCCCGGGCGGCCCGCACGCCTTCCGCGGCGGCACCTTCCATGAACCCCTGGAACTCGCCCGACGTGTGCTCACCCGCGAAGTGGATGTTCCGCTGTCGGATCGTTTCGTAGCCTCCGAACGTGTGGTACTGCCCCACGCGATAGTAGGAGTACGACCCGTTGAGATTGGGGTCGAGGAACGGGACGGAGAGCGTCGCCAGGCCACTCCACTCGGCCGTGACGCCGGTCCACACCGTCTCGAGGGCGGCGAGGGTAGCGCGGGCCATGTCGGCCACGTGACCGTGCGCACCGGCGTCGGTCCAAGGCAGCGGAGCGGCCACCGCCCCCGACGACTCGTCGAGACCGTAGCACACGACGAGCCCGCTCCGCCCCGCCTGCCCGCGCGACGATTCCCAGGTCAGCAAGGGCCCGCGGTCGGTGGCCACGACCCCGGTCCCGGGCGGGCTCGCGTCGGGGCGCCGCCAGGACCGTGCCGTCAGCTGCAGGTGGAGCTTCGAGTTGCGCCCCATGCCGAGCTCCTCGATCGCGCGCCGCTTGAGCGGGTCGAAGCCGGCGCGGGCGAGATCGAGGCTCCGGAGCACGGCGAAGGGCAGCGCCAGGATCACGTGGTCCGCACGAACGCTCCTCGGCCCGTCCGGGGTCTCGAAGGCGAGCGCGATCCGACCGTCGGGCTCCCGGGCGATCGCCTGGAGCCGCCACTTGAGCCGCACCGAGTCCGTGGGCAGCCGCGCGACGATCGCCTTCGGCAGGCGGTCGTTGCCGCCTGCGATCCGGTAACGCTCGTCGGAGAGCCCCGTCAGGGACAGCCGGCCACCCGGGGGCTGCTCTCCCAGCAAGTAGACGAGGTTGAGCGCCGACTGGTCGATCGTCGCCGCCCCGTACTCGAGCGCGTACGCGACGTCGAGGAGCCGGCCGAGGCGCGACGAGACCCCGCCGGCCACGCGCGCGTCGATCCACTCCCGGATGCTCAGGCGGTCGAGCGCCACGCCCGCCGGCGTCTTCACCCGGTACGTCGTCTCCTCGCCGGCGGCGTCGACGTCCCGCTTCAGCAGAGGGTAGAGCGCCTGGAACTCTCGGTCGGCCTCGCCCACCGGATAGCGCTCGCCGAGCACGTGGTACGCGTCCTCCGCCCCTGGCGCCTGCGCGGCGTGAAGGTCGAGCGTCTGGAGTCCGAATCGGCGGGCGAGCCGCAGGATCGTCTGGTGATCCGTGTTGATCAGCTCGCCGCACCACTCGCTGACTTGCCCGTCCCGCCAGTAGCCGGACGCGTTCGAGTGGACCCGGCCTCCGACCTGGCCGGACGCCTCGTAGAGGGTCAGCGGGACGGCGGCGTCCTGAAGCGTGAGGGCCGCGCTCAGTCCGGCGAGTCCCCCTCCGACGATCGCGACGGCCGGTGTCGGCTTCTTGGGCGTCTTCGGGGCCGCTGGCGCTCGCGTCTGGGCCTCCGGGCGCCGCGGACCGAGGGCGAGCCAGGCGGCGGTCGCGCCGGCGCCCAGGAGGAGGGTGCGTCGCGAGATCGGCGGCGCGTCGAGGGGATCGCGTGACCGCTCGCGCTCGCCGGCCCACTCGGCGCGGATCACCGCCGGGGTGACCCCCCGGCGGTGCGCGGCCGTCTGGACGGCCGCCAGGGTGCGGATGGCGCGACCGACCGGAGTCCGGGTCAGGACGCGGCCTCGGAGCGCTGGCTCACGGCGCCGACGCCTCCCGGAACACGTGCCACAGTGGTGCTCCTCCCTCCCGTGCTTCGGTGCGACGCGGTGCGCCGCCGGTCTGGAACCGCGCCGGCTGGCCGGCATCCTAGCACACCGCGCTCGCGGCGGGCCGAGCTGGGCGGCGCATCGGTCGCCGCGTGGCGGACCGCACGAGTTCCATGACAGGAGCGTGCCCCGGTTGGTATAGTGCCCGCCATGCTAGAGAACCTGCCGCGCTGGCTCGGCTGGGCCCGCGACGCGGAGCATGCGCGTCGCGTCGGCATCCTGGGGCGGACTCCGGTCTTCGCCGGACTCCCGCGTCGCCTGCTCGCCCGCCTCGCGGTGCAGCTCTTCGAGAAGGCGTACGCACCCGGCGAGTCCGTCTTCTCGGAGGGAGATCCCGGGAAGGGGCTGTTCGTCGTCCTGGACGGCGAGGTCGAGGTGGTCCGCGACATCGGTCAGGGGCCGCAACGGATCGTGACGTTCGGCCCCGGCACGGCCTTCGGCGAGCTCGCCCTCATCGACGATCTCCCCCGCTCGGCTACTGCCCAGGCCACGGTCCCGACCCGGCTCCTGATCCTCTACCGGAGCCACTTCGAGGACCTCGTCGCCGGAGACCGCGCCATCGCGCTGGTCGTGGCGAAGAACCTGCTACGCCTCCTCGCCGGCTACGTGCGCGCGGCCAACGTGACGCGGGCCAAGGCAGAGGCCGCCGCCGTTCCGCCGGCGATCGCCGACGCCCCGGCGCCTCCGGCAACTCGGTGAGCGACGCGATCCTCCCCCAGGTGTCCCCTCCGGCGCTGCCCGTTCCCGCCGCGGCGACCGCCCCGGCCCTGATCCCCGCGCAGGCGGCTCGCGGCGTCGCGACGGGCCCCTCGCCCCTGGCTTGGCTCGCGGTCATCGCGGCGGTCATCGGGCTGGGCTATCTGCTGCACGGGCTCGTCATCCCGATCGCGCTCGCCGCCCTCCTCGCCTACTTCCTGAACCCTCTCGTCGTGTGGATTCAGGGATTCGGGGTTCGGCGGACGGTGTCGGTCACCGCGCTGTTCACGGCGTTCGCCCTGCTGGTCGTCCTGCTGGCCACCGTCGTCGCGCCGCGGTTCCGCGCCGAGATCGTCGCCCTCTGGTCGAACTTGCCCGGGCTCGCGCACACGCTCGAGGTCGGCATCGACGGCCTCCAGACGGAGCTGGTCAAGGCCTATCCCCAGACGGAGCGCTTCCTCCCGAAGGAGCCGCGTCACGAGGGCTGGTTGCTCGGGCTCATCGAGGCGCGCCTCGGCGACGCCTCGGAGATCCTGGCGCACGCCGGCCTGATCGCGTTCATCATCGCGCTGACCCCGATCTTCGCCTTCTTCTTCCTCCGCGACGGCGGCGCGATCGTCGCCTACCTGATCGACCGGCTGCAGCCGGTCCACATCGAGACGACGGTAGCGGTGTGGTGCGAGATCGACCGGATCATCGGCCGCTACCTGCGCGGCCTCGCCCTGGACGCCCTGGTCATCGGCGCCCTGACGACCCTCGGCCTGTGGCTCGTCGGCGCGCCCTACCCCTGGCTCATCGGCGCCTTCACCGCGCTGGTGAACCCGCTGCCGTACCTCGGGACGATCCTCAGCGTCAGCGTGGCCAGCATCATCGCGATCGCCAACGGCCAGTCCCTCCGTCAGATCGGGTGGATCGTCGGCGTCTACGTCGTCGTCCGGATCCTGGACGACATCGCGGTCGCCCCGGTCACGATCGGCGGCAGCGTCCACATGCACCCCATGCTGGTCCTCGTCTCGATCCTGGTGGGGGAGCACACCCTCGGGCTCCTCGGCATGGTGGCGGCGGTGCCGCTGGTGACGGTCATCAAGGAGACGGCGCGCCTGCTCCTCGAGCACCGCCGAAACCTCGCGCGGCCTCACGTGCCCGCCGTCGGGCGGGCCGGACGGATCCCCGTGTATGTCTGCTGATCCGGCCCTTCCGGCACGCCTTCTGATGGGCTCGGGCCCGACGAACCCGGACCCGCGCGTCCTGCGCGCGATGGCCGCTCCGCTCGTCGGTCAGTTCGACCCGTCGTTCACGGCGCTGATGACCGAGACCCAGGAGCTCTTGCGTCGCGTGTTCCGGACGCGGAACCGCGCCGCCTTCCCCGTCCCCGGGACGAGCCGGGCGGGACTGGAAGCGGCGGTCGTGAGCTTGGTGGAGCCCGGCGAGCGCGTGCTCGTCATCGAGAACGGCCGCTTCGGCCTGCTCTTCGAGGAGATCGCTCGACGCGCCGGCGCCGACGTCCACGTCCTGCGGATCCCCTGGGGCGATGCGACGCACCCGGACGCGGTGCGGGGCGCGCTCGCCGCCTTCCCGGCCGTCGCGGTCCTGGTGGTGCACGCCGAGACGTCGACGGGCGTCATGAACCCCGTCCGGGAGATCGCGGCGGTGGCTCGCCAGAGTGGCGCCTTGGTCGTCGTGGACGCCGTGTGCTCGTTCGCGGGCGCTCCGCTCGAGACGGACGCCTGGGGGCTCGACGTCGTCGTCGCGGGCACCCAGAAGTGTCTCGGCTGTCCGTCGGGGCTGGCCCCGGTCACCTACTCGGACGGCGCCGCCGCCCGGATGGCCCGGCGCCGGACCCCGATCCGGTCGAACTACCTGGACCTCACCCAGCTCGACCGCTACTGGAGCCCGGAGCGCCTGAACCATCACACCGCCCCGACCACGATGGTCTACGGCCTGCGCGAGGCGCTCCGCATCGTCCTGGAGGAAGGCCTCGAGCGCCGGATCGCCCGGCACCGGATCGCTGGCGAGGCCATGGTCGTCGGCCTCGCGACGCTGGGCCTCGGTCTCTACGGCCCGTCGCCCGGCCCGGCGAAGATGCCGATGCTCACCCCCGTCGCCGTGCCCGACGGCGTCGACGACGCCGCCTTTCGCGCGCGCCTGCTGGAGGCGCACGACGTCGAGATCATGGGCGCGTTCGGCTCCCTCGCCGGGCGCGTCTGGCGGATCGGCACGATGGCCGGCAATGCTCGCGGCGCCCCCGTGCTGCGGACCCTCGCGGCCTTGGCCGACACGCTCGGGGACCGGGCGCGCGCCGCGCTGGGCGATGCCTTGGCCGCCGCCGGTCAGCGCTTCGACGCCCTGGCCGGCGCTGCCGCCTGAGCCGGTTTCCGGCGGCCGGCTAGACCCCGTCCGCCCTCAGGACTCGCCCCGGAGCGTCGGGTCGAGCACGTCTCGCAGCCAGTCCCCGGTCCGGCTGACGACGAGCGACGTCAGCATCAGCAGCAGCCCCGGGCAGACCGAGATCCACCATGCGGAGTCGAGGTACTCGCGCCCCTCGTGGATCATCCCGCCCCAGGACGGCGTCGGCGGCTGGATCCCGAGGCCGAGGAACGAGAGCGTCGCCTCCAGCACGATCGCCCGCGCCAGCTCCAAGGTCGCGATGACCATGAACGTCGACGCGACGTTCGGCAGGATGTGCCGGACGAGGATGCGCGGCACCGAGCCGCCCAGACCGAGGATCGCGCTCACGAAATCCCGGTGGCGAAGCGAGAGCACCTGGGAGCGGAGCACGCGCGCGTACGTGACCCAGCCGGACAGGCCCACGACGACGATCAGGTTCGGGAACGAGGGCCCCAGGACCGCGATGATTCCGATCGCGAGCAGGATGAACGGGAAGGCCAGCTGGGCGTCCGCGACCGTCATGATGGCCTCGTCCAGCCACCCGCCCCGGAACCCGGCGATCAGCCCCAGCAGTCCGCCGACGAAGCCCCCGACCGCCACCGCGGCGAAGCCGATCGTCAGCGACACGCGCGTCCCGAAGACCATCCGCGAGAGCACGTCCCGGCCAAGCTGATCGGTGCCGAGCAGGTAGGCCTTGCCGTCGGAGGCTTCGAGTGTGGGGCCGGTGAGCCGTGCGCGCAACGACCCCCGCTCGGGGTTGTGCGGGGCGAGCAGCGGCGCCGCGATCGCCACGACGGCGAGGAGGCCGATGAACGCCCCCGCGGCGCAGAGCGGCCACGGCACGCGCCCGCGCCGCGCCGCACGGGGTGCCGGCAGCGCCAGGGCCAGGACGTCGGGCGGAGCCGCCGACCCCGTCGTCATGCCCGGGCCCGCGGGTCGAGCACTCCGTAGAGGACGTCGAGGACGAGGTTGATCGCGATGAAGAGCACCGCCGCGATGAACACCGTCGACTGCACGACCGGGTAGTCCCGGTTGTAGATGGACTGGATCGCCAGCCGGCCGATCCCGGGCCACGCGAACACGGTCTCCGTCACCACCGCCCCGCCCAGCAGCGTCCCGAACTGGAGCCCGGTGATCGTCAGGATCGGCAGCGCCGCGTTTCGCAGCGTGTGCTTCGCCACGACCCAGGTCTCGGGAACGCCCTTGGCGCGCGCGGTCCGCACGAAATCGGCCCGCAACACCTCCAGCACGGCCGACCGGGTGATGCGCGCGATCGAGGCCATCGTGAACGCGCCGAGCGTCAAGGCGGGAAGCACCAGGTGCCGCCAGTCCCCCCGGCCCGAGGTCGGGAACAGGTCGAGCCGGAGGGCCAGGATCAGGATGAACAGGATCCCGATGAAGAAGGTGGGGGCGGACTGGCCGACCAGGGCCAGGCCCATCGCCGCGTGGTCCAGCGGCGAGTTCCGGCGCACCGCGGAGAGCACGCCGACCGGGAACGCGACGATCAGCGCGACCGCGAACGCCACCAGGCCGAGCTCGAACGTCGCGCGGAGATAGGAGCGGGCCACCTCCATCGCCGGCTGCCGGAAGTGGATGGAGCGCCCGAAGTCACCCCGCGCCACGTTCGCCAGGAAGATGCCGTACTGCACCGGGAGCGGCTGGTCCAATCCGAGGTCCCGCCGGACGCGCTCCATCTCGGAGATGGGCGCGTCGGGGGGGAGCAGCAAGGGGACCGGGTCGCCCGAGAGCCGCATCACGACGAAGACCACCGTCGAGACGAGCCACAGCGCGACGAACGTCCGAAAGAGACGGTAGGCGATGAATCCGCCGAAGCCGCGCATGGGCGAGCGCGCCGG
>JBIOVM010000191.1:0-27768 GCA_044867785.1 Candidatus Rokuibacteriota bacterium | reverse complement strand
GCTATGCCACGCGCCTCCTGGACCAATCGCTTTGGGATGCGGTGGTCCATCCGCCGCCGGGCAAGTACCTGATCGCCGCGCCGCTCGCCTACTACGACCTGATGTTCCACACCGTGGGGATCTCGCACTACGTTCCCTACAGGCTGGTGGGGATTGCGCTCGGGGCCGCAGTGGCGATCCTCCTCTTCCTCTACGCTCGCCGCCGCGTAGGCGACACGCTTGCGATCCCGGCCGCAGTTCTGATTCTCTTTCTTGGCGCCGCGTGGGAGGTCGTCGCGTCTCCGCAGCGGCTGCCGAATCAGGTCGCCATGGCGGCCGGGCTCGGCGCGCTTGTGGCGCTCGACCGGCGTGGGGATCGCCGTGACGCGGTGGCCTGTCTGCTCCTCGTCGTCGCCATCACCTCCCACCCGCTTGGGCTGGCCTTCGTCGCCGCGGCCGCAGTTCTGGTGGCGGCGCGGCCTGCCGGCGAGCGGTGGCGACGGAGCTGGATCTACCTGATCCCGATCGCCGTCTATGGCCTGTGGTACGTGACTTCTTACACGTCTCCACCGTCTCAGAGCGGCCCGTCCCCCCAAGAGGTGATCGAGTTCGCGGGCAAGTCCCTGGCCGCGTTCTGCGGCAGCGTGACCGGGTTCTTCCGCACACGGTGGACATCCCAGATCGACCCGGTCAACGGCATCAGCGTGACCTTGGCCGTCGTCTTCGGTGCCGTGGTCCTGTGGCATCTTCGCCACCCACGCCGCGTGCCGGCAAGCACCTGGGCCGTTCTCGCGGCTCTCTGTGTTCTCATGATCACGCCCGCGTTCGCTCCGGGTGCGGGCCGGGACCCAGGTGCGCCACGCTACCTCTACTCCGGGGCGATCGTTCTCCTCCTGGTGATCTTCGAGCTCGCTCGCGGCGTCAGGGTCAGAGGCGCGACGCGGGGGTGGGTCATCGCCGGCATCGGGGCGCTGTTCATCGTCAGCATGGTCTCCAACCTGCAGACTCTGCACGAAAAGGCCCGGGCATATGCCGCCACCTCGGGCGAGCTTCGGGTGGAGCTTGGTGTCCTGGACGTTGGGCGCGGCGCGTTTCGCCCACCACCGCCCACCCTCGGTCAGCCGTTGGGAATCGGGGCTTTGACCCAGGCTCCTTCCGTCGCTCCTCCATTGTCCGCTTCCGCGTCGCTATCTTCCCTCCTATCTCGAAAGGCGGGGGTCTACTACCGCATCCGCGATTCGTTCGGGTCGCCCGCTTTGACCCCAGGCGAGCTCCTCGAGGCACCGGAACCGGACCGCGAGCGTGCCGATCGACTGTTGTCAGCGCTGGTGCGGGCGCGGCTCCAACCCGGTGGCGAGGGCCCCAGCGGGCCGCTCCCGCGCGTCACCGCCGCGCCCGGAGTCGAACGAAGATCGGGCGGGGATTGCCTTCGCCTCGAGCCCCGGCGAACCGGCTCATCGAGGGCGACCGTGGCCTCTGGAGCACCAGCGCTGGCCACGGTTGAGCTGCCACCCGGCGGTGTGACCCTTAAGTCCGGGTCGCCAGGCGATCTTCCCGTCGTTCGCCTCGGCCGGTTCTCCGATCGGCCCGGCGTGCCGCTCGACGTCCCCGAGGCGAGCGTCGCGACCCTGGCGCCGTCGCGTGGAGGGGCTCCGGAAGTCCCTTGGCGCCTGCTCGTCCTCTCCACCCGCCCGCTTACGGTCTGTGGACGCCCGGCGAACTAGACGCTGAGTTTGATCCGCTGCGGCGGGCGCGCGTCCTACCCCTCCCAGAAGAACTCCTCGAAGCTTCGCAGGACGAAGCCGTACTTCCACACGCGCCGGAGGACCTCGACGCCGGCTCCCTCGGGTGCGCCGTCGGGATTCGAGGCCCCGGGGGCCGAGCGCTCGACGGCCATCTTGAGCGTCCTTTCCCTGAGCAGCGCCCTGACCTCCCCCCCCGTGCCGGGAATCGTCCACATGAGCGCGAACCCCTCCGCTGCGTCGTAGGGGACGTCGAGGGGCTCGCGTCCCACGAAGAAGGCGGTTACCTCGCCGAGCGCGTCGTAATAGCTGCGGTTTGCGTCAGCCGCGTCCTCGAGCTCCTCCGCGACGCTCGCGCGGACCGCTCCCCGCAGGCCGGAGACCATCCACCCGTCCATCCGCCGGGCGGTCGCGAGCCGCTCCCATTCCGCGACCCGGGACAGGTAGCCGAACCCGGCCACCGACGTGGCGGTGGCCGCAGCTTGGTCCGTCGGCGGCTCCCGTCCGGTGATGAGCTGGAGCCCCCTGGCCAGCGCGTTCGCGACCTCGCCGTCGAGCTCGCCGCTCTCGAGCTGCGCGCGGGCCTCCGTCGCCAGCGCGTCGACCATCGCCTCGGCCTCGTCCTGGGGGATGCTGACCAGGTCCCGGTGGCCCTGCACGGGCGACCAGTCCGGCTCCGTCGGCTCCCCGCGGAGGAACCTCATCGCGCGGACATTCAGATCACGAATCGGGTTGGCCACGTCTCTCGATCCCCCCTGCGAAGCCCAATCCTTGCGGAAGATCGACCGCCCTGCAACGCCGAACGCGCTCCCGCATTCCTAGGCGGCGGTGGGGGGCTCGTCGCCACTGGGCTCGGAACCCGTGAGCTGCCGCTCGATCTCCCGATCGAGCTGGATCGCTCGAATCGCGTGATCGTCGGGGAGCTTGTCGAGCACCTCCTGGATCGTCTTGGAGACGTCGGGCTGCTCGTGGCCGAAGGAGTCCCGTAGGGATCGCAAGGCCGTGTGAGTGATCTTGAGCTGGGCCGGCGTCAGCTCGAGGTGGTAGTGGAACTGCGTCGTCTGACGGTTGCCCGGTCCCTCGCCGCTCACGGCCGTCTCCCTCGCCTCGTTGGGTTCCGCTGCCCGATCGGGGAATGGTACGCCCAGCGGGTGATCCGGTCGCGCCGGGGTCTTGGACCGTCGGGTCCCGCGGTCTGCCCGCGCCTCTACAGTGAGCGCATGCGCGAGCCGGCGCTGAGGGGGAGAAGGATCTGGGTCGCGTTCGCCACGTCAACTTGCGTGGCCTTCGCCCTCGGCACGTCAAGCGCAGGTGGGCTTGCGACCCGCTCGACGCCGTCCATCGAGCCGCTGCGGCAGGCTCCGCGGACCGTTCGACGCTACTGGACGCCGCACCGGATGCGGGCCGCGCAGGCCGCGGAGATGACGACCCCCCGCTTGGCCGTCCTGCGCGAGCCTCCGCATCTGAGCCGTCGCGCGCGAAGCGCCCGAAGACGATCCAGCCTTCACCGCGAAGTCTCGACGACGAGCGCCTTTCCGTTCCGCACCCACGGCAGGGTCTTCTTCACCCTCGGGCTGTGGGACTACAGCTGCTCGGCCACCGCCGTGCGCTCGCCAAGCCGCAGCCTGGTGTGGACCGCGGGGCACTGCGTCTCCGACCCAGGCCCCGCCGGACCGGTTTTCGCGACGAACTGGGAGTTCGTGCCCGGCTACCGGGGCGGGCGAAGCCCCTTCGGGGAATGGCCCGCGACCAGTCTGGCCACGACGCCGCAATGGGGCGGGCGCGGCCCCCTGAGCGGCGGCGATGCCGCCTTCGACTTCGGCGCCGCCGTGGTCGCGACCCGCAGCTCACGGCACCTCCAGGAGGCGATCGGCGCGCGGCGGATCGCCTTCCGGCAGGCGCGCGACAAGATCTACAGCGCCTTCGGCTACCCGGCGGAGCGGCCGCCGGCCGAGTTCGACGGGCGCCACCTGTTCGTCTGCCGATCGCGCTACCGCGGCGGGGACCCGGCGGCCGGCCCACCCGTTCCCCTGCGGATCTCGTGCGACATGACCGCCGGCGCCAGCGGCGGCGGCTGGATGATTCGGCGGGGCGACCGCCGCTACGTCGCCTCCGTCACCAGCTACGGCTATCGGGGCCAGCCGAACAGCCTCTACGGCCCCTATCAGGGCACCGTTGCACAGCGGCTCTACGAGGAGGCCGGCGGCTAGGTTCCCGCCGGCGCTGCCTCCGCGGCTCGCCCGGCCGCTTCGGCTGCCTCGGCCAGCTCGGCGATCGAACGCTCGATCCCCTGGGCGATCAGGTCCACGTCGTCCATCGAGTCGTAGTCGGCCAGCAGCCCGAAGTTGACGCCTCCGTTGTAGCTCATGATCGCCACGAACAACGCCTGGTTCGGCGGCAGGAAGCCCACCGGGAAGATGTCCTCCAGCTCGCGGCCCAGGACGTAGAGGGGTATCTGGGGCCCTGGCACGTTGGTCACCACGAGGTTGAACAGGCGGGTGGAGAAGTTGATCCGCGCGGCCTGCGCCAGCAGGGTTGGGGGGGCGAAGTCGTTGAACCGCGTGATCACCTCGGCTCCGAGCGCCTGCTTGGAGTGCTTCAGCCCCTGCATGGCCCTGCTGACGGTCTGCAGCCGGCGCACTGGGTCCTCGATGTAGACGGGCAGCGGGGCGCGCATCACGGCCAGCCGGTTGCCGAGCTGACCGTGCTCGTCCTCGGCGCGGATCGAAACCGGGACCTGCGCTCGCATCTCGAGTCCCTCCGTGCGGATGCCCCGATGGCGGAGCCATTCGCGAACGGCACCCGCCACCACGGCGAGGACGACGTCGTTGACGGTCCCCCCGAGCTCGTTCTTGATCCGCTTCATCTGCCCCAGATCGCTGCGGACCCAGGCGAAGCGGCGATGCGAGCCGACCTCGACGTTCAGCGGCAGCTTCGGGGCCGGGTTGGCGAACGCCCAGCCGATCTCGCCAACTCCTTCCACCGCTTCGGCGACCTGCCGCGCGGTCGCGCGAGGGTGCTCGATCGCGCGCTCGACCCGGCGGGCGAATCTCACCGGCGCGCCGAGCACGCCGCCGATCCCCTTCGCCGCCATCGAGGCCTGCGAGGGCTCGGGATGGGGAACCCAGTCGTGATCGTGCTCGGCGGGCTGTGGCACCGGCTTGGTGTCGAACAGGACCGTGGCGATGTCCACCCCCGAGATCCCGTCGACCAGAGCGTGGTGCGTCTTGGTGATCAACGCGAAGCGCTTTCGGGTCAGCCCCTGGACCAGCCAGAGCTCCCATAGGGGCTTGGTCCGGTCGAGCTGCTGGGAGAAGACCCGGGCGGCCATCAGGCGCAGCTGCTCCTCCGAGCCGGGTGCGGGAAGCGCCGAGTGACGTACGTGGTAGGCGAGGTTGAAGTTGGGATCGTCCACCCAGAACGGGCGGCCGGTCTGCGCCGGTGGGTGCGCGAGCTTCTGCCGAAAGCGCGGGACCAGGTGAAGGCGGCTGCGGATGTGCTCGAGCAGGTCGTCGTAGGCCGGGGGAGGGCCCTCGAAGATGAGGATGCCTCCCACGTGCATGTGGTTGGAGGAGCTCTCGTTGGTCAGGAACGAGAAGTCCACCGAGCTCAGGCGTTCCATGTGACCCTGGGCCATCGCTTCAACCCTAGTGCAGCCGAACCGGCGAGTCATCCCTATAGCCTCGACCGAATGCGAGGGTTGGCCCCGTTCCTCGTGCTCGCCGTGCTGGCCGGGTGTGGCCGAGGCTCCGAGGACGAGGCGCCTCCGCAGAAGCACGACCGCTTCGACGCGGAGCGCGCCTTTCGCGACCTGCGGGCCCAGGTCGCGCTCGGCCCGCGGGTGAGCGGGTCGGCGGCGAGCCGCGACGAGGTGGAGCTGATCGAGCGGCGGCTTCGAGGCGCAGGCGTCTCGCGGGTTCGCGTGCAGCGGCCGCTTCGAAACGTCGTGGCGCGGATTCCGGGCCGCGGGCACGGAACGGTGGTCGTCGGCGCCCACCACGACACGGAGGACGTGCCCGCCTTCGTCGGCGCGAACGACGGTGCGTCGGGGGTCGCCGTCCTGCTGGAGTTGGCGAGGGCCCTTCCGCCGCGGCTCGATGGGCCCGCCGTCGACCTGGTGTTCTTCGACGCCGAGGAGCCGCGCGGCGAGCGCCCCTTCGACCTCGGCGGCGCCAGAGGCAGCCGCCAGTTCGTCCGCTACGCGCGCCGGGGGGGCGCCTACGGCTCTCCGCCGCTGGACGAGATCCGGGCCATGGTCCTGTTCGACATGGTCGGCGACTGCGACCTGGCCGTCCCCCGCGAGGGGAACTCCGACGGCGCCCTGTACCGGATGTTCGCCGACGCCGCGCGCGACCTCACCGACGACGGGCGGCCCTTCGTGGGCACGGCGCCGCCCGTGATCGACGACCACAGCCCGTTCTTGGCCGCCGGCGTTCCGTCCGTGGACCTGATCGACTTCGCGTTCGGGCCGGGCCCGGTCCCCGGAGATTGGTGGCACACGCCCCAGGACGACCTGCGGCACGTCTGCGCCTCGAGCCTCGACGCCGTGGGCGAGCCGGCGCTGGCCGCGCTGCCCGCGATCCCGTAGCCCGTCTTCCTCTCGGCGCCCCGGGTGGGAGCCTCTCGGGCCGTCGCTACCCTTCGGGTGGCATGGCTTCCGCGGCTTCGACCGTCGAACGCGCCGCCCCAAGGCGCGTGCTGCTCGCCGCCCCGCGAGGGTATTGCGCCGGCGTCGACCGCGCCGTGCAGGCGGTCGAGGAGGCGCTGGAGCTCCATGGCCCGCCGGTGTACGTGCGCAAGGAGATCGTGCACAACAAGCACGTCGTTCGCCAGCTCGCCGACCGCGGAGCGATCTTCGTGGACCAGGAGACCGAGGTGCCGGAGGGCGAGCTGGTCGTGTTCTCGGCGCACGGAGTCGCGCCGATGGTGCACGACAACGCGCGCCGGCGGCGGCTGCGCACGATCGACGCCACCTGTCCCTTGGTGACCAAGGTCCACGTCGAGGCGCGCAAGTTCGCCGAGCAGGGCTACACGATCGTCCTCATCGGGCACGAGGGGCACGAGGAGGTGGAGGGCACCACTGGCGAGGCGCCGGACAGCATCGTGCTGGTGCAGACGGCCGACGACGTGGACTCGCTGGAGGTTCCCGACCCGGAGCGGGTTGCCTACATCACCCAGACGACGCTGTCGGTCGACGAGACCCTCGAGATCATCGCCCGACTGCGGCGCAAGTTCCCCAAGGTCGTCGGGCCGAAGTCCGACGACATCTGTTACGCGACCACCAACCGCCAGATCGCCGTCAAGCAGCTTGCGCGGGAGTGCGACCTGGTCCTGGTGATCGGCTCGACCAACTCCTCGAACTCCAATCGGCTGGTCGAGGTGGCGCGCGAGCTCGGCACGAGCTCGTACCTGATCGACAACTCGCGTCAGGTGCGGGAGCAGTGGCTCGACGGGGTGGAGACCGTCGGCATCACCTCCGGGGCGAGCGCGCCCGAGGAGCTGGTCGAGCAGCTGGTCGAGTTCTTTCGCTCCCGAGGCACACAGGAGGTCTCGGAGCTGAGGACCGTGGACGAGGACGTCCGGTTCATGCTCCCGAAGGAGATCAGGACCGCGCTCGCCGCCCGCGCCGGCTAGCCCCGGCGAAGGCGCGCCGCGGCGACCGCCACCTGCCCGTAGGCGATCCCGCCGTCGTTGGGCGGCAGCCGCTCCGGCACCAGGACGCGCAGCCCGACCCGATCGAGGAGCGCCCACGTCCGCTCCAGCAGCAGCCGGTTCTGAAACACGCCGCCGGACAGGACGACCAGATCGGTGCCCGCCCGTTCGGCCTCGCGACGGCAGGCCTCGGCGGTGGCGCGCGCCAGCGCCGCGTGGAACCTGCCGCCGACTCGGCCAACTCCGGCGCCTCGTCGCAGCTCATCCACGATCGCCGCAATCGTCTCACGAGCATCCAGGGTCAGGAGGCCCTCGACGGAGTCACCACGGGCCTCCGTGAGCGGCAGGGGATACGGATCGCGTTCGGCCGGGTTCGAGAGCCCCTCCAGCTCCGCGGCCGCCTGGCCCTCGTAGTTGACCCGAAGGCGGACCCCGCACAGCGCCGCCACGGCGTCGAACAGCCGGCCGACGCTGCTCGTGAGCGGGGAGCCCGGGCCGCCCTGCGCCAATCGAGCGACCGCGCCCCAGGCCGCCGGGTCGATTCGGTCCCGCAGCGGCTCCGGGATCGGAGGCGCCGCGCCGTCGCCGGCGGCCACAAGCCATGCACAGGCCATCCGCCAGGGCTCGCGGATCGCGGCCTCGCCGCCCGGCAGCCGAACCGGGAACAGGGACGCGGCACGCTCGTAGCCCGCCAGGCCTCCCACGAGGACCTCGCCGCCCCAGATCGTCCCGTCGGGCCCGTAGCCGGTCCCGTCGTAGATCGCCCCGATGGCCGGGCCCTCGTGGCCGTGCTCGGCCAGGCAGGCCGCCAGGTGCGCGTGATGGTGCTGCACGCTCACCACCTCGGCTCCCTCGCGCTCGAGCGCGTATCGGGTGGACAGGTAGTCGGGATGGAGGTCGTGGGCGATCCCCTCTGGCTCGACGGCGAACAGGCGCTCGAAGTGCTCGATTCCCTCGGCGAACGAGCGCAGGGTCTCGTAGTTCTTGAGGTCGCCGACGTGGTGGCCCACCCAGGCGCGGCGGCCCTTGACGAGGCAGAAGGCGTTCTTCAACTCGGCGCCGCAGCCGAGTAGCGGCTTGGATGCCTCCAGTGGCAGGTCGATGCTCTCGGGGACGTACCCTCGCGACCGTCGCAACAGGATGGGACGGTGCTGAAGCGCCGGGTCGAGCGCTCGCACCACCGAGTCGTCGGTGCGCATGTGGATGGGGCGGTCGTGTACACAGAACAGGTCGGCGATCGCGGACAGCCGGCGGACGGCCTCGTCGTCGCGGTAGGCGATCGGCTCGTCTGAGACGTTGCCCGAGGTCATCACGAGCGTGGTCGCGGCGTCGGCCAGCAGCAGGTGGTGTAGCGGCGTGTAGGGGAGCATCACCCCCAGGTCGCGCGAGAGGGGGGCGACGCTCGGCGCCACCTCGGCGCCGTCTCGCCGGCGCGCGATCACGATCGGGCACTCGCGACCGACCAGGAGCGCCGCCTCTTCCGCCGTCAGCTCCACGAGTTGCCTCGCCGCGGCCAGGTCGGGCGCCATCAGCGCGAACGGCTTGTCCTCGCGGTGCTTTCGCGAGCGCAGGGCCGATACCGCCGCCTCGTCGTCGGCGCGGCACGCCAGGTGGTAGCCCCCGAGTCCCTTGATCGCGACGACCCTCCCGGCCCCGATGTCCGCGGCGGCGGCCTCGATCGGATCGCCGTTGCCGTCGGCGGGCAGCTCTCGACCGTCGCGGTCGAGAAGACGCAACCGGGGGCCGCATGCCGGACAGGCGATCGGCTCGGCGTGGAAGCGTCGGTCCCGCGGGTCCTCGTACTCCGCCCGGCAGTCGGCGCACATCGGAAACGACGCCATCGTCGTCAACGCCCGGTCGTACGGGACGCCGCGGATGATCGTGAACCGCGGGCCGCAGTTGGTGCAGTTGACGAACGGGTAGCGGTGGCGGCGGTCGGTCGGATCGAAGAGCTCCGCCAGGCACTCGACGCAGGTCGCGGCGTCGGGGGACACCAGCGCGTCGGGCCGTCCCGCGAGCCCCGAGTCGACGATCCGGAAACCGCGCTCGCCCGTGACGGGGGCCTCCTCGGCGACCACGGCCTCCACCGCGGCGAGCGGCGGGGCCTCGCTCGGAAGGCGGCCGAGGAAATCCTCGACCCGTCCCGGCGGCCCCTCGACTTCGAGCAGGACACCGCGCCCGTCGTTGAGGATGAAGCCGGCCAGCTCGAGCGAGGTCGCCAGCCGGAACACGTAGGGCCGAAATCCCACCCCCTGAACGGTCCCCTCGACCCGCGCCGCGACCCGTCGGTGCCCGGTCGCCGCTGCGGGCTCCGTTCGCGAGCTCACGGCTAGCCCGGCTCGGAGGCGATCTCGACCAGCTCGCGGAGCGCGTGGTAGGCGCTCGCCTGCGCCTCCTGGATGCGCGGGATGTGCTGCGATCGCGTCACCACCACGTGGTCCGCGAGGCGCTCGTCGGCGATCCGGCCGCCGTCGTAGCCGACCAGCGCGATCGTCAGCAGGCCACGCCGCCTGGCCTCGGCGAGGGCCTCGACGATGTTCTGCGAGTTGCCGCTCGTGGACAGGGCCAGGGCGGCGTCACCAGCTTCGCCGTAGGCGATCACCTGGCGCTGGAAGACCTCCTCGACCCCGATGTCGTTGGCGATCGCGGTCAGGATGGCGCTGTCCTCGGTGAGGTCGATGGCCGGGCGAGCGGGCCACTGCCGATCGCCGGCGCCCCCGGCTCGCGCGGGGGCTCCACGGAAGTCCGCGACCACGTCCATGGCGTCCGTCGCCGAGCCGCCGTTGCCGAACGCCAGCAACGTCCCCCCGGCGTCGAAGCGCCGGCGCAGCTCCCGGGCGGCGCCGAGCAGCGTCCCCCGGTGGTCGGTCAGCGTCTGCTCTCGCAGCGCGCCGACCTCCTCGGACTTCATCAGGATCGAGCGGCTCACGTCATCGACCACGGCTCCGAGGTCGCGCTCGCCCTCAGACAGGAACGGATAGAGGAAGCCGGCGGCCCCAGCGTCGTGCACGGGGCCGGCCTCGCGGCCGCCCAGCAGGCCGCGATGCTCGAAGAACACGTGAACCAGCTCCCAGAGGACGTGATACATGGTCTCGGCCAGCTCCTGGCGGACGAAGGGGTCGCGTCCCGGCGGCTCGAAAGCCCACTCGGCGCCGCTCGGCTCGAACGCGACCGTCAGGCACCCTCGCCCGCGAGCCAGGGCCAGGGCCTCCCCGGTGTCCCCGGTCTCGTCCTCGCCGATGCCGTACGCGATCGCGATGTCGTCCGGCCGGGCGACCACCTCCGCCTGGGCCCGCAGCGATCCACCCTCGCCGGCCAGTCCGATGGCCGGCAGCGCACGCTTGCCGACGATCACCGGATGCACGAACTCGACCGCCACGTGGCGAGCGTCCGAGCGCGCGGTCGGCGTGCGGCCGAGGGCCACCAGCCTGCCGCCGCGGGCAAAGCGCTCCGCCATCCTGTGGCAGCAGCGGGCCAGCCGCTCAGCCTCCGCGTCGAAAAAGCTCCGATTCGCCTCGGTGCGCGCGCAGGCCAACTCGTCGATCCGGCGCGAGGCCCCGGCGATCCCGCTTGGGTTTCCTTCGGGGTCTCCGAGGGATCCTGGCCCGGCGGTGAGCTGGCTAGGCGGCGGCACGCGCCCGCTCCGGCACCCGCGCCAGCCACTCGCGCCACTCATGGACGCCGTCACCGGTCCGCGCGCTCACCTGCATGCGCTCGACCCCGGGATGCACCTGGTCCAGGTTGTCCAGGAATCGATCGAGGTCGAAGTCCAGGTGGGGGAGAAGGTCGACCTTGTTGATCAGGACCAGGTCGCAGGTCCTGAACATGAGCGGGTACTTCAGGGGCTTGTCCTCGCCTTCGGCCACCGAGGCCACCATCACCCGGACGTCCTCGCCCACTTTGAACTCCGCCGGGCAGACGAGGTTGCCCACGTTCTCGATCACCAGGAGATCGATCTCCTCGAGCGGCAGCGAAGGGATCGCCGACCGCACCATGTTGGCGTCCAGGTGTCACTCGCCGCCGAAGCCGGGGTCCGTGTTGAGCTGGGTCACCGGGACGTGCAGGTGGGCGATCCGGTCGGCGTCGAGGCTTCCCTGCACGTCTCCCTCCAGCACGCCCACGCGCATCCCGTCGAGCCCCTCGATCGCCCGGACCAGGAGCGAGGTCTTCCCGGCCCCCGGGGCGCTCATCAGGTTGACGACGCTCACCGCGGCGCGCTCGAAGTCGTCGCGGTTGGCGCGGGCGATGGTGTCGTTCGCGTCCAGGGCCCCCTCGGCGACCCTGATCTTGGTGCGGTGCATGGCTCCCGTCCTACATCGAGCGGACCTTCAGGTACCGCTGGATCTCCGGTAGCTGGGCGGCGATCGTGGCCGCCACGGCCCCGAGCACGGCCAGCAGCATGATGAGCTGGCCCTTTTGTCCGATCCGGATCTCGTTCATTGCGTCACCTCCTGGCTGTCTCCATCAGCTCCTTCACGAGCCTCTCCGTGAGCCGGGTGGCCTCGTCGAGTGCCGCGCGAACGGGCTCCGAGAGCTCCGCCACGACGACATCATCGCTCACGTCCACGCTCGTCTGCGGCTCGCAGCCGACTACGAATACGCGCGGCAGCCGCCCGTCCCCGAGGCTGCGGGCAAGCGCCAGCACCTTCACCGGGTCCATGCCGTGGGTGTCGATGGCCAGGGCGTCCTCGTCCGCCTCCGGCTCGATCACGTACAGAGTCCCCGGGGCCTCCCCGCGGGGAGTCGCGTCCAGGAGGACCACCGCCTCGTAGCCGTCGTGCAACGCGTAGGCAAGGTCCATCCCGCGGATCCCGAAGTCCACCACCTCGACGGCCGGGGGCAGCTCGCCTCTGGACAGGCGATCGGCCAGGGCGACGCCGAATCCGTCGTCGCCCAGGAAGACGTTGCCGATCCCGGCGACGAGCACCCGGGCCTGGCCGGACGCCGTCGCGGGCTCGGAGGCGATCGGCTCCACCTCCTCGGGGGCAAAGAAGAACCGGTGGCCCGGCTGGCGCTGGGCGCCCAGGTCGCGGCCCGGGTCGTCCTCCACCGTGACCGCGAGCTGGATCTCCCCCTCCGTGCTCTGCTCGATCCCCTCGATCACGGCGGCCCGTCCTTCCAGGACCAGGTCGAAGACGTCGCCTCCGGCGCGGGGGTGCAGGAGCACGCGGCTGCCTCGCCGCAGCTCGGCCCCGCGCACGGTCACGGTGTCCGGGCCGGGCCGCTCGAGCTCCTCCCAGTAACCGGGTCGGCCGCTCACCGTCGCCGCATCCCGATCTCGCGGATCGTCCCGTGGAGCCTCATCAGCTCGTCCTCGGACAGGCTCTGGGTTCGCTCGAGGATCTCGCGGGCCCGGGGGTCGCTGCCCCGCATCTCGTCCTTCTCCTCGTCGGTGAGGCTGAGGATGCTCAAGGTGAGGAGCTGGTCGATCTCGGACCCGTCGAACAAGTCGCCCGGGCTCTCTGGTGCGATCCTCGGGTAGTCCTCGAGGATGATCGGGGACGAGAGCATGGTGTGGGTCTCGCCCGCCTCGCCGACCAGCACCGGCCAAGTCCCTTCGTTGCGGCATGCCGCCGCCTCCGCGCGCAGCGGTTCGGGGGGGTCGGTCAGCGAGACGAACGACCCGCCGGTGACGTGAAGCGTCGTGTGGGTGGAGCAGAAGCTGCGCCGCACCGCGTCTGCTCTGTCGCCCCCCGGCCAGGGTGTCTCGTTCTCCACCGACACCCGCACGCGCAGCAGGCCGGGCCCCATGGCGGTTGCGCCAACGTGGACCGCCCCGCCGAGACGGTGCCACGTCCGCACGAAGGCCCCCGCGACCTCGCCGCGGGAGTCGTGCAGCTCCTCGCGCTCCTCGCCGGCGGCGATCTCGATCGGGACACGCCGCCCCTCGAGCAGCTCGAGCCTGCCGAGGTCGGTCGCGAGCACCTCGCGCTCCCGCGCCTCCTCCCACGCGAGGTGCCGGTTGCCGTCGACCTCCAGCTCGTCGACGAAGCGCGTGGCGCCGGCCGCCGGCCGGATTCGGCGCCGGACGACCTGGAGGAAGCGAACCCGGGCCTCCAAACGGACGTCGTCCTGCGCCTCCAGCAGGCATTCCGTGCGCATCGTCCACGGGTCGTCCTCGCGGCCTTCGCTGTGGCCGCGGGGATACACGCCCCCGAACGTCCAGCGCTGCCGGTTCTTGAGCGCCGAACGCCGGTACGGCCACAGGATGTAGCCCTCGTACAGGACCGCGTCGGCGATCTGCCGGATCGGGTCCATCACGCCTCCTCGCGATCGAGCAGGGATTCGATCGCCCGCTCCCAGCTCGGCAGCGCCGCGCGCGAGCGGTAGCGCAGAAGCCGGTCGTAAGTGTCGCGACCGAGGCGCAGCCAGGCGGAATTGGGGAAGTGGCGGTCCATCGTCTCGCGCCACACCGCTACCGGCAGGGCGTGCTCCACCTCGTGGGTCCACGGGATCAGGGCCGCCTGAAGCCGCCCGTCGGAGGCGGTGTAGAAGATCGTCCCGCTGAACAGGAGCTCCAACGGAACGACGCCGTCGTCGAGCGCCTGCAGGTACCGCGAGGCGCTCACTTCCAGGTCGTAGGTCAGCGGGAGGTCGACCTCGACCGTGGTGCTCGCGGTGAAGGCTGGGACCACGCAGGTCGTCCGCAGCCACGGCAGGGTCCGAAGCGTCTCGCCCCATCTCTCGGGCGTGCCGAAGAGGTCGGACAGCCGCTCCTGCGCGAGGCCGCCGTAGGAGCGGCGTCGCGCCGCGATCTGGACCTGGACGTCGAGGAGGATGGAGCGGATCGCCTCGTCGCCCCGCGCCCCCACCCCGAGCCGCAACCGGACCGTCGGCACCGCGGCGTGCTCGAGGCCGGCTGCGTCCTCGACCGTGAACGCCAGCTCGGGGATCGCTTCGGCTCGCAGCCGGGGGGCTCCTGCGCTCGCCATGGGCTATCCGGGGGAGAGGTTGGGCATGCTCGGGTCGATCGGCTCCCTGGCCTTCGCGTTGATCCCGGTCGAGCGCTCGGCCGTCGAGGTGCCGTCGGGGTTGTGGCCGGGCATGCTGTCGTAGCTGCCGGGCTTGTTTCCCTGCTTGATGCCCGGCGTGTGCGCCGGGAGATCCGCCGGGACCTTGCCCTTCTTCCTCAGCATCCTGATCCCCTTTCCGTCGCGGCGGACGCCACGACCTCGTCGTCTCTCGCCTTCGGCCCGTCCTCGCCGGGCGCCGCGCGCCGGTCGAGCTCGTCGAAGAACCCCGCGATCTGCGCCCAGACCTCGCCGCCCCCGGTGAACCCGCGCCAGTGCGTGCGCACCACGGCCACCAGTGCGTAGGCGTCCTCGATCGGGACCAGCCAGTGTCGCCGCTCGCCCTTCGCCCGGTTGACGAGCAGCACCTCCACGTCCGGCTCCATCGTCGCCAGCACTGGGTTGGCCGCCTGAACCGCTTCCCAGGCCTCCAGGCCGAGCAGCGACTCGGTTGGCCCCATCGGGCTCGGGTAGTGGGCCGTCATTCGATCCTCGCGGGAGTCGAAGTGAAAGAACGCGATTCCCACGGGGATTCGCAGGCGGTCCCAGACCTCGTCGGCGAGCTCGAATCCGTCCAGCCGCAGCCGCCTGTCCGGCACCAGCCGGTAGTGCCCGCCGCCCGCGGCGTCGCGGTCGAACAGCAGGGAGCATGCGCGGCAGGCGCACAAAAGCTCTCGGCTCGAGAGGTCGAGAAGGTGCCGATGCTCGCTGGGCATCTGCCCCCCGCAGAGCTCGCATGCCGGCGACTCGGTGGAGGGAGACGCGGCCCGGCGTCCCTCCTTCACGAGGCGGCGAAGCGCGGGCGAGCCGGAGGTGGCGTTTCGTCCCCGCATGGTCAGGCCGGGGTCGCGGTCGCCACCTTGACCACGCCCCCGTCGTCGACGAGCAGGGGCACCGGGTCGAGGTGGAGGTCGGAGGCGTGCAGCGACCTGCCGGCGTGCACCACGTCGAAGCTGTGCCCGCACTCGCCGCAGGCCAGCTCCGCGCCGTCCACGGCGCCGCCGGCGAGCGAGGCGCCGCACGCCGGGCACGCAGGCCGGTAGGCGTAGACCTCGTCCTCGACGGCGAGGAACAGGAGCTCCTCTCCCGCTACCCGCCTGGAAAGCGGCGCCCGAGCCGGGCCCGACAGCTCGGGCTTCGAGCCCGCGATCTCCCAGGCTCCCTGCCCGCCATCCCGCCGCGGCGCATCGCCGCCGGCCGGCAACTCGATCTGCAGGAGCTGCGGCCGCGGGGCCGCAGCCGCGGCGCCCTCGGCGACGATCTCCTCGATCTCCGGGGCCGCCTTGCGGATCTCGTTCTCGATCGCCAGCTTCAGGGTCACCGCCGACGACGGGCAGCCCTGGCAGCTTCCGTCCAGCTTCAACCGCACCGTGTCGCCGGTCACCTCGATCAACTCGACGTCGCCGCCGTGTGACTCGAGGTAGGGGCGCACCTCCTCGAGCGCGGCCCGCACCCGCGCCGTCGTCGGCACCGGGTGGAGGTCGTGGAGCAGGAGGAGGTGCGAGACGAGCTCGTCGTCGGCCAGCTCGCGCGCCAGGCCGCCGTCGTCGCGGGCCGCGACCCGCGAGACCAGGCGGTCAAGCCCCTCTCCGTACAGGTCCAGGAGCGCCTGGATGGCGTCGAGCGCCTTCTCGCGGGCCTCGGGGTCCTGCAGCGACTCGATCTCCTCGAGCAGCGCCTCGACCCGGGCTACCCGTTCGCGTGCGGCCGCGTCGTCCAACGGAGCTCAGGCGTGCTCGCCGAACATCGGCGAGTGCACCTGCCTGATCGTCTTGCCCTTGCCGAGATACATGTGGACACCGCAGGGCAGGCACGGATCGAAGCTGCGCACGGCGCGCATCACGTCGATGCCGCGGAACTCGTCCGGGCCGTTCTCCTCGAAGATCGGCTGTCCCATGACTGCGTCCTCGTAGGGACCCGGAGTCCCGAAGGAGTCCGTGGGGCTTCCGTTCCAGGGCGTCGGCGGATAGGGGTGGTAGTTGGCGATCTTGCCGTCGCGAATCACCAGGTGATGCGAGAGGACGCCCCGAACCGCCTCGTGGAAACCGCAGCCGATCGACTCGTCGGGGACCTCGAAGTCCTCGAACACCTTCGTATGGCCGGCCCTGATCTCGTCGAAGGCCCGGTCGAGGAAGTGAAGCGCCATTCCGGCCGAGTAGGCGACGAAGTAGATCCGGGCGCGGTCGCGCTCGATCGCGTTCGACCACTGCGGGACCTTCCACTCCAGGGTCTGCTCGGCGGTGTTGGGGGTCTTCGGGAGGTTGATCTCCACGCTCTGCCCCGTAGCCCTGACGAACGGCGTATGTACCTTGTTCGCCAGCGCGGTCGCCCATAGCCTGGCCAGGGCACCGCCGCCGGTGTCGAGCGCCAGGTGGTCGCCGGTGCGCTTGTCGTACCAGCGCGGGCTCATTACCCAGCTGTAGTTGCCGCTCTCGAGGTCGCGCTTCTGGGGCTTGGGGATCGTGGTCTGGTTCCACGGATGGCGCTTGTCCACCGGATTCCCGAGCGGGTCTTGCTCGACGAACGTCTCCTCGCCCACCCAGTCCTCGTAGTAGGAGCTGCCCAGCAGGATCCGGATCCCCAGGTTGATGTCCACCAAATTGGTCGTCACCAGCTCGCCGTCCACGACCACGCCCGGGGTCACGAACATCTCGTTGCCCCAGTCGTCCATGTCCTGGTAGCGGTAGTTGACGTGGTCGGGGTTGTTCCAGGCGCCCCAGCAGCCCAGGAGGATCCGCCGCCTGCCGACCTCCTCGTAGCCCGGCAGGGCCTCGTAGAAGAAGTCGAACACGTCGTCGTTCATCGCCACCGCCTTCTTGATGAAGTCGAGGCAGCGCAGGAGCCGGCTCAGGTAGTCGGTGAGGAGCGTCGGCGTCGCGACCGTCCCCACTCCGCCGGGATAGATCGTGGAGGGGTGGACGTGACGGCCCTCCATCAGGCAGATCATCTCCCGGCCGATCCGGCTCATCAGCAGGGCTTCCTTGTAGGTCTCGCCGGTGAACGGGTTGTACGAGCGCATGATGTCGGCGATCGTCCGGTAGCCGTGGAGCTCGGCGTGGGGAGCGTCCGTCTTCTCGGCCCTGGCCAGCAGCTTGGGATTGGTCTCCTTGACGAGCTGCTCACAGAAGTCGACGAACACCAGGTTGTCCTGGAAGATGATGTGATCGAAGATGTACTCGGCGGCCTCGCCGAGGTTGACGATCCACTCGGCCAGCGGCGGGGGCTTGACGCCATAGGCCATCTGCTGCGCGTAGCACGAGCAGACCGCGTGGTTGTCTCCGCAGATCCCGCAGATGCGGCTGGTGATGAAGTGGGCGTCGCGCGGGTCCTTGCCCTTCATGAACACGCTGTAGCCGCGAAACAGCGAAGAGGTGCTCTTGCACGAGAGGACCTCGTTGTTGTCGAAGTCGATCTTCGTGTAGATGCCCAGGTTGCCGACGATCCTGGTGATCGGGTCCCAGGACATGTCCACGACCTTGCCGGCCTCCGGCTTCACTTTCTCTCTGACTGCCATCTGGCTCTCCTCTCGATGCGCTCCTTGCGAGGCTCGCTTGTCCGGTTTCCGGCTAGTTGCCCCACCGCGGCTCGTATCCGGTCGTCAGCTCCGGCCGGTTGTGCCGCCACTTCGTCTCCTTGTTGACCGTCCTGTTGGTGATCCCGCGCAGCTTTCGGATCGCGGGCCCGTAGACCCCCGAGACCATCGACGACAGGCCACCTCCGGGCGGGGCGTCCATGAACGGCATGAACTTGTCGGGAAAGCCCGGCATCGTGCACCCGATGCAGATGCCGCCCACGTTCGGGCACCCGCCGATGCCCGCCATCCAGCCGCGCTTCGGCACGTTGCAGTTGACGACCGGCCCCCAGCAGCCGATCTTCACCTGGCACTTCGGCGAGTTGTAGTCCTCGGCGAAGTCCCCCTGCTCGTAGTAGCCGGCCCGGTCGCAGCCCTCGTGGACCGTCTTGCCGAAGATCCACTGCGGGCGAAGCTGGTCATCCAGCGGGATCGTCGGCGCCAGGCCGGCCGCCTGGTAGAGCAGCCAGGTCAGGGTCTCCATGAAGTTCTCCGGCTGCACCGGGCAGCCGGGCACGTTGACGATCGGCAGGCCGCCGGCCGAGCGGAAGTCCCAGCCGAGGTAGTCGGCAAGCCCCATGCAGCCGGTGGGGTTGCCCGCCATCGCGTGGATCCCACCGTAGGTGGCGCAGGTGCCGATCGCGATCACGCCCCACGCCTTCGGGGCCAGGCGGTCGATCCACCAGTTCAGGGTCAGCGGCTCGCCCGTGGCCTCGTCGTTTCCGAACGAGGTCCAGTAGCCCTCGCCGTTGATCTGCTCGTTCGGGATCGACCCCTCGATCACCAGCACGAACGGCGCGTCGAGCTCGTCCCGCAACGCCTGGCGGAACGGGGTCAGGAACTCCTCGCCGCCCAGGGTGGGGGAGAGGACCTTGTTGTGGAGGTTCACCTTCGGCAGCCCCGGGATCGCCCCCAGCAGGACGTCCTCGATGCTCGGCTGGCCGGCCGCGGTGATCGACACCGAGTCCCCGTCGCAGCTCATCCCCTCCGAGATCCAGAGGATGTGCACCTCGTCCACGCCCGCGGGGCTCGGCTGAACGGCTTCGCTCGCTTCAGTTGCCATGTCGCGCTCCTCCACTGGTCACCAACGTCTCCTCAAGCTCCAGCGAGTCCACGTCCAGCTCCTCTCCGGCGACCACCTCCAGGTCCAGGCCGCCGCAGCGCGAGCAGGCGAGTGGGAACTCGGTCATCACGGTTCGGGTCCCGCACGAGCGGCACAGTCCCTCCGCGGGCACGTCCTCGATCGCCAGCGTGGCGCCCTCCACCGGGGTGCCCTCGGCGACCAGGCCGAAGGCGAACTCGAGCGCCGAGGGCACGACCTGGCGCAGGTGCCCCACCCTCAGCTCGACCCGGTGCACGCGCCGGCCGGCGGCGTGGCGGCTGGCGATCCGGACCACCGCTTCCGCTATCGACAGCTCGTGCATCCCGATCCCTCAGCAGATCCTCGGCAGGGGATCGCCGGCCAGGAGGTCCATGACTCGCCGCCCCCCGAAGGCGGTCTCCACCAGCACCATTCCGGGTGGCTCCGTGCGGACCTCGCCGATCTCCGCAGCTTCGCCGCAGTCGGGGGCCGCCCGCAGGATCGCCAGCGCCTCGCCGGCGACCTCTGGGGCGACCACGGCGACCAGCACGCCCTCGTTCGCGACGTACATCGGATCGATGCCCAGGAGCTCGGCGGCGCCGCTGACCTCCGGGCGCACCGGGACGTCTGCCTCGCGAACCTGCATCGAGACCTGCGATGAGCGGGCGAGCTCGTTGAGCACGGAGGCCACCCCCCCGCGGGTGGCGTCGCGCATGCAGCGCAGGTCCGGCCCTGCCGCGGCCAGCAGCGCCTCTGCGGCGCCCCACAGAGGCCGGCTGTCGGATGAGATCTCGGCGTCGAGGCCCAGCTCGCCCCGGGCCAGCATGATCGCCGTGCCGTGCTCGCCGACGGGGCCCGAGATCAGGACCCGGTCCCCGGGGCGGATGGAGGCGGGGGAGAGCCTCGCGCGCGCGTCGACCAGGCCGAGCCCGGTGGTGCAGACGTACATCGAGTCGCATAGGCCGCGCTCGACCACCTTCGTGTCGCCGGTCACCACCTCGACCTTCGCCGCCCGGGCGGCCTCGGCGATCGCCTCCGCCTCCGCGCGCAGCTCGCCGGCGGACAGCCCCTCCTCCAGCACCAGCGAGACGCTGAGCGCCACCGGCCGGGCCCCCGACACCGCGAGGTCGTTGACGGTCCCGTTCACGGCCAGGCTCCCGATCGAGCCGCCGGGGAAGCGGATCGGCCTGACGACGAAGGTGTCGGTGGTCATCGCCAGGCGCATGCCGTCGAGCTCCACCGTCCCGGCGTCGGCGAGCTCGGCCAGCGCCTCGCCCCCCAGGGTCGGGGCCAGCAGGCCCTCGATCAGCGTCTGGGTGGCCTTGCCGCCGGCGCCGTGGGCCATCGTCACGTGGTCGGCCGTGAACTTCGGTTTCTTGGACCGCGCGGTCTCGATGATCTCGAGGATCCGCTGCTCGCGGCCGGGGCCGGTCCGCACCGAGGTCACACCAGCTCCTTCTCGCGGGCGAAGCGGCCGAAGTTGTAGTAGGCGGCGCAGGCCCCCTCTGGGGAGACCATGCAGGTGCCGATCGCGTGCTCGGGCGTGCAGGCGGTGCCGAATACCTTGCACTCCCACGGCTTGATCACGCCCTTCAGCACCTCGCCACATTGGCAGGCCTTCGGATCGGCCACGCGAACCCCGGGCACCAAGTGTCGAAGCTCGGCGTCGAACTCGGCGTACGCCTCCGACAGCTTCAGCGCGCTCTGGGTGATGAAGCCCAGCCCGCGCCACTCGAAGTGCGGTCGCAGCTCGAAGACCTCTGCCATGACGGCCAGCGCGGCGCGGTTTCCCTCGTAGGGGACGACTCGCCTGTACTGGTTCTCCACCTCGCAGCGCCGGGAGGCGAGCTGCGCCAGGATCATCTGGATCGCCTGCAGGATGTCCAAGGGCTCGAAGCCCGCGGTGACCAGCGGGCGCCCGTAGTCCGCCGGGATGAACTCGAACGGGCGCACGCCCACGATGGTCGACACGTGGCCGGGGCCGATGAACCCGTCCAGCCGCAGGTCCGGCGAGTCCAGCAGCGCGCGCAGCGGCGGGACGATCGTGACGTGGTTGCACATGCACGAGAAGTTGGGCACCCCTTCGGCCTTGGCGCGCTTCAGCGTCAGGGCGGTGGACGGGGCGGTGGTCTCGAAGCCGATCGCGAAGAAGACCACCTCGCGGTCGGGGTTGGCCTTGGCGATGCGCAGGGCATCGAGCGGCGAGTAGACCATCCGCACGTCCGCCCCCTCGGCCTTGGCGTCGAGCAGCGTTCGCTCGGAGCCCGGCACGCGCATCATGTCGCCGAAGCAGGTGAAGATGACGCCCTCGCGCATCGCCATCGCGAGCCCATCGTCCACCCGCCCCATCGGGATCACGCAGACTGGGCAGCCGGGCCCGTGGACGAGCTCCACGTTCTCGGGCAGCAGGTCGTCCACCCCGTACTTGTAGATCGAGTGGGTGTGGCCCCCGCACACCTCCATCAGCTTGTAGTGGCGACCGGGCTCGACCAGGGAGAGGATCTGGCCCGCAAGCGCGCGGCCCAGCTCGGCGTCGCGGTACTCGTCGACGAACCTCATGCCAGGCCCGCCGGGCCCCTCAGCTTGGTGATCGCCGTGCCGGCGTGGACGAGCAACTCGTCGCCCACCGCGACCGGCCGGACGAGCGCGATCTCGACCGTGCTGCGGCGATCGTCCCCGTCCGCGCACAGCGCCAGCTCGCGCGGGGCGTCGATCTCGAGGATCCTCATCGGGATCCCCACGTCGCCGCAGGTGATGCAGCCCGCCTCCGGATCGCAAGAGGGTTGGGACCGGAGATCGGGCTGCGGTGCCATCACATCCGTCCCGGCGGGCTCGCGGCCCGAGCGAAGGGCTCACCGGTCATTCGATCGCGCTCGCCTTCAACTCCTCGAGCTCCTGCTCGTAGTCGGCTCCCATGCCCTCGAGCAGCCTGCGGGTGGCCTCGGCCTCCTGCTCGTCCACCTTGGAGATCGCGAAGCCGACGTGGATCAAGACCCAGTCACCGGGCTGGGCGCCCTGGTCGTCCGAGTCGAGGAGGCCGATGTTGACGTTTCGCTTGACCCCTGCGACGTCGACGCGCGCCAGTCGATTCGACTCATCGACGACTTCGAGAATCTGGCCGGGGATGGCCAGGCACACGCCCTACTCCTCCTTGATCGACCCGTCCACGAACGTATCACCGCCCACCCGAGCTTTCAAGACCTCGGCGAGGCGGCGCGGCCTTTGGCGAGCCCTCCTGCCTCGGGTTGGCGCTCCGGACGCCATGCGGGACGGCTCACGGGTCCGACGTGGCGGCAGGCGCCTTGATCGCTCGCCGCGGCGGAGATAAGCTCGCCCCGGCGGCAAGCGAGGGGAGCCGGTGAGCTTCGACCTTTTCTTCGGGCCTTTCGAGCACCTCGATGCGTGGATCACGGGGTTGTTCGCGGGCGCGCCGCTGCTGGTGGCGCTTGGGCTGGCGGTCGTCCTCGGCCTGCGCCATGCGTCCGACCCGGACCACCTCGTCGCCGTGACCTCGCTGATGGCGGCCCACGACAGCGACTCCCGCCGTGCCGTTCGCCTCGGCGGGTGGTGGGGCGTCGGGCACGCTCTGATGCTGCTCTCAATCGGGCTGCCCCTGATCGCGTTCAAGTCGGACCTGCCCGACTGGTTGGAGAGCGGGGCCGAGAAGGCGGTGGGGCTGGTCATCGTCCTGCTGGCCGGCAGGGTGACGTGGAAGTGGGTCCGCGGCGACTACCGGGCCGGCCTGCACCACCATGCCGGCCGCGAGGCGGACGAGAAGACGGGGCACCGGCATCTGCGACGCGGGCGGGGAGCCGGGCACCCCCATGTCCACGTCCGCACCCCCGGCCAGGCCTTCGCGATCGGGCTCCTTCACGGCTTGGCGGGAACCGGCGCGGTCGTGGTGTTGCTGATCGCCGCCCTTCCGAACCGGCTCGAGGCGGCCGCCGCGCTGGCGGTGTTCGCCCCGATGACCCTTGTCTCCATGGCGGCCCTCACCGGCGCCTTTGCCTGGTTGCTGACGCGACGCGTGATCGAGCCCGTGTATCGCGGGGTGCTCATTCCCGCGCTGGGCCTGTTCGGGCTCATGTTCGGCCTCTGGTACGCGGGCATCGTCTGACCACGGCGGCCCCTTCCCGAGCGCACGGGCACGGCCGGGCTGGGCATGGCGGCGCCGATGGCGGGTAGCCGTATCCACGGCGAGCGACAGGAGGAAGCGGATGGACGAGCAAGAGCGAGAGCAGGGCAGCGGCGAGCGGGCCACTCCCCCGATCGGCGACGAGGACCAGGAGGCTGGGCAGACCAGCCATCCCGCCCCCGAGGAGGACGTCGGCGTCCCCCCGGACGAGGAGATGGAAGAGGGCACCGGCGGGGACGAGCCGGGCAAGGCCTGACGGGGCAGCCGCCGGGGCTTCGGCGCCGGGCGCCTGAACCGGCCGGGATCAGGGAATGCCGGCGGCGAAGCTGATCGCGTAGACCTCCAGGCCCGGCGAGGGCCGCAGCACCAGCCTGTGGCGGGCGTGCCGCCCGTGGCTCGCCAGCTCGTAGGCCCCCGGGGCGTTCACCTCGACGGCCCTCGGCGGTCCGTCGTCCAGCGACGCTCGCAGCACCCCCTCGCCGTCGACCGTGGCCCACGCGCCCTCGGCCGCGTATTCGAGCTCGAGCGGCGGATCGTCCTCGCCCGCGACCCACGGCTGCGAGGGCGAGCCCCCGGGGAACACCTCCTCGCTCGGGGCGGCGACGAGTGCGTCTGCGGCGTCGCTGGGGCGCCGGGGGGCGAGCGGCTCAGGCAGCTCGGTCGCGGCCCCGCCCGTCCGCAGCTCCGCCTGGACGGCCTGCTCGGTTGCCTCGTACTCCCCCTCACCGAAGTGAACCCATCGCAGGGCGCCACCGCGGCCCCACAGGAAGAGCGACGGCCAACCCGTGCATCCGTAGTCGCGCCAGATGGCGTACGTGGCGTCGAGGGCCACGGGGAAGGAGACCTCCAGCCTGGCGAGCGCCGCGGCCAGCTTGCTGTGCTCGGCGGTGAACGGGAACCGAGGTGAGTTGACCGCCACTACGGTCAGGCCGAAATCGCGGTAGCGAGCCTCCCAGGCGCTCAGGTAGGTGATCGTGCGGACGCTGGAGAGGTGCGCCGCGTCGACGAACTCCACCAGCAGGGGCCCGCGAGCGCAGATCCGCTCCACGGCGCCCGGGTCCCGGCCGATCCACACGGCGTCGGGCGGAAGCGGCGGCACCGCGATGTCCTGGGCTTGGGGTCGCACGGCGCCGGGTATTCTGCTGGCTTCGCCGTCGGCCGAAGAAGGAGGAGCTCTTGACGCAGACGATCTGGACGCGGGTCGAGGAGGCCCGCCGGCGCTGGGACGTGCTTCGCCATCCGTTCTATCGGCGGTGGTCCGCCGGAGAGCTGAGCGCCGAGGAGCTGGCGCGCTACTCCGGTCAGTACCGGCGCGCGGTCGAGGCGATCGCCGTGATGAGCGAAACGATCGCCGACGCGGCACCGGCGCACGCCGATCTGCGGGGGCACGCCGCCGAGGAGCGCGACCACGTCGGGCTCTGGGACGAGTTCGTTGAGGCCGTGGGCGGTGACCCCGGCGATCCGGCGAGCCCCGAGACCCGCGAGTGCGTGCGGGCGTGGACCGACCCGTCCACCGACGGCGAGGGGGTGGACGTGCTGGCGACGGTGGCGCGCCTGTACGCGGTCGAGAGCGGTCAGCCTGCCATCTCCCGTACGAAGCGCGAAGGCCTGACGGAGCGGTACGGGTTCGCCGAAGGGTCCGCGACGGCGTACTTCCGGCTGCACGAGCGCCGCGACAAGGAGCACGCCGCCGAGATGCGGAGCGTGATCGAGGGCCTTTCGCGGCCCGAGGACGAGGACCGCGTGGTGGCGGCCGCGGAGGCCGCGCTGCGCGCGAACTGGCGACTGCTCGACGGCGTCTAGGCCCCGGTCGCTCCCGGGCTGATCCCGGTGCGCTGGCGCGACCGCGTCGTTGGGATCGTCCTGGGGCTGATCCTCGGCGTCGGGATCGTGACCGCGTTCGTCTTCGTCTACAGCGAGGACACGGTCGACGCGCCGTCGATCTCGCGAACCCGGGCCGACGGAGGGGGCGGAGGGGCCCGCGGGGAGCCCCAGCCGGCCCCGGTGGCGACGGTGAGGGTGATCAACGGCGCCCCGCCGCCGGACGGCCCCGCTCAGCTTCACTTTCGAACCGGCGAGGTCGCCCGCCTGCGCGTGGTCTCGGATGGCACCGTGGCCGTCGAGCTGGTCGGCTACGGGATCGCCCGCACCGTTCAGGCCGGGACGCCGGCGCTGATCAGGTTCAAGGCCTCCAAGCCGGGGAACTTTCCGCTGGTGGTCGCTGCCTCGCACATCGGGATCGCCGACGTCCGGGTGGGCGGGCCCTCGGTCTAGGCTCCGGCGTCGATGGCGCTCAGGAGGGCAGGATCTCGGCGAGGCGGCGATCCAGCGACGCCGAGAGGGCGTCGCGAACCGGGCCCTCCGCCGTGCGCTCGGCGAGCTCCTGCAGGAACCCGTCGATGATCAGCCGCTTGGCCTGCGACTCTGCCAGGCCCCTCGCGCGCAGGTAGTAGAGCTGCTCGCGGTCCACCTGGGCGACCGCGGCCGCGTGGGTGCACCGCACGTCGTTGGCCTCGATTTCCAGCCCGGGGATCGCGTCGGCATGAGCCTGCTTCGACAGCAGCAGGTTGCGGCTCTCCTGGAAGGCGTCGGTCTGCTGAGCGCCCGGATCGACCCGGATCATGCCTCGCCACACCGCCGTTGCCCGGTCGCCGAGCACGCCGCGGAACGCCAGGTCGGAGGTGGTGTGCTCTGCGGCGTGCTCCTGCGTGGTGTCGAAGTCTAGGTGCTGGGTGCCGGCTCCGGCGTAGGCCCCGGTGACCTTCGCGGACGAGCCGGCGCCGGCGAGCTTGGTCTCCATCCTCACCTTGCCGCGCGCCGACCCGAACCCGAGCGCCACCCACTCCAGCGAGGCGTCACGCTCGAGCTCTGCCCGCTGGGTGGCGAAGACCCAGCTCCGCTCGGAGAGCTCCTGCTCGCACACGTAGCGCAGGTTCGCCCCCGGGCCCAGCCACAGCTCGACCACCCCGTTGAAGAGGCCGTCGGCGCCGTCGTCGGAGAGGTAGCGCTCCCAGACCTCGGCCTCGGCGCCCTCCTCGAGGACGATCAGGGCGCGCCAGTCCAGAGCGGTCCCCGCCTCGTCCTGGTGGACGGCCAGCTGGACGGGCTCCTCCAACCGGGCGCCCCGCGGCACGTAGACGAGCACCCCGTTTCGCCAATCCCTCTCGTTGAGAGCCACGAACGGGTCGTCGCGCGAGACCAGGGAGCCGAAGCGCTCGCCGACCACGTCCGGCAACCGCGCGGCCGCCTCGGCCAGCGACAGCACCACGGGCGGGCCATCCGCGGCGTCGACGCCGCGCTCCAGGCCGTCGACCCTGCCGGCGCTCGGTGGGTAGGCGTGGAGGTCCAGACCCGCCAGGTCCGTGAACTCCCACCCCTTCTGCTTTTGGGTCGGCAGGGGGAGCTCAGACGCGAGCGCGGCGCCCTTGCGGCGCCGCTCCACCAGCCAACCCGGCTCTGCGATCGTCACCAAGCCCGCCGGCCTCCCGCGCTAGGCGCCCGCGGCGAGATCAGCCAATCGAGCCCTCCATCTGGAGCTCGATCAGGCGGTTCATCTCCACCGCGTACTCCATCGGCAGCTCCTTGGTGATCGGCTCGATGAAGCCGTTGACGATCATCTTCGAGGCCTCCTCCTCGTCGAGGCCGTGGGCCTGCAGGTAGAAGAGCTGCTCCTCGCCGATCTTCGACACGGACGCCTCGTGCCCGACGTTGGCGTCGTTCTCGTCGATGCGGATCGTGGGATAGGTGTCGGAGCGCGAGCGCTCGTCCAGGAGGAGCGCGTCGCAGACGACCTTCGAGCGCGCTTCCGTGGCTCCCTTGGCGATCTCGAGCAGGCCGCGGTACGTGCCCCGCCCGCCGTCCTTGGAGATGGACTTGGCGAAGATCGAGGAGGTCGTCCTGGGAGCGCCGTGGATGATCTTGCCGCCCGCGTCCTGGTGCTGTCCCTTGCCGGCGAAGGCGATCGACAGGATCTCGCCGTGGGCCTCGGGACCCAGGAGATAGACGCTGGGGTACTTCATGGTCAGCTTCGAGCCCAGGTTGCAGTCGACCCACTCCATCGTCGCTCCCTCCTGGGCGACGGCGCGCTTCGTGACCAGGTTGTAGACGTTCTGCGACCAGTTCTGAACCGTCGTGTACCGGACGTGCGATCCCGGCTTGGCGATGATCTCCACCACCGCGGAGTGCAGCGAGTCGGTCGTGTAGACAGGAGCGGTGCAGCCCTCTACGTAGTGAACGTCGGAGCCCTCCTCCGCGATGATCAGGGTCCGCTCGAACTGGCCCATGTTCTCCGTGTTGATCCGGAAGTAGGCCTGCAGCGGCATCTCGACCTTGACGCCGGCGGGCACGTAGACGAACGAGCCGCCCGACCAGACGGCCGAGTTGAGCGCCGCCAGCTTGTTGTCGTTCGGCGGGATCACGGTCGCCCAGTACTCGCGCACCAGGTCCTCGTGCTCGCGAAGAGCGGTGTCCATGTCAGTGAAGATCACGCCCTGCGCCTCGAGCTTCTCGTTGACCTGGTGGTAGACCGACTCGCTCTCGTACTGGGCGCCGACGCCGGCGAGGAACTTTCGTTCGGCCTCGGGAATACCGAGGCGGTC
>JBIOVM010000190.1:0-15011 GCA_044867785.1 Candidatus Rokuibacteriota bacterium | reverse complement strand
CGGAGGGAGGCCAGGATGCAAACACAGGATGTCACTCGAGTGCTTAGCGATCCGCTGGCACAACAGCTAATGCAATCGAGTATTCCGGCGCGGCTGGCATACCTCGGACTCGACGGATTTCCGCGCGCGATTCCGATTGGTTTCCACTGGAACGGTATTCAGTTTGTCCTTTGCACGGTTCCGCACGCGCCCAAAGTGCCGGCACTGAAAACAAATCCGAAGGTGGCATTCACCGTTGATACGAACGCTTTCCCGCCGCATGTTCTGCTCGTGCGAGGTACTGCCGCCATCGACATGGTGGATGGCGTACCGCCCGAATACCTCGCTGCATCCAGAAAGGTTGTCGGACCCGACCAATGGGATGCTTTTGAGGCGCAGGTGCGCGCGCGATGTACAAGCGGATGGCTCGTATCAAGATCACGCCGCTTTGGGCGAAGTTGTTGGACTTCCAGACGCGATTTCCGACTCCAATCGAGAAGTTGCTCCAGTAAGGGCCACTATGTCGACAACTCCCTCGCGTACTCAATCCCAATGACGCTCGCGCCGATCACCGCGTGCGCCGCCTTACTCGAACCGCACCGCTCGCCAAGACGTTGATGAGAACATGTCGGATCGGAAGCGGGCGGTTCGTCCTAGATTCAAGCAAGGAGAGTGACCCATGCGGAGGATCATCGTCGGCGCCATGGTTTCCATGGATGGCGTCATGCAAGCGCCCGGCGGGCCGACCGAGGATCCGACCAAGGGCTTCAAGTTCGGCGGCTGGGTGATGCCCTATTTCGATCAAGAGTTCGGCGAAGAGCTCGACCGCGTCTTCAAGGAGCGATTCGACCTCCTGCTCGGCCGCAAGACCTACGAGATTTTCGCCGGGTACTGGCCCTACTACGACGAAGACGCTCCCCATGGCGGCATCGCCAAGCTGTTCAAGGACATCAAGAAGTACGCGGTTTCGCGCTCAGGCGAGGTCGATACGAGCTGGACGGGCTCAGTGCTCCTGCGCGACATCGCCGACGTGAAGCGCCTGAAGCAGGAAGACGGCCCGAACCTCGTCACCCAGGGCAGTCACACGGACATGGAACACAACCGGAAGCCGAGCTGGTACCAGGTGTCCAGCGAGGATCGGATGATCAATCCAGAGAACCAGAAGCACATGTCGGGGCGGATGAATCCCCGCAAGGTCATCACCTTGGCGGCGAGCCACGCCTCGCTGGCGTCGAAGCCGGTCGACGCGTCGGCGCTGATCGATGCGGCGGCGACCGAACTCGTCAGCGTCTAGATGAAGACTGCCCTGGACTGCGGTGCGAACTCGCCGCAGGACCAGCTCAATGGGTCAGGGCTGCCTTCGTCCGTCAGCCCCCTGGGAAAACGGCCGAGAAGGGTCATACAGGAGACGTGATGACACCGACCGCGACGCCGGGGGGATTGCTCGGGCTCACGGGGCGCACGGTCCTGGTGACCGGGGGCGGGGGCGGCCTGGGAAGCGCGATGGCCCGAGGGCTGGCGGAGGCGGGCGCGGCGGTCGCGGTCACGGACCTCGACGGCGACCGCGCGCAGGCCGTGGCCCGGGGCGTGGAGACGGCGGGCGGCCGCGCCGTGGCCGAGCGGCTCGACGTGACCGACCGCGAGAACGTCGAGCGCGTGGTGGAGGAGGTGACCGCCGCGCTCGGGCCGATCGACGGGCTCGTCAACGCGGCGGGCATCACGCGGCGAGGCTCCGCCGCCGACTTTCCGCGCGAGGATTGGGACCGCGTCCTCGACGTCAACCTCACCGGAACCTTCGCCTGCTGCCAGGCCGTCGGGCGTCGCATGCTGGCTCGCGGCCGGGGGGCGATCGTGAACGTGGCCTCGATCGCGGGGCACATCGGGCTCCCCGGGACCATCGCGTACATCGCCGCCAAGGGCGGCGTGGTGATGCTGACGCGCGGGTTGGCCGTCGAGTGGGCGCCCCGCGGCGTGCGCGTCAACGCGCTGGCGCCGTCGTGGTTCGCAACGGACATGGGCAACCTGATCGACCGGGAGCCCGAGTACCGCGAGCGCGTGCTCCGCCGCGTGCCCCTGGGGCGCCTGGGGCGGCCCGAGGAGCTGGTCGGCGCGACCGTCTTCCTTCTCTCCGACGCGGCGTCGATGGTCACCGGCCACGTCCTCGCCGTGGACGGGGGCGTCCTGGCGAGCTGAGACGAGTACCGACCGGGTCGCAGCGCGGCAGGGCCGGCCCCTCCAGCTGTCAGGGGAGTACGGTTGGCCTGCCGCGCGGGCGTGACGGCTCGCCGAGCCGCGCGCACGGGCCCATCCGGGGTCAGGCTTCCCAGCCCCTCATACCCATCTCGAGGCACATCGTCGTTGCTGTCGCAATGTGCTCCTCGGTCTTCGCCCGGTCGCCGGTCCGGCGACGGAGCCTCGCGAGACCCAGGTGGCAGCGGGCCACGAGGGGCCGCATCCCGAGGTCGCCGGCCAGCTCGAGCGCCTGCCGGTAGGAGCGAAGCGCCTCGTCGGTGCCCGACGCCTCCGAGTGCATGGCGATGTCCGCGAGCAGGCGGAGAATCCACGCCTGGGTGCCGCGCTCCCCGCGTGACACGGCATGTTCGAGCGCCTCCTTGGCCTGAGCCCGCGCCGCATCGATCCGGTCGGCGTGAAGATGCGCCTCCCCGCGAGGCTCGGGGCGTGAATTGTTGCCGTCCTGGGCCAACCTCGAGTTCGAATGGAAGCCCGGTCGCGCGCCGTGGTGGTCACGGTCGGGCCAGTGGGCTAGGCTAGTAGGCGTCTGCTGAACCTCCGGATGGGAGGCACGATGACGAGGACGGCGACCCTGTCCGAGCAATGGATCGAGCACGGCTTCATCCCTGTGGTGGACGTGCTGACGCCCGACGAGGCCGCGCGGTGCCGGGCCCAGTTCGACGCCCTGGAGCGGGAGATTCCGCCCGAGGCCGCCGAGGTGCGGATCCTCGACCGGCACCTCGACGTGGAGTTCATCTGGCGGCTCGTGACGCATCCGCGGGTGCTCGACGCGGTCGACGCCGTCCTCGGGCCCGACATCCTGCTGCTCGCCTCGAACTTCTTCTGCAAGTACCCGGCGGACGAGCGCGGCGAGCGCTTCGTCGCCTGGCACCAGGACGTGACCTACTGGGGCCTCGAGCCGCCCCGCGCGATCACCGCCTGGATCGCGATCGACGACGCGGACGTGGAGAACGGGTGCATGAGCGTGATCCCCGGCTCCCACCGCACGGGGCTCCTCGAGCACGGCAAGTCGGGCCGGGCCGGGAACCTCCTCAGCATCAACCAGGAGGTGCCGGACGGACTGGTGGACGAGACGCGGGCGGTCTCCATGCCGCTCCGGGCCGGACAGATGTCGCTCCACGACGGAATGCTCCTCCACGGGAGCCACCCGAACCGATCGACCCGGCGCCGCTGCGGTCTCGCGGCCCGCTTCACGACGCCCGGCGTCCGGCAGGTGTCGCCGAACTCGCTCCGAGGCTACTACCGGCCCATCCTCGTGCGCGGCGTCGACCGCTACCGGCACTTCCCGGCCGTCGAGGTACCCTGGCGCGCCTGACCCAGCGGGACGTGCGCACGATGGGTGAGCGCGCACGCCGACTGCGCTCGTCGTGCCTCGGGATCCTCCTGACCGCGCTCCTCGCGGCCACGCCGTCCGACGGGGTCCCCGCGACGTCGCCGCCGCGCGTCCAGGCGCGGTTCGACCTCGATCCCGCCGCGGTGAGCCCGTTTCCCGCCGACTGGCTGACCGTTCCGGATCGGGCTCAGCGCACCGGCCTCCGGATCGCGGGGCCGGGTCCGCGGTGCGGGCAGGGACGCTCCACGTGCGAGGACCTCCGGCTCCTCGGCGAGCTGGACGGGTTCGATCTCGATCCGCGCCTCGCCCTGCGCTTCACGGGCGCCATCGACCTCGGCAGCGTGACCGCGCGCAGCGTCTTTCTGATCCGGCTCGTCGCCGGGCCGGCCGAGATCACCGGCGTGGATCGCCTTGTCTGGGATCCGTCCACGTTCACCCTCTACGCGCGTCCCGACGCCCTCCTCGAGCCGGAGACGCGCTACGGCCTCGTCGTGCTGCGGGAGCTTCGCGACTCGGCGGGGCGGCCCGTCGAGCCGTCGCCCGCGTTCACGGCCGCGCTGCGCGCCGGCGAGGGGCCCGCCGCTCTTCGCGAGCATCGGACCGCCTTCCGGGTGCTCCGCGCGGCCCTCGGGCGGCGAGGCATCCGTCCCGAGGCCGTGGCCACCGCGTCCGTCTTCACGACCGGCAGCGTCTCGACGTTCCTCGAGCAGGCCCGGGACGCACTGCATCGGACGCCGCCGCCGGCCGCCGACATGACGGCGCCGGAAGGGGGCGGGCGCGCGTGGTTCCCTCGGGCGCAGCTCGCGCGCCTCGTCCTCCGCCGGCACGTCGGACGAACGGGCGGCAGCGCCCGCCCGTCCGGGCCTGAGACCCCCGAGGGCTTTCAGGACGCGCCGCTGCCTCTGGACGCGCTTCCGCGCGACGTCGTCGGCGGCGTCGGGATCGGATGGTACTGGTCGCCCTGGTACCTGACGCCGGAGCGGCGCATCGTCGAGGGGCCGACCCTCGCCCCCCACCGGGGCGCCGCGGTCGACATGCCGGTGGCGTTCGTCGTGGTCACGCCGGCCGGTCGGCCGCCGCCGGAGGGCTGGCCGCTCGCCGTGTTCGGACACGGGTACGGCGGCGAGATGTTCTCGAGCGCCTTGCTCGTCGCGGGAAGCCTCGCGCGCCATGGGATCGCGACGGCGGCGATCTCGGTGGTGGGCCACGGCGGCGGGCCGGAGAGCCGGCTCCTGGTCGGGCTCACCGACGGGCGGATGCAGACGGTCCGGGTGCCCGGCCGTGGCGTCGATCTGGACGCCGACGGCCGCATCGAGCCGACCGAGGGCCTGTCCACGCTGCCCGGCAGAGCGCTCGGCACGCTCGGGCTGCGGGACGGCCTGCGCCAGCAGGTCGTCGACCTCATGGCGCTCGTGCGCGCCGTCGGGGGCGGGCTGGACGTGGACGGCGACGGGGTCGCCGACACGGGGCGGGGCACCGTCGCCTACGCGGGCCACTCCCTCGGCGGGATCTACGGGACGCTCTTCCTGGCCGTCGAGCCGCGCGTCCGGGTCGGGGTCCTGGCCGTCCCCGGTGGACCGGTCGCGGAGATCGCGCGGCTCTCTCCCGTGTTCCGGCCGCTCCTCCGCGACGCGCTCGCGCGCCGGAGCCCGCCGCTGCTCAACCTCGCCGGCGCCTTCCAGGAGGACCTGCCGCTAAGGGGCGACGGCCCGGTCGTGGCGCCCGTGGCCGGCGCCCTCGCCATCCAGGAGTTCATCGCGCACGCGGAGTGGCTCGGGCGGCGAGCCGATCCGGTCGCGTACGCGCGGCACCTTCGGCAGGCGCCGCTGCCGGGGCTCGAGCCGGCCCGCGTCCTGGTGCAGTGGGCGCTCGGCGACCCCGTCGTCCCGAACCCGACGACGGCCGCGCTGGTCCGGGCGGGCGAGCTGGCCGACCGCGCCGTGGTCGTGCGGGCGGATCGGGTCGCGCGCGCCCTGGCGGCCGAGTGGCCCGAGGCCCACGGCTTCCTCCTGGCCGTCCGGGCCCCCGGTCTCGTGGGCCGGGTCGCGCTGGCGGCGCAGGAGCAGCTGGCGCGCTTCCTCCGCGACGACGGGGAGGCGATCTGGACCCCGACCGGGCTTTCGCCGGGCGCGAACGCGCCGCTCTTCGAGGGCGCTGCCGCCCCGCGATGACCGCGCGAGGCGCCGGACCGCATGCCGCGTTGAATGCCGCCCGGCCAGTGAGGGTACAATGGCGGAGTCCGTCGCGCCCCTGCGCCGGGTAGGCGGCCGGCGCCCCGGTGATCTCGAACTCGCGAGGGCCCCAATGAAGGTGCTGAGGATCGTGCCGGAACGCTGCACCGGCTGCCTCCGGTGCGAGCTGGCCTGCTCCTACGTCCAGACGGGCACGTTCCAGCCCGCCAAGTCGGTGATCCGCGTCTCGCCCTTCGAGGGGCACACGAGCTACGCGCCCTACACGTGTTTCCAGTGCGCCGAGGGGTGGTGCATGACGGCGTGCCCGGTCGGGGCCATCGTCATCTCGCCGGTGGGCGCGAAGGACGTCGTCGACGACCAGTGCGTCGGCTGCAAGCTCTGCACGATCGCCTGCCCCTACGGGACGATGTTCTACAACCCGGACACGCTCAAGGCCTTCAAGTGCAACCTCTGCGGAGGGGACCCGGCGTGCGCCCACGCGTGCCCCACGCAGGCCATCCTCTACGAGGAGGCCGAGACCGCGGACTGGCTCGGCGACTTCGCCGCCGCGCGAGCCTCCGGGACGCTCGTCGCGGTGGGCGGGGACGGGAGCCACTGATGGCCCGGCGCCACGTCATCGTCGGGGGCGGCACCGCCGGCCACAACGCGATCAACACCATCCGGCAGGAGGAGCGCGAGCGCTCGGAGATCGTCCTGGTCTCGTCGGAGCGGCCCTACTCGCGCATGGTCCTGCCGTACTACCTCGGTCGCACCATCTCCGAGTCTCGCGTCTTCACGGCGACGCCCGCGCAGCTCGCGCGCCAGGGCGTGACGACCCACATCGGGCGCCGGGCGGCGGGCCTCGACGCGAAGGCGGGGAAGCTCACGCTCGACGACGGGACGGCGATCGAGTACGACGACCTCCTGATCGCGACCGGGTCGTCCCCCGTGCGGCCGCCGGTCCCGGGGGCCGATGGCCCGGGAGTCCACAGCTTCTGGACGCTGGAGCAGGCGCGGGGGGTGCTGGCCGAGATCGGGCCGGGCAGCCACGTCGTGATGGTGGGCGCGGGCTTCATCGCGTTCACCATCCTCAACTCGATCCTCGCGCTGGGCGCTCGCCTCACCATCGTCGAGATCGCGCCTCAGATCCTGCCCCGCATGATCGACCGGCAGGGAGCGGCGCTCGTCGAGGCCTGGCTCCGGAAGCACGGCGTGGAGATCCGGACCGGCGCCACGCTGGCGGGGATCGAGGCGCACGCCGGGCGACGCCGTCTCCGCTTCCAGGACGGCGGGGACGTCGACGCCGACGTCGTCATCATGGCGACGGGCATCCGCACGAACCTGGGATGGCTGGACGGGTCCGGCGTCCGCGTGAACCGCGGTGTCGTCGTGGACGACCATCTCCGCTCGAGCGCGGCGAACGTGTACGCGGCCGGAGACGTGGCGGAGGGCCGGGACCTCGTGACGGGCCAGCCCGACGTGCACGCCATCGAGCCCACCGCCATGGAGCACGGCCGCGTCGTCGGGGCCAACATGGCGGGGCGCGACGTCGCGTACCGGGGAAGCCTGCTCATGAACATCGTCGAGGTCTGCCACCTCGACGTGGCGAGCTTCGGCCGCTGGGACGATCCAGGAGCCGAGCTGATGCTGGCCGTCGATCCCGACCGGCCCGCCTACCGGAAGCTCCTCTGGCACGACGATCGCCTGACGGGCGCGATGATCCTCGGCGCCTCCGACGACATCTGGACGACGAACGACGTGGGGATGCTGAAGGGCCTGGTCCAGGCGGGCACCCCGCTCGGACCGTGGAAGGAAGAGCTTCGCCGGAACCCGTTCGACGTGAAGCGCGCCTTCGTCGCCTCCGGCTCCACGCGCCGGCTCCTCCCCGAGACCGTTCTCGGCCGTCCGGCCGCCGCGCCCGCGGTACTGTGGAGCTGATGGGGTCAGACTTTCACTTCCCGACATTTTCGCGACGCGAGGCAGACCTTGGCTTCGTACCATTCCGTCCCCGGCGCGGGCTGGGAAGTAAACACCTGACCCACAGTAAGCGGAGGCTGAAATGTCGGGAAGTGAAAGTCTGACCCCACAGACGGCGCCGAGGACGGACCTGCCCGGCGGGTACGCGGGCCACCTGCTCCGGGTCGACCTGACCGCCGGGCGGACGTGGGGCGAGCCGTGGTCGCCCGCGGACATGCGCGCCTACCTGGGCGGCGCCGGGCTCGGCGCGAAGATCCTCTGGGAGGAGGTCCCGCCCGAGGTCAACTGGGACGATCCGGAGAACCGCCTCGTGCTGGGCACCGGACCGCTGGCGGGCTTGCCGGTCTGGGGGACGGGCGGCCTCACCGTCGTCACGCGCGGGGCGATGACCAACGGCGGAACGTCGACCCAGGCGAACGGCTTCTTCGGCGCCAACCTGAAGTACTGCGGCTACGACGCCATCGTGGTCCACGGACAGGCGCCCGAGTGGACGTACCTCCTGATCCGCGGCGACCGCATCGAGCTGCGCGACGCCCGGCACCTCCTCGGCAAGGACACCTGGGAGACGCAGGACGCGCTGAACGCCGAGCTGGGCTCTTCGGGCCACATGCTGAGCGTCTACTCGATCGGGCCGGCGGGGGAGAACCTGGTCCGCTTCGCGGCGATCCAGGGGGACTACGGCCACGTGGCCTCGAAGAACGGCGTCGGCGCCGTCATGGGGAAGAAGCGCCTGAAGGCGGTGGCGATCGTGCGCGGCGGCCACGCCCTGCGCGCGGCCGATCCGCGCGGTCTCATCGCCGCGGCCGATGACATCGCCAACGAGCTGCGCACGAATCCCGCCTCGAAGACGCTCTACGAGTACGGCACGCTTCCGGGCGTCGTGAACCTGCTCGGCTTGGGGGCGCTCCCGATCAGGAACTACACGACGAACCTGGCCCCGCCCGACGTCGACATGAAGAAGTGGGAGGCGCCCGCGCTCCGCAACGGCTTCGACCACCGCGGACACCAGTGCAACGCCTGCGGCATGCACCACTGCCACATGCAGGTGCTCCCGAGCGGCAAGCACAAGGGCGAGATCGTGGACGAGCCGGAGTACGAGGGCTGGTCGGGCGCCGGCTGGACGATCGGATGCACCGACCCCGTGGCGGTCTCGTGGCTCAACACCCAGCTCGACCGCGCCTGCGTCGACGTCAACGAGTTCGGCTGGCTCTGCGGGTGGGTGATGGAGTGCCAGGAGCGGGGCTACATCACCGAGAAGCAGCTCGGCTTCCGGCTCGCCTGGGGTGACACCGAGGGCGCCAACCGGCTCCTCCAGATGATCAACCGGCGCGAGGGCATGGGCGATCTTCTCGCCGAGGGCACGAAGGTCGCCGCCGAGCGCCTGGGCGGCGGGGCGGCCGAGTGCGCGATCTACACCGGGAAGAACGCCTCGCCGCGCGGGCACGACCACCGCGGTCGCTGGGAGGAGATGCTCGACACCTGCACCGGCTCCACGGGCACGCTCGAGACGGGGCCGGCGGTGTTCCCGGCGGAGCTCGGGCTGCCCGCGCGCATCAACCCGTACGATCCCGAGCAGGTGGCGCGCCAGGTCGCCGCGTTGAACGGCCGGCGCAACTTCGAGGACTCGCTCGGCGCGTGCATCTTCACCACGCGAACGTATCTCGAGAACCTCGCGCGGGCCCTCTCGGCAGCCACCGGCTGGCAGTACTCGCGCGACGAGGCGATGCGCTTCGGCCGGCGGATCGCGGCGATCTTCCGAGCGTTCAACCTCCGCTGCGGGATCGGCAACGAGCTCGAGCAGCCTTCCAGGCGCTACGGGTCGACGCCGATCGACGGGCCGGGCAAGGGCCAGGCGATCGGGAAGCACTGGGACCGGATGCTCGACGTCTGGTACGAGGGCATGGGCTACGACCGGGCGAGCGGGCGGCCGACGCCCGAGACGCTCCGGTCCCTCGGGCTCGAGTGGATGGTCCCGGCGGTCTGGGGCGAGGAGCGATGAGCGGACCGCCCGTCGCGGCGCGCTCCATCGCGGTGCGCGTCGAGGTGATCTCCTGGGTGAACCGCCTCATCGGAGGACCGGGGATCGGCGAGGAGACGGTCGAGATCACCGTGCCGAAGGGCGCCACCGTGCGGGCCGTCCTCCGGGCGCTGTCCGACCGCTTCCCGGAGCTCGGCCGCGCGCTCTGGGATCCCACGCGTCCGCACGAGCTCGGCGACAACATCGAGGTCCTCGTCGGGAACGCCGTCCTCGGCGTGAGCCACGACCTCGACAGCGAGGTGCTGGACGGCGAGCGGGTCACGCTCCTCGGCCAGTACATGGGCGGATAGGCGAAGAGCCGTCGGCGACCCCCGCCGCCCGAGTCGCGGAGGGACTGCGCGATGATGCCGGACGCGTGGGTGTCGGGGTTGTTCGTCGTCGCGGCCTGACCCACAGGAAGGCGGAGGGCGAAATGTCGGGAAGTGAAAGTCTGACCCCACAAGGAGACTCATCGGGCTCGGGGTGACGGCGGCGCTCGCCGGCAACGGTCGGAAGTAGGTCGGAGGGACCAGGTCAAGATGATCGAGGCCGTGCAGCAGCGCGATTACCAGCCGGCCCTCGCGATCTGGGACCGCATCGGCCCGATGGCGCGGATGATGTGGAGCCCGCCCCTCCGCGACTCCCGGCCGCGCCTCGAGGAGGCGCTGGTGATGCTGGGCGTGCTTCGCGGGGCGGCGGTCCGGCCGTCGCTTCTGCCGATCTCCGACGACGAGCGGCGGACGCTCCGGCGTCTCTCGAGCCGCGCCGGGCGGCTTCCGGCGTAGCGGGCTCGCGATTCACCGACGGGGGGCAGCCGGCCCGTGACCGCGCCGGGAGCCGGGGACGAGCGGGTGGTCGGGCCCGACCGCGGCGGGCGACGCGTCCGCTGGGTGGGATACGGCCAGACGGCGGCGGCCTTCGCCCTCATCCTGGTCGCCTGGCAGCTGGTCGGGCTCAAGGTGCCGCGGTACATCCTTCCGACGCCGCTCGCGACGCTGGCCGAGCTCCAGGCGCGCGCGCCGCTCCTCGCCCAGCACGCCCTGACGACGCTCGGCGAGATCGGGCTGGGATTCCTCCTGGCCGTCGCCGTCAGCGTGCCATGCGGGATGGCGGTGGCCTTCTCCCGGTCGGTCGAGCGCGTCGTGATGCCGGTCCTCGTGTTCACCCAGCTCGTGCCGAAGATCGCGCTGGCGCCCCTCTTCATCATCTGGTTCGGATTCGGCCTCTTCCCCAAGGTGTTCATGACCTTCCTCCTCTCGTTCTTCCCCATCGTGATCAATGCGGTTACCGGGTTTCGCTCGCTGGATCGCGAGATCGAGTACCTGACGCGCTCGATGGGACTGGGCGTCTGGGCGGCGTTCGTCAAGGTGCGGCTCCCGCATGCCCTGCCGCAGATCTTCGCGGGGCTGAAGGTCGCCATCACGCTCGCCACCGTCGGCGCCATCATCGGGGAGTTCGTCGGCTCGGATCGGGGCCTGGGCTACCTGCTCCTCGTCGCGGGTGGAGACCTTCGGACCGAGCTCCTCTTCGCGACCCTCGTCGTGCTGACGGCGATCGGCCTGGTGCTCTACTACGTGATGGCGCTCCTCGAGCGGCTCGCGATTCCGTGGCATGTCTCGCGCCGAGGCCCGCTCGGCGCCGAGGGCGGGCTCTAGGGTATGATCCAGGAGCGTCGCGGGCGGAGAGCCCCGCGGAGGAGGTGGCCGTGATCACGAAGGAAACCGCACGATCGACGTATCTCGATCTCGCGCGGATGGACTGGGAGCCGAGCGGCTTCCCTGGCGTCTGGAACAAGGTCCTCTACGAGGACCCGTCCGGTCGGCGGACGATCCTGACACGCTTCGAGCCCGGGGCCCAGCTCCCGCGCCACCGGCACACGGCGCTCGAGCAGACCTTCATCCTCGAGGGCTCGCTGGTCGACGACGACGGCGAGTGCACGGCGGGGAACTTCGTCTGGCGCCGGCCGGGCTCCGTGCACCGGGCCTGGTCGCCGAACGGCTGCATCGGCATCGGGATCTTCGAGCGTCCCAACGAATTCCTGGAGGAGCCGAACCGGTCCTAGCGGGCGCGGGCGGCGGGGAGGCAGACATGCGGCGGAGCAGGCGTCTTCTGCTCGCGGGGATGGGGCTCGCGCTGGCCGGGGTGGCGGCGTGGTCGGTTGTCGTGCCGGGCGTCACCGCCCAGGACAAGGTCACGTTCCGCATGAACTGGGCCTGGGGCGGCATCCACGCGCCGTTCGCACTCGCCAAGGAGCGCGGCTACTTCGAGAAGGCCGGCGTGAACGTGGAGATCCTGGAGGGCCGCGGCTCGGCGGTCACCGTCCAGTTGGTCGGCACCAAGTCGGACACGTTCGGGTGGGCCGACGGCGTCAGCCTCACCCAGAACGCCGTGAAGGGAGTGCCGGTCAAAGCGGTCGCCACGATCCTCAACGTCCTGCCGTACGCCGTGGTCTCGCTCGAGGAGACCAACATCCGGACGGTCAAGGACCTCGAGGGCAAGTCCCTCGCCATCACCCCCGGCGACGGGTTGACCCAAACGTGGCCGGCCGTCGTCGCCGCCAACAAGCTGAACGCCGACTCGATCAAGCTGATCCACATGGATCCGAAGGCCAAGATCCCGGCGGTGACCGAGAAGCAGGCTCACGCGCTCCTCGGCGGCGCGGACGACCAGGCGGTCACCATGGACGTGAAGGGCTTCAAGACGCGGGTCCTCAAGTTCAGCGACCTCGGCGTGCCGACGGTGGGCTTCACGATCCTGGCGCACCAGGACACGATCAAGGACCGCCCGGACCTGGTCCGCAAGATCGTGGCGGCCAGCATCAAGGGATGGGAGGACGCCCAGAAGGATCCGGACGCCGCGGTGGCGGCGTTGATGAAGATCGCGCCGCTGGTGGACCGGGAGACCATTCGCCGGCAGGTCGTCGTCGATCTCGGCCTGGTGTTCAGCCCCGCCAACAAGCAGAAGCGCCTCGGCTACGGGCCGCCCGAGGACTGGGAGGCGACGCTCGACGTGCTCAAGAAGTACCGGGGCGTCGAGACCAACCTCCCGGCGACCGCTTTCTACACGAACGAGTTCCTGCCGTAGGGGACGCGCCGGACGCGCAGCCGGGCGCGGGGAGCCGAGCCGCGGTGTCCCCGCGCCCGCTGATCGAGATCGCCGGGGTGTCCAAGACCTACGCGGCGTCTGACGGCGCCGTCCAGGCGCTGGAGCGGGTCTCGCTCGACGTGTCCGCCGGGGAGTTCCTCTCGATCCTCGGCCCCTCGGGCTGCGGCAAGAGCACCCTGATGCTCATGATCGCCGGGCTCCTCGCGCCGTCTTCGGGCGCGATCCGCGTGGCGGGCCGGGCGGTCACGCGGCCTCAGACCGACGTCGGCATCGTGTTCCAGAGCCCCGTGCTCCTCGACTGGCGGACGGTCATCCGGAACGTGCTGCTCCAGGTCGAGGCGCGCGGGCTCGACGGGCCGACCCATCGCGCGAAGGCCCGCGAGCTCCTCCAGGCCGTGGGCCTCGAGGGGTTCGAGGACCGGTACCCCTTCGAGCTCTCCGGCGGGATGCGGCAGCGCGCGGCGATCTGCCGGGCGCTGATCCACGACCCGCCGCTCCTTCTGATGGACGAGCCCTTCGGGGCGCTCGACGCGCTCACGCGTGAGCAGATGCGGCTCGACATCGAGCGCCTCTGGCTCGAGCGCCGGAAGACCGTCGTGTTCATCACCCACTCGATCCCCGAGGCGGTACTCCTCTCCGACCGGGTGGTGGTCATGTCCCCCCGGCCGGGGCGGATCGACGGCGTCCTCGACATCGACCTCCCGCGCCCCCGCCGTCTCGAGGTGCAGGAATCGCCACGCTTCGCCGCCTACCAGAAGGCCATCACCGATCTCTTCCGCGCCCGCGGCGTCCTGCGCTACTGAGCTCATGCCACGGCTCAAGTTCGGGATCTGCCCCACCGAGGGCGGGCGCTTCTTCGGGGAGGCCCTGGCGGAAGTGGAGCGGGCGGAAGCGCTCGGCTTCGACTCCGTCTGGCTGGCCGAGCACCACGGCGTCCGCGACCACTACTGGCCCGCGCCGATCCAGATGCTGACCGCCCTCGCCGCGCGGACGTCGCGCGTGCAGCTGGGCGCCAACGTGTGCGTGTTCCCCTTCTACCATCCGGTCCGGCTGGCCGAGGAGACGGCGCTCCTCGACGTCGTGTCCGGGGGCCGGGCGGTGCTGGGCGTGGCCATCGGCTACAAGCCGGACGAGTTCCTCCTCTACGACGCGGCGCTGGAGAGGCGGGGCGCTCGGCTCGAGGAGGGCCTCGCGCTCATGAAGGCGCTCTGGACGCGCGACGGCGTGACGCACCGGGGCGCGCACTTCACGGTCGTCGACGGGCGGATCGAGCCGAAGCCCGTGCAGCGGCCGCACCCGCCCGTGTGGATCGGCGGCTGGGGGGACGTGACGCTCCGGCGGGCGGCGCTCCTCGCCGATGCGTGGCTGCCGGGGCCCACTGCCGACCTGGGCCGGCTCCTGCGGAGCCGGGCTCAGATCCTCGAGCACCGGCGGGCCGCCGGGCTTCCCGCGCCGACCGAGTGGCCGGTCACGCGCGAGCTGTGCATCGCGGAGACCGGGCGCGAGGCGCGCGAGCTGGCCGACCGGCACCTGATGCTCGCCTACGGGAAGGAGTACGGCGGGACCTGGAAGCATCCCTTCATCGCCGCGGCGACGGCCGCTGATCTCGATCGCCTCGCCGTCGACCGATTCCTCATCGGCACGCCCGACCAGGTCGCCCGGGGGCTCGAGCCCTACGTCCGGCAGTACGGCATGACCCACGTGATCTTCCGGCTCTTCACGCCGGGCATGCCGCACCGGACGATCCTGCGCCAGCTGGAGCTCCTCGCGCGGGAGGTCCTGCCCGCCTTCCGGTGACGGGCGATCAGACGCACGTCCGGCACACGAGCGGCCTGCGCACCGTCCATGTGATCAGAGGTCGCGTCAGGCCGTTCGGCCTTCCGCGCCGACGTGGAGCCGCCCGGATCCGCCCCGGACCCGGCGACGCTCGCCTCACGTTGTTCGCGCCGCCGCCGGAGCCCGGCGCCTTGATCCGCTGCGCGCGGCTCCCGGGCGCGTCACGGTCCGAGGCGCCGCCGGGGGTCGCAGCGCGGCCCCGGAAGATCCGGAGCTACCAGCGCGCCAGGGCGTTCCGCGCGAGCAGCTCTCCGGCCAGCTCGTCGAAGGCGGCCACGGTGTCGTCGATGTCGGACTCCTCGTGGGCCGCGGACGTCATCCCGCCGTTGTAGGAGAGGAG
>JBIOVM010000189.1:0-51369 GCA_044867785.1 Candidatus Rokuibacteriota bacterium | reverse complement strand
GCACGCTGACCGGGCTGCCCTCGATGAAGTAGAGGAGCCCGACGACACCGAGCTTGGACCGCGACGCTTCCGGCAGCCCGCGGGCGCCGAGCAGGGTCCACAGGAAGCGCATCGCGCGCATTGTACCCCGCACCCGGCGTGCGGGCGTCGCAGAGACGGCGTCGTCCCGGCGGGCTCCGTGCGCACTGACCCTCGGTCACGACGGCTTGCGCACCACCGCCTTCCGCAGGAGCGAAAGCTCCATCTCGATCTCCGGGAAGCCGGGCTTGAGGGCGAGTGCTCGCTCGTAGACGGCGATCGCATCGGCGATCCGGCCCAGGTCGCGGAGCGTGTGACCCAGGTGGTAGTGGGCCCAGAAGTCCGATCCGTCCCGCGCCGCGGCCTCCTGCAGCCAGCGCGCGCCTTCCGCCTGGCGACCGCTGCGGGCCAGGGCGAGGCCGTAGGCCTTGGCGAGGTCGGCACCGGGCGCGTGCTCGACGAGCGGCTCGAGCAGGCGAACGCCCTCGGCCGGGCGACCCGCGACGTCGAGGTCATCGGCGAGCTGGAGCGCGAACGTTCGGTCGCTCGGGTAGATCGCGAGATAGCGGAGCGCCGCGGCTACCGCATCGTCGAACCGGCCCCGCTCCTGGTAGTAGGCGACGAGATCGCGCCATGCGACCGCCGCCTCGGGGGCCACTTCGAGGATCGCGCGATTCCTGCGCTCGCGGTCCGGCACGATCCCGGCCACCCAGGGGATCCGCAGCCGTCCGCGACCTTGCTCGAGGACGACCGCTTCCCCGACCCAGAACCGGTCTCGCTCGTCGGCTCGGAGCACCAGCCGGATCGGACGGCTCCCCTCCTCTCGGGGCTCGAGGGTGATCCAGCCATACGGCATGAGACCCGCCAGGACGGGTCGCACGGCGCTGATCGCCCTCACCTCGGACGGTCGGTCGGCTCGGTCACCCGCGTCCAGCTTGGCGTTCGCGTACAGCACCAGGCTCCCGTAGATGAACGCGCGGACGACCAGACCGGCCGACCATTCCAGGCGTCGGAGCGCCTGGCGAACGGGTCCCGCGGTCGCGACGAGGTCGAGGACGTGATTGACGAGCATGGCGAGGCTCAAGACGATCGTGGCCGCCCCGATCCAAGGGAGGAACGCGAAGACGAGCTCGCTCGGCACCCGATAGACCATCTGCACCCAGAACGCCCAGCACGCGAGGCCGCTCACCAAGGCGTGCTTGAGCACGACGGCGACCCAGCCTCGGGCGAGGCCGCCGCCGCCGGTCTCGCTCATCGACCGCGCGCGGCGGCGAGCGCCAGGTTCTTCTCGATCTCGGGAAGAAGCTGCATCGCCCGTGATCGGCCCGGCTCCCAGGCCAGGAGCCGGCGAAAGCACGCGGCGGCCCGCTGGAGCTCGGCGGTCTCGTAGAAGTACAGCTCGCACAGGAACTCGTACTGATTCGCGCTCTGCTCGCCCAGGCGGAACGCTTCCTCGAGCTCCGCGATCGCCTCGCGGCCGCGCCGGACGTGGGAGTAGGCCACGGCGAGGTTCGTGTGGGGTGTCGGGCGCCCTGGGTCCCGGCGGACCCACTCCTGGAAGAGCCGGACGGCGTCGTCGGCTCGCTGCGCGTCGATGAGCGCGTAGCCGAGCTCCCACCGCGCCGCCGAGCGCGACGGGTCCAGCCGGAGCGCGGTCTCGAGGAGCTCGACCGCCCGCGCGTGATTGCCGAGGAAGCGCTCGACGCGTCCCAGCTGGGTGAGGGCGTACACGTTGCCCGGGGAGTTCCGGACGGCGCGCTCCCAGACCGTCTTGGCCTGGCGCACGTCGCCCACCCGGTCCATGAGCACCGGGCCGAAGGAGTTGACGCAGAACGGGTCGTCGGGCGCCGCTTCGTACGCGCGCTTGACCATCTGATACTCGTTCGGCAGGTCGCCGCGCCGGCGGTAGAGAATGGCCGCCCACCGGAGCGCTTCCGGATGCCGCGGATCAGCGTCGACGGCCTTGCGGAGCGCCGCCAGCGCGTCGTCCGGATAGCCCTGCTTCTCGTAGATGACACCGATAGTCAGGTACGCGTCGGCCGGGCGATCGCCCCTGGCGATGGCCTCTTTCGCCCGGCGCACGGCCACGCGACCCTGGGCGGAATCGAAGATCCGGAGGTAGCGGTGGAGATGCGCGAGGAGACACACAGGCCGTGAGGCGGCGGGGAACCGGCTCAGCTCGCCCGTGAGCTCGAGCGCCTGGAGGAACGACAAGGGTCGCTCCTCCACGGTGGCGGTTCGCAGTCCCCGATTCAACAGGTCGATCGCGGCTCCCGGCTCGCCGGATCGGGCGTGCGCCACTGCGGCCAGGAGAAGGGTGTCGAAGGGCTCGCGGTGGTCCCCGAGGATGGGGGCCAGAACCGCCCGGGCCTCGCGCGGCTCGTCCCGCTGGAGCGCGATCTCCGCCATGGTCAATCGGGCGGAGACGCTTCGGGCGTCCGCCGCGAGGACGCGTTTGGCCTCGGCCTCGGCCCGGGTCAGATCGCCGGCCATCAGCGATCTCAGCGCCGCATCGACGACGCCGCTCTCGCCGGCCTCCGCCGCGCGGCGGAGGTCGGCGCGGTAGGCGCGGGCGGCGCCCCGATAGTCGCCCATCAGGTAGCGCAGAAGTCCCTCGACGCCGTACCGGGACACGCGAAGGAAGCGCGGGTCCAGGTCCAGGGGGGAACCGAACAGGACGAGCGCGCCGGCGACGATCGCCATTCCGGCGGCGATCCGGCGCCATCCGGGACCCCACGTCGCTTTCGCCCTCATGACCCCCAACGGCGCCCGTGGACTCCGGAGGCTAGGAGCCCGGGCGCTCCCGCGGCAGCTCCAGGGTGAACGTCGCGCCGCCGCCGGGCGTGTCGTCGAGGCGCAGGTTGCCGCCGTGCGCCTGCAGGATCTCGCGCGAGACCGCGAGGCCCAGGCCGGTGCCCTCGCCGGGGGGCTTGGTGGTGAAGAACCAGTCGAAGATCTTCCCCTTCAGCTCGTCCGGGATGCCCGGGCCGTCGTCGATCACGTGGATCTCCACCATCTCGCCGTGCCGGCGGGTGCGGACGGTCAACGTCCGGCCCTTCTCGCTCGCCTCCATCGCCTGGCGCGCGTTGCCCAGGAGGTTCATCAGCACCTGGCCGAGCCGGTGGGGATCCGCCGTCACCCTCGGCAGATCCGCCTCGAAGTCTCCGACCAGCTTGATCGCCGCCACCGAGCACTGCGGGCGCTCGAGGTCCATGGTCTGCTTGACCAGCGCGTTCAGGTCGAGGGCCTCGAACGTCGGCGGCCGGGGCTTCGCCATGGTCAGGAGCTCGCGCACGAGGCGCTGGGCCCGCTGGGCCGCCTGGATGATCTGGCCGGACCGCTCGCGGCTCGTCCGGTCCGAGCCGGGGTCCGACTGGATCATCTGCGCGAGCGTCATCAGCGCCGTCAGGGGCGCGTTGATGTCGTGCACGAGGCCGGCCATGCTCTGGCCGATCGTCGCCAGGCGCTCCACCTCGACCAGATGCGTGCGGGCCTGCGACACCTGGTCCTGCAGTGCGCCGACCACGGCCGCCCGGTCCTCGCGCGCGAGGGCGACGCCGATCTGGCCGGCCAACCCCTCGAGTACGCGCAGCTCCTCGGGAGGCAGCTCGAATCCCGGATCGTCCCACGACAGCGCGAGGAGACAGCGGGGGCTCGCCTCGCCGGCGCCGATCGGGAGCATGAGCCACGGCACCGCGCCCTGGCGGAGCCACGGCGGCGCGCCCGACAGGGGGATGCCCGAGACCCAGGCGGGCTGCCCGCGCTCGACCAGCCGGCGCAGGTCGTCGCCGAGCGCGAGCGTCGTCCCGTCCAGCGTGCCTTGGTCGAGCGGACCCGTGTCCCAGCCGGCGACGGCGGTGAGATCGGTCTTGTCGCCGCCGGCCGCGAGGAACGCGAGCGCCTGCGTGGGTCGAAAGGCCGTCGCCAGGCGCGGCATGACCGTGCGCAGCGCCTTGGCCGGCTCGGTGCCCGTCACGAACGCATCGACCACCGCCAGGAGAGCTTCGACCGCCCGGGTGCGGGCCTGGGCGCGCTGGAGCAGGCTCGCCTGGTCGATCGCGAGCGCCGCCGTGCTGGCGAACAGACGCAGCACGGCGAGATCGCTCGACGTGAAGCGCGCGCCGCTGGCCAGGCGGTTGGCGTTGAGCACCCCGACCACCCGGCCACCGACCTCGAGCGGGACCGACACGGCGGACTGGATCCGGCCGCCCTTGGGCACGAGGTTGGGGAACCGCGAGAGATCGTCACCTTCGCTCAGCAGCACCGGGCTACCGGTCTGCGCCACCCAGCCGGCCACGCCTTCGCCGAGTCGCGAGCGCTGCTGCCAGGCCTCCGCCTCGCCGGCCGGCGTGCGAGTCGAGGACGCCACGCGCAGCTCCTCGCCCTCGACGAGCATCAGCGACGCCTCGTCGGCGCTCAGCGAGTCGGCCGCCCCGTCCACGACGTGGCGAAACAGCTCGTCGGGAGTGACCTTGCTCGAGAGGAGGCTCAGCGTGAGCTCTTGAACCCGAAGGATCTCGTCCCAGCGACCGCCGGCGGCCGAGGCCGGCAGGGGGGGCGCAGCCGACCCCGCTCGCCGATCGTCACCGCCGGCTGGCTGAACGCCAGCGGTCGAGCCGGCGAGCCAGGCCTTCAGGCGGTCCAGCAGGGGTCGAGTCTTGGACGGCAAACGGCCTCCACGCGGGGGACGGGCCCCGATCGTCGGGCCACAGTCTACCCAGAGGCGGCCTCATTTGTCACACTTGGACTCTGTGTTAAAACACTTGGTGCCACCTGGCTGCTCGTGATAGCGTCCCAGCATTGGCCGGGGTGTCGGCCGGCGAGCAGCAGGGACCTGACGGAGATGGCCGGGACGCCCGGCAGGGGAGGGGCGATGCTCACGAAGAAGCTGATCATGCTGGTGTTGGCAGGGGCCGCGATCGCGGGGTGCGCGGCGAACGACTTGAAGGCGCAGAAGGACGACGCCTGGTCACGCCTGCCTCAGACGCTGCCGGACGGTCGCTACATCGCCAACCCGGCCCTCCCGACCCTGTCGACCCTGCCGGACCCCCACTGGGTGGGCGCCGATTCCGTTCCGAGCGCCTACGGGCATCCCCTGCGGCCGGTGGGGATGTTCTTCTACCCGTTCGGTGTGGCCTTCGACTGGGTCGTGGTCAAGCCGCTCTACATGCTAGGCGGGCTGGCGCCCGAGTGGTTCGGCATAACCACGGACGACGCCTGGGGCTACCACTCGCACATGCCGGAGCTGACGATCTCGAAGGACGCGCCCAAGTACCGGTACGAGTAGCGAGAGCGCCGGACAACCCGGCAGGGAGGATCGGCTAGCCGCCCTGCCGGTGGGCGCGGAGGCCCCGCTCCCAGAGGTACTCGGGCTCTCCCAGGCGTCGAGCGACCCACCGGGAGAGCACGAACAGGAGGTCGCTGAGGCGGTTCACGTACCGGAGCGGCCACTCCGGCATCGGCTCCACCCGTGAGAGCCGCAGGATCTCTCGCTCGGCTCGCCGGCACACGGTGCGGGCCTGGTGGAGGAACGCGCCGACCCGGCCGCCCCCCGGCAGCACGAACGACTTGAGCGGCTCGAGCTCCTCCTGGCAGCGGTCGATCAGCCGCTCGAGCCCCGTCACCTCGTCCGGACCGACTCGATACATGCCCTCGTAGACGGCGTCCTCGGGCGTCGCCAGCTCCGAGCCGAGGTCGAACAGCTGGTTCTGAAGGCCCCGGAGCGTCTCGTCCAGCCACCGATGGCCCTCGCCCGCATTGAGACGCTCCGCGTTGAAGACCCGCGCCAGCCCGAGGATCGCGTTCAGCTCGTCGATCGTTCCGTACGCTTCGATGCGCGGCGCATCCTTGGGGACGCGCCGGCCGCCGACCAGCGCGGTCTCGCCCTGGTCGCCGGTCCGCGTGTAGACCCGGGTGATGCGAATGGCCATGGGGTCGCCTCCCTCTGTCGCGTTCGGTGGGCCGGCGCACGCGACAGTGCTTCACGCATACCGCGTCACCGTCGTGGCGTCAACGCGCGCCGGACCGTGCGCCGCGGACCGCGGGGCGCAGATCGAAGCGGGCCTTCCGCAGGGCGTAGCCCGGGGCCCCTCTGACGCCCAGCCGCCGCTGGCCCCGCGACGCGGGGCGGCTCAGCGTGGTTGTCGAGCCGCGCACGACGAGGACCTCCACGCACCGACTGCCGAGGGGTTTGCCGATCGCAGACGGTTGAAGAGGGGCCGTCCCGAAGCGCTGTCGGGACCGCGTTCCGAGATCACGGCAGGAGGTTCTTGTGGATCCGGCCGTCCTTCATGATCACGACGAAGTTCCTCGCGGGGTCCTCGATCAGCTTGATGTTGGCGATCGGGTCGCCGTCCACCAGCAAGAGATCCGCCAGCGCCCCTTCCTCGACCACGCCGAGACGGCCAGGGTACGGATTGCGCTTCCCGGACAGGGCCAGCAGTTGGGCATTGGTCCCGGTCGCCATTACGAGCGTTTCGGCGGGGGTGTACCACTGGACCAGCTTGGCCAGCAGTTCCCCATGACGCCGGGTAAGCTGGGGCGAGAACAGGATGTCGGTGCCCCACGCCGTCTTGATCTTGTACTTCCTCGCCAGCCTGAACGTTGCGTCCGTACCGGCGAACACCTCCGTTGCCTTGGCTCGCTCGAACGACCCGGGCGGAAAGGCCTCGGCCAGCTCGTCGGGAAACGCCTGAATGCTCAGCCAGATTCCATTGTCGGCGATCAGTTTCGCGGTGGGCTCGTCCATGAGGTGGCCGTGCTCGATGCACTTCACGCCGGCGGCAATTGCCCGCCGGATCGATTCGGAGGTGTATGCGTGGACGGTGACGTAGGTGCCCCAGTTCTCCGCGGCCTCGACGGCGGCACGCAGCTCGGCCTCGGTGAAGGTGGACGCGTCGAGCGGACTGTGAGGCGAGGCCACGCCGCCGCCCGCGGTGAGCTTGATCTGCGATGCGCCCAGCATGAGCTGCTCGCGCACACGGACGCGAACCTCATCGGGACTGTCCGCGATCATGGCGGCGCCGAGCGCCTCTCCGCGCGACTGCGGCTTTCCGACGGTGCGCGGCAGCTCGAACGGCTGGCGGAAATCGCCGTGACCACTGGTAACGGATATGAGTGCGCCCGACGGGAAGATTCGCGGGCCGGCGACCGTGCCCTCGTCGATGGCGCGCTTGAGTCCGAACGCGGGGCCGCCGAGGTCACGAACAGTGGTGAACCCGCGCATCAGCGTGGCCGATGCCTCGGCGCCGGCCACGAGATTGAGGTGACCGATGTCCCCCATCAGAAGCGCGGCCGGGGTCGGCCGCACCATCATCGCGTGCCAGTGCATGTCGATGAGCCCGGGCATCAGCGTGCGCCCGCCGCCGTCGATGACCGTGTACGAAGGCTCCGGGGCAATCGACGTGGCGCTGATGCGCTCGATGAGGTTGCCGCGGACCAGCACGCTCGTCGGCCCGGAGACCGTGTCGCCCTTGCCATCGAATACGCGGACGTTCTGGAACAGCGTGACGGGCGGAGGAGCGGCGACGGGCTGGGCGACGCTCACGCCACCCATCCCGAGGGCCACGACGGCGACGATCAACACTCGCGTCAGCATGCAAGTCTCTCCGGTTGCTGAGGTTTCGGAGCGGAACACCTCACCGAGTTGGGACTTCCCGGCGGGTATCCCGATGGCGTTCGGGCAGAGGCGGTCGGGTCCAGACACTGGCTGCACGGCTGGCATTGCCCTCGCGTGTCAGCGTCGCGGACCGCGGCCCGCCGGGACGTTCATCGGACACCGGACCCGGCCGAGTCCCGATCGCCAAGTCCCGGCGCGTCGTCGGCGTGCGCTCGCACCCGGATCGCGGCGGCCTCGGTTCATTTGGCGACGCAGCGCGGGCGCCTTCTGGTACAGGGCGTCGCCGACCCGCTGCGGATAGTCGTCCGGGAAGGTCCACATCCCCATGCCCGGCGGGTGCACCAGCGCGCGCGACGCCGGATCGAAGGGATAGACCATCGACAGGAGCACGTCGGTGGAGACGCGGCTGTTGGCGAAGAAGTAGCCGTGCCCGCGCATCCCGCCCAGCTCGTGGGGGCCGTACACGCCGGCCACGTCGATGCCCACCAGCCGCTCGTTGCTCGCCAGCGTCTTGAGATCCTCTCGGGTCATCTCGTCGAGATTCGGACGTCCCAGACGCGAGGCGCGGGCCAGCCGGCCGGCCCACTTGAGGGCGCCGTCGCCCTCCGACACGTACACCTGCGTGCGGACCGCGACGTCCGACAGCACCGGCAGCTGCGAACGGACGAAGGTCTGGAGGTCGATGTCGGCCGCCACGAAGAGCGCGTTGCCGATGCGGTACCGTCGCTGGAGCGCCGCGTGGTCCTCCTCGGGGTGGCGCTGACGCAGGCGCACGAGCGCCTCGGCGAGCAGCGGCGAGCCGCAGCTGAACGCAATCAGGTTGAGGCGCCGGGCCTGGCTCTTCTCGGCGACCAGCGCCACCAGGCGCTCGATATCGGGGATGAAGGCGCGGGCGCGCCGGCAGTCGACGAAGTAGTTCCACACCCGCGTCCCGGTGGGCCAGCTGAACGCCACCACGGCCGACGAGCGCCCGAGGTAGTGGGCCCAGCCGCCCATGAACACCATCACCTGGTCGAAGGTGACCCGGTACCCCGGCACGTAGATCACCGCCTCGCCGGTCGGCGAGGCCCGGACCTGGCGGTCGATGGCCGCGACGAAGGCCCGGTCGGCGTCACCCCCGATCACGCCGAACTCCTCGACCGACGCGACGCGAGCGGGCCGCAGCGCGTCGACGCGGCTCTCGCGGTCCGACGCCACGAGATCGGCGAACGACCAGCCCGGCTCGCCCAGCTGGATCTCCGTCATGCCGAGGCGGAGCGCGTCGCCGGCGCTCTGTCGGTAGCGCTCGCGAGCCCCCGCCGGGGCCGGCGCCCGGGTGGTGGCGTAGAGCACGCGCACGTCGGTGTCGCGGTCGTCGGGCGCGACGCGGCGCGCGAAGTCGAGGCGCGGGTCCTTCATGATGACCGGCGCGGGCATCATGGTCCAGGTGACGTCGGTCTCACAGCCCGCCAGCAGGCCGACGAGGGCGAGAACCGATACGACGACACCGCGGCGTGTGCCGCGACGGTGACGCCCGGCACGCATCCGACCTACCGGCTCGGACACGGGCACGTCGCGTCGGGACGCGCGGTTCATCGGGTCCGGATGATCCAGGTCCAGCCTTTCCAGGTTCGCCCACCCGCGCGGTCGGACCGACTCACGGTTCAACCGACGGAATGGCATTTCGCCCCCGAGTCGCCAAGGCCTTCACGCAGAAGTGCGCGATCATCTTCATGGTCCCGTTGCCCGAGCATGTCTACCACGTTCCGAACGAGACCGCGACTGGCGCCAGGCCGGCGACGGCATCGTCGCCCTCGCGAGGCTCGAGGAGGTCGAAGGTCGGCAGGCGGGTGGGCGCGCGGTGGCGACGATCAGGGCCAGGCGAAGCGGTCGACGAGGACGGGCGGCTCGCTCCCGAGCGGATCGTCCTTGCCGATGACGAAGCCCTCGACCCGGCCGGAGGGGTGCACGCACAGGCGGACGAAGTGACGGAAGCCCGGGTGCCCGAGCACCGCAAAGCCCTGGTGGTGCTCGAGGCCCAGGAGCGCGAGCGCCAGCAGGAAGAGGCCCAAAACGAAGCTGGCGACGAAGGCGTAGGCCAGGACGGCCGGGCCGACGCCCAGCCAGGGAACCCTGCTCCCCGGCACGTGGTAGCAGCCGAGCAGCAGGAGGCTCAGCACCAGGCCGAAGAGGACCGCGATCCCCCAGGTCGTCGCCGGGCGGACCCGGCGGGCGCGCACGCTCGCGCCGAGAGCGACCATCGCGCCGAGCGTGGCCAGTGCCATGACGATCGCGCCGAGCCACGGTCCGCGTCGCAAGGCGCTCAGCTCGATGGCGGCGAGGAGCGCGAAGACGCCGTGGGGCAGGAAGCCCGCGGTCCCGAGCATCAGACGAAGCGGCATGCCCAGGGCCAGCCGCAAGCTGACACTCTTGTCGGGATAGACGACGACGGGCGGCGCGCTTCCGGCATCCGGTGCGATGCGGCTCCCATGCAGGAAGGCCCCGCCGCCGCCGGCGATGACGTGCAAGGAGTCCGCCACGGCCTGCCGTTCGTAGTGGTGGACGTCGCCCGTCAGATAGAGAAGGCGGTTCGTCTCGAGCGACAGGTGACACGCGTTCAGCAGCTGCATTCCCGGCTCGTTGGGCTCGCCGTAGGCGAGGGCCGGGTCGGGCGCCACGAGCAGGATCCGGGGCGGCTTCACCTCGGCCCGGCGCTGCGCGAAGAAGACGCGCTGCCGGAAATCGGGGCTCCTGAGCTGGCGGTCGACGCCCCAGAGGTCGAGTCCCGGCGCGAGCGGCAGCGCCCAGTAGGACGCTTCCTGGACCGCGCGGTACCCTGTGAGCACGAGGCGGCCCGTCTTGCGCACCGTGGAGCCGCCCAGGATCGCGGCGAGCGCCTCCCACGCCTCGCCGGCCAAGCGCAGGGATTCGGCGAGCTCGTCGATGTGGAGCTGCCGGACCAGCGCGCCTTCGACGCGCTCCCCGACGGAATCACCGGGCGCCGGCGCGGACGCGCCGGGCACGGGCTCCGGCAGGTCCTCGAGCGGGCTCCGGCGGAACAGGCGCCCGAAGCCGTCGAGGCCGTCGTACCAGTCGTGATTGCCGGGGATGCCGAGGAGCACTCGGCTTCCGGGGTCCGGCGCACGTTCCTGCAGGACCGCGTTCCATGGTCCGAGGAGCCGGCGCTCGAGCTCGTACCCGGTGGACAACGGATAGGCGATATCGCCCCCGAAGATGAGGACATCTCCTCGCGGCAAGCGCCGGGCTTCCTCGCCGGCGAGCGCGTGATCGGAGAGCACCATGCGGCCCACCGCCAGGCTCAGGTCGTAGTCGTCCCCGGTGTCGCACACGAAGTCGATCCACACCGGACGGCCGAGGCGCTCCGCCAGCGAATCCCCGGTCTCCGATGCGTCCAGAACGCGGCTCACTCGATCCAGCAGGTGAGTCCCGGTCTCGGGCCGCATCCAGTCGCGCAGGTCCAGCTGCTGGCTGGCCGCGGCGACTGCCACCAGGTGTCGCAAGTGGCCCACGAGGGCGGTGACCCCGAACCAGCGGATCGCGAACGGCGCGTGCCCTCCGCGGTGGAACCGGCCGACTCGCGTCGTCGGGTCCCTGGGCGCGAGCGGGGCCGACCTCTCGGGACGCCGAACGCCTCCCGATGGCTCCGCATCGCGGCCGATCGGTCGTTCCTGCATCGCCGAGAGGATAGCCTACTCGGCGGGAATTCCGCGTTGCCCCGCGAGCCGGTCAGGGTCCGGCGCCCGTGGACCCGTGACGTTCCCATCGGTCGTGACGCGACGGTGGCGACCGCGACGGTAGCGCAACGGTAGCGGCCTTGACGTCACCCGGGCTGCGTCTCGATACTGAGCGAGCGAGCTTCCGTGCCGACTCTCACATCAAGGAGACCCCGGATGCCCAAGCCCGAGCTCGAGTTCTTCGCGCCGGACCATCTTCCCTGGCAGCCCGTCGCCGGCTCGGCGACCGGCGGGGCGGGGGGACCCGGGGTGGAGGAGAAGATCCTGGCCCGCGATCCCGCGTCCGGGGACGTGACGCGCCTCCTTCGCTTCGCGGCGGGCGTCGAGACCCGGGAGACCATCACGCACGACTTCTGGGAAGAGGTCTGGATCCTCGAGGGCGAGCTGGTCGACCTCGGCAAGAAGCAGACGTTCACGGCCGGGATGTACGCGTGCCGTCCGCCGGGCATGGTGCACGGCCCCTACCGGGTGCCCCGGGGCTGCACGACCCTCGAGCTCCGCTACGGGCGAATGCCGGCGCGCTGACGGAGGCCCGGGACATGGCGAGACTCAAGTTCGGCGCGTGGATTCCGACGTACGCGTGGGCGGACGATCCGGGGACGCCCGAGAGCGTCGGGGAGAACGTGGCCAAGATCCGGGACTCGATCCAGAAGTGCGAGGAATACGGCATCGACGTGTGGGTCATCGACCATCTCCTCTCGGCGCCCGGGCTCTACGGGAACGCGTGGCTCGAGCCGATCAACGTCCTGTCGTACGCCGCTGCCCTCACGTCCCGCGTGAAGCTGGCCACCGGAATCCTGGTCCTGCCGGTCAGGCACCCCGTGATGCTGGCCAAGGAGATCTCCACCCTCTGCCACCTCTCGCAGGGTCGATACCTCTTCGGCGTCGGCCCCGGCTGGTACGCGCGGGAGTACGAGGTGACCGGCACCCGGATCGAGGAGCGAGGCAGGCGGACCGACGAGATGATCGAGGCCGTGAGGCTCCTCCTCTCGCGCCCGAACGTGTCGTTCCACGGGCGCCACTACCGGTTCGACGACGTGACGATCGACCCGCGTCCGCCGGTGCTGCCGGAGGTGTGGGTCTCCGGCGGTTCCCGGATTCCGGATCCCGGCGAGCGCGACGTTCCCAAGCTCGCCACGACCGTGGCCGACCGCATCGTGCGCGCGGGGAACTGGATCTCGCGATGCTCGGGGAAGCAGGACTGGGTCAAGCGCGACTGGGCGGATCTCCAGCGTCACGCGGCCCTGCTCGGCCGCGATCCCGGGAGCCTGGTCTTCGGGCACTGCAACTTCACCCACCTCGTGGAGACGCCGAAGCACGAGCGGGCGGTCGAGGCGTCGAAGGCCCCGTTCCTCCGGACGATGGGGACGCATCGGAGCTGGGAACACCTGCAGGAGTGCTACATGGTCGGCTCGATCGATCGGATCAACGCCCGCATCGCCGACCTCACCGCCGCCGGGCTCGAGTACCTCGTCCTGGGCCCGGTGACCGACGACCCGAAGCAGATCGACCTCATCGGCAAGCACGTCATGCCCGCGTTCGCGTGACGCCGGCCGGCGCCCGACCGCGCATCAAGGCGGTGGTATTCGACATGGGCGGCATCCTCGAGCCGTCCTTCGACGACGTCCTGCTGCCCGCGCTGGCGGCCCTCCTCGGCATCTCGCCCGAGCGCCTCCTGGAGCGGCGCGGGGCCTACTCCGCCGCTCTCAGCGAGGGGCGGATGACGCTTCGGGACTTCTACGCTCGGATCGTCGCCGAGACCGGCCGGGCGCTGGATCCCCGCGTGGCCGTGGCGCGGCACCTCGCCGTCTACCAGGAGGCCACGTCCGAGCTCGACGCGCGCGTGCTCGACCTGATCCGCGGGCTCCGGCGCCACCACGTCGTCGCCTGCCTGACCAACACCGAGGTCGAGGTCGGACGGCTCAACCGGGAGCGGGGCCTGTTCGGTCCGTTCGACCTGGCCTTTCTCTCCACCGAAATGAGCCTCCGGAAGCCCGACCGGGCCATCTTCGACCGAGCGCTTTCGGATCTCGGGTGCGCGCCCTCCGAGGCCATCTTCACCGACGACAAGCTCGACAACGTCGCGGGGGCGCGGACGGCCGGCATGCACGCGATCCACTACCGAGACTTCGATGACTTCACGAGCGAGCTTGCGAAGCTCGTCGCGCTGGATCCCTGACCGATGGGGGGAAAGTACGTCGGCGCGATCGTCCGCCGCCGCGAGGACCGGCGCCTGCTCACCGGCCGCGGCGTCTTCGTGGACGACCTTCGCGTCGCGGGATGCCTCCATGCGGCGATCGTGCGGAGCCCGCATGCCCACGCCCGGATCGTCGCGATCCGGACTGCCCGGGCGCGGGCGCACCCCGCCGTCGTCGCCTGCCTGAGCCACGCCGAGCTGGCGCCGGCGCTCCGGCCCCTCCCGATCGCGGGCGTGCCGCCGGCCGCGCTCCAGGAGCGGGTGGGATTCCGGGTGAAGACTGCGGCCCAGCTGCCGCTCGCCGCCGGCAAGGTGCGGTACGTCGGAGAGCCGGTCGCGGTCGTCGTGACCACCGACCGGTACGCCGCCGAGGACGCGGCCGAGCTCGTGGAGGTGGAGTACGAGCCCCTGCCGGCGGTGACGGACGTGGAGCAGGGTCTCCTGCCGGGCGCTCCGTTGATCCACGAGGCGTGGGGCGACAACGTGAGCGTGGCGTTCGAGACCCGGGTGGGGGATCCCGACCACGCGCTGGCCGGGGCGGCCGCTCGGGCGCACGCGCGGATCCGCGTGCCCCGCTACGCGGGCGTCCCGCTCGAGCCGCGCGGCGTGCTGGCGGAGCCGTCGCCGCGGGGCGACGGGCTCACCGTCTGGGCGTCGACCCAGGTGCCCCACTGGCTTCACCGGACGCTCGGCGACGCGCTGGGCGGGTCGGTGCGCGAGCTGCGTGTCGTCGCCCCCGACGTCGGCGGCGGGTTCGGCACGAAGTGCTCGATCTATCCCGAGGACGTCCTGATCCCGGTCGTCGCGGCGCGGCTCGGCCGCGCCGTGAAATGGATCGAGACGCGCCGCGAGCACCTCCAGAGCGCGACCCACTCCCGTGAGCAGCTTCACGACGCCGAGCTCGGCGCCACGGCGGACGGCGTCCTCGTCGGCTTCCGGGACCGGATCCTGCTGGACCAGGGCGCGTACAACCCGTGGGGCGTCGTGCAGCCGTACAACACGGTCGGCCACCTGCTCGGCCCGTACCGCATTCCCCACGCGGCGTTCGACGTGCGCTCCGTCGTCACCAGCAAGACGCCCCACGCGCCGTATCGGGGCGCGGGGCGCCCCGAGGCGGTGTTCGTCATGGACCGGATGCTCGACCTCCTCGCGCGCGAGCTGGGCCTGGATCCGGCCGAGCTTCGCCGCCGGAACCTCGTGCGCCCCGACGAGATGCCCTACGACGTCGGTCTGCTCTACCGGGACGGCAACCCGCTCGTCTACGACGGCGGCGACTTTCCCGACGGGCTCCGGCGCGCGCTCGAGGCGGCCGGATATCGCGCCGCGCGCGCGGAACAGGCCGCCCTGCGCGCGCGCGGGGTGTACAGGGGCGTCGGCGTCTCGGCGTACATCGAGGGGACGGGCATCGGGCCCTACGAGGGCGCGACCGTCGGACTCGACGCCGCGGGCAAGGTGAGGGTCGCGACCGGGGCGTGCTCGCAGGGCCAGGGGCACGAGACCGTCTTCGCCCAGATCGCCGCCGACGCGCTGGGCGCCGACCTCGACGACGTCACGGTGATCGGCGGGGACACCGACGCGATCCCGTTCGGCGTGGGGACCTTCGCGAGCCGGAGCACGGTCCTGGCGGGGAACGCCATCCACGCGTCCGCGGGAGCCCTGCGACAGCGCCTCGTGCGCGCGGCCGCGCGTCTGCTCGAGGCCGCCGAGCCGGACCTCACGGTCGAGGCGAGCCGCGTGTCCGTGCGGGGGAGCCCCGGGCGCGCCGTGCCGTTCGCCCGCATCGTCCAGGCGTGTCTGCCGACGTTCCAGGGACCGGCGGTGGTCGAGGCCGACCTCGAGGTCACGACGTACCAGGGCGTGCCGACGGTGACCTACGCGAGCGCGGTGCACGTGGCGGTGGTCGAGGTGGACGCCGAGACGGGCCGCGTCCGGCTGCTCCGCTACGTGGTCGCCCACGATTGCGGGCGCGTGATCAACCCCATGCTGGTGGACGGGCAGATCCACGGCGGCGTCGCCCAGGGCGTGGGAGGCGGGCTAAGCGAAGAGATCGCCTACGACGCGGCGGGCCAGATCTTGACGGGCTCTCTCATGGACTACGGGCTACCGCGGGCCGACGAGCTGCCGTTCATCGAGACGGTCCACCTCGAGCATCCGTCCCCGCGCAACCCGCTCGAGGTCAAGGGCGTGGGGGAGGGAGGCGCCATCTCGCCGCCGGCCGCCCTCGCCAACGCGATCGAGGACGCGCTGGCCCCGTTCGGCGCGCGCATCACCGAAGGCCCGGTCACCCCGTTCCGCGCCTGGGGTCAGACTTTGACTTCCCGACATTTCTCCCCCGCGGAAGGCTCGTAGGCGGGAACCAGGCCGGGAAGTGTCGGGAAGTGAAAGTCTGACCCCGGTCAGGGTTTGACGGTGAGGAGGCGCGCGTCCCCGGTGAGCCGGAGCTCGATGCGGATGCGAACGGGCGTGGACCCCCTGTCGTTCCCGAAGAGGTAGGAGTACAGGCCGGGGGCGTCGGGAGCGCAGCGGACCGTGGTCCGCGCCGTCACCCCCTGCGCGAGCACGGTGTACGCAGACGTCGGCGCCTCGGAGGCGTGGCTGTGCAGGTTCCAGCTCACCTCGCCCCCGTCCACCGTGATCTCGGCGACCGCCTCGGCGGCCGTGGCGAGCCGGAGATCGAGCTCGGCCCACATCCTGGGGTAGAGGGTCCACGCGAAGCTCAGGACGCGTAGATCGCCCGGCGGAGCTGCCGGCGCCTGGGCGACCGCCGGGAACGCTCCCATCGCCACGACGGCCGCGAGCAGCAACGCGCCAACCGAGGGCCGCACGGCATCAGCTTGCCAGCGACGGCGGCGCACCGCTACCATCGCGGGGGGGGGGACGGTCCGGCAGGTCGCGCCCCCGTCGGAGCCGATGGGAGCAGAGCTCAAGCGCGTGGGTCGGGGGATCTCCCGGGCGATCCGGGAGCACCGCCGCGTGTTCTTCGCCGTCGGGCTGGTCGTCGTGGCGCTGTCCGTCCTGGGGCCGCCGCTGGTGCTCTCCGTGGCCCGTCGCCCCGTCGACTACTTCACCGTGAATCCCTGGCTGAAGCGCCTGCCCGAGTACGTCATGTCGCCGGCCGATCCTCTCCCCGTGAAGATGGAGAAGCTGTCCGACCTCGCCCTCTTCTGGTTCTCCTCGGACAGCCCCTACGGGGGAATCGACTGGGGCTTCGCGGTGGATGTCACCGACGTGGGGCGCATCCTCCTGCTCGCCGGCCTCTTCGGCGCGTACTTCGCCCTCGTCGCCCGGCGCCGCGCGACCGCGCGCCTCCACGCCGAGGACGGGCCGGCGGCGCGACGAGGGGGCGTCGCCGGAATGCTGACGAGCGTCGTCGGACTGTCCACCGGGCCGTGCAGCGTGATGGGGTGCGGGGCGCCGGTGATCCCGGTCGTCGGACTGGCCTTCGCGGGGCTCTCGAGCGGGACGCTCGCGCTCCTGGCGAGCCTCTCGCGCATCATGACGGCCCTGGTCTTCCTGGGGCTCGCGGCGGGCATCGTCTACCTTGCCTGGCAGACCGGCGAAGAGCGCCGCCCGCCCCCTAGATCGGCACCAGGACGAGGATCAGCCAGCCGAGCGCCAGCGTGACCACCGTGAGGGGCACGCCGACCCGGGCGTACTCCCAGAAGCCGATCAAGATTCGCTCCTCCCGGGCCGCTTCCACGACGATCAGGTTCGCGACGGAGCCCAGGAGCGTGAGATTGCCGGCCAGCGTCGAGGCCATCGCAAGGATCAGCCACGCGCGGGTAGGCTCGCCGAAGGCCGGGATGACGCTCTTGAAGAGGAGCACGGCCGGGACGTTCGACACCAGGTTGGACAGCACGGCGGTCACGAGGGTGAGCGCCGCCGGCCGGTACAGGGCGAGCCCTCCGGTCCACGCGAACAGGCGCTCGGTGAGCCGCACCTCCTCGATCCCGCCGATCACGACGAAGAGCCCGGTGAACAGGACCAACAGCTCCCAGTCGATCTCGCGGTAGACCTTCTTCGGGTTCACGCGGCGGGTCAGGAGCGAGTACGCCGCGCCCCCGGCCGCGACCAGCGCGATCGGCACGCCGGCGAGAAAGGCGACCAGCATGACGCCAACGGCGAGGATCGTCTTCGTCATGAGCGCCCAGTGCACCGGGAACTGCGCCGAAAGGTCGACCGCCGGAAGCTTCTCCGGAAGCTGACGCCGATACGCGAGCCAGACGGCGGTGAACGTGGCGACCAGCCCCAGCGCCGCGACCGGCGCCTGCCGGGCGAGGAACGCCCGATAGCCGATGCCGGAGAAGCTCCCGATCAGCATGTTCTGCGGGTTTCCGGTCAGCGTGGCGACGCTGCCGACGTTGGCGGCCGTCGCGAGGGCGATCAGGTACGGGACGGGGGGAAGCCGGAGCCGCCGCGCCGCGCCGAGCACCACCGGGGCGAGGACGACGCAGACGACGTCGTTCACGAACAGGGCCGAGAGGACGCCCGACGCCACGACCACGACGGCGAGCAGCCCGACCGGCGTCCCGGCCCGGCGGATCGCCCAGTGCGTGACCAGGTTGAAGAAGCCGGACAGCCTGAGATACGCCGCGACGATCATCATTCCGAAGAGGAGCACGAGCGTGTTGGCGTCGACCGCGGCGACGGCCCTGTCCCACGGGATCACGCCGGAGACGACCATGACGGCCGCCCCGATGATGGCGACCCCCGTGCGGTCGACGCGGAACCCCGGCAGGTGACCGACGGCCAGGCCGAGATAGGTGCCCGCGAACGCGACCAGCGCGACGGCGCGGAGCCAGGTCAGCTCGGGCACGCAGCGGAGTATACGCGGCGCGGGGTCGTTACGGCGGCGCGCACTCCCGGCCCGCGAAGCGCCCCGCCGACCCCGGGTACCGTCGAAGGAGGTCCCCGATCTCGTCGCACGCCGAAACGCCGCCGGGCGGTGACCCGGGTCGCGTGGCGGAGGTCCGGTGGATCGCGAGCAGCCAGGCGTACATCTCCTCGAGCGCCGCCTCCTCCGGCACCCCTCGGACCTCGATGAGGATCGCCACGGCCCGCGCGTTGCTCTCCATGCTCAGGATGGCGCGCTCTCGGTCCCGCTCCGCCACCGTCGTGGCCTTGCTCGGCGCGCGGAGCATCTCGTAGGCGAGGGCCTTCGCGATCACCAGGTGCCGGTTGGGGGCCCTCAGGACCCGGCGACTCAGGTAGAGCGCCCCGCGAGCATAGACCGCCGGGGCGGTCGCGTACTGCGGCAGGGAGCCGGTGCCGACCCACGGCGCGACCGACACCTCGAGCGGCGCAAGCATTCGGTAGTGCGTCGCCGTGGTCTCGACGAAGTCGCGGATCTCCCGGAGGCTCGACTCTTCCTCGAGCGTCAGCGGCTCTTGGCCTTGACCGTGGAGCCCGGGAGCCATCGCGGTCACGGCCGCGAAGGCGAGGACGGAGAGCCAGGATCGAGCGGGGGGTCGCATGGACCGACCGACCTCCGGGGACGCGGCTCAGCCCCGAAGCGTGCGCATGACCTCTTCGTTCCCGAGGGCAGTCTCGGGGTCACCGTGGAAGATGATCTCGCCGCGGTCGATGGCGTAGAGACGATCGGCGATGCGGCTGGCGGTCGCGAGGTTCGACTCGGCGATGAGGAGCGACACGCCCATGTCCTTGATTCGCCGGGTCGCCTCGATGAAGCGCCCGACGACGACGGGCGCGAGGCCCTCGAACGGCTCGTCCAGGAGGAGGATCGACGGCGACAGGGTGAGCGCCCGGGCGATCGCGACCATCTTCTTCTGCCCGCCGGAGAGGTTCAGGCCGCGGCGCTGGAGGAACTGGCGGACCTCCGGGAACAGCGTGACGATTCGCTCGTCCACCTCGCCGGCGGCCACCGTGCGCCCCCCCGCCAGCGTCTGGCAGATCTGGAAGTTCTCGGCCACCGTCAGATCCGGGAAGATGCCCGCGTCCTCGGGCGCGTAGCCGATGCCCAGCCGCGCCCGCTCGTGGGTCGGCAGGCGCGTGATGTCCCGGCCCTGCAAGGCGACGCGCCCCGCGCGGACGCTCAGCAGGCCCATGGCGCTCTCGATCGTGGTGGTCTTGCCGGCTCCGTTCCGGCCCACCAAGCAGACCGCCTCGCCCAGGGCGACGCGGAGCGACACACCGTGGAGGATGTGGGCGGCCCCGCGGTACGTGTGGATGCCGTCCAGCTCGAGCGCCATGGCGGCGCCGTCCCCGCGGCCCGCGGCGGCCGTGGTCGTCGGCCGCTGGGCGCTCATCGCCTAGCCCCTCTATTCATGATGACCTTTGACGCCGGACGGGTGACGCCGCGAACGGGGTGCCCCATCGCGCGGAGCGCAGGACGACTCAGCCGCCGCGCGAGGCCGGCCGCGACGCGGCCGGTGGCACCGTGTCGAACCACCCCGCGCAGGGTCCGAGTGAGCACGGTGGGGCTGTTCGCGGCGGCAGGACCCGTCCGGCACATGGCGCTCACGAACTATCATGGGGCTAGCCCGCCGGGTCCGCGTGGGTGCCCAGCAAGGTCATCGCCACCTGCTCGTTCCGCCGGATCTCCTCCGGGCTGCCCGACGCGAGGATCGCGCCCTGATGCATCGCCACAATGCGGTCGGAATACCGGAACACGATGTCCATGTCGTGCTCGATCACGACGGCGGTGATGCCCTCAGCGCGGACCACCCCGGTGATGATGTCCATGATCGGCGCCTTCTCTCGAGTGCTCACGCCGCTCGTGGGCTCGTCGAGGAAGAGGAGCTTCGGTCGGAGCGCGTAGGCGACCGCGACGTCGAGGAGCTTCCGCTCGCCCTGCGAGATTCCGCCGGCCAGCATGCCGGCATTCGCCTCCAGGCCGAACTGGCGGAGGACGGCGCGCGCCTCGTCGCGAACGGCGGCGTCGCGATCGGACAGCGTCCAGAGGTGCCGGGTCTTGCCCTGGCGGGCAAAGATCGTGAGGGCCACGTTGTCCAGGACCGTCAGATGGTCGAACAGGTTGACGAGCTGGAAGCTCCGCGCGATGCCGACCCGGATCCGCTCGTTGATGGACTGGCGCGTGATGTCGAGCCCGTCGAAGACCAGCGCGCCGTGATCGGCGGGGAAGAAGCCGCTGATCAGGTTCACCAGCGTGGTCTTCCCGGCGCCGTTCGATCCGATCAGTCCCAGGAACTCCCCGGCCTGGATCGTCATCGAGACGTCGTTGACCGCCGTGTTCGCCCCGAATGTCTTGGTGACGTTGCGGATCTCGAGCAGGCTCATCGGCCGGCCCCCCGTCGCAGCCGGGCGAACAGCTGGTTCGCGGTGCCCACCAGGCCGGTCGGCATGGCGAGGACGAGCGTGACCAGGATGAGCCCGAGGACGAGCTGCCAGTAGACCGTGCTCCCGACCGCCCACACCTCGAGATAGTTGTACGCGAACGCTCCGACCACCGGGCCCCAGAAGGTGCGGAAGCCGCCCAGGACGGCCATGAACACGATGCGACCGGAGAACGGCCAGTAGAGGACGTCGGGGGTCGTGAGGCCGTTCAGCGGCACCCACAGGGCGCCGGCCAGGCCGGTGAAGGCGCCGGAGACCAGGAACGCGACGTAACGGTACCGGCGCACCTGGACGCCGACGAACTCCGCGCGCACCTCGTTATCGCGGATCGCCTGCAGCGCCTTCCCGAACGGCGAGTGCACGATCACCCACATGACCGCGGTCGAGATCACGAAGACCGCCAGGACGTAGTAGTAGTACCGGTGAGCGAGGAACGCCGTCTTGTCGACGGACGCCCCGAGCGCATCGGTGACGATGCCGCCGAGCAGGGTCGGGGTCGGGACCCGCAGGCCGTCGGTCCCCCCGGTCACCCAGAACAGCTTGAGCGCCAGACTCCAGAGGACCTGGGAGAGGGCCAGGGCGAGGATGCCGAAGAAGATCCGCGTGTAGCGCACGCAGACGACGCCGAAGACCGCGGCGACCAGGAGCGCGGTTAGGACGCCGACCACGACGAAGGCCTCCATCGAGCGGATCCCCCAGTACTTCACGAGGAACGCCGCGGCGTAGGCGCCGGTCCCGAAGAAGGCGGAATGGCCGAACGAGAGGAGCCCCGTGTAGCCGAGCAGCAGGTTGAAGCCCAGCGCCGCGATGCCGAAGATCAGGCCGTAGGACACCTGGAGCGTCTCGAACGGCGGGAGCACCAGCGGGAGCACGAGGAGCACCGCCAGGGCCACGCCGGCGGCCATCAGGCGGCGCGGGCTGAGGAGGGCCATCGCGGACCCGCCGGGCTGGCTCACGCGCGCCCGAAGAGCCCGGCCGGGCGGACGAACAGCACGACGGCCGCGATGAGGTAGAGGATCGCGAGCTCGACCTCCGCGAAGTAGGTGATGCCGAGGGTCCGCACGACGCCGACGATCACGGCCCCGGCCAGCGCGCCCTCGAGCGACCCGAGGCCGCCGATGACCACGACGACGAAGGCGAGGATGAGCGCCTCGACGCCCATGCCGAGCACGGCGCCGGAGATCGGCATCACCACGGCGCCCCCCAGGCCCGCCATGAAGCACCCGATCGTGAACGCCTGGACGTACACGCGCTTCACGTTGATTCCGAGCGCCGCCGCCATCCGCATGTCCTGCGACGTGGCCCGGAGCATCACGCCGAAGCGGGTCCGGTACACGAACGCCCAGAGCAGCACCGCCGCGACGGCGCCGATCAGGATCACGAACAGGTTGTAGCCCGGGTAGGTGGCCCCGGCGATGGTGATGCTGCCGAGGGTGTCCGAGAGCGCGCTGGCCGTCAGGGGATACGGTCCCCACACGAGGCGCAGGAGATCCTCGAGGATCAGGAGGAGCCCGAACGTGATGAGAAGCTGGTACTCCTCCGCTCGACGGTAGAGGGGGCGCAGCATCGTCGGCTCGAGGATCGCGCCAGCGAGCGCCGCGGCGCCGGCTCCGACCAGCAAGAGGAGGAACAAGGCCGCCGCCGGGAGCGACGCGGCGAGCAGGCCGATGATCCAGGCCGCCACGTACGCGCCGAGCGCGAAGAGATTGCCGTGGGCCATGTTGACGATGCGCATGACGCCGTAGACGAGCGTCAGGCCCGAGGCGATCAGGAAGAGGGTGGACGCGTAGAAGAGCGAGTTGAGGATCTGGATGATCAGCGTGTCCACGAGAGCGCCTTCACCGGCAGGTTCGTCCGGTTGTCGTCGACCGTGAGCGCGACCAGCACCGTGTAGCGTCCGCGGCGGGTGAGGGACGAGAGATCGATCGGAAAGTCGCCCGGCTCCACGGCCACCGCGCTGCCCGCCGCCGCCACCGCGCCATCCGGCCCCACCGCCACGTAGTGAGCGACTGGCAGAGTCCGGCGGTCTTGCTCGACGGCCCGCTTGACGAAGGGCTCTCGCACGATCCGCTGCTCCCGTCCGAAGCGCTCGACCCGCTCGATGTCGCCCCGCAGGATCAGCGTATCGCCGCGCGTGGCGCTGGCGGTGACGTGTGCGTGCAGCGGGAGCGCGTACCGGTTGAAGACTCCGACGCCGCGCGGATACGAAAAGTCGCGGAAGACCTGCAGCACGGTCGCCCCGTCCGTCCAGCTGGCGAGCCGGTACGGGCCGTTGGTCACGAAGAGGTGGCCGGCGGCGTCGTGGAACGCGCGGAGCGCGTCCCAGCGCGCCCGCGCTTCCGCGGGCGTCACGAGGCCGGCCAGCGCGGGTGGCACGTGACCCCGCTGGGCGAGCTCGTCGAGCAAGGCTCGCAGCCGACCGACGAGCGCCCGGTCTCGCGCGAGGTCGAGCCACGGCAGGCCTCTGGCCAGGGCGGCCTCGCGGGAGAAGGTCGCGAGACCGCGGCCCACCGCTTCCTCCGACAGGGCCAGGACGTGCCAGGGGATCGTGGTCCAGGGCGGAGCCACCAGGGCGACCTCGTCCGGCTCGCCGCCCCGGGCGACGAAGACCTCCACGATCGGGACCTCGTAGCTCAGCTTGTCGTCCCCGAAGGCGAGGACGTCGGTTTCCACCCTGAGCACGCGTAGTCCGACGATCCCGTCGCGGAGGCGCGCGGTCGCCCGGGTCACCGCCGGCTCCTTCGCGCGGAGCGCGAACCCGAGCGCGTACAGGAGGTCGGTCGCGTGGAGCGCCGTGCCGTCGTGGAAGCGGGAGCCGAGCACACGGTAGAGGACGCGGGCGCGCGCCTGCCGACCGGCGCCGACCTTCCGCCAGACGCCGGTGCCGATCTCGGGCGCCAACGCGTCCTCCGGGACGGACAGCGCCGGCGTGCCGAGCACGACCTCGGCGACGACCACTCGGTTCGGGATCCAGCCCACGCCGTGTGGCGACGGGAAGAAGGCCGGATCCCCGAGCGCGAGCCACACCAGGCGGCCGGTGGCGTCCTTCGAGATGCCCGCGACGGGATTCCACGCGGATCGGGGGCCGGTGGGAACGCCCACGGTGAGCCAGCCGTTCCAGGGGAAGTCCTTGAGCTTGACGGTTCGCGGGAAGACCGCCGAACCCAGGCCCGCCTGGGAGTCGTGGGCGACGTTCTCGACCCCGGCCGAGTAGTCGACGTTGAGCGGCTCGGCCCGGAGCGTGTACCCGGCGACGGTTCGCTCGCAGCCCTGGCCGAGGCTCGAGACGAGGCGGCGCTCGAGGTCGAGGCGCTCGGCCAGACGGTCGACGCGCCCGCTGGCGAGCCGCTCGTGGAGCGCGTCCACGCGCTGGCGGGCGCTGCCATCGACGATCGCGTCACGGAGCACGAGGTAGGCATGCGACCAGCCCGCCTTGAGCCAGTGCGGGCCGACGTCGCCGTTGGGGCCCAGGGCGCCTTCCGCCCACAGCGCGGCGACCTCGCGAGTCTCGACGACGGCGTCCCACGGCCCCGTCCCCGCGCGATGCGCCACCGGCACGAGCGCCTGCGCGACCGGGTCGGCAGCGCGGATACGGAGGGGCGCCCCGTCCCACGCGGGCGCGCCCGCGCCCGCGGTCTGGGCGAGGTCGGCGTGCTGAAGGTAGTCGGGGTGATACGGCGTTACCGGGTAGGGATGCCGGCGGGCCCCGGCACCCCACGCGAGAGCGTCGGCGACGGCCCGGGCGGCGCGGCACCGCCGTCCGGGATCGGAAAAGAACGAGGCGGCCACGTTCAGCGTGACGAGCACGTACGCGTCGAGTGACTCCACCCGGGCCACGGGAGGCGGCGTCGCGCCGCCCTGGAACGGGTCGGCCCCGACGTAGGCGTGGAGGGACGCGTCGGCGACCTTGGTAGCCGCGTCCGCCGCGGGGACGACGCTGATAGTCATCTCCTGCGGGTAGTACGACGGATAGAAGGGGAACTCGTGGCCGGCCCGGGCGACCGGCAGGACCGCGATCAACACGGCGAGCGCCAGGACGGCCCGCACACCCTGGACGCTGCGGCTCATGGCGGGCGTGTACGCTCCTCGGTACGCGTGGCGCGGGCTCGGACGGGGGCGAGGCCGGTACCCGGCGGGCGCTCGATCCGCACCCGCCGGGTCACGAGAGATGCGCGGCTACGCGGTCGCCTGTGGCCAGGTCTCCTCGATCCACTTGTAGGTGGCCGTCGGCTCACCCTTCGGCCAGCCCGGCGGCGCGGTGATGGCGCGGATCGGCACGGTGATGATCCGCTTGGGATCGGGCACCGGGAACGGGTAGTCCTTGGTGTTCAGGCTGAAGCCGGTGACCGCATCCTTGTAGCCCTGGTGGTTGTCCGCCCGGATGTGGACGTAGCCGGCCGGCGAGTCCCAGGACAGGCCCTCCAGCATGGCGATGATGGCGTCGTCGTCCGGCCAGCCGCCCATCAGGCGGTTCGCCTTCTCGACCGCCAGCTTCAGCAGGTAGAGGGTGGAGTAGGCGCCCTCGGCCTCGAAGTTCGGGTACTCCTTCCAGCGGTCGTGGAACTTCTTGACGAACTGGGTGTTGAGCGGCCAGCGGTTCCCCGGGGGATACAGGAAGTGGTAGTTGGCGTGGACGCCCGCCACGATCCCCTCCGGGTGGTCCGAGCCGAGCGCGTGCGGGGCGACCCCGAACGCGAGGGTGGTGGCGACCTTCATCTTCTTGAAGAGGTCGTACCGGAGCGCCTGCTTGTAGAAGGCGACGTAGTCACCGCCCCAGACCGAGCAGAAGAGCAGGTCCGGCTTGGCCGAGATCGTCTTGGTGATGTGGGCCGTGAACTCCGTGGTGCCGAGCTTCGGCCACGCCTCGGAGACGACGTCGAGCTTCCCCGGGGTGAGCTTCTTCATGACGATGTTGAAGTGGTCGAAGGCGTTCCGGCCGTAGGAGTAGTCGGGGTGGATGTGGGCGATCTTCCGGACCTCGGGCCACGCGGTGGTGGCCGCGATCGCCGCCATCGCGCCGTCCGCCGACTGGATGTTCGTCGTCCGGAACACGTAGTGCGGATTCGGCACCGCCTTCTCGAAGAGGAAGTCCGTGCAGCCGTCGGTGAAGAGCGTCAGGCACTTCACCTCCTCGGCGACAGGACCGAGGGCGGGGGTGTTGCCGCTCGAGATGACGCCGGTGAAGAGGTCGATCTTCTCCGACAGCTTCATCCGGCGGAGCTCCTTGACGTTCGCGTCCGTGCCCGCCGCTTCGTCGGCCTTGAGCGTCTCGATCTGGCGCTTGCCCAAGAGACCGCCCTGGGCATTGATCTCCTCGGCGGCCAGGATGTGGCCCTTGTAGGACTGCTCGCCGAGGACGGCGGCGGGCCCCGTGAAGAACGTCATGTGACCCGTCTTGTAGGGCGTGCTCGGGATGTTGCCCTTCGGGGTGAACTTCTGCTGCGCTTCCGCCGCCTTGGGCGTCACGAGCGAGCCGGCGCCCGTCGCGGCCGCGCCGATCGTCACACCAAGGCGCTTCAAGAGATCTCGTCGGGTAACCTGCTGCATCGGCTCTTCCTCCTTGTGTTGCGGCCGTGGGTGGCTCTCCAACCGAACCGGGGCCTGGCGGATGTGGCGGCATTCCACCATGGGGCCTTCCGGAGTGTCAAGGCATGTGGCGTGCGCGGGCGGTGTGCGCCGGGAGCGCGGGACCCGGGACCGCCGGCGCCGGTTCCCTGGTGTAGTCTGATCCGGGGAGGGGCCGATGATCGGCTACGGCGGGCGGACGCTCCACGTCGACCTCACGAGCGGGCGGGCCGAGGCGCGCGACCTCGACGAGCGGACCGCGCGGGCGTTCGTCGGGGGAAACGGGCTGGCCGCACGCCTGCTCTGGGACGCCGTCGCGCCGGGCCTCGACCCGTTCGACCCGGCCAGCGCCGTCGCGCTGGCGGTGGGGCCGATCACGGACACGCTGGTTCCCGGCAACAGCCGCGCGTGCGTTGCCACCAAGTCACCCCTGACCGGCCTGTTCTTCGACTCGACGTTCGGGGGCCGGTTCCCGGCCACGCTCAAGCGGACCGGCTTCGACGCCGTCGTCGTGACCGGACGAGCGCCGGAGCCGGTGTACGTGGTGGTAGACGAGAGCGGGGCGACCGTGCGCGACGCGCGAACCGTCTGGGGGAGGACCACCCGCGACACCGTGGAGGCCGTCCAGGCGGCCGAGGGCGCCGACGCCGACGTCCTGGCGATCGGTCCCGCCGGGGAGCGTCGCGTCCGGTTCGCCTGCCTCGCCCACTACTGGAAGAACCGCGAGGGCGTCGCCGGGCGCGGGGGGATCGGAGCCGTCTGGGGGGCGAAGCATCTCAAGGCCGTGTGCGTGAAGGGGGGACGGAAGACGGCGGTCGCCGATCCCGGCCGCCTGAAGCGGCTCGTCGACGAGACCCGTGAGCCCATGAAGAAGGGCACCGCGAATCTCACGACGTACGGGACGCCGTTCCTCACCGGCCCCATCAACGCGCTGGGCGCGTTCGGCGCCTACAACGTCCGCCAGGAGACCTATCCGGAGTGGGAGCTGCTGGATGGGCGGTCGTTGAAAGCGCACTACCACGACCGGGACACCACGTGCCTGAAGTGCCCGGTCGCCTGCGGCAAGCACTTCGCCGTGCCGGCCGACGTTCCCGTCTACGGCGGCGTCCGCGGCAAGATGCCCGAGTACGAGACCATCTTCGCCTTCGGCTCGATGCTCGGCAACGCGAACGCCCCCAGCATCGTGCACGCGAACATCCTCTGCGACCTCCTCGGGCTCGACTCGATCTCGATGGGCGTGACGCTGGCCTTCGTGGCCGAGTGCCTCGAGCGCGGCCTCCTGGACCCGGCCGAGATCGGCGGGCCGTTCGGGTGGGCCGATCACGCGGGGATGATCCGGCTCGTCGAGCAGACCGCGCGCCGCGAAGGTTTCGGGGATCGGCTCGCCGAGGGCTCGTGGCGCCTCGCCCGGGCGATCGGCCGCGGAGCCGATCGGCTGCCCTACGCGGTGAAGGGGCTCGAGCTCCCCGCGCACTCCGCGCGCGCGCTCAAGGGCATGTCCATCGGCTACGCGACGGCCACCCGGGGCGGCAGCCACCACGACACCCGGCCCACGCCCCAGTACGCGCCGGGATTCGACCGCCGCTCGACGGAGGACAAGCCGGCCTTCGCCGTGGCGAGCCAGCATTTCACCGCGGTGGACGACAGCCTGGTGATGTGCCGGTTCACCTCCGAGCGCGGCTTCGGTCTCTTCCTGAACGACGCGTACGCCGGCTTGCTCTCGGCGGTGACCGGCTGGGACGTGGGCGTCCCCGAGCTCGAGCGCATCGGCGAGCGCATCGTCAATCTCGAGCGGCTCTTCAACGTGCGCGAGGGGGTGCGTCGTTCGGACGACGTGCTCCCGTGGCGGGTCATGCACGAGCCGATCCCGGACGGCCCTTCGGCGGGCATGTACTGTCCGCCCGATGAGCTCCGGGGGATGCTGGACGCGTACTATGCGCTCCGCGGCTGGGATGCCGACGGCGTGCCGACCAAGGAGCGCCTGGGCGACCTGGGGCTCGACGTCGCTCCGGGCGCGCTCGAGGCGGCCTCGCCGGCCGCCCCGTCAGCGCCGTCGGTCCCGGCCTAGCAGCGCGCCGGGTCGTCGATGACGAGAGTCACCAGGCCGGTCGCCGGCTCGTAGCGGTAGTCGTTGCCCTCGCACTGGAACGAGGGCGGCGGGTTCAGCAGCGTCGCCACGACTTCCTTGCTCGGCGGGTATCCGCCGTGCTGCCCGAAGTAGAGCTGGAGCGAGGTCCGGATCGCCGCGACGGTCGCCCGGTCGGCCGCGAGTCGCGCCGCGGACATGGGCTTCTGCTGCTGAATGGTTTCCACGGTCTTCGTCGTCGAGACGAAGTACTGGTACAGGAGCCCGCCGATGACGACGAGGATCACCGCGACGACGAGGACTTCGACCAGGCCGAACCCGGACTGACGAGGCGCGACACCCAGCGCGAGCCGCCGCCCACGATTCACGCGCCCATCCTGGGCGGCCGGGCGCGGCCGTGTCAAGTTTCGCGGGACCGCGTCGAGCGGCGCGCGGTCACTCCCCGACGATCTGAACCTGCAGCTTCCGATCGCGCGGCCCGTCCAGCTCGGCCAGGATGACGCTCTGGTACTGGCCCAGGAGGACCACCGCGTCCGCAACGGCGAGCGCGATCGGGCGCCCCAGGAGCGTGGCACGCAGGTGCGCGTGGGCGTTGGAGCGGTCGCAGTCCGAGTAGCGCGGATCGTCGTGGAAGTAGCCGTCCCGGCGGGGGACCAGCTTCTGGAGCACGCCGCCCAGATCGTCGAGGAGCGCCGACTGGAACTCGTTGACGAAGAGTGCGATCGTCGTGTGAAGCGAGTTGATCAGCAGCGTCCCGTTCCGGATGCTGGAGCGGCTGACGACGTCCTGGACCTGCTTCGTGACGTCGAGGAACTGCTGGTTCTCTTCCGTCCGGATCCCGATCGTGTCCCGGAAGACCCGCATGATTGCCCCCTCTCCCCCGTCGGTCATCCGCGCGCTCGCGAAGCGCACCCCGTGTCGTGGTGGCTTCGCGACCTTCCTGTAGAGAGGCCGCGCCCCGCTTGCCTCGGTGGGGCTCAGCCGGCGGGCGGCGCCCTCGTCAGCCGACGGGAAAGGGGAGCCGGATCGGGCGAGATCGTCCGGACGCCGTGCTCGCCGATCGCCGTGCCGGTCCCGACGTCCGGGACGATCACGGCGGTGGGCGAAAGGACGGCATCCGTCGGGACAGCGCTCCACGCGGACGGGGCTGGGTGGGACCTCACGCCGGTCGCCGGCGCGGCGACCAGCAGCTGACTCAGCCCGAGATGCTGGACGACGAGAAGGACGAGAAGAATGAGGACGATTCGGCTCGCCCGGGTCAGCTCCCATTCCCTGGGCTGCATGACCCACAGTATACCGGAGGTGCGCTATACTGCGGTCCTCGGGTCGCCACGATCGGGCGCCGACTACCCGGAGGGGCCAATGCCGCTCTACATCATGCTGTCCTCGCTGTCCGAAACGGGCCGTCAGGTGCTCCGGAAGCTGCCCGGCTCCATTCGGAAAGTCAACGCCGAGGTCGGCCGGATGGGCGCCCGGGTCATCGCCCAGTACGCCGTGCTGGGACCCTACGACTTCGTTACCGTCCTGGAAGCGCCGGACAACGAGACCGTCTCGCGTATCTCCGTCGAGCTCGGCGCTCGGGGCTCCGTCCAGATGATGACCATGCCGGCGATCCCGGTGGACGACTTCATCGCTCGCCTGGCCAGCCGCCCGCGGCAGTCGGGCGTGCGCCGGCGGCGCTGACCGGCCGGCGCGGCCGGCTTCTCGCGACGAGAGCTCGTTCCGCCGGCGTCGCCGCCCCACGGAGATCCCGCCGACCTCCGGCGCCCCGGCCGTCGCCGGCCGCCGCCGGCCCGAGACCACCGAGGATCACTCGATAGGAGCGTCATGCGATTCGGCTTCATCCCCACGGAAGGCGGTCACCTCGCGCGCGAGGCGCTGACGGAGGTCGAGCGCGCCGAGGCCCTCGGGCTCGACTCGGTCTGGATGGAGGAGCACCACGGCGTGCGCGGCCACTACTGGCCGTCGCCGCTCGTCGTCCTTGCCGGCTTCGCGGCACGGACCTCGCGCATGCTCCTCGGCACCGACGTGGTGGTCCTGCCGTTCTACGACCCGGTGCGAGCCGCCGAGGACGCCGCCATGGTGGACGTCCTGTCCGGCGGCCGCCTCGTGTTCGGCGCCGCCATCGGGTACCGGCCCGACGAGTTCGCGCTCTATCGGACGCCGCTGGAGAAGCGGGGTGCGCGGTTCGAGGAGGCCCTGGCCGTCATCCGCGCGCTCTGGACCGAGGACGTCGTGACGCATCCCGGGCCCCACTATCCGCTGCGCGAGGCGCGCGTCGAGCCCAAGCCCGTCCAGAAGCCGCATCCGCCGATCTGGATCGGCGGCTGGGGGGACCTGATGATCCGCCGGGCGGCGCGCCTGGCGGATGCGTGGGTGCCGGGCCCCACCGCCCACCTCCAGAAGCTGCTCGACGGCAAGGCGCGCTACCAGGCCGAGCTTCGCGCGGCCGGCCGCCCGGACCCGGCGGAGTGGCCGCTGACCCGCGACACGGTGATCGCGGACACCGACGCGGAGGCGCTCGAGCTCGCCGAGCGCCATCTCCTGGTGAACTATCGCGACGAGTACGGCGGGGGGCGCTGGAAGCACCCGCTCATCGGCGCGGAGGACGCGACGCCGGTCGACCAGCTCGACGCCCTCGGACGCGATCGGTTCGTGATCGGCGGCCCGGACCGGTGCCGCGCGCAGGTCCGGCGCTTCGTCGAGGCGTTCGGCGCGACGCACCTGATCTTCCGCCTGTACTTTCCCGGGATGCCCCACCGCCACATCGTGCGAGAGCTCGAGCTCCTGGCCCGCGAGGTCGCGCCGGCTTTCCGCTGAGCTCGCGGGAGCCGGCCCCGGCGCGAGGCGTACAATACCGGGGATGCGCAGAAACCCGCTGTTCTGGGGCATTCTCGGGCTCGTGCTCGCGGTCTGCATCGTCACGACGCTCGACCGCTACCAGCGCCAAGGGCGCATCTTCCCCGGCTTCTGGGTGATGGAGAACCTCCTGGTCGCGGTGGGCGGCCCCGAGCGGGGGCCGCTTCAGCCGTTCGACGTCGTGCGGGTCATGAACGGCCAGGTCCTCCAGAGCGGCCGCGACATCCAGGCGATGGTCGAGAGCGAGGATCCCGGGGCGACCTTCGGGTACGTCGTCTACCGCCGCGGAGAGCTCGTTGAGGCGGAGATTCCGACCCGGTTGCTGACGCGGCGGGACTTCGCGCGGTTCCTGGTCGAAGGCCTCCTGCCCGGGTTGCTCCAGCTCGCCATCGGGGCCGTGGTGTTCCTCATCCGGCCGGGGAGGCCCCAGAGCTGGCTCTTCCTCGCGTTCCTCCTCATCGCCTCCATCGTCAGCGTCACGTACGCCGACGCCCACACGACCTACCGGTTCAGCGAGCTGTTCCTGACGGCGTGGGCCTTCTGGCCCGCCACGCTCGTCCACCTGGCGCTGACGTTTCCGCAGCGCCGCGGGATCGTCCGCCGCTTCCCGCGGGTGGTCTGGCTGCCCTACGTGGTCTCGGCGGTCGTCGCGGCGCTCCTGCAGGTCGCCAGCGCGGTCGGCGGCACCCGCCTCCTCCTCGCCGTGCCCGCCGCCGGGGCCGCCTATTGGGGCGCGGCGCTGCTGCTCCTGGTGGTGGCGCTGGCCCGGACCAGCATCGTCGGTCGCTCGGCCTTGATCCGCCAGCGGGCGCGGATCCTGGGCGCGGCGTTCGTGGTCGGCTACGTGCCGCCGATTCTCGGCACCGTGGTGGAGGCGATCTTCCAGGTGACGGTGCCGTACCTCAACGCGCTCTGGCGGCTCACGCTCCTGTTCCCCGTGGTCATGGCGTACGCCATGGTCCGCTACGACCTCTTCGACGTGCGGGCCGCGATCCGGGCCGGGGCGATCTACTCCGCCGTCACCGGCCTGGTCGTGCTGACGTATACCGGCGCGATCGCCGGCGTGGACCTCCTCCTCACCAACTGGGAGGGCGCGAGCTCGCCGATCGTGTCCGCCGCGGTGATGGCGGTCCTGGTCGTGGTCCTGCTGAATCCGCTCTATCTGCGATCCCAGCGACTGGTCGATCGCCTGTTCTTCCGCCAGCGCGTCGACGTGCAGCGCTCCATCGAGCGCGTCTCGGAGGTCATGAGCGGCTTGCTCGACCTCCGCCGCATCGCCGAGCTCCTCGGCCAGACCGTTGACGAGCAGCTCCATCCGGAGCGGCAAGAGCTCTTCCTCCTCGATGCGAACGAGCCGCAGTACGTCCGGGCCGAGCTCGAGGACGAGGAGCCCGAGACGCGGATCCCGATCGGCGCCGAGTCCCCGCTGGTGCGGAGCCTCGAGGCGGTCCGCCAGCCAATGACGCGGGCCCGGGTCGAGGAGGACCCCGCGCTGGAGACCTACCGGGACGGATGCCTCGAGGCCATGGACGCGCTCGGCGTGACCCTGGTGGTGCCGTTCGTGTTCCAGGGCCGCGTGACGGGGTTCCTCGTCCTCGGCCCGAAGCGGTCCGGGTTGGAGTATTCGAGCCAGGACCTCGGGCTCCTGCGGCTCCTCGCGAACTCGAGCGCCCTGGCGCTCGAGCACGCGCGGGCGTACACGGCACTGCACGCCACGAACACGCAGCTCACCGCCACCGTGCGGCGCGTGGAGATCCTGGAGAGCATCCGGGCCAATCTCGCCAAGTTCGTTCCGCGGACCGTCCAGGACCTGATCGAGCGCGCGCCCGAGGCGCCGGAGCTGGACAAGCGCGAGGTGGACGTCACCGTGCTGTTCGTCGACCTGGTCGGCTACACGCGGCTCACCGAGCGGCTCGATCCGGGCCGGGTCAACGACCTGGTGGAGCGGTGCTTCGGGGCCTACCTGGACGAGATCCTCCGGCGCGGCGGGGACGTGAACGAGACGGCCGGCGACGGTCTCATGGCGATCTTCCGGGACTCGGACCCGCGGCGTCACGCGCGGCAGGCGGTGCGGTGCGCGCTCGGGATCCTGCGGCGGACCCGGGAGCTGAACGAGGTGCTCCCCGGGCTGCCCGAGCCCATCGGCGTCCACGTCGGACTGAACTCGGGCGTCGCCACCGTCGGGGCGACGAAGATCGAGGGGGCCAACGGCACCCGGTGGACCTACACGGCCTCCGGGCAGGTCACGATCGTGGCCGCCCGGCTGGCGGCGCTGGCGGGCTCGGACGAGATCCTCGTCGGCGCCGCCACCAGGGATCGGCTGGGGACGGAGTTCTCGTTCGGGGCGCTCGGAGAGCAGGTCCTCCGGAACGTGGAGACGCCCGAGCGGGTGTTCCGGCTGGCGTTGCCCGAGGCCGCCCCCGCGGTTACCGCCTGACGAGGCTCGCCGGGCGCCGGCGGCCCGTCAGGCCGATCCCCGCTGCTTCAGCCTCGCCCCATCGCCCAAAACGCGGCGCCGAAGCGGTCCCACGGCAGTCGCCACTCGTCCGTGCGCTCGGGGTCCGCCGTGAACAGGCGATTCACCGCGTAGAGGAGGATCTGGGATTGCGGGGTCAGGTTCGCGACGCCGTGCGCGACGCCGCGGGGGATGAGCAGGCGCTGGCACCGGCCGCCGCCCAGGACAAGACGCTGGAGGCCCGACCTGGTCGGCGAGTCCCGCCGGAGGTCGGCCAGGCCGACGAGCAGCGTCGAGTCCGGAGGTACGATCCACAGGTCTTCCTGGTCGAGGTGAAGGTGCCAGGCCTTCACCGCGCCGGGTTGAAGCAGGCTCCAGTTCCACTGCACCGGCCGGAACCCGTCGAGACCCTGGACGCCGCCCTCGTCGTCGCAGCGCGCGATCTCCACGAACAGGCCGTCCGGGCTCCGGGCCACCGCCGCTTCGCCCACGACGACACCGGCGAGCGGCGGGCTCCCCGCATACGACTGGCGGCGGAGATGGTCGCGCGCGTCCTCGACCAGGTCGTCGGGCGTCAGCGATCGGAAGCCCATGTCCGCGGCATTCTATCACCCCCATGTTGCCCCGGGCCCGCCCCGCCGCTCACGCCAGGGCGCGCCCCGTCGGGGACCCGCCGAGGTAGAAGGCGTCCAGCGCGGCCGCCGCGACCGGCTCGGTGAGCGTCGGGGCGTGACCGACGCCGGGCACGTCGATGCGCACCACGCGTGACTGGCGGGCCACCATCCCGGCCGCGGTCGAAGGGGAGAGGATGTCGCTCTCGGTCCCTCGCAGGAGGACGATCGGACACTCGAGCGACTCCAACGCGGTCCACCACTGCCGACTCGCCGCCCGGGCCGCGTCCGGCGTCGGCCGCGGCGCCCGGCCGATCGCGGGATCGAACTTGAGCCGCCACCGCCCGTCGGGCTCCCGCCGCACCGCCCAGCGCACCGCATCACTCACCGCGTCGGGTGGAAGCCCGGCCAGCCAGGGATACTGCTCGAGCGCCCACGCCGCGGCGGCGGCGAGATCGGGGAAGGCATCGGGGACGGCGGCCGCGTACGCCGCCACCCGGGTGGCGCCGCGCGGGTCGATCTCCGGTCCGATGTCGTTGAGGGCCAGGGATCGAAGGCGACCCGGCGCGGCGGCGGCGAGGGAGAGCCCGACCAGCCCGCCGAGAGACGTCCCGAGGACGTGCGCGCTCTCGATGGCGAGAGCGTCCAGGAGGGCGAGCGCGTCGAGGACGTACTGGGGAACGGTGTAGGTGCCGGTCGCCCACTGACTCTCCCCCCGCCCTCGAAAGTCGAGCGCGACGCAGCGGAAGCGATGCCGAAGCCGAGCGGCGACGGGGTCGAAGGCGTGGCTCTGCTGCGTGAGCCCGTGGAGGAGCAGTAGCGTTTCCGTTCGTTGGGCGCCGTCCGCCGGGCCGGGCCAGTCCTGGTAGTGCAGCCAGACCCCGTTCAGGCGGCGCCACTCGTCGACGTACATGGGCGGCGCCGATGATGGCGACCCGGCCGGAGCGTGTCAACCGCCGCGTGATTGCGAGCTTCCGACGCGCCCGGTACGATGGGCCTCGCGATGGGCACGATCCTCTCGGTGGACGCTCTCCTCGGCCTCGCCACGCTCACGCTCATGGAGATCGTGCTCGGGATCGACAACATCGTGTTCATCGCGATCCTGGTGGCCAAGCTGCCGGCCGCGCAGCAAGCCCTGGCGCGCCGTCTCGGCCTCGCCCTGGCGCTCGGCATCCGCATCCTCCTGCTCCTGACGATCTCCTGGGTCATGGGGCTGACGCGGCCGCTCGTGAGGCTCGGGATCTGGGACCTCGAGCTGTCGGGGCGCAGCCTGATCCTGCTGGGCGGCGGGCTCTTCCTCATCGTCAAGTCGGTGCGGGAGATCTACGAGAAGGTCGAGGCGGAGGAGCACCATGCCGAGTCGGGCGCGGGCCGCGCGTCGTTCGGCTTGATCCTCACCCAGATCCTCCTCCTCGACATCGTCTTCTCCCTGGATTCGGTCATCACCGCCGTCGGCATGGCCAACCAGATCCCGATCATGATCGCCGCCATGGTCATCGCGATGCTGGTGATGCTCGTGTCGGCGGGGTCCGTGAGCGCCTTCGTCGATCGGCATCCGAGCATCAAGATCCTCGCGCTGTCCTTTCTCTTGCTCATCGGCGTGATGCTGGTGGCCGAGGGCATGGGCACCCACATGTCCAAGGGTTACGTGTACTTCGCCATGGCCTTCTCCCTCCTCGTCGAGATGCTGAACATGCGCTACCGGCGGCGGCGGACGGCCCGCCGGATTGCCGGCGGCGCGGGCGCCTGAACCGTGAGCCCGGACGGCCGGACCGCCCTCGTGACCGGCGCCGCCCGCGGCATCGGCCTCGCCATCGCGCGGCGGCTCGCCGCCGACGGGATCCGGGCCGCCCTGCTCGACCTGGACCGCGACCGGGTCGAGGCGGCCGCGCGCGAGGTGGGCGGCGGTGCGATCGCGCTCGTGGCGGACGTCACTTGCAGCGCGGAGGTCGACGCCGCGGTGCAGGGCGTGGTGGACCGCTGGGGCCGGCTCGACGTCCTGGTGAACAACGCCGGGATCACCGGGCGGTCGTTCCCGATCTGGGAGCTCGCCGACGCGGACTGGGCGCGCGTCCTGGCGGTCGACCTGACGAGCGTCTTCTACTGCTGTCGGGCGGCGGTCCGGGTGATGCTCCGGCAAGGGGCGGGGCGGATCGTCAACATCGCGTCGATCGCCGGCAAGGAGGGGAATCCGACGCTGGTCCCGTACTCGAGCGCGAAGGCCGGGGTGATCGGGCTGACGAAGGCCCTGGCGAAGGAGGTCGCGACGCGCGGCATCCTGGTCAACGCGGTCGCCCCCGCCGTGATCGGCACCGAGCTGCTCCAGCAGATGGAGCCGAGCACGGTGGACCTCTTGATCTCGAAGATCCCGATGGGCCGGGTCGGCCGACCGGAGGAGGTCGCGGCGCTCGTCGCCTGGCTCGCCTCCGACGAGTGCTCGTTCAGCACCGGGGCCGTCTACGACCTGTCCGGCGGCCGGGCGACGTACTGAGACGTGAGCGCGTCACGCCGCGCGAGGAGTGAGCCGATGACGATCCACCGCATCCTGCTCGCGCTGCTGAGCGCGAACGGCCTCCTGCTGCTCGGGGTGGCGCTTCAGGAGCGCGCGGCCGTCGCCCAAGCGGTGTCCCCCGTCCTCCGCGCGCGGGCCCTCGAGCTCGTCGACGATCGGGGAGTGGCCCGCGCCCAGCTGAGCGTGGAACCGAGCGGCGAGGTCGTCTTCCGGCTCCGCGACCAGAGCGGGACCATTCGCGTCAAGATCGGAGCCTCTGACGCCGGCTCGGGGCTGGTCCTGCTCGACGACGCGACGGAGCCCGGCGTGCACGCGATCGCCGCGCGCGCCGGCACCTCGCTCACGCTCGCGAAGGGCACGCGGCAGCACACCATCAAACCCTAGGAGGCGACCGATGGCGGGTGTCCTGACGGTGGTGGCGCGGATCCACCCGAAAGCCGGCAAGGAGTCCGAGATCGAGACGCTGCTCGTGAAGATGGCGGCGGCCGTGCGGCAGCACGAGCCCGACTGCCTCGTGTATCGACCGCACCGGTCGACGGCCGAGCCGCCGACCTTCTACTTCTACGAGCAGTACCGGACGGACGCCGCCTTCGAGTTCCACCGCACGGCGCCCCACCTGGCCCAGTACCGGGCGGAGATGCGGGAGCTGGTGGCGCGACCCACCGAGATCGACCTCTACCGGTCGCTCACGACCTAACCGCGCGCGACTCTCAGGCGGGGGCGGGCTCGGGCCGGGGGGCCGACGTCTCGGAGATCGCCCACGCCATGAAGGCCGCCGCCCCCGAGAGCGCGGCGCCGGCCAGGAAGAAGGCCGTGTAGGTCCCCGTCAGGTCGTGCAGGACGCCGCCGGCGTACGAGCCGACGGCCGACCCGAGCTGGTGGCTCAGCGCGACGAGCCCGAAGACCGTGCCCGCGGACCGGCGGCCGAAGATGATCGTGGAAAGCGCGGTGGTCGGCGCGACCGTCGAGAAGTCCACGATGCCGAACCCCACGGCGAAGACGAAGAGCGACACCGGGTCCCGGGCGAACACGAGGTACACGAGAGCCACCGCGCGGCCGGCGTAGATCCAGCCCAGGAGGCGCGTGTAGCCGAGGCGGTCCGACACCGCGCCCGACAGCGTCGTGAAGACCATGTTCACGAGCGAGAGGACGCCGAACGCGGTGGCGGCGGTGACGGCCGACACGTGGTGATCCTGGGCGTGGGGGATGAAGTGGGTGTCGATGAGCCCGGCCGTGGTCACGCCGCAGACGAAGAAGGAGAGGGCGAGCCACCAGAAGTTGGCGTGCCGGAGGATCCGGGCCAGCGGCATCGGGGGCCCCGTCAGGGCGGAGGCGGCGCCGCCGGCGGCGGCCGCGCGGGCCGGGTCGTCCCGGAGCAGGAGCAGGACGACCGGGAGACCGATCAGAAGGATGCCCGCCCCGAGCCACAGGAACGCCACCCGCCAGCCGACGGCCTCGCTGAGCGTGGCCATGACGGGCAGGATCACGAACTGCCCCGCGGCGGATCCTCCCGCGACCACGCCGAGCGCGAGCCCGCGGCGCGAGGTGAACCAGCGGGCGACCGCCACCGCCGACGTGGGGCTCGACGCGCCGCCCACCGCGACCATGATCAGAATCCCGAAGATCGCGTAGGCCTGCCAGAGGCTCACGATCGAGCCGACGGCGGCGGTCGCGACGCCGAGGAGCGCGATGCTCGAGGCGAAGATCACGCGCGGGCCCGTCCGGTCGGCCCAGCGGCCGGAGAGCGCCTGCGCCAGGCCGTAGACGACGAAGCCGACGGACGCCGTGAGGCTGACCGCCGCCCGGTCCCAGCCGAACTCGGCTTCCCACGGTTTCACGAGGAGGCCGATGGTGCCCCGCACGCCCATCGCCAGGGCCTGGGCGAAGAACAGCACGCCCACCACGACCCACGCATACGAGGGCTCCCGCTCTCGCGCTACGGCCACGCGCTCGCCTCCTTCAGGATGGGACTCGTCGTCGCTGCCGTTGGGACGCGTTTCGAAGGGCCGCGGATTCCTCCGGCCGCTCACCCCGTCTCTCCGCTATGATCGGAGCGCCATGAGCCGCCTCGCCCCCGGCGCGGCCGAGACATGAGCCCGCCATCCTTGCCCCTCCGCGAGCGCATCGCGGCGGATCCCTACGGCCGCTCCCTCGGCATCGAGCTCTTGGATCTCGGGCCGGGCTACTGTCGGGCGGCGCTCACGCTCGAGCCGCACATGGTCAACTTCCACGGGAGCCCACACGGCGGCGTCATCTTCTCGCTGGCCGACTTCGCGTTTGGCGGCGCCTGCAACGGCCACGGCGAGCCCGCGGTCGCGCTCACCGTCACGATCCAGTTCCACGCCCCGGCACGAGTCGGGAGCCGGCTGGTGGGCGAGGCGCGGGAGACGCGACAAGGCAAGCGCGCCGGGTTCTACGCCATGACGGTGACCGACGAGGCGGCCGGCACGGTGGTGGCGACGTGCCAGGCCGTGTCCCTCCGCACGGACGCCCACCGTCCCCGTTGAGCGCGCACTCCGGCCCGCGGGGCGCGCCCGCGCTCCTGCGCGCGATCGCTCGAGTCCTGGTGCGTCTGTTCTACCACCGCGTCGAGGTCGTGGGGCTGGAGCGCGTGCCGCGCGCCGGTCCGCTGATCGTCGTCGCGAACCATCAGAACGCGCTGATCGACCCGCTCGTGCTCCTGGCGGTCCTGCCCCGCACGATCCGCCCCGTCGCGAAGGCGACGCTCTTCCGCCACCCGCTCCTGGCCCCCTTCGTCCGCATGGCCGGCGCCTTGCCCGTCCACCGCCGACAGGACCCCGGCAGCGACGCGGCGCAGAACGTCGCCATGTTCGCCGCGGTGGCGGCCGCGCTCCGGAGCGGCGAGGCGATCCTGATCTTCCCCGAGGGCGTGAGCCAGCCCGAGCCCGTGCTGATGCCGCTCCGCACGGGCGTCGCGCGCATGATCCTGGGGACCGAGGGCGCCGCGGGGGTGCCGGCGACGACGCTGCTTCCGGTCGGTCTGGTCTTCCACGACCCCGGGACGTTCCGAAGCGGATGGGCACTCGTGCTGGTGGGCCGGCCGGTGCGGACCGAGGACTTGCACGCCGTGGCGGCGAGGGACCCCGAGGGCGCGGTCCGTGAGCTGATCGGGCGCGTATCGGAGGCGCTCCGAATGCTCATCGTGGAGGCGGGTGATCGCGAGACGCTCCGCCTCACCGAAGGGCTCGAGGCGATTCGCCGGGCCGAGACCGAGCCACGCGCGGCGGGCGCGCCCTCCGGCTCCCGGATGGATCGCGTCGCCTGGCTCCAGGTCGCCGCTCGCGCCCACCGCTGGCTCGCCGCTCGCGAGCCCGTCCGCGTCAGCCGGCTGCGCGCGGAGGTCGAGCGGTACCTCGCCGACCTCGAACGCCTGGGGTTGTCGCCGCAGGTGGTGGGCCGCGCCTACTCGCCGGGCGTCGTCGCGCGGTACGCGCTCCGGGAGGGGCTCGTGCTCCTGGGCGGTCTCCCGCTCGCGGCCTGGGGTGTGGCCAGCCATGCGCTGCCGTACGCGCTGACCGCGCTCGCCGTCCGGTGCCTCGCGCCGTCGGGGGACGTCGCCGCCACCGTCAAGCTGATCGCCGGCGCGATCCTCTACCCGGCCTGCTGGGCGCTCGAGGCGTGGATGGCGTGGCGCCTGCTGGGCGCGTGGGGACTCATCCCGTTTCTCGCCCTGCTGATCCCCGCGGGACTCTTCGCGCTCGGTTGGCAAGCGCGTCTCGAGCGCGTCCGCCGCGATGCACGCGCGTTCGTCCGGTTCCTCTGGGACCGGGATCTCCTCGCGCGGCTCGCCGCCCGGCGCCGCGGCCTGGTCGAGGAGACCGAGAGCCTGGCCCGGCTCCTGCCGGCGGAGGTGCTGGCGCCGGTCCGTCCCGACGAGCCCGCGCCCTGACCGGGACGCCGGTCAGCGGCCCGAAAGCCTCAACAGCTCCTCGAGCGCCTGGCGGTTGAAGGGCTGCGGCCCGCGCAGGATGAAGTGCTCGACGCCGGCGTCGAGCAGCTCGTCGATCTGGCCGAAGAGGTCCGGGCTGATCGAGCAGGTGCGCTCGATGGCCTTCGGATCACGCCCTACCTTTCCGCACCACTCGGTGAGGATCTCGTTCTTGCGCCGCCAGTTGTCGGCCGGCGGGAAGGTGTTCCACATGTCCGCGTGCTGGGCCGTGAGCCGGAGCGTGACCTTCTCGCCGCCGCCGCCAATCATGATCGGGATGCGCCCGACCGGCGGCGGCACCAGCTTCCCCAGCCGCGACTTGATCCGGGGCAGCGCGGCTCCGAGCTCCCGCAGCCGGGACGCGGCCGTTCCGAACTCGAAGCCGTACTCCCGGTAGTCGCGCTCGAACCAGCCGGCGCCGATGCCGAGAATGGCCCGGCCGCCGCTCAGGTGGTCCATGGTGGCCACGTCCACCGCCAGGAGCTCGGGGTTCCGGTAGCTGTTGGCGTGCACCAGCGAGCCGAACCGGGCGTGCCGGGTCTCGACCGCGATCGCGGCCAGGAGCGGCATGCAGGCGTGGTGAGGCCCGTCGGCGGGCCCGGAGAGCGGGAACATGTGGTCCCAGACCCAGAGCGTGTCGACGCCCAGCGCGTCCGCGGCCCGATAGGCGTCGCGGATCTGCTGCACGGTGCAGTGCTGTGGATGGATCTGATAGCCGACGCGAAATCGCATGGTCCGGAGTCCTCTCAGCGGCGCGAAGCCGTCACGCCCGCCGCGGTCAGTATCCCCGCGCCCGGTCGACGAGGTTCAGGAGCAGCGCGCCGCCGAGGAAGCGGCGAAGGTTCTCGGCGAACAGCTCGGCGCACCGGTCGTCGTAGCTCGGCAGGAAGCCCGACACGTGGGGGGACAGGATCACGTTGTCGAGGTCGTAGAACGGATGCCCCGCGGGGGGCGGCTCCTCGGCGAAGACGTCGATCGCCGCGCCGGCGATCCGGCACTCGGCCAGCGCGCGGGCGAGGGCGGCCTCGTCCACCGTGGCGCCCCGGCCGACGTTGATGAGGTACGCGGTCGGCTTCATCGCCGCGAGCGCGGCGCCGTCGAGCAGGCGACGCGTCTCGGACGTCAGCGGCGCGCACAGCACGACCACGTCGCAGCGCGACAGCATGAGGGGAAGCTGAGCCGGGCCGAACCACTCGGCTGGGAGGACGCCCTCCGGGTCCCCGGTGCCGGGCGGTCCGTAGCCGAGGTCGGCCCGGGTAGTCGGATCGCGTTTGCAGGCGAGCACCGTCATGCCGAACGCGGAGGCGGCCATCCGCGCGAGCTCCCGGCCGAGGCTCCCGTAGCCGACGACACCGAGCGTCGCGCCGCGGATCTCGGTCGGCACGAAGAGACGCCAGCGATCCTCGTCCGGCGGCCAGGTCTTGCGCCGGTGCCACTCCACCATCCGCGGGACGCGGTGGGCGAGGGCCAGCAGCACCGTCATGGCGTACTCGGCGATGGTCGCGGCATGGACTCCGCTGGTCGTGGTGAGCGGAATGGTGGTCTCGCGGAACAGCGGGTGGTCCTGGAGCGTGTTGACGCCGGCCATGTGGAGCTGCACCCACCGGAGATCCGGCGCGCGCGCGAGGTCCGCGGGCGGCGCTCCCGCATAGAGGACCTCGACGCCCCGGTAGTCCGCCGTCGCCGCGTCGGCGCGCGTCACGGTGAGGCGCGGCGCGGCCGCGGCGTCCCGGCGCTCCCCGCGTCCCGGCTCACGGGAAGTTCGGCCGCACGTCGAAGATCTGGCGCTTGATCTGACCCCGGAACTCCGGGAAGCGCTTGACGTCGTCGGCCGACGCCTTGCGCTCAGGCGAGGCCAGCGCCGCATCGAGGTCCGCCCGCGAGTCGAACCAGAGGTCGGCGACCTGATAGAGCTCGTCCCCCGGTCCGCCCTTGGCCACCGTGATCCGGCGGATCCCCGGCCACTTCCGAACGGTGGGAAGATGCGTGTTCCAGTAGTACGCGTCGAAGGCCGCCGGATCCGCCGGCTGGCCGACGTACATCACCGACATCCTGACCGATGGCGTCATGGCTCGTCTCCTCGCGGCAACGGGCCCGCCTCCGCGGGCGTCTCGAGCATCTTACGTCGTCGAGGACGTCCGGCGAAGCGGGCCTCCGTCCGGGCCGGCGTTGCGGCATGATGAAGCCGTGCGGACACGGCGGGCGGCGGGCCGCATGAGACCACGTGGCGAAGGCGGTCTGGTCGGCTGCGTCGGAGGGAGGGCGTTCCGCTGAGCGCGGCGGTTCCCCAGGCGGCCGCTTCGCCACGGCTCCGCGTCGTCGTCACCGGCGCGACCGGGCTCGTCGGCGGGGCGCTCGTGCCCGCAATGGTCGCCGCCGGGCATCGGGTGGACCGCGTGAGCCGGCGCCCGCCCCGCCCGGGCACGACCGATATCCAGTGGGACCCGTCGCGCGGCCAGCTCGACGCCCGGCTGTTCGACGGCGCCGACGTCATCGTCCACCTGGCGGGGGAGAGCGTCGCAGCCGGCCGCTGGACCGCGGCGGTCAAGGACCGGATTCGCCGGAGCCGCGTGGAGAGCACCCGGCTGGTGGCCGAGTGCGCGGCGCGTCTCGCCCGCCGGCCGCAAGTCCTGATCGCGGCGTCGGGCGTCGGCTACTACGGCAACCGAGCCGAGGAGCCGCTGACCGAGGACAGCTCCCCGGGCGCCGGCTTCCTGGCCGACGTCGCGCGCGCGTGGGAAGCGGCAGCCGATCCGGCGCGGGCAGCCGGGATTCGCGTCGTTCACCTGCGCTTCGGCATGGTGCTGGCCGGCCACGGTGGCGCGCTCCCCCGGATCGCCCTCCCGTTCCGCCTGGGCCTGGGCGGGGTGGTCGGAGACGGCCGGCAGTACTGGAGCTGGATCGCGCTCGCGGACGTCGTCCGGGTCGTGGAGCTGGCCATCGGCCTCGAGCGCCTCGCCGGGCCGGTGAACGTCGTCGCCCCGGGCCCGGTGACCAACCGTGAGTTCACGCGGACCCTCGGTCGCGTGCTCGGGCGGCCGACGCTCGTGCCCTTCCCGGCCGCGGCGGTCCGCCTGCTCCTGGGCGAGATGGGACAGACGCTCCTGCTCGACAGCACGCGCGCCCTGCCGCGCCGGCTCGAGCGGGATGGCTTCACGTTCCGGTATCCCGATGTCGAGGGCGCCCTCCGCGCGGCGCTCGGTCGCGGATGAGGCGGCTGGAGGCGCGGCTCGTCGAGGACGTGCGCGCGCTGCGCGGGGAGGATCCGCTCGGCGCCGTCCTGCTGGTGGTCCCGAGTCGGCTCCTCGGCGAGCGACTCCGGGACGGCCTCGCGCGCGCCCTCGGGGGCGTCGCGGGGCTTCACGTGCTGACGTTGCCCGAGCTGGCCGAGCGCGTCGCCGCGCTGCCGCTCGCGCGCTCCGGGCGCCGGCCGCTCCCCGCGGTGGCCGACCGGCTCCTCGTGGACCGAGCGCTCCGCGCGGCGGTGCCCGAGGCGGGCGGCTACTTCTCCGGCGTCCTCGAGGCCCGGAACTTCCCGGCCGCCGTGCTTCGCACCCTGCTGGACGTGAAGCGGGCCGGGCTCGGCGCCGCCGATCTCACGGCGGCGTTTCCCGGGAGCGGCAAGATCGGGGAGCTGTCGGCCTGCCTGGCGGACTTCGAGACGGCCCTGGCGCGCCTGGGCTACTACGACGCGTCCCATCTTCTCGCCGAGGCGGCGCGGCTGGTGACCGCGGAGCCCGCGCGCCTCGGGGCGCGTGCGGTGCTCGCGGTCGGATTCCTGGAGCTCAATCCGCTCGAGGTCCGGCTCCTGGAGGCGTGCGGCCGCGCCGCGCGCCTGCACAGCTATCCCGCCACGGCCGAGGTCGCGGAGCGCCCGCCGGCCGCCGCGATCGAGATCGTCGCTGCGCCCGGCGAGGAGCGGGAGGCGCGCGAGATCGCCCGCGCCGTGCTGCGCCACGTGGAGGGCGGCGGACGCTTTCACGACGTCGGAGTGCTCCTGCGTCGGCCGAGCGCGTACCTGGCGGCGATCCGCGACGTGTTCGGCGCCGCCGGGATTCCGTACGTCCTCGCCACCCCGCCGGCGATCGGGGAGACGCGGGCCGGGCGGAGCCTCCGGCTCTTGGCGGAGGCGCGCCGCGCGGACTTCTCCCGCGCGGTGGTGATGGAGTTCCTCGCCTTCGCCGATCTCCGTCCGCGGTCCGGCACCAGTCCCGCCGAATGGGAGCGGCTCGCCCGCCAGGCGGGAATCGTCGGCGGAGCCCGGGAGTGGCGGGAGCGGCTGGACCGCCTGGGCCGCCGGCTCGGACTCGAGACGGCGCCGCGGGGCGAGGACGATGGCGACGGCGGGGCGCTGACGCGTGACCGGGATGCGCACGCGGCGCTCCGGCGCACGGTCCGTGGCCTCCTGCGCGGACTCGAGGCCCTCCCGGACCCCGGCCCGGTCGGCGTCCTCGTGGACGGCCTGGCACGGACCTTCGCGCGGCTCGTCTCGCCGTCGACGGAGGCGCGTCAGGCGCTCGCCGCGCTCATGCGCCTCCGCGAGCTCGAGACGGTGGACGTGGCCGTGCCGCTGGAGGAGTTCTGGGCGCTCCTCGACGCGGCGCTCGCGGTTCCGGCCGGACCCGGTGGAAGCCGCCGCCCGGGCCACGTGTTCGTCGGCGAGCTCGGCTCCGCTCTCGGGGTCGATTTCCCCTTGACGATCGTGCCCGGTGTGGTCGAGGGGGCATTCCCGGCCCCCGTGCGCCAGGATCCCATCCTTCTCGACGACGAGCGGCGCCGCCTGCCCGGGCTCCCCCTGGCCCAGGACGCCCGCGGCCTCGAGCGCGTCCGCTTTCTCCTGGCCATCGGGGCCGGCGCTCCGCGGGTGCTGCTGACGTACCCGCGGGTGGATGCGGAGAGCGGGCGACCGCGCGTGCCGTCGTTCCTCCTCCTGGATCTGCTGAAGGAGATCACGGGCGCCCCGCAAGATTTCCAGACTCTGGAGCGCTTCCCCGGATGGCGGGCCGTGCCGCTCCACCCGGCGCCGCCGTCCGCGCGCGAACGGCCGCTGGACGCCCAGGAGTGGCTCGTGACGCGGGCGCTCGCGGCCCGGCGCGAGCCGGACGAATTCCTCCGGGCCCTCCCCGGCGCGCGTCGAGGGCTCGCGGCGATCCGGATGCGGGAAGGGACCGACGCGCTCACGGCGTACGACGGCCTGTTGGCGAGCGGTGTCGATCCCGCATCGACGCCGCTGACGGCGACCGCGCTGGAGCGCTATGCGGCCTGTCCCTTCCGATATCTGCTGGAGCGCGTCTACGGGCTTGCACCGGTGGAGGATCCGGATCGCATCCTGGCGATGGAGCCGCGGGATCGTGGAACGCTCGTGCACGCGATTCTCGAGGCGACGTACGCGCGCCTCGGCGAGGCGCGCGCGTTTCCCCTCACGCGGGAGCGACTCCCGGAGACGCGGGCGGTGTTCCAGGCCGTCTTCGACGAAGCCTGCGGCGAGGCCGAGCGCCGCGGCGTCACCGGCCTGCCGGCGTTCTGGGCGGGGGAGCGCGCGCGGCTCCACGCGGAGCTCCTCTCCGCCCTGGAGGCCGAAGCGGATGCGGGGGGCGGCCCGGACTCGTGGATCCCCACGCTCTTCGAGACCGCCTTCGGAGTCGCGTGGCGCGAGGGAGCGGCCGCGCCGCTCGCGTACCGGCTGCCCGACGGGACCGAGATCCGGGTCTGCGGGACGATCGACCGGATCGACATCTCGCCGGACGAGCGGCGCGCCCGAGTCCTCGACTACAAGACGGGCCGGGTCCGCACGGCGAAGACCGCCGACCGACTGGGGCGAGGGCGGGCGCTCCAGCTGCCGATCTACCGGCTGGCCGCCGAGGCGCTCCTCCTGGCCCAGGGCCGCGAGCTGGCCGTCGACGAGGCGCAGTACTACCACGTGATCGGCCCGGACGCCGGGACGCGAGTTCGCTTCACGCGCGCCGGCTGGGACGCCCGCCGCGCGGACTTCGACCGCGCGCTTCAGCTCATCGTGGACGGGATCCGCGCCGGGCGCTTCTTCCAGCGCCCGGATCGCTGCGCCGTGCGGGGGCCCTGCGCGTTCGACCTCGCGTGCGGGGCCGAGCGCGGCCGGTGGGCGGATGCCAAGCGCGCCGACCCGGCGGTGGTGGCGCACGAGTCGCTCGAGGCGATCCCGTGACCGAGGGCGCCTCGCCCGACCTCGCCCTCGTCGACCGCGAGGAGCGCCGGCGCGCACTCGACGATCTCGACACCACGATCCTGATCGAGGCCGCGGCCGGCAGCGGAAAGACCACGCTCCTCCTCGGCCGCATCGTGAGCCTGCTCCGGAGCGGCCGAGCGCGCCTGGCGGAGATCGCTGCCGTCACGTTCACCGAGAAAGCGGCCGCCGACCTCAAGGTGCGGCTGCGCGCCGAGCTGGCGCGCGCCGGCCTCGACGAGGCGCTGCGCGATCTCGAGCTGGCCCGCATCGGAACGATCCACGCGTTCGCGGCGGGGCTTCTGCGCGAGCGACCCGTAGAAGCGGGAGTCGACCCGGGGTTCACGGTCGTGGATCCGCTGGGCGCGCGCCTGCTCTTGGACCGGGCCTGGGAGTCGTGGCTGCCGGAGGCGCTTTCCGATCCGGACGTCGCCGAGCCTGTCCGGCAGGCGATCGAGCGCGGCCTCGGGCTCGATCGCCTGCGCGAGCTGGCGTTCGCCCTCGTGGACCAGCGCGATGGGCTCGCCGGCCTTCCCGTCCTCGCCGACTTCGTCGAGCCGCCCACGGCCCTGAACCGCGACGTGCGGGCGACGATCCAGCGGCTCGCCGGGCTCGCGAGGAGCGGCGTCAAGGATCCGGAAGACCGGGCGGCGCGGGCCCTGGAGGACCTGGCGGCGTGGGTCGACCAGACCGCGGCCCTGCCCGAGAGCGACCAGGTACGCTCGCTCCTCGGACCCGCGCGGCTTCCGGACAAGCCGGCGGGCCTTGGCAACAAGGCGAAGTGGCGGGACCGCGCGGCTCTGGAGCAGTGTCGGGCCGGGCTCGCCGCGCTCCGGGAGCGGATCGAGGTCGCCCGGGCGGTCGCCCGGCACAACCACGTGGCCGGCCTGGCCCGTTGGGCCGCCGGGTTCGTCGAGGCCTACGATCGCGCCAAGAGCCGCGCGGGCTGCCTCGACTTCCTCGATCTGCTCCTTCGGGCTCGGAACCTGGTGCGCGATCGTCGCGACGTGCGGCGGGACTTCCAGCGGGCGATCCGCTACCTCCTGGTGGACGAGTTCCAGGACACGGATCCCTTGCAGCTCGAGACGGTGCTGGCCCTCGTCGCCGGCGGCCCGCCGGGGAGCCTGTTCGCCGTCGGCGACCCGAAGCAGAGCATCTATCGGTTCCGTCGTGCGGACATCGAGACGTACGCGGACGCGAAGGCCACGATCGCCGAGAAGGGCGCGGCTCTCACGATTCGGGCGAATTTTCGAAGCACGCGAGCGATCCTCGGCGCGGTCAACGGCGTCTTCGAGGGTGTCATGGTCCCCCCGCCGGAGGGCGCCTACCAACCCGCCTACGTGGCGCTCGAGCCGTCGGCGAGGACTGAGCCCGGCGTCCCGCCCGTGATTCTCGCGCTGGCGCCCGACGTCCCGCCGGCCACGAGCGCGGGCGAGGCCGCCGTGCAGGAGGCGCGGCTCGTCGCGGCCTATCTCGTCCGCGAGGTCGAGCGCGGCCGCCGGTTCCGCTACGGCGACGTCGCGCTCCTCTTCCGCGCCATGACCGGCGTGGCGGCGTACGAGGACGCGCTGCGGGCGGCGGGCATCCCCTTCCGCACGGTGGGCGGCCGTCACTACTACGACCGGTCGGAAGTCGGGTGGATGATCGCGGCGCTCTCGGCGATCGAGGATCCGCACGACGCCGTCGCGCTCGTGGGCGCGCTCCGCTCCCCGTTCTTCGGCGTGACGGACGACGCGCTCCACCGCCTCCATGCGGCGGGCGGGGAGTTCTCGTACCGCCGACCCCTTCCGGGGGACGCCGACCCCGGGCTCGCCCGAGCGTGGGTCCTCCTGGGCGCGCTCCATCGGGACCGGAACGCGCTGTCGCCGGCCGCAGTCGTGGAGCGCCTCCTGGCGCGCACCGAGGTCCTGGCCGCCTACGCGCTGGAGCCCCAGGGCGAGGCGCGCGTCGCCAACCTGCTCAAGGTGCTCGACACCGCGCGGGCGCTCGAGGCGACGGGCGCGCTCACCTTCCGGGGGCTCGTTCGGTGGCTGCGCGACCGCGGCGCGGCCCGCTACGAGGAAGAGGAATCGGCGGTCGAGGCCGAGGACGCGGTCCGTCTCATGACCATCCACAAGGCGAAGGGCCTCGAGTTTCCCGTGGTCGTCGTGCCCGATCTCGGCCGCGAGGCGCCGTGGCGGGCGCCCGTGCTGCTGGCCGACAGGGGCTCGGGTCGGCTCGCGGTGAACCTGGGTCGCGTCGGCGACGCCGCCCTGACCACGCTCGACTGGGCCGACTCGGAGGCGCGGGAGATGGAGCGGCTGGATGCGGAAGCGGTCAGGGTCCTCTACGTCGCCCTGACCCGTGCGGAGCGCGTTCTCGCGCTGCCTGTTCCGACGCGGCCGGAAGGCAATGCGTTCTTCCAGTATCTCGGCGCCTTGCTGGAGACCCCGACGGATGTCCTGAGCGCGCGGGATCTCGAGCCTCCGGCGCGAGACGGGAGGGAGGCGCCGTCGGCGGCGGGCGCCGACGAAACCCTGGAGGCGTGGAGCGGCCGTCACGAGGCGCTCGTGGCCCGAGGCGGTGCGGCGGACGGAGCGGGGCGAGCCGCCGACGCCGCCGGGGCGCAAGAGCCGAGCCGCACGGCCCGTCAGCGCGCGGCCGCCGCGTCGCTCGCGCGCGCGGCCCTCCTCGAGGTGGATCTCGATGAGCCCGCCGACGGGCCGTCGGTGGTCGCCGCTCTGGGAGCGCGCCGCGGCGCGCGAGCGGACGTGGTCGGGGAGGCGACCCGGCTCCTGGGACGCGCGCTCGCCGGCCCCGTGATCGTTCGCGCGCGCCGCGCGGGGCGCTGCCTCAGGGACGTGCCGGTCGCCGCTCCCGTGGCCGGCGCTGTCGTGGAGGAGCGCTTGGACCTCGTGTGGGAGGAGGGCGGGGAATTGGTCGTCGTGCGCGTCGGCAGCGGGCCCGGAGACCGCGCCACCCCGCCCTTGCCGGACGCCGTGCTGGCCTCGGCCCTCGGCCGTCCCGTGCGCGACGTCCTGGTGCTCGACCTGGCGGGCGGCTGACCGCCGCTCGGACTCAGACGACGCCGGCCGAGACCGGCTGGCGCGAGGCCTGCGCCGTGCCCAGCCGGCCCAGCGCGTCCTCGACGGCGAGGCCGAGCCGCCGGGCCCCTTCGACGATCCGGTCCGGCGGAAGCGCCGCGTAGCAGAGCCGGATGTGGTCCGCGCTCCCCCCGTTCGGGCTGAACGACTGCCCGGGCCGGACGCCGACGCCGTGCTCCTGCGCCACCGGCACGAACGCCTCGGCGGTCAGCGGAGGGGGCAGCGTGGCCCAGAGGTAGTACGAGCCCCCGGGCACCCGGAAGCGGAGCCGCGGGCAGTGCTGGCGGAGCGCCCCCACCAGCGCGTCGCGTCGCACGCGGCATTCGAGTCGGAGCCGCGCCAGGTGCCGCTCGACGTGAGGACTTCCGATGAACGCCGCGGCCAGGCGCTGGGTGAGCGCCGCCGTGTGGAGATCCTCGAAGGTCTTCGCGATCGTGAGGACGCTCATGGCGGGAAGCGGCGCCACGAGCCAGCCGATCCGGAGGCCCGGGAGCCCGAGCTTCGACCCGCCGCCCTGGTAGATCACGACGCCGCTCGCGTCCTGGGCTCGGAGCGCGGCCGGGGGCTCCTGCTCGAAGTAGAGATCCCCGTAGAGATCGCTCTCGACCACGGGGACACGGTATTGGACGGCCAGCTCGAGCACGCGGCGCCGCCGCTCGGCGCTCAGGACCGCGCCCGTGGGATTCTGGTAAGCGGGTATCAGGTAGACGAGCTTCGGCCGATAGCGCGCCAGCCCTTCCTCCAGCGCGTCCACGCGCACGCCGTCGTGGTCGACGGGCACGCCGACGACGTCGGCGCCCGCCCATCGGAACGTGAGGAACGCGCCGGGATACGTGGGGCTCTCGGTAAGCACGACATCGCCGGGGGTGAGGAAGGCTCGAGCCAAGACATTGAGCCCCTGCTGCCCGCCGGACGTTACGAGGATCTCCTCGGGCGTCGCGCGAATCCCTCGGGATCGGAGCCAGCCCGCCAGCGTCTCGCGGAGAACGGGGTCTCCCCAGGCGGGCGCGGGGTTGTAGAGGCTGCCGTCCCCGCGGGGCAGTGCGTGGAGCAGCGAGTCCAACGTGTCGACCGGATAGAGGCGCGGGTCCGGCAGGCCGACGCCGAACCCGATCACGTCGGGCCCGTCCGGCGCGGAGTACGCGATCTGCAATCCCTGGATCGCGACG
>JBIOVM010000188.1:0-10033 GCA_044867785.1 Candidatus Rokuibacteriota bacterium | reverse complement strand
GCTCCGTCCGTCGCGATGACGCCGCGCCCGACGTCCGCCACGCAGGAGTCGGGGAGGGTGGCTATGGCGATCTGGTGCCGAGCCGGGAGTGCCCCGAGCTGGCCCTCCCGCGCGATTTCCGCGTCGTTCGCCTCAGCGTGAGCGGCGAGCGGATGAGCGACGGGGTGGCGACGCCCGGGGCCTTCGATGGCATGGCGGCCTTCCCACTGCCCAACGGCCACGTGCGGCTCGTGCGCAACCATGAGATCTTCACGCCCCGTCTGCTGGGTGACGCGGCGAAGGCGTACGACGCGATCGGCGGCGGCGGCACGACGTCGCTGGAGGTGCGCGTGGGCGGCGACGGCGCCGTCGAGAAGGTTCGCGACTTCGTGAGCCTGGGAGGCACCGTCTTCAACTGCGCCGGCGGCCCCACGCCCTGGAGGACGTGGCTCTCCTGCGAGGAAACGGTGGATGGCCAGCGGGCCGGCTGGCAGCGGCCCCACGGCTACGTGTTCGAGGTGCCGGCGGACGCCGAGGTGCAGGCCGCGGCCCGGCCATTGCCCCCGATGGGCCGCTTCGTGCACGAGGCGGTGGCGGTGGATCCCGCCACCGGCGTCGTCTACCTGACCGAGGACATGACCGTGGATCCCGCCCGGGATCGGCTCGGCGCCGGCTTCTATCGGTTCGTGCCGCGCGTGCCCGCCCGGCTTTCGGAGGGCGGCCGCCTGCAGGCGCTCGGCGTCGAGGGGAGGGCGCGCTACCAGACCTATCACCGACAGCACGTGGGCGCGGCACTCCCCGCCGTGTGGGTGGACGTGCCGGACCCCGATCCGGCCGATGCCGAGATTGACGTGTCGGCGGTCCTGCGCCAGGCCGTGGCCGCGGGCGCGGCGGTCTTCAAGCGACTCGAGGGGTGCTGGTACGGGTTCGGCCGCGTGTTCTTCACCGCCGCCAGCGGCGGGGATGCCGGGCGCGGTCAGGTCTGGCAGTACCGCCCGCGCGGCGGCGATCGGGGCGAGCTGACGCTCATCTTCCAGTCACCCGCTCCCGGGCTCTCCCATGGGCCCGACAAGCCCGACAACATCACCGTCAGCCCGCGCGGCACGGGCTTGCTGATCTGCGAGGACAACGGTGAGCGGGTGCACCTGCGCGGGATCACGCCGGAGGGCGCCGTGTTCGACTTCGCGCGCAATCTCGCAGACACGCGGGAGTTCGCGGGCGTCTGCTTCAGTCCGGACGGCGAGACGCTGTTCGTCAACATCCAAGGGACCGTGCGCCCGAGCGCCACGTACGCCATCGGCGGCCCCTGGCGGCGCGGAGCGCTCTGAACGAGAGCCGGGGGAAGGCGTATCCCCACCTCTCCGAGCCGGCGCCGGGCCCGTTTCGCACCGAGGTGAACCTCGCGAGGGCGGGCCCGCACCATCGCCGAGCGCGCGCCAATCTTCGATGCCCACGGGCTCCCGGCCAGTCCGATGGTCCGGCTCACGGTCTCCGGCGCACGGCTCCCTGGACGAGCGTGCTGCTGACGCGTCCTGTTCCCGCTCAGGTTCGCGCGAACCGATAGCATAGCCACGCCCATGCGTAGCCGACGACCCATGACATGCAGATCATCAACGCCAGCGTCACGAGCGAAGCGGCGGACGGCTGCACCTTCAGAAACAGCGAAGCGACATTGGCGCCGAAGAACTGGTCGTCGAAGAGAATCTGAAATGCCACGCGGCGCGATCACGGCGAGGATCGCGAACACGAAGGCCGTCCGTCCGAGCCCTACGGCGTAGGTTGGATCGTCAACTCGCCCGTCGAGCGCAGCGTGATGGTGTAGATGAGGTCCTTCCGCAGCCGGGTAGAGACCGCCTCGCCGTGCAGGGCTCGCACGCCGCGCTGACGAGCCGCCTCGGGATCGTTGGCCAGCTCCCAGAACCGTGCCCAGAGCTCGCGCTCGAACTCCGTCGGCGCCCGCTCCGCGGCGTAGCTCTGCGGCATCTGTCCCGCTCGGTCCAGCACGTCGCCTTCCGCGGGCCGTCGGCGGTCAGTGAAGATTCGCCGAAAAAGCAAAAGCGCCTTGCCCTTGAGCGCGTCACCGGCGGTCACGAACGTGTCTTCGAACTTGATGACGAGGGCGTCCACGTAAACCTCGTCGCCGTCGAGCGAGAGCTCCCGGGGTTCCCCGACGGCGTTGCCCTGGGCGTCGAGCTCCGTGAACCGGACGCGCGTGCGGAGGTGTCCTTCCGGACCTGGCCCCTGGTCCAGCACGACGAGTCGGGCGCGCCGCTCCGTGTGTCGGAGAAGTCGGACGGCCGCCTCGAGGGCTTGATTCCGCTCCGTGAGCGCGCGGATCTCGGCATCACGCGCTGCCAGCTGCTGCTGCAGCGCTCGTCCCGGGGCCAGGACAATTCGGTCGGCCAGATAGACGCCGCCCGCAGCCGCGGCGACGAGGAGCAATAGCCAGAGGAGCCACGGGCGGGGTCCGCTCATGGCCGCAGCGCGTCCGTCGACCTGGTCACGTCTGAACCTGCGTAAACCGCGCGCGACTCGTCCACACGATGGAATGGTACCTCAGGAAACCCGATCGAACCCTTCGTCAGTGCCGCCGGACCCGCCCTGCCGAAACGGCGTGAATCGGGACGGTGGACCCGCATCATCGCGCGGAGGTCACTGCGACTTCCGCGGCGTACCCGTGCAGGGCCGTTCCAGCCGTACAGCGTCCCTGTAACCTCCGCGCCCATGGCAGCCCGCACTCTGCCGCAGCCTGCCTAGGACAAGTGAGGCCATACTGTTGGCAGGCTGATGCGGCGCGCACGAGGGCCATCCGTGACCGTCATCGACTGGCTGCTCGACTCGGACCGGTCAGTCCGCTGGCAAGTGATGCGGGACCTGACCGGCGCGCCCGCGGCGGAGGTTGCCGCCGAACGCGCGCGGGTCGTGACCGAGGGCGCCGGCGCGCGGCTGCTCGCCCTCCAGGCGTCCGACGGGCGGTGGGGCGGCGATCGCGGCGGCCAGCGCCCGCAGCAGCGCGCCGCCGTCCCCCCGCCAGGCGCTGCCGTGCATGCACGCCAACGTGGTGGGCGCCAGGGCGGCCAGACGCTCGAGGTGCCGGCGGCTGTCCGGGGTGTGCGCGTAGTAGTCCATGGGCTTCCGGAAGGCCTCGCTGGGGCCGAGGACATCGGCCTCGGTCAGCGCCGGGAGCCCGCCCCCGCCCTGGGTGAACAGGTCCCCGCAGAGGAGCGTCCGGGTGTGCGCCTCGTGGAGGAAGCCGCAGTCCCAGCCGTGGGGCACGTGCGGGGCGTCGAGCCAGGTCACCCGCCGGGTCCCTAGCGCCAGCGTCTCGCCGTCGGCCAGCACCCGGGGCGGTCGGTCGGCCAGGTCGCCGATCGAGACCATCGCCGCCACCTGCCCGCACAGGGGCGCGGCGTGCGGGGCGGCCGCCAGCCAGTGGTTCAGCGCGCCGCACTCGTCGGCCTCGACGTGGGAGAAGCCGATCCACCGTAGCCGCTCGACCGGCAGCACGCGGGCGACGGCGTCCCGCACCTCGGGGAAGAGGCCGCGGGGCCCGGTGTGGAAGAGGAGCGGATCGTCGTCGACCACCAGGTACTGGTTGAAGGTGAACCCCGCCGTGTCGAAGTCGACCGGCACGGGGGTGCTGATCCGGTAGATGCCGCTCGCGATCTCGTGGACGTTGGTGCGGGCGCCGGGGGTGGTCATGGGGCTCTCCTTCTCTTCTCTGCGTGCGATCGGTTCGCGTCCGGTTCGGTGCTCTGGCCGGGTGTGTCGCCGGGGGGCCGCCCGTTACGCCGGCGGGTACACCGGCACGCCGCGCAGGCAGCTCCGTAACGGCCGGCCGGCTCGCGACACCTCCGGGCGTGGAGGGGCGTGCTACGGTGACGGCGTGCTCGAGCGACGGGAGGAGCCCGCGGACTCCGCGGTCGACGACGCGGAGCTGGCCCGCCGGATCGCCGCGGGACGTCCCTGGGAGGCCGGGGCGGCCGGCGAGGCCGAGGCGGAGCTGGCCCGGCGCTTCGCGCCCCGCATCCGGCTCTTCGGCCTGCGCCGGCTGCGCGACCCGGCCGCGGCCCAGGACTTGGTCCAGGAGGTGCTGGTGACGACCCTCGAGGCACTGCGGGCCGGCCGGGTCCACGAGCCGGAGCGGCTGGCCTCGTTCATCCTCGGCACCTGCCGGATGACGGTCGCCAACCAGCGCCGGGGTGCGCAGCGGCAAGCGCGGCTCCTCGCCCAGTTCGCCCGGGACCTCGAGCCGGAGCCGGACCGGCCCGGCGGCGCGACCCTCGACCGCGACCGGCTCGCCGACTGTCTCGCGGGGCTGCCCGCCCGCGACCGGACCGTCGTCGCGCTGACCTTCTACGCCGAAAGCAGCGCGGAGGCGATCGCCGCGGAGCTAGAGACCTCGGCCGGCCACGTCCGGGTGCTCCGCCACCGGGCGCTGGCCCGGCTTCACGACTGCCTGGAAGGTCCCCGGTGAGCCCACAGGCCGAAGGCCGTCTGATCGACTCTCTGATGGCTAGGGGAGCCCAGTGAGCGCGGGACGCGCGGACCACGCGTGCCCGGTGCCCCTGCCCCTGGCGACGCTGGTCGACCACTGGGCGGGCGAGCTGGCCCCAGCGGACGAGGCGGCGGTCGAGGAGCACCTCATGGCGTGCGGGGCGTGCGCGGAGCGGGCCGCGTCGCTCGGCCGGCTCGCCGCGGCGACCCGGGAGCTGATCGCCCGCGGCCGGGTGCCGCTCGTGCTCACGCCGGCCCTCCTGGCGCGCCTCGAGCGGGACGGCATGCGCATCCGGCGCCACGTCGTCGAGGCCGGCGGCCAGACCCGCTGCACGGCCGGGCCGGACGACGACCTGATCGCCGTGACGCTCCGGGTCCCGCTGCGCGCCGGCGAGCGGGTCGACCTCGTCTACCTCGAGGCGCCGGCGGGCCTCGACCTCGGTGCGCGCTGGACCGACGTCCCGGTCGACGTCGCGCGCGGCGAGGTGGTGTTCGCGGAGCCCGGCGACGCGATCCGCCTCCTGCCGGCCGGCCGGGCGCGGCTCTGCCTCCTCGGCGTCGGCCCGGCCGGCGAGCGGACGATCGGCGAGTTCACCCTCCTCCACACGCCCTGGGCGGGCGCCGCTCCCTGACGCGTCCGGAGACCGCGCCACTTCGGGGTCGTCGTCCGTCCCATCCGCGCGTGTGCCTTGCTCCGCTCGAGCGCCGCCTTGAACGCCGGGGGGATGCCGCTGGACGCGGCGACGCGGCCCTGACGCCGCCGAACCTTCTCTTCGCTTCGATCCCGGGACCCTGGGCCACGGCCACCTTCACGCGGTCCGGGAGACGATCGTCGGGGGCATCCGCTCGTCGGCGGCTACTTGGGAAAGGGCGCGCTGTCGAAGTAGATGTCGAACGACCGGATCTGGCCATCTCGCACCTCGAACACCTCGGCGACGTCGCTGGCGAAGGCGGAGCGGCCGGGCGGGTGGAGCTCGTATCGCGTCAAAGCGCAGGCCTTGTCCCCGTCGACGACCAGGTCTCTGACCTCCACCCCGGCGATCATGGAGTAGAAACGCCTCGTCGACTCGAGGAACTCGGCTCTGCCACTGACACGCTTGACCGGACTGGTGAAGCTGGTGAACGTCAGGTGGTCAGAGAGAAACGCCTCCCAGCCTTTCCTCTCCTTGAGACCCCGGAAGTAGCCCTGGATCGTGTCCCTGGTCGCCATGTTGGCCTCCCCGTGCGCCCGCAAGCCCCGCGATGCCGACGCATCAACCGATGGAGCGCTCCAGCAGGGCGAGCAGCTCGGTCCAGCCCTGCTGGTGGCGGCCCATTCGAGCCGGGGCCGCAAATCGACTGTGAGTCAGCACGACCTCCGTCCGATTGCCGCCCCTGTCCTTGAATTCCACGCTGACGAGCGTGGCGCCGACGCGGCTCGTCGGATCTTCCCAGTCCCAGGTGAACACCAGGCGCACGGGCCGCCGAATCTCGCGGTAGACTCCGACGGCCACGTGCGTCCTGCCGTCCGGACCGGTCATGCCTAGCCGGTACCGGCCGCCGACCCGGAGATCGATGGACGCCTCGGCGAACGCCCAGCCCTTCCCCTCCTGCCGCCACCAGTGCGTGAGCTCCCGCGGATCGGTCCAGGCGCGGAAGAGGGTCTCGGGATCGGCCTGGATGACGCGCGACACGCGGAGCGAGTGGCGCGCGGCCGTCACGACCGACGCCGGGAGACGTAGTTTGCCAGCGCATCCAGACGGCCGCTCCAGAACCCGCGATAGCGCTCGACCCACTCGGCGGCCTCGCGCATCACCGCCGCATCGAGGGCGCACCGGCTGATGCGCCCTTCCCGCGACCGCCGGACCAGGCCGGCTCGCTCGAGCACGCGGAGGTGCTTGGAGACCGCCGGCCGCGACACGCGGAAGGGTCTCGCCAGCTCGCCCACGGTGGCATCGCCGCTGGCCAGCCGACCGAGGATGGCGCGCCGGGTCGGATCAGCCAGCGCGCCGAACGTCAGGTCGAGCTGTCGCGTATTGGTAACCATCCGGTTTCCATTATAGGTGCGGGCCGACGACGCGGTCAACCGGCGCGAGAGCCAGAGGGCTCCGTCCGACAGCCGGGCAGCGGACGCCGGCGGACGTGGGCGCGCTCGCTGCTCGGCGCGGTTCTCGTGGCGGCCTTGCTCCTGCGCGTGGGCCGGCTCAGCTACGAGATGCCCGACTGGGTCTACCACTCAGACGTCGAAGCAGCTCCAGCGGGTCGTGTTCTTCATGCGCGGCGATCTCGTGCTCGAGAAAACGAATCCGGTGCTCCACAATGAGTCGCGCGATGAGTGCCGACGCGCCGCGCCGTCCCAGCCTCCTATTCGGCATCGAGGCAGGAGCCCACGCATCGCTCGGCCAACAAACAAATCGGGGGGCGTCGCCGCCCCCCGATCGAGTGGTGAGCCGTGAAGGAATCGAACCTTCAACCTACTGATTAAGAGTCAGTTGCTCTACCAATTGAGCTAACGGCTCATGCGCGACTGTGGTACGCCCGAGAGGATTTGAACCTCTGACCTTCGGATCCGGAGTCCGACGCTCTATCCGCTGAGCTACGGGCGCCCAACCTCGACCGGCTCGCCTGCCGCACGCCCGGCCGGACAGCCCGGAAACACCATGAGTGCCGTGACTTCCCGGCGCGCTGCGGATTCTGCCATGGGGGCCAGACTGGGTCAAGGGCCGCGGGTCCACTAGATGTCGCTCCCTCGGCCCAGCGCGCCTTCGATGTCCTTCCGCCGGTGCGCCGCCGAGTGGCCGTCGAGGTCCGCAGGCCACGCCGCCGAACGGCCACGGCGGGCGAACGTGGCGGCTGGCGCGAGCGACAGCGCGCGCAGCACCTCCCGGTGGACGTCCCGATGCCAGGCGACGACCGCCCGGGGCGGACGGCGATGCCACCGCACGAAGACCAGGTGGTTGATCGCGTTCACGTCGAGGCCGCGCAGCTCCGGCGGACGCCGTTCACCCCGCAGCACGCGCGCGGTGTGGGTCTTCCAGTACACGATGTGCGCCAGCGCGTCCTTCACCGTCCAGGGCTCGCGGCCCGGCGGCCGCGGCACTCGACGCGTCCAGTCGGCCGGCCGCAATCCTCGAACGAGGCGGTCCAGCCGGGCAAACTCCCGGCGGGCCCGCTCGACGACCTCGCGGCGCGTGTGACGCATTCCTGGACTCGTGCCGACTAGCGGTCAGAGGCTTCGGGGATTCGATGGTACGCCCGGCAGGGATCGAACCTGCGACCTACGGATTCGAAGTCCGTCGCTCTGTCCAACTGAGCTACGGGCGCCCCGATCGATCCCCGCTCACCGCGTTCCCCGGCCGACGGAGTGCCGGGGAGCGTTGGGGTGAGCGAAGGGACTTGAACCCTCAACCCCTGGAGCCACAGTCCAGTGCTCTAACCATTGAGCTACGCTCACCGTCCTGGCGCGCGGGCCCTCATGGTACGGAGCAGGCTGGGCGCTGTCAATCGGCGGGCCGGCGCGTGGCGAAGCCGATGCGCGCACGCGGCGCGGCGCCGGCGAGCGCCCGCGCGCGATCAGGCCGACGCGCCGGCGTAGCGCCCGGGGTCCTGCGCGAAGCGCGCCTGGCACCCCGCGCAGCAGAAGTAGACCGGGCCCGCCGGGCCCTCGGAGCGGAAGCGCGCGCTCGCGACCGCGACCGTCATGCCGCACACGGGGTCCCGCGCCTCGGCCGGAGCGGTCGCCGCGGGCGCGGCCGCCGGGCGGCCTCTGCCCGAACGGCGGCCGGCGACGATCTCGGCCAGGATGCTGACCGCGATCTCCTCCGGCGTCACCGCACCCAGGTCGAGCCCGGCCGGCGCCTTGAGCTGCTGGAGCCGCTCCTCGGGAATCGCGCGGCCGCGGAGCGCCTCCAGGACGACGCCGGCGCGGGTCGGGCTCGCCACCAGGCTCACGAAGTCCGCTCCGCTCCGGAGCGCGGTCTCGAGGGCGTCCTCGTCGAACCGGCCGTGCGTGGCCACGACGATCGCGGTCCGCGGCGTCACCGGGACGGCGGCGAGGTCGCGCACCACGTGGGCATTCCCGAGCTCAGTGTCGTGCGGCAGCTCCGGCTCGACGACCGTCACGGCGAAGCGCGCGGCCGCCGCCAGCCCGGCGAGTGTCTCGACCACGGGCCCGCTGCCCACGAGGACGAGGGCGGGCTTCGGCAGGACCGGCTCCACGAAGATCTCGAGGGTCCCGCCGCTGTGACAGGTCATCGTGTACTCCCGCACGCCCTCCGCGCGGCCGGGGAGCGCGCCGCCTTTGCCCACGAGCACGAGGAAGCGGGGCGCCCCATCCTCGATCGCGCCGAGCGCTTCCTTGACGGCCACCGGCTCGGCGCAGCTCCCGCCGACCCAGCCCGAGACCGTGCCGTCCTGCCGGATGAGGGCCTTGGCGCCCGGCTTGGCCGAGGTCGGCCGCTCGCAACGGACGACCGTGGCGACGGCGAACGGCTCACCCCGCCGCGCGAGGGCCTCGGCCTCCTCCAGCCAGTCCGTCATGCCGGCGCTCCTGCCCCTCCCGTCCATCGTACGCCTCGGGCCCACCCGGCCGGAGGGCCGGGCCGCGCCTCTCGGCCCGTCAGTCCTTCACCCCGTGCTCGCGGAGCAGCTTCCAGACCTTCGCCGGCGTGATCGGGATGTCGACGTGGCGCACGCCGAGGTGCCAGAGGGCGTCCACGACCGCGTTGGCGATCGCCGCCGGCGCGCCGACCGTCGCCGACTCGCCGATCCCTTTGGCGCCAATCGGGTGATGGGGCGACGGCGTGATGGTGTGGCCCGTCTCCCACTTCGGAGTCTCCACCGCGGTCGGCAGGAGGTAGTCGACGAAGCTCCCGCCCCGGACGTTCCCGCCCTCGTCGTACGAGATCTCCTCGAACAGCGCGGGCGCGAGGCCCATCGTGAGCCCGCCGTGCACCTGTCCCTGGACGATCATGGGATTGATGATGTTGCCGCAGTCGTCGATGGCGACGAAGCGACGGATCTTCACCTCACCAGTTCCCTTGTCCAAGTCCACCACGCAGATGTAGCTCCCGAAGGGATAGGTGAGGTTCGGCGGATCGTAGTAGGACACCGCCTCGAGGCCGGCCTCCATGCCCGGAGGGTGATTCGTGTAGGCCGCAAACGCGATCTCCTGGATCGTCTTCGCCCGGCTCGGCGCCCCCTTGACGGAGAACTTCCCGGGCTCCCAGACGAGGTCCTCCTCGGCCACCTCGAGGAGGTGCGCCGCGATCTTCCGCGCTTTGGCCTGGATCTTCCGGGCCGCGAGGGCCGCCGCCGCGCCCGCGACGGGCGTCGAACGGCTGGCATAGGTCCCGAGCCCGTAGGGAGCGGTGTCCGTGTCCCCCTCCTCCACCTGGATGTGGGCGGCCGGGATCCCGAGCTCTTCGGCGAGGATCTGCGCGTACGTCGTCTCGTGCCCCTGACCCTGGGACTTGGTTCCGAAGCGCGCGATGGCCCGGCCCGTCGGGTGGATCCGGATCTCGCAGCTGTCGAACATCTTGAGCCCGAGGATGTCGAAGTGCTTCGAGGGTCCCGCGCC
>JBIOVM010000187.1:0-6800 GCA_044867785.1 Candidatus Rokuibacteriota bacterium | reverse complement strand
AGCCGCTGGCTGGGCGGCGGCCGGCGCTCGCCGTACTCTTCCACGTTGTAGACGACGTAGCCCAGGACCTCGCCGTCCTCCTCGTACACCGCCGTCAGGCGCTTCCGCCAGGGGTCGAAGGGCAGCTCGAGGAGGAGCCGCCGCCCGCCGGAGGTCCGCGGGTCCGGGATCCCGGAGGCCGCCGCCGCGAGCAGGAACGCACCGTCGACGGGGTCGCCCAGGACGCGCGGCCCCTCCTCGCCCGCGACGAGCTCGGCCGTGGACGCGAGCACCCCGGTCTCCAGGAGCTGCTCTTCCGGGGCGCCGACGAGAGGTCGAAGCGCGGCCACGCGAAGCTGGTTGACAGTGAGCGTCCCGGTCTTGTCCGAGGCGATCACGGTCGCGCCGCCCACCGTCTCGACCGCGGCCAGGCGGCGGACGATCGCTCCCTCGGCCGCCATCGCCCGCGCGCCCTGGGCGAGCGCGATCGTCACCGTCGCGGCGAGGCCTTCCGGGACCGCGGCGACCGCCACGGCGACGCCCACGAGAAAGGCGTCCTCGAGCGGCTCCCCGCGGGCGAGCATCCCGAGCGTGAGCGCGGCCGTCACGGCGATGCCCAGGACGAACATCGCCTGCGAGAGGCGGCCCAGCCGCCGCTGCAAGGGCGTCGGGGGAGGCTTGGCCTCGGCCGTGAGGCTGGCGATCCTCCCCACCTCCGTGTCGCCCGCGGTCGCCGTGACCAACGCGCGTCCGCGCCCGCGCGTGGCGCCCGTGCCGGCGAAGACCATCGACGTCCGGTCGGCGAGCGGCGTCTCCGGAGCGGCCGCGGCAAGGTCTTTCGGGATGGGAACGGACTCGCCGGTCAGCGCCGATTCGTCCAGCTCGAGCCGCTCCACCTCGACGAGCCGCCCGTCCGCCGACACACGGTCGCCCTCGCGGAGCACGAGCAGGTCACCGGGGACGAGCTCCTCGGCGGGCACCTCGCGCTCCAGCCCGTCGCGGACGACGGCGGCCGTCTGCTGAATGGCGCTGCGCAGTGCGATGACGGCGCGCTCGGCCCGTGCCTCCTGGACGAAGCCCAGCACGCCGTTGAGGGCGACGATCGCCCCGATGACCGCCGCCTCGATCTGCTCCCCGATGGCATACGAGACGACCGCGGCGGCGAGCAGAAGCGCGACCAGCGGGTCGGCGAGCTGGCGGAAGGCGATCGCCCCGTACGCGGGCCTGCGCGCCGTCGGAAGGCGGTTCGGCCCCACCTCGGCAAGCCGGGCCTCGGCGGCGCTCACGCTCAATCCACGAACGGCATCGGTGCCGAGCTCGCGGACGAGCTCCTCCGGCGGGCGAGAGTGAACGGCGTCAGGCGGCCTCATGGGCCTTCGGAGCTCGGCGCCTAGCCGGCCGCGTGCCGCTGGGATCGTGTCCGTCGCGGCCTCCTCGGGGCGGGCGCGGCGAGATGCTCCACGGACGCGTCGGCCCCCGGGAAGAACCTGCTCGTGCGGCCCGTGTCCGACCAGCGAACCGTGAACGGCGGGGTGCCCTCGGGCCCATGAGCCTGGAGGATCTCGCCATCGCGCTCGGGCTCACCGAGCCGATGCGGGCGGACGATGACGCGGTCGCCGGGCGCGGCGCTCAGTCGCGGCGCTTCCTCCTGCGACTCGGCCGCCGGCTTCTCGGCGACCGGCGCAGCCGGCGTGCGTGGCGTCGCCCGGGCGTGCGGAAGCGACGCGTCGCTGCCGGGGGCGATGATCGACTCGTGCCCGTCCGCCCAGCGGATGCGATAGCGAGGGTGCTCGGACGCGCCGAGGACCTCGAGGATCTCGCCCGTGCGCGGCGTCCCGCCGACGGCGTGGGGATCGACCCAGATTCGCCTCTTCACGGCCGTCTACCTCCGCGTGGACGCGCGGAGCGCGCGATCGTCGGATTCCCAGCTCAGATCGGAGCAATCGACCGTGACGACGCCGGGGACCCGCCAGGCGAACGCGTCCACGAGCTCCGCCTCGCTCCGCGTTCGCACACGGCCTTCGATCCTGACGCGTCCGCCGGTGACCTCGACGTCGAGCGCGTCCGGCGCGATCCAGAGGCGGCGTGCGAGGACGTCGTTCCGCAGCTCTTCCCAGATCTCGCCGTCGGAGCGGGTGAACGTGCGCACGATGTCCGCGCGGCTGACGATGCCGGCGAGCTTGCCCTCGGCGACCACCGGGAGGCGCTTCACACCGGCGTCGACCATGATCCTCGCCGCTTCGGCGACGGACTGATCGGCCTGGACGGTCACGGCGGGAGCGGACATCGCCTCCGCGGCCGTCGTCGCCTGGAGACGGCGCATGTCGAGGCCCTCCGGCGCGAAGAGCCGCCAGAAGATGCCCGCACGCTCGGGGTGGCTCGCCGCCTTGATGACGATATCCGCCTCGGAAACGACGCCGAGGACCCTATGCTCCGCGTCGACGACCGGGATCCCGGACACGCCCCGGTCGACCATGAGCTCGGCGACCTGTTTGAGCGTCGCATCTCCGCCGACCGCGGCGACGTGCGCGCTCATGACGTCTCGGACGTTCATCGTGGCCCTTTCGTCTCCTGTGCACGAAGCATCCGCGCCGGGAGCACGGCAGGCATCGGGGTCGACGCCGATCGCCCGGTTCGGAGAACTACGGAGCGCGGTGCGTGCCCTAGCGCACGTACGCGCCGAGCTCGACGAGCCTGTAGCCGCGCGCCCGAATCGCCGCGATGAGGGACGGGAGCGCGTCCGCGTCGAGCGTCGAGCCGTCCGGGGCGGAGCCGACGTGCATGAGCACGATCGCTCCAGGCCGCAGGGCTGCGAGAACGCGTGCCCGCACGGTCGCCGCCGTCCGGCCCTCGGCGCGCCCCTTCCAGCCGAGCGTGTCGACCGTCCAGCGGATGCTCCCGTACCCGAGGTCGTTGACGATCCCGATCGTGCGGGTGTCTCGCGCCCCGTACGGGAAACGGAAGAGCGGCCGCGGATCGTCCCCCGTCGCCTTCCGGATCGCGCGCTCCGCGCGCCGCACCTCGGAGCGGACCGCGGCCGGCCCGAGGATGGTCAGGTCCGGATGGCTGTAGGTGTGATTGCCGACGGTGTAGCCGCCGAGCGTGCGGGCCTGCTCGGGGAAGGTCCCGGCCCAGCTCCCGGTGAGGAAGAACGTGGCCGGCGCGTCCGCGGCGGACAGCGCCGCGACGATCGCGGGGATGCCGTCGGCGTTCGCGCCGCAGTCGAAGGTGAGAGCGACGACCTTCCGCGACGTGGGGATCACCTCCCACTCGGTGCCGCGGAGAGATGCGGGAACTCCCGGAACGACGGGCGGCGGTGCAGCAGGCGGCGGCGGAGGCGGCTCCGGCCGCTCGTCCGGGGCGCAGGTGGACGTCGCCGGTGGCGGGGCCGGCACGGTGGTCGTGGCCTGCGTCGTGGCGGCCGTCGACGGGGGCGAGGCCGGTTCAGCGCCCTTCTCGCCCCCGCAGCCGAGGCCCGCGAGGACGAGGACGCCGCCGAGAGCGACGGCGAGAGCCCCGCGTCGCAGGACGCTCATGACGCCACGCTGCGACGGCGCTCCACTGCGTAGCGTCCGGACCGGTCGCAGCGAAGCCGCCGGCCGCCTGCCGTGAGCGAGATCGACCGACGGTCCCGGTCCTCCAGCCACCGGCCGAGGGCGACCGCGAGGTCGGCGAGCACGCTGTTCATCCGCTCGCGCCCGGACCGCAGGACCACCTCGTCGCCGCTCACCTGGCCGGAAAGGCCGTGGCGGGCCAGGAGGCGCGCGAGATCGTGCGCTTCCTCCGGCGAGCCCGCGGCCACGTGGATCGTGCGTCGGACCAGGGAAGAGGCGGTCATCTCGACAAGGGTCCGCCGCCGTCGGGCCCTCGCCATCGTGGTGACCACCGATTCCCCCTACGGGGAAGTACGGCTCGCGGGTCGGCTGCCGATCGATGAGTTCCCCCGCGCGCCCAGGTCGCTATCAGTACCGACCGGAGGCACGAAAGGAGACGGAACGATGCGAAAGCTGGTGGAGGCGACGTTCATGACGCTGGACGGCGTCATCTCGAGACCGCAGGACTGGAGCCCGCCCTACTGGGACGAGGAGCACGCGGGCTACGCCGAGAAGCTGCTCGACCCGGCCGATGCGCTGCTGCTCGGACGAGCCACCTACGAGAACTTCGCCGAGTCGTGGCCGCCGCGCTCGGGCGACATGGCGGACCGGATCAACGCCATGCCCAAGCACGTCGCGTCGCGGACGCTGACCGAGACGACCTGGAACGCGAGCCTGATCGAGGGCGACGTCGCCAAGGGAGTCGCGGCGCTGAAGGCGCAGGACGGCGGGGACATCCTCAAGTACGGCACCGGCGAGCTCGACAAGGCGCTCGCCGAGCGCCGGCTCGTCGACGAGTTCCATTTCTGGCTCTTCCCTGTCGTCGCCGGGCACGGCGAGCGCCTCTTCGACGGGCTCGACCCGACCACCCTGAGGCTCGTGGAGACGAACCGCTTCGCGAGCGGGATCGTCGTCCTCGTCTACGCACACGCGTGAGGAGCTACTCCAGGTTCTCCTGAACCATGGTGGGTGAGTCGTGGATGCAGATCATGTCCAGGCGCTCGGGGCCGAGGCTCTTGAACTTGTGGGGCGTCTCGGCGGGGACGACGATGATGTCCCCCGGGCCCGCCTCGAGCTCTTGGCCGTCCGCGGTGAAGAGCGCCCGCCCGCCGCGGACGATCCACGTCTCGGAGTAGGGATGTTTGTGCAGGCCGGGGCCCGCGCCGGTCTCGCTCGAGACGAGGAAGAACGAGACGCCGGAGGAGTGCGGCTCCCCCACGAACGTGATCGTCCCCCCGGGGCTGGGCTCGAGCTCGCCCGCCCGAATGTGCGTGTGCATCGCCGGCCTCCTCTCGTGGGCTCGCGCCTACGGTAGTCGGCCGTCGCGCGCGACCGTCGCCAGGAACCGCCCGCTGTCGCGCACGCTTCGCTCGAGCGTGGAGAAGTCGACGTGGACGATGCCGAAGCGGTGCCCGTAGCCGTGGGCCCACTCGAAGTTGTCGAGGAGGGACCACACGAAGTAGCCGCGGAGCGGGATCCCCTTCTGGAGGGCGGCGTGCGCAGCGGCGAAGTGCCGGTGCAGGAAGCTGACCCGCTCGGGATCGCTCGTCGGGTCGCCGTTCAGCGGGTAGGCGGCGCCGTTCTCGGTCACGTAGAGGGGCAGGTCGCCCGTCCGCGAGGCGACGAACTCGAGCACCTCGACCAGCCCCTGGGGGTAGACCTCCCAGCCCATCTCCGTCAGCTCCTCCGGCGGGCCGGGTGGAAGCGGAGGCAGGAGCGGCGAGCGGAAGACGTGGCGGCAGTAGTAGTTCGCGCCGAGGAAGTCGATCGGGGTCGCGATCAGCTCCATGTCGCCCTCGAGCACCTCTTCGCGCCGCCAGCCCCACGCCCGCGCGGTGTCCTCCGGATAGCCGCGGCCGGCCACCGGGTCGAGGAACCAGCGGTTCACCTGGTCGTGGGCCAGCATCGCCGCCTCCTGGTCGAGCGGATGCGGGGTGGCCGGGTGGGCGGGATGGAAGTTGAGGACGATGCCGACCTCGACGCCCGGGGCCGCCGCGCGGATCGCCCGCACGGCGAGCCCGTGGGCGACGAGCAGGTGGTGCGAGGCCGCGAGCGCCGCCTCGGGCTCGACCCGGCCCGGGGCGTGGGTCCCGATCCGGTAGCCGTGGTCGGCGACGACGTAGGGCTCGTTCATCGTGGCGATGTGCCGGACCCGGTCGCCGAGCCGGCCCGCGACGACGGACGCGTACTCCGAGAACGCGTCGACGATCATGCGGTCGGGCCAGCCGCCGGCGTCCTCGAGCGCCTGCGGGAGATCCCAGTGGTAAAGCGTCATGTACGGCTCGATCCCGTGCGCGAGCAGCTCGTCGACGAGCCGGTCGTAGAAGTCGAGGCCCGCCTCGTTGACCCTGCCCGTGCCGTCCGGGAGCACGCGTGACCAGGCGATCGAGAAGCGATAGGCGTCGAGGCCGAGCTCGGCCATGAGCGCCACGTCCTCGCGGTAGCGGTGGTAGTGGTCGCAGGCGACGTCGCCTGTCTCCCCGTTCGTGACGCGCCCCGGCGTGTGGGCGAAGCGGTCCCAGATGCTCGGGCCCTTGCCGTCCTGGCCGCTCGCGCCCTCGACCTGGTACGAGGCCGTCGCCGCGCCCCACACGAAGCCTTCCGGGAACTCCGAGCTCATCCCTTCACCGCTCCTTCCATGATCCCGCCGACGATGTGCTTGCCGAGGATCGCGAAGACGACCAGCACCGGGACGGTGCCGACGAGCGTCCCCGCGAGGATGATCGAGCGGTCGGGGACGTAGCCCTGCCCGAGGCTGTTGAGCGCGACCTGCACGGTCGGGTTCTGGCTCGAGAGGGCGATGATCGGCCAGAAGAAGTCGTTCCAGGCCATCAGGAACGTGAGCATCCCCAGCACGGCCATGGCCGGCCGGGCGGCGGGCAGGACGATCGACCAGAAGATGCGGAAGGTCGAGGCGCCGTCGACGACCGCGGCCTCGATGATCTCCGTCGGCAGCGCCCGGATCAGGTACTGGCGCATGAAGACGACGCCGAACGCGCTGACGAGCGTGGGCAGGATCACCGCCTGGAGCTGGTTCACCCAGCCGAGCTCCGCGATGAGGATGAAGAGCGGGACGACGCCGAGCTGGGCCGGCACCATCATCGTCGCCAGGATGAGCACGAGCAGCACGGTGCTCCCGCGGAAGCGCAGCTTGGCGAACGCGAACCCGGCGAGCGTGCAGAAGAAGACCGTCCCGAGCGCGATCGAGCCCGAGACGACGAGCGAGTT
>JBIOVM010000186.1:0-20965 GCA_044867785.1 Candidatus Rokuibacteriota bacterium | reverse complement strand
CGTCCTCGGCGCGCGGGAGAGACACTCACCCACTAGACCGTAGGGGGGTCGCATATGGCACGAGACACGTCACGCTCGCATCGGGGGATCGACCGGCGCTCGTTCCTGGGGGGCAGCCTGGCGCTCGGGGGAGGTCTGGCGGGTCTCGACCTCTCCAGGGCGCAGCTCGTCTCCGCCCAGACGCCCAAGCGCGGGGGCACGGTGGTCGCCGCCGCGGAGATCGACCCCATCGGCCTCGATCCCCACAACAGCTCGAACTTCTCCGCGTGCCAGGCGTACGACCACTTCTACGAGAGCCTCACGTCGTACGACGAGAAGACCAACATCGTGCCGTGCCTCGCCACGAGCTGGGAGGTCACGAACAACGGGAAGACGTACACGTTCAAGCTCCGCCCGAACGTCAAGTTCCACAATGGCCAGACGATGACCGCCGACGACGTCAAGTACAGCGTCGAGCGCGTCCTGGACCCGAAGACCGCATCGCCGTGGATCTCGTGGCTGAAGTCCATCAAGGAGGTCAAGGTCATCGATCCCTTGACCGTGCAGATGAATCTCGACGCCCCCTATCCGCTCCTCGGCTCGTTCGCCGGGCTCCGGGCGTCGGCGATCATCCCCAAGGGCATCGCCGAGCGGGAGAACCTCAAGATCAAGGGGATCGGCACCGGGCCGTTCAAGCTCGTCGAGTACGTGCCCCAGGACCGGATCGTCTACGCGCGGAACCCGGACTACTGGGACAAGTCGCTTCCGTACCTCGACGGGATGGTCTTCAAGGTCCTTACGGAGGAGAACGCCCGGATCGCCGCGCTGCGAGCCGGCCAGATCCAGTACGCGTTCTTCTCCGGCCAGGGCGCGGCGCAGCTCGAGGGCGCGCCCGGGATCACCGTCAACAAGAGCCCCACGGCCTGGGTCGTGGTCCACTACATCAACAGGCGGAACAAGCCGCTCAGCGACGCGCGCGTCCGGCGCGCCTTGCGAATGGCCGTCGACACGAACGAGGTGATCCAGAAGGCCGCGTTCGGCGCCGCCGTCCCCTCGGGCCCCGTGCCCACGGGCTACGGGGACTGGTACATCGACCCGAAGACCCTGCCGTTCGTCAAGGCGGACGTCGAGGGGGCCAAGAAGCTCCTGGCCGAGGCCGGGTACCCGAACGGCGGCTTCAAGATCGAGATCAAGTGCTCGCCCCAGTATCCGGAGTTCGTCGCCACGACGCTCGTGATCCAGGAGTCTCTCAAGAAGCTGAACGTCGACGTCACCGTGACCCAGATGGAGTGGGGCGCGTTCGTGGCCGACAACAAGAAGTCCAACGACAGCTGCGGGAAGGAAGGCACGGACATCTACTCGTCCGCCAACACGTTCCGCCCCGACCCGGACGGGTACCTCTACCCCTACTTCCACTCCAAGGGGGAGATCAACAAGGGCGGCTGCGACACGCCGGACCCGAAGCTCGACGCCCTCTTGGTCGAGGCTCGCCAGTCCAGCAATCACGCGGAGCGGAAGCGGCTCTACGAGGAGATCCAGCGCCACGCGATGCGGGAGTCGCTCGACTGGTGGTGGTACGCGAAGTACAACATCGAGGCGGTGTCGCAGAAGCTCCAGGGCTACTCGCAGTCCTTCACCGGCCGCCGGCTCTTCCTCAAGACGGCCTGGCTGGCCTAGGAATCCCGGCCGGGCGGCGGGCCGCGCGCTCTTCGAGGCGCGGCTCGCCGCCCTAGGCGACTCCGGCCCGCGGATGCGCTACCTCGCCCGGCGCGCCATCTGGACGGTGATGGCCCTGCTGGGCGTCTCCGTCCTGATCTTCCTGCTCGTCCGGCTGCTCCCCGGCAACATCGTCGACATCATCGCCGGGACCGAAGGCCAGCTCGGGCGCGAGCAACGGGCGGCGATCCTCCGCGAGTTCGGCCTCGACCGGCCGCTGCCCGTGCAGTATCTCCTCTGGCTCGGCAACATGCTGCAGGGCAACTTCGGGTGGTCCTTCCGCACCGGCCAGCCGGTCGCCGTCCTGATCGCCTCGCGGCTGCCGATCACGATCGAGCTGGCGCTGCTCTCGGTCCTGAGCGTCGCCCTCGTGGGGATCCCGCTCGGGGTGGCGGCCAGCGTGTCGCGGAGCATCCGGGTGCGGACGCTGGTGCAGATCGTCGGCGTCCTCGGGCTGTCGCTCCCGAACTTCTGGATCGCCGTCCTGCTCATCATCGGCGCCTCCTCGCTCTTCGGCTGGCTGCCGGCCCTGATCTACGTGACGCCGTGGGTGGATCCGTGGGTGAACCTCCAGCAGATGTTCCTGCCCGTGCTGTCGCTGACCCTCGGCCTCTCGGCGGTCGTCGTCCGCATGACGCGCTCGTCGATGCTCGAGGTGCTGGGGCAGGACTTCATCCGGGTCGCCCGGGCCAAGGGGCTGGCCACGCGAGCGATCCTGCTGCGCCACGCGCTGCGGAACGCCCTGATCCCGATCGTCACGGTCCTGGGCCTCCAGACCGGCTTCCTGCTCGGGGGGGTCGTCATCACCGAGCAGATCTTCGGCCTCCCCGGGCTCGGCTGGACCCTCCTGAACGGGGTGTACCAGCGCGACTACCCCGTGGTGCAGGGGACGGTGATGGTCTTCGCGACCACCTTCGTCCTCGTGAACCTGCTCATCGACCTCCTCTACACGTACCTCGATCCCCGCATCCGCTATGAGTGACGCCGGCGCGACCCCGGCCGTCGCGACGCTCCCGCGCGGCCTCGATCCCGCTCGGGTCGCTCGCGCCCGGTTCCTGCGTACGCTGTCCGCGACGCCGGTCGCGTTGATCGGCGCCGTGCTCGTGGGGATCGTCGTGGCGGTGGCGTTGACCGCGCCGGTCATTGCGCCCTACAGCCCGGCGGCCCAGATCGCGAAGCCGCTCCTCCCGCCGGGAGGCACCCACCTGCTCGGCACCGACGAGTTCGGCCGGGACGAGCTGAGCCGCCTGATCTGGGGCGCGCGGGTCTCCCTCTACGTGGGAGGCCTGGCGGTCCTCATCGCGCTGGGTCTCGGGGCGACGGCGGGTGTCGTGGCCGGCTTTTTCGGCGGCTGGATCGACGACGTGGTCATGCGGGTGATGGACGTCGTGCTGTCGTTGCCCGCCCTCGTCCTGGCGATCGCGATCACCAGCGTCCTCGGTCCGACCCTCACCAACGCGATGCTGGCCATCGGACTCGTGTACGCGCCGACGTTCGCGCGCGTGGCGCGAGGTCCGACGCTGGCGGTCGTGCGCGTGCCCTACATCGAGGCGGCCCGCTCGATCGGCGCGACGAACTGGCGGATCATCGCGCGGCACGTCCTGCCGAACGTGGCGGCGCCCATCCTCGTCCAGATGACCGTGTCGTTCTCGACGGCCATCCTGACCGAGGCCGCGCTCTCCTTCCTGGGTCTCGGCACCCAGCCGCCGACGGCGTCCTGGGGACTCATGCTGAGCGCCGCCCGCCAGTACATGCTGATCGATCCCTGGATCGCGGTGCTTCCGGGCTTCGCGATCGCGCTGACCGTGCTCGGCTTCAACCTCCTGGGCGACGGCCTGCGCGACCTCCTCGACCCGCGCATGCGCGCGCTCTGAGCGGCGTCAGGACCCCGGCGACCGCGAGCCGGGAATCCGGACCCAGGGCACGAGCAGCCAGCACGCCGCCGTCGCGGCCGCGCTGATCGCGATGAGCCAGTTGAGCCCCACGAGGTCGTACAGGTAGCCGCCGAGCCAGGCGGCCCCCGTCGTGCCGAGGTTGTTCACCGACATGAGGGCGGCGAAGAACGTCCCCTCGGCCCGCCGAGGGACCGCCCGGGCCGCCAGGTCCAGCGTCGCGAGCAACGCCACGGCCGAGATAAAGCTGACGACCACGGTCAGCCCGACCGCCGACCACCAGCCCACCAGGCCGTAGTAGGCGAGGGTGCCGGCCACGCCGATGGCGATCGCCAGGTTCAGGAGGGGCCGGGGAGCGAGCCGCGTCGCGTAGCGGCCGAAGGCGAGCGCGCCCAGCATCGCGGCGCCGCTCCCGAGGCTCGCCAGCATGCCCAGCTGGATCTTCGTGATCCCCAGCACGTCGACCATGTGGTACTCGAGCGGGACCCCGAACGACGGGCTGAAGTTCCAGAGGAAGATGAAGGCCGCCGCGCGCCAGAGCGGCCCGGAGCGGGCGCCCTGACGGAGGGCGTCGAGCGTCGCCGTGACCGAGGCCCGGTCGAAGCGCGTCCGGGGCTCGTGGACCGCCCAGGCCGAGACGACGAACGAGAGCACCGGGAACAGCGCCATCAGCAGGAAGGTCCGGCCGTAGGACACGTGCGCCGACAGGTAGCCTCCGCCGACACCCGCTAGGAGGCTCGCTGCGTAGATCGCGGTCCACTGGACCGACTGGAAGCGCGCCGTCAGGCCGCGCGCCTTGCCCTCCTCCACCATCACCGCGTCGCAGAGGACGTCCGTGAACGCGAGGCCCATGCCGGTGAGCCCAAGAATCGCGAGCATGAGACCCCACGGATAGGCGGGCAGCAGACCGAGGGCCAGCCAGCCCAGCGCCGCTACCGCAGTGCTCGCGAGCAGGTAGGACCGGCGCCGGTATCCCAGGAGCGGGATCAGGTCCGAGATCAGCCCATAGAGCGGCTTCACGTTCCAGGCGAATCCGATGAGCGCAAGGAACGTGGCGGTCTCGGCCGCGCTGAGCCGCATCTCGTCCTTCAAAAGGAAGAAGATGGGCTGGGTCGCGAGGCCGGCCTTCGGCTCGGCGAAGCCCTGGACGGCGTAGACGGTCGCGAAGAAGACGACAAGTCGACGAAGCGGCACCCGCTCCGCGCCCGGCGTCGTCGTGGGCGTCGCGGCGCCCTCGGCGGGCTGACTCATCGTGGGGCGCTCGCCACGCCGTCCAAGGGCGCGGGGATCCGTATCCGGGGCACGAGCCGCCGGCAGCGGCCCGGCCCCATCTGCTCCTCGAGGAGGAAGAAGCCGGGCTGGCTCGCAAGCCCCGTCTCGGGGCCCGCGAGGCCCAGGACCGCGTAGACGGTCGCGAAGAACACGAGGAGCCGCCCATCCGAGGCCCGCGACGCCGGGGCGGCCGCGCCCGGCGCCCCCGCGCCGTCGTCGGCCGGTCGGCCCGCCGGTGGATCGCTACGGACGGACGACGAGGTCGATCTCGACCAGCGCGCCGAGCGCGAGCCCGGTGACGCCGACGCACGTGCGCGCGGGCAGGCGGCCCGGCGCGAAGTAACTCTGGTAGACGGCGTTCATCGCCGCGTAGTCCGCGAAGTTGACCAGGTAGACGCGCGAGAACGCGACCCGGTCGAGATCCGTGCCCGCCCCGCGCAGCACGGATTGGAGGTTTCGCATGACTTGGTGAGTCTGCTCGGTGATGCCGCCGGCGACGAGCTGCCCCGTGCCGGGATGAGCGGGCAGCTGTCCGGTGACGAAGAGGAAGTCGCCGGCTCGCACCGCGTGGCTGTACGGTGCGGTCGGCGGCGGCGGCGGCGCACCGGGGACCATGAGGAACTCCAGGTCCATGGCGCCCCAGGATGGTCCCGCCGCCGAGGAGTGTCAAGCGCACGGCGGGCGCTCCGTCGCTTGACTTCGCGCGCGGAGCGGAGGAAAGTCGGCGCGGCGTTCGCCGGCGACGAGCCGCGAGGACGAGCCGAGCGGAGAGAGGAGCGAGGATGCGGCTGGGGCTCGCCCTGGGATACACGGGGGCCCGGGTGCAGGTGGACGTCCAGGCCGTGCAGGACGCGGAGCGGCTGGGCTACCACTCGGTGTGGACGGCCGAAGCGTACGGCTCCGACGCCGTCGTCCCCCTCGCATGGCTGGGGGCCGTGACGTATCGCATCCGTCTCGGGACCGCCATCCTGCAGATGGCGGCCCGGAGTCCGGCCATGACCGCCATGACCGCGATGACCCTCGACGCGCTCTCGGGCGGCCGGGCGCTCCTGGGCCTCGGCGTCTCCGGTCCCCAAGTCGTCGAGGGCTGGCACGGGCAGCCGTTCGGGAAGCCGCTCGGCCGGACACGCGAGTACGTCGCGATCGTCCGCGCGATCCTCGCCCGGCAACGGCCGCTCGAGCACGAGGGCGAGCACTACCAGATTCCGTACCGCGGACCCGGCGCGACGGGGCTCGGAAAGCCGCTCCGCAGCATCGTGCACGGGCGCGCGGACCTGCCCATCTATCTCGCCGCGATCGGGCCGAAGAACGTCGCGCTCGCCGCCGAGATCGCGGACGGCTGGCTCCCCGTCTTCTTCTCGCCCGGCCGCGCCGGAAACTTCCAGGGCGCGCTGGCCGAGGGCTTCGGGCGGGCCGGCGTCGCGGGGAAGTCCGAAGGCTTCGACGTCGCGCCGATGGCGCCCGTGGTCGTGGGCGCCGACGTCCAGGCGTGCCGAGCGCGGGTGAAGCCTCGCATCGCGCTTTACGTCGGCGGCATGGGGGCGCCGAAGCAGAACTTCTACTTCGATCTCGCGTGCCGCTACGGCTACGAGGCGGACGCCGCCCGCCTCCAGCAGCTCTACTTGTCGGGCCGCCGCGCCGAGGCCGAGGCCGCCGTCCCGGACGCGCTGGTGGACGAGGTCGCGTTGTGCGGCCCGCCCGAGCGCATCCGAGAGCGCCTGTCGCTCTGGCGGGCCGCGGGCGTCACGACCCTCATCTGCGCGACGAGCCAGCCCGACGCCATCCGCGTCATGGCGGAGCTGGTCCTCTGAGGCGCTGACGCTCGAGCGGCGCACGTCCGGCGCGCCGGCATCCGGGCGTCGCCATCGAGAACGGCGGCATCGCGCCGCCGCGACGCGGTGTCGTCGCGGCGACAAACTTTCGTGCGCCGGGACGAGCCATCCAGTGCCGGGCCTATCACGGTCCGGACCGTCGGGCGTCGGACAGGGGTTGGCCGCTACGCCGAGAGGCGCTGCGAGGCCGTCCCCCTTCCGAGAGCGCGGGTCGACGTGGGTCCGGGCTGGAGCGCGCGCGTCATGTCCGAATCCCCTATGCGCCGAGCGCCGATCCACCCCGTGAGGAGACAACTTCCGAACAGCAGCGTGAGCGCGCCGAGGAAGCTTCCGGCGACCACGAGCCCCGTGCCGAGGCCGAGCGTCCCCAGCGGAACGATCGCGCTCACACCAAGGAGAGTGATCAGAGCGGCCTGCATTCTGAGCATGCGACGATCCTCTATCCCTCTCCCGAGCAACCCGCGTGCCAGGCGTCCACGGCCGGCGCGGCATATCTTGTGCGTAGGCGGTGGCGGATGAGGTTCTTCATGGGCGGGGGCGGGCGCCCGGCCGCCCCCTGGGATTCCGAGCCGATCAGAGCGGAGCTCTTCAGCGCCGAGCGCCTCGAGCTGCACGCCGAGGCGCTGGCGGCGCTCGGTGCCACCGCGCGCCCGCGAACCGAGCAGTCGCTCGCGCCGCGCACGCGCGACAACGCCCGCGTGCTCCTCCGGTCCTACAGCGCCATGACCGAGGTCATCCGCGAAGAGCGGACGATCACGCCGGCCGCCGAGTGGCTGGTCGACAACTTCCACCTGGTGGACGAGGCGCTGCGGGCGCTCCGAAACGACCTGCCTCGGGGTTTCTACCGGGAGCTGCCCAAGCTGACCGATGGGTGGCTGGCGGGCTATCCGCGCGTGTTCAGCCTGGCCTGGGCCTTCGTCGCGCACACGGACAGCCGGTTCGAGCCGGACACTCTGCGCCGCTTCCTGCGCGCGTTTCAGCGCGGCGCCCTGTTGACCATCGGCGAGCTGTGGGCCGTGCCCACCATGCTTCGCCTCGTGCTGATCGAGAACCTTCGCCGGCTCGCGGAGCAGATGGTCGCCAGTCGGGCCGCGCGGGCGGACGCGGACGCGCTGGCGGACGAGCTGCTCGGGGTCGGCGGGCGTTCCGCCGATCCGGAGGCGTTCCGCCGCCTCGACTGGGCCGCGCGCCCCTCCGCCTTTGCGGTGCAGCTGGTGCAGCGCCTCCGGGATCAGGATCCGGCCCGCGTGCCGGCTCTCGCGTGGCTCGGCGCGCAGCTCGCCAAGACCGGGACGTCGTCCGACGAGCTCGTGCGCGCGGAGCATCAGCGTCAGGCAACGATGACCGTGACCGTGCGCAACGTGATCACCAGCCTGCGGATGATGTCGACCTTCGACTGGCCCGAATTCGTCGAAAGCGTCAGCCTGGTGGACGACCGGCTCCGCCAGGGCTCCGCGTTCGGCGCGATGGACTTCACCACACGCGACCGCTACCGCCATGCGATCGAGGATCTCGCGCGCGGCTCGGGGCGGTCCGAGCTCGAGGTCGCCGAGGCGGCTCTCGACTGCACCCGGACCGCGGCGCTCCGCAGCGGGTCGGCGCCGGAAGGGACCGCCGACCGGCGGCTGGATCCCGGGTACTACCTCATCTCCCAAGGCAGACGCGTCCTCGAAGCCGCGCTGGGCTACCGCGTGCCCCCGAGACGCCAGCTGCTGCGCGCGTACGTCTCGACCGCCCCCGCCAGCTATCTCGGCACCATCATTCTGGTGTCCTGCTTCCTCGTCGCGTTTCCGCTCATCCACGGATATCGGTCCGGCATGGGGCTGCTGCCGCTCCTGCTCCTGAGCGTGGTCGCGCTGATCCCGATCTCCGATCTGGCGATCGCGCTCGTGAACCGGGCGGTGATGGAGCTCCTGGGACCGCGCCGGCTACCGCGCCTCGACATCCCCGCGGGCGTCCCGGAAGGTCTACGGACGCTGGTGGTGGTCCCGACGCTGCTCACGAGCGCCGGGGAGATCCGGGAGCACATCGACCGCCTCGAGGTGCACTACCTCACCAACCCCGAAGGCGAGATCTGGTTCGCGCTGCTGTCCGACTGGACCGACGCGCCGGCCGAGACGATGCCGGACGACCTCGCGCTCCTCGATGCCGCCCGCCGCGGGGTGGAGGCGGCGAACCGGCGCCATGGCGTCGCCCCCGACGGGAGCCCGCGGTTTGTCCTGCTCCATCGGCCGCGGGTGTGGAACGAGAAGGAGGGGAAGTGGATCGGCTGGGAGCGCAAGCGCGGCAAGCTCCACGAGCTGAACCGGCTCCTGCGTGGAGCGAAGGACACGGCATTCGTGGAGCTCGACGGCCGGCCGCCGGTCCTGCCGCCCGGGATCCGGTACGTGATCACGCTGGACGCGGATACCCGGCTGCCGAGGGGGGCGGTCGCCGCCCTCATCGGCACCATGGCCCACCCGTTGAACCGGCCGACGTACGACGAGCGCGTCGGCCGTGTCGTGGATGGCCACGCGGTGCTGCAGCCACGGATCACGCCGGCGTTGCCGGTCGGACGATCGGAATCCATCTTCCAGCGCATCTACTCCGGCGCGGCCGGAGCCGACCCGTACGCTCTGGCCATCTCGGACGTCTACCAAGATCTCTTCAACGAAGGCTCCTACAGCGGCAAGGGCATCTACGACGTCGACGCCTTCCAGGCGGCGCTCGCCGATCGCGTGCCCGAGAACACCCTGCTCAGTCACGATCTGTTCGAAGGGGTGTTCGCCCGCGCCGCGTTGGTGACGGACGTGGAGCTGTTCGAAGAGTACCCGGCCCACTACGAGGAGGCCGCGCGTCGCTTGCATCGATGGGCTCGCGGCGACTGGCAGCTCCTGCCCTGGATCGTCGCCGGACGCGCGGGCGGTCGCCACCCGGCTCGGATCCCGCTCATCGGCCGCTGGAAGATGATCGACAATCTGCGCCGCACGCTGTCCCGGCCCGCGGCGTTGGCCACCCTGGTCGGCGGGTGGGTGCTCGCCGACAGCGCGCCGCTGGTCTGGACCCGGCTCGTGCTCGTTGCCCTGGCGGTGCCGGCGCTCATTCCCGCGTCCCTCGAGCTGATGCCCCAGCGTGCCGGGGTCTCCAAGCGCAACCATCTGCGGAGCGTGGGGCGGAACCTGTTGCAGGCCGGCGGCCAGGTCCTTCTCGACGTGGCGTTCCTCGCGCACCAGGCCTGGCTGATGACCGACGCCATCCTGCGCACGCTCTTCCGGCTCGCGGTCTCGCGCCGGCACCTCCTCGAGTGGGTGACGGCGGCCCAGAGCCGGACCGGCCTGACTCGCGACCTCGCCGGCGCCTACCGTCGCATGGCCGGCGCGCCGATCTTGGCGGGGGTGGCCGCGCTCCTGGTGGGGACGGTCCGGCCCGAGACCTGGATGGTCGCGCTGCCGTTCATCGCTCTCTGGGCCGGCTCGCCGGCGATCGCCTGGTGGGTCAGTCGCGTCACCCCCATCAGGCCGTCGAAGACGCTCTCCGACGCCGAGACCCGGCTCTTGCGGACGACCGCGCGACGCACGTGGCGGTTCTTCGAGACCTTCGTCGGCCCCGAGGATCATCAACTGCCGCCCGACAACTTCCAGGAAGATCCGAAGCCCGTCGTGGCCCCTCGCACCTCCCCGACCAACATCGGGCTCTACCTCCTGTCGACGCTCGCTGCGCACGACCTGGGGTGGCTGGGCACCCTGGACACGGTCGATCGGCTCGAGGCGACGTTCGAGGGGCTACGGCGGCTCGAGCGATTCCGGGGGCACTTCTACAACTGGTACGACACGCGGCGGCTCCAGCCGCTCGAGCCGCGCTACGTCTCGACGGTGGACAGCGGCAACCTGGCCGGGCACCTGCTGGCGGTCGAGAGCGGGTGCCGGCATCTCCTGACCCGTCCGCTGCGGGAGGCGAGGGTGCGCCGCGGGGTCGACGACACGCTGGCGCTCGTCCGTGAGGCCGAGGGCCGTCTCGCCGATGACCGCCGCACCCAGACCGTGAGCCGAGACGACCTCGCGCACGCGATCGACGACATGGCGACCGGGCTCGCCGACCGGGATGACGGGGCGGTGGACCCCCTCCGTCGGCTTCGGGTGCTGGCGGACACGCTCGTGGACGTGGCCCAGGCCCTGACTGCGGAGCGAGGTGACCCGCCCGATTCGGACCTCCTCGACTGCGCGCGCGCGGTGCAGGCCACCGTCGCGAGCCACGCCCGGGATGCGGACGTGCTGGCGCCGTGGGCGTCTGTTCTCGAGCGCACCAGCCTTCTGTCGGCGGCCGGCGCGGAGGCGGAGCGCCGACTCCGCGACGCCGACCTCACCATCGCCGATATTCCGGACCGCTGCCGCACCCTCGCGGCCGAGCTGAAAGCGGCCGGCACGGCTCCCATCGACGCGGCCTCCCAGGGTGTCGAGACGCTGACGGCCTTGCTCGAGAGCGCGGAGCGCGCGGCCGACGCCGTCGTCCGTCGCGTCATGGCGATCCGGCGCATGGCGCGCGAGCTGTTCGACGCCATGCGATTCGACTTCCTGTTCGATCCGACCCGGAAGGTCTTTGCGATCGGGTACCGGGTTGCGGACGGCACCCTGGATGCGGGGGCGTACGACCTCCTGGCCTCGGAGGCGCGGCTCGCAAGCTTCGTCGCGATCGCCCGGGGAGACGTCCCGACGTCGCACTGGTTCCGGCTCGGTCGCCCGATGACGCCCGTGGGTCTCGGGTCCGCTCTGGTGTCCTGGTCCGGCTCGATGTTCGAGTACCTGATGCCGGCGCTGGTGATGCAGTCGCCCTCGGGGAGCTTGCTCGACGAGACGTATCGCGCCGTGGTCAATCGCCAGCGGCGTTACGGCCTCGAGCACGGCGTGCCCTGGGGCATCTCGGAGTCCGCCTACCACGTCCGCGACCTCGACCTGACCTACCAGTACTCGAGCTTCGGCGTGCCGGGCCTGGGGCTCGAGCGCGGGCTCAGCGAGGACCTGGTCGTCGCGCCCTACGCGACCGCGCTGGCCGCCATGATCGACGCCCCGGCGGCGACGCGGAACCTCGCGGCGCTGGCGGCGGAGGGTGCGCGCGGACGCTATGGGTACTACGAGGCGCTCGACTACACCCGGTCCCGGCTCCCGGAGGGGGCCCACGTCGCGGTCGTGCGAGCCTACATGTCCCACCACCAAGGCATGACGCTCCTGGCGCTGGCCAACGTTCTGCGGGACGGGCTGGTCCGTCGCTGGTTCCACGCCGAGCGGATCGTTCAGGCGACGGAGCTCCTGCTGCAAGAGCGGGCCCCCGACGACGTGGCGGTCGCCCGCCCCCGGGTCGAGGAGGTGCGGGCACCCGCGCACGTCCGGGACTTCGTCGAGCCGGCGTTCCGCCAGTTCACCTCGGTCGACGACTCCCTGCCGCGCACGCATCTGCTGTCCAACGGTCGCTATGCGGTCATGCTGACCGCAGCCGGGTCGGGCTACAGCCGGTGCGACGGACTGGCGATCACACGCTGGCGGGAAGATCCGACCCGGGATCCCTGGGGGACCTACATCTTCCTGCGCGACGTGGAGTCCGGGCAGGTGTGGTCGGCCACGCACCAGCCGACCGCTGCCGCGGCCGACGCATACGCCGCGACGTTCTTCGAGGACCGCGCGGAGTTCTTCCGGCGGGACGGGACCCTCACCACGACGCTCGAGGTGGTCGTTTCGCCGGAGGACAATGCGGAGCTCCGCCGCGTGTCGCTCACGAACTTCGGCGCCGAGGCTCGGGAGATCGAGATCACGTCCTATGCCGAGCTCGTGCTGGCGCCCGCCGCCGCGGAGGCCGCGCATCCGGTCTTCTCCAACCTCTTCGTGCAGACCGAGTCGGCCGCTCACCTGGACGCGCTCCTGGCCACCCGCCGCCCTCGCGCGCCCGAGGAGCTCACGGTCCACGCCGCCCACGTGGTGAGCGTGGAAGGGCGGGGCAGCGGGGGGGCGCAGTACGAGACGGATCGGATGCGATTTCTCGGACGCGGCCGCGGGATCCGGACCCCGATGTCGGTGATCGACGGGCGGCCGCTCTCGAACACGACCGGGTCGGTCCTCGATCCCATCTTCAGCCTGCGGCGGCGCGTCCGCCTGGGGCCGGCCGGCAGCGCGCGGATCCTCTTCTCGACCCTGGTCGCCCCGAGCCGTGACGAGGCCCTGGCGCTCGCGGAGAAGTATCGCGACCCTGCGATGTTCGAGCGCTCGGCGACGCTCGCCTGGACACGAGCGCAGGTGCAGTTCCACCATCTGGGCATCGGGCCGGACGAGGCCCACCTGTTCCAGCACCTGGCCAACCGAATCCTCTACTCGGACCCGGGGCTCCGCGCGCCGGCGGACGTCCTCGAGCGCAACCGGACCGGGCGCGAGGCCCTCTGGGCGCAGGGCATCTCGGGCGATCTGCCGATCGTGCTCGTGCGGATCGACGAGCCCGAGGACCAGGGCATCGTTCGTCAGCTCCTGCGCGCCCACGAGTACTGGCGTCTCCGGGGCCTGGCGGTGGATCTGGTCATCCTGAACGAAAAGGCGCACTCCTACGTGCAGGGGCTCCAGACGTCGCTCGAATCCCTGGTGCGCACGAGCCAGTCGACCCTGCGGCACGAGCAGCACGAGACCCACGGCAGCGTCTTCGTGTTGCGTGCCGACCTCTTGTCGGCGGAGGATCGCGACGCGCTTCGCGCGTCGGCCCGGGCCATCCTGCTCAGCCGACACGGCACGCTCGCGGAGCAGCTGGCCCGGGCGGGAGGGGCCCGGTCGGAGCCACGGCGCCCCCCTCGCCGTCCGCCGCCGGTTCCGGCCGCTCCCGAAACGCCGCCGCCCCGCCCGGAGCTGGAGTTCTTCAATGGCCTCGGCGGGTTCGCGGAGGGCGGGCGCGAGTACGTCACCGTGCTCGGGCCGGGGCAATGGACGCCGGCTCCCTGGATCAACGTCATCGCGAACGAGCACTTCGGATTCCAGGTGTCCGAATCAGGCTCCGGCTACACCTGGTCGCTCAACAGCCGAGAGAACCAGGTGACTCCTTGGTCGAACGATCCGGCCGGCGACCCGCCGAGCGAGGTGATCTACGTCCGGGACGACGAGACGGGCGAGCTGTGGGGACCGACGGTGCTCCCCATCCGCGAGGAGGCCTGGCCGTACGTGGTGCGCCACGGCCAAGGATACAGCCGCTTCGAGCACGCCTCGCACGGCATCGCGCTCGAGCTGCTCCAGTACGTGCCGCTCGAGGACGCGGTGAAGATCTCCCGGCTGACGCTCGAGAACCGGTCCGGCCGGCCGCGCCGGCTGTCGGTCACCGCGTACGTCGAGTGGGTCCTCGGGAGCTCGCGCAGCGCCTCGGCGCCCTTCATCGTCACCGAGCGGGACGGGGAGACGGGCGCCCTCTTGGCCCGGAACACGTGGAACGCCGACTTCGCCGCCCGCGTGGCGTTCCTCGCGCTCGGCGCACCCGCCACCGCGTGGAGCGGAGACCGCCGCGAGATGCTGGGGCGGCACGGGACCCTGGACCACCCGGTCGTCCTCGAGCGCGGCGAGCCGCTGTCGGGGCGCGTCGGCGCCGGGCTCGACCCGTGCGCGGCGCTCCAGACCACGCTCGTGCTGGAGGCCGGCGCGCGCGCGGAGGTCGTCGTGCTGCTGGGCCAGGCGGCGACGCGGGAGGAGGCCGTGGCCCTCGTGACGACGTACCGCGGGGCGGACCTGGACGGCGTGCTTCACGCGGTGAAGACGCGCTGGGACGACGTCCTCAGCGCGCTGCAGGTGAAGACTCCTGATCGCTCGCTCGACTTGATGCTGAACCGGTGGCTCCTCTACCAGACCCTCGCCTGCCGCGTGTGGGCCCGGTCCGCCTTCTACCAGGCCGGCGGGGCCTACGGGTTCCGCGACCAGCTCCAGGACGTCATGGCGCTGGCCGTGGCGCGGCGCGATCTGGCGCGCGCGCACCTCCTGCGGGCCGCCGCCCGGCAGTTCGTGGAAGGCGACGTCCAGCACTGGTGGCACCCGCCCTCGGGCCGGGGCGTGCGTACGCGGATCTCCGACGATCTGGTCTGGCTGCCCTACGCGGTCGTGCACTTCGTCGAGGTCACCGGCGATCACACGGTCTTGGACGAGGTCGTGCCGTTCCTGGAAGGCCCGCCGCTCGAGCCCGGACAGGACGAAGCGTATTTCCTGCCCGCCGTCTCGGCCCAGTCGGGATCCCTCTTCGAGCACTGCGCGCGGGCGCTCGACCGGAGCCTCGGGGTCGGCCCCCACGGGCTCCCCCTGATCGGCACCGGGGACTGGAACGACGGCATGAACCGCGTCGGGCGGGAAGGGCGCGGCGAGAGCGTCTGGCTGGGCTGGTTCCTGCACTCGGCGCTGTGGGAGTTCGCGAGACTCGCCGATGGCCGCGGCGAGCGGGCGCGGGCCGAGCGCTGGCGCCGCCACGTTCGAGGCCTCAAGGAGGCGATCGAGCGAGAGGGGTGGGACGGCGACTGGTATCGCCGGGCCTACTTCGACGACGGCACGCCGCTCGGATCCGCAGCCAACCTCGAGTGTCGCATCGACTCCATCGCGCAGTCGTGGGGCGTGCTCTCGGGGGCGGCCGAGCGGTCTCGAGCCGAGCGCGCGATGGCCGCGGTCGAGGAGTACCTGGTCCACCGCGAGCAGGAGCTCGTGCTGCTCTTCACGCCGCCCTTCGACCGCTCCGCGGTCGATCCGGGCTACGTCAAGAGCTACCCGCCCGGCGTTCGCGAAAACGGGGGACAGTACACGCACGCCGCGGTCTGGGCGGTCGCCGCATTCGCCGCGCTGGGCGACGGCGACAAGGCCGGCGAGCTCTTCTCCATCATCAACTCCGTCAACCGGGCCAGCACTCGCGCGGGGGTCTACCGCTACAAGGTGGAACCCTACGTCGTGGCGGCGGACGTCTACGCCGAGCCGCCCCACGTCGGCCGGGGCGGGTGGACCTGGTACACGGGCTCGGCCGGCTGGATGTACCGCGCGGGAGTGGAGTGGCTGCTCGGCTTCCGGTTCCGCGGCGCGACGCTGCAGCTCGATCCGTGCATCCCGCGCGCCTGGCGACGCTTCGAGATCGCCTTTCGCTACCATTCATCCCGCTACCTCGTCGTCGTCGAGAACCCGCTCGGCGTGTCGCGGGGCGTCCGGTCGGTGAGCGTCGACGAGGCGCCCGCGGTGTCCGGCGAGCGGAGCGTCGCGCTCGTGGACGACGGGGGATCGCACCGGGTGCGGGTCATCCTCGGATGAGGGTCCGCCGCGGGGGCGGCCGCGGTCGGGGCGAGCGCCCGGTCTGCGAGCGGTCGCCCCGGCCGTCCGGCGGCGGAGTGTTACGGGGATCGACTCAGAAGATCCGCCGGGCTTCCTTGAAGTCGCGATCCGCCTGGAGCTCGCGCGCCAGCGCTTCCAGGTCGCGCTGGGCTCCGGAGGCCTGACGGCCCGCGGCGAGCTGCTCGACGAGCGTCTGGGCACGCTCGCCCCATGCGCGAGCCTTCGGCGCGTAGCGCCAGGGATCCGGGTGGGTCAGCTTGCTTCGGAGGATCTCGTCGCGCAGCCGCTCGGCTTGCTCCCCGAGCGTCGGGCCGACCGGCGCCGGCGCGGGCGGCGGCGTCACGGGCATTCGCTTCGGGGGGGCCGGGGCCTTCGACTTGGCCGTCGAGCTCGCGGCCGCTTCTCGGGCCGGCCGGCCGGCCGCCTTGGCGGGCTTGGTGGCCGCCTTCTTGCTCATCGAGCGCTTCTGTCCCTTCTTCGCCACGGTCGCGTCATCCTCCCTCGAGTCGTCGGTGGGGATCGGTCAGGTGCTGGCATCCCGGGCCCGCGCGGCGGGCGCGAGCCGGCCGCCGAGCGGCCGCACGAAATGATACATGGCAAAGGCCTCGAGGGCGAATGGCGGGAAGCCGAGATAGCCGGCGAGGGGCATCTCGAAGAGCTTCACCGAGGGAAAGACGGGGACGCCGACGTAACGCCACTTGGCGAGGGCCCAGTAGTTCCAGAACTCCCACAGCACGGCGCAGGTCAGCCCGGCCAGCAGCCAGCGCCAGACGAACGCGTGATCGCCGGCACGCCAGGCCGCGAGAAACGACGGCCGGCCCCGGAGGGCGTTGAGCGGGTCCACCAGGAGGACGAAGCCGAGCCACACGAAGCCGAACGTCCACGGCCGCGCGGGGGCGGGGAGCAAGGGCGGCGCGACGAGGAAAACGGCGCCGAGCGCCATCGCCCACGTGAGCCCAGGCGAGGCCGCGACCGGTGCGCGCCGGATCGTCGGGGTCGGCAGGGGCCCCGCGCCGAGGAGCGCCGCCGTCTCGAACAGCCCCGGCCAGATCGTGGCGAACGCCCAGGCATAGGCGACCGCCGCGACGAAGGGATCCTCCGGCACGCCGAAGTACGCCCAGTTCCGCAGGCGCACGTTGTAACCCTCGAAGACCAGCCACAGCGGGATCGACACGGTCGCCATGAACAGGGCCTCGCGAGGCCGATCGCGGAGCAGCGACCGGCCCTCCCGCCGGAGGACCCACGCGTCGACCAGCAGGATGTACCCCGTCCACATGATGGGCGTGAACCACCGAGCCAGCGGCTCGATCTGCCACGGGAGCAGCGCCTGGTTCACCAGGAGGACGAGCGCCCCGAGCCAGCCGTGCCAGGCCATCTCTCTATATACTCGCCTCGTGGGCCTCGTGGCGCGGCTCCTCGCCAGCTTGAACCTGCGCTTCCCGGCGCTGTTCGCGCTTTTCGCGCTCCTGACGCTGGCCGACTTCGTGCTGCCGGACCCCCTGCCGCTGGTGGACGAGCTCGGTCTCGCCATGCTCACGCTCCTGCTCGGACTCTAGCGCACCCGGCGAGCTCGGTCGGCGCCGGGCCGCTAGCCGCCCCGCGCGGCCGACGCCGCGGCGGACCGAGTCGGAGCGCGCGCGAGCGCTCGCGGCGAACGGTCGAGGTTGACCCGCGAGGCCGGGCGGGTGGAGAATGGCATCGAAGCCTCGCGACGCGAAAGGGGGCGTGCGTGCCGCGAACGAGACTGGACGTCCCGTCGATCGAGCACCTGGCAATCGTCGACGAAGAGGGCCACGTCGACCAGTCTCTCGAGCCTGCGATTCCCCCCGAGGACCTCCGTCGGCTCTACCGCACGTTCCTGCTGGCGCGTCGGTTCGACGAGCGCATGCTCCGGCTGCAGCGCCAGGGGCGCATCGGCACGTTCGGCCCCATCCGCGGCCACGAGGCCGCCGTGCTCGGCAGCATCTACGCGCTTCGCCGGACGGACTGGCTGATCCCCTACTACCGCGAGTGGCCCGCCTACATGTGGCGCGGCTGGCCGCTCGAGAGCCTCATCCTCTACTACGCGGGCTATTCCGAGGGCATGCGCGTCCCGGACGGGCTCCACGACCTGCCGCTCTGCATTCCGATCGCGAGCCAGGTCCCCCACGCGGTCGGCGTCGCCTGCGCCGCCCGGTACAAGGGAGAGGACAGCGTCGCGCTCGTCTACTTCGGAGACGGCGCCTCGTCGCACGGCGACTGCCAGGAGGCCATGAACTTCGCCGGCGTCTTCCAGGCCCCGCTGATCTTCTTCTGCCTCAACAATCAGTGGGCCATCTCGCTCCCGCGCGCCAAGCAGACCCACGCGCGGACCCTGGCGCAGAAGGCGATCGCCTACGGTTACCCGGGCGTCCAGGTCGACGGGAACGACCTCCTCGCCTGTTACGTGGCGACGAAGGAGGCCGTGGAGCGCGCGCGGCGGGGCGAAGGGCCGACGCTCATCGAGGCGCTGACCTACCGGCTGTCCCTCCATACCACGGCGGACGATCCGACCAAGTACCGCGACGAGGCCGAAGTGAAGGCCTGGGAGGCGCGGGAGCCGCTGCCGCGGTTCCGCCGGTACCTCGAGGGGAAGGGTCTGCTCGACGCCGCCGGTGAGGCGGCGCTCGAGGCCGAGGTCGAGGCGGAGATCCGGAGCGCCGTGGAGCGGGCCGAGGCCCGGATGCAAGCGAACCTCGTCGACGTCTTCGACCACGTCTACGCGGAGCCGACCGAGACGCTTCGGGCGCAGCGCGCCGAGTTGGAGCGCGAGCTCCAGGCGGGCGCGGAGACGGCGCGCGGATGACCGGTGGCCAGAGGAGCGCGGGATGACTGAGCAGCGGAAGCTGACGATGGTCCAGGCCATCAACCTGGCGCTGATGCAGGAGATGGAGCGGGACGACGACGTCCTCGTGCTCGGCGAGGACATCGGAGTCGACGGCGGCGTCTTCCGCGTGACCGACGGGCTCCTGGCCAAGTTCGGGGAGCAGCGGGTGATCGACACGCCGCTGGCCGAGGGCGCGATCGTCGGCATGGCGATCGGCATGGCGCTGTACGGCCTCAAGCCCGTCCCGGAGATCCAGTTCTCGGGCTTCTCGTTCCAGGCGTTCCACCAGATCGAGAATCATGCCGCGCGCTACCGGGCCCGCACGCGCGGCCGGTACCACGTGCAGATGGTCGTGCGCATGCCGTACGGCGGCGGCGTGCGCGCGCTCGAGCACCACTCGGAGAGCGAGGAGGCGTACTACGCGCACACGCCGGGCCTGAAGATCGTGATCCCGTCCAGCCCGCGCTCGGCCCGCGCGCTCCTGGTGAGCGCGATTCGCGATCCGGACACCGTCATCTTCTTCGAGCCGAAGGCCCTCTACCACGCCGTCAAGGAGGAGGTGCCGGTGGGCGAGGAGACCTGGCCCATCGGGAAGGCGCGCGTGACCCGCGAGGGAAAGGACCTCACCCTCGTCGCCTACGGGGCGATGCTGCACCGCTGCCTCGACGTGGCCGAGCGCGTCCGCGCCGAGGACGGGGCCGAGGTGGAGGTCGTCGATCTCCTGTCCATCTCCCCCATGGACACCGAGACCATCGCCAACTCCGCCCGGAAGACGGGGCGGGTGGTGGTGGCCCACGAGGCGCAGCGGAGCTTCGGGGTGGGCGCCGAGGTGATGGCGCGGGTGGTCGAGACCGCCTTCCTCCAGCTCCAGGCCCCTATTCGCCGGGTCACCGCCTTCGACATCGTCTACCCGGGCTTCGCTCGGGAGCGCGGCTGGCTACCCGGCCCGGACCGCGTACTGCGGGCCGTCCGGGAGACGCTCGCCTTCTAGACGGCGCCGCGCCGCCCGTTCGATGCCGAGAGAGTTCAAGCTGCCGGATCTGGGCGAGGGCCTGACCGAGGCCGAGATCGTCCAGGTCCTCGTCGCCGAGGGCGAGGAGATCAAGGAGGACCAGCCCGTCCTCCTGGTCGAGACCGAGAAGGCCCAGGTCGAGCTCCCGTCCCCCTACGGCGGTCGTGTGGCCCGCGTGCACGTCCAGGCCGGGCAGCGCGTGAAGGTCGGCGCTGTCCTCCTGAGCCTGGCGGATGCGGCCGGCGGAGCGCCAGCCGCGGCCGCGCCGGTCGCCGCCCCCCGCGCCGCGCCGGCCTCCGCCCCCCCCGCCGCGCCGGCGGCGCCCCGGCCCTCCGCGGCGGTCGTGCCCACGCCGGCTGCTCCGGGCCTCGCTCCTGCGGCCACGCCCGCGACGCGCCGTCTCGCTCGCGAGCTGGGCGTGGATCTGGCGCGGGTCCGGGGGAGCGGGCCGGGTGGCCGCGTCTCCGACGACGACGTTCGTGCCGCGGCCGGCCGGCCCTCCGGCGTACCGCCGCCCGCCGCCGAGGGCCCGCCGGCGCCCGCCTCGCTGCCGACCGAACCGGCCCGTCCGCTGGTCGGGCCGGTCGAGCTGCCCCCGCTCCCGCGGTTCGAGCAATGGGGACCCGTGGAGCGCGAGCCCCTGCGCGGGATCCGCCGCCGGAGCGCCGAGCACCTGGCGCTCGCGTGGGCGGTCATCCCGCACGTCACCCAGCACGACCAGGCCGACGTGACCGAGCTGGAGACGATGCGGCGGCGCCACCAGAAGCGGGCCGGGGAGGGAAGCGCGGAGCTGACCCTCACCGTGTTCCTGGTGAAGGCGGTCGCGATGGCGCTGCGGGAGCACCCGCGCTTCAACGCGAGTCTCGATCACGCGACCGGCGAGCTCGTGTGGAAGCGCTACTACCATGTCGGGGTGGCGGTCGACACGGACCAGGGTCTCCTGGTGCCGGTCGTCAGGGGCGTCGAACGGAAGAGCATCCGCGAGCTGGCGAGCGAGCTGGCCGCGCTCGTCACGCGAACGCGCGCGGGCAAGGCCACGCTCGAGGACCTCCGAGGCGGGACGTTCACCGTGACCAACACGGGCGCCCTCGGAGGCACCGGAGCCACGCCCATCATCAATTACCCGGAGGTTG
>JBIOVM010000185.1:0-94828 GCA_044867785.1 Candidatus Rokuibacteriota bacterium | reverse complement strand
TCATTGGCTATCCTCGCTCCGTTGGTGGGGTCAGACTCTCACTTCCCGACATCTCATGCGCTCATGCGGGGAACACCGTGCACGTCTCGCCGTCGAAGGCCAGCCGGAGCGCCTGCCCCGGCTGGAGCGCCGCACCGGAATCCGCCTGGACGCGCACGCGCGTCCCGTCGTCGAGCACCACGTGGCAGTCGATCAGGTTGCCGAGAAACGTGACGTCCGCCAGCTTGCCGTGGAGGGCGCCCTCGCCGACGGCCGCCGGGACTCCGTCGCGGGCCAGCCGGAGGCTCTCGGGCCGGATCGCGACCTGGACCGCGGCTCCCTCCGCCAGCGGGGCTCTCGCGGCGCACCGGATGGGATCCCCGCCGGCGACCGAGACCAAGCTCTCGTCGGCCCCGGCATGCACCACGCGGCCCGGCAGCAGGTTGACGAGCCCCATGAAGTCGGCGACCACGCGGCTGGCCGGGCGCGCGTAGACCTCGCGCGGGGCGCCGATCTGGAGCAGCACGCCCTCGTGCAGGACGGCGAGGCGATCGGAGAGCGCCATCGCCTCGGCCTGGTCGTGAGTGACGTAGACGAACGTGATGCCGGTCCGGCGCTGGAGCTCCTTCAGCTCCCACCGCATGCGCTCGCGGAGCTTGGCGTCGAGATTCGACAACGGCTCGTCCAGCAGGAGGATCTGCGGCTCCACCACGAGGCTTCGCGCCAGCGCGACGCGCTGCTGCTGGCCGCCGGAGAGCTCGCCGGGAAACCGTCGCTCCAATCCGCCCAGGTTGACCAGGTCCAGCACCCGCGCGACCCGCTCGCGCGCCGCCGCGCCCCGGATGCGACGGACCGCGAGACCGAACGCCACGTTCTCGTAGACGGTCTTGTGCGGCCAGACCGCGTAGTTCTGGAACACCATGCCCATCCCCCGCCGCTCCGGCGGGACAACCGCCTCCGCCGAGGACAGGGTCGACCCGCCCACCCGGATCGTCCCCGCGTCGGGCGCGAGCAACCCCGCGATCAGCCGGAGGAGCGTGGTCTTGCCGCAGCCGCTCGGGCCGAGCAGCGTCACGAACTCGCGATCCCGGACCTCGAGGCTCAGGTCGCGGACGGCGGCGACCGTCCCGTACCGCTTCGACACCCGCTCGATCGAGATGCCCGCCACCGCCCCCGCCTCAGTGCGCCACGCCGGCCCGCTCCACGCGGGCGCCGGCGCGACCGACCCGGGTCGCCAGCCAGATGGCGGACCCGATGATGACCATGGTGACGATCGCGAGCGCGGCCACCGGCCCGAGATAGCCGGTCTCGTAGAGGTTGTAGACCGCCACCGCCAGCGTGATCGAGCTGGAGCTGAAGAGCAGGATCGAGGCGCTCAGCTCCTGGATGGCCGGCACGAACACGAGGAGCCAGCCCGCGACCAATCCCGGTCGGGCCAGCGGGAGGGTGATGCTGGCGAACGTCCGGAGCCACCCGGCGCCGGTCACCCGGGCCGTTTCCTCGAGCGACGGATCGATCTGGCGGAAGGCGGCGTTGGCGGAGCGTACCGCCAGCGGGACGTAGCGGCCCGCGTAGGCGAGCAGGATGATGAGCAAGGTGCCGTAGATGGGAACGGGGACGCGCAGCCAGAACTGGATCAGCGCCACCGCGACGACGATGCCGGGCAGGCCGAGCGGCACCAGCGAGGCGTAGTCGAGGACTCGCATCCCGGGCAGCCGCGTCCGGAGGTCTCCCCACGCGATGACGCTCCCGAGAAGGACCGTGATCGTCGCCGCCGCCGCGGCCAGACCCAGGCTGTTCACGATCGCCCGCCGGGTCACGTCGTACTCGAAGAGGATGAAGCGATAGTGCGCGAGCGTCAGGTTCTGCCAGAACTCGAGCCCCCACGACCGGCTGACCGACACGGCCAGGAGCGTCACGTAGGGGGCCAGCACCGCCACCAGGAAGATCGCGCAGCAGAAGGCGAGCGCTCCCCAGCGAGCCCGGCCGAGGGCCACGACCTGCGGCCGGTGCCCCTTGCCGGAGAGCGTGACGTACGATCGCCGGGCCAGGTACCGGCGCTGGAGCGCGAGGGCGAGCACGGTGATGGCGACGAAGATCAGGGACAGCGCGGACGCGAGACCGTACTGCGGCGGGTGGTCGAACAGCGCGTAGATCCGCGTGGGGAGGGTGAATATCCGCCCCGGCAGCCCGATGATCGCCTGCGAGCCGAACAGCGCGATCGCGTTGACGAACGCGATCAGCGCGCCCGCCAGGATCGCGGGGGCCACCAGCGGAACGGTGACGACGCGCAACGTCCGCCACCACCCCGCCCCCAGCATGCGGGCCGATTCCTCCATGGACGCGTCGATCGACTCCAGCGCGCTGGCCGCCAGGAGGTACACGAACGGGAACGTGTGGAGAACGGTCACGAGGACCAGCCCGGCCATGGAGTGGATGTTGAACGTGAGGGACGGCAGGCCGAGAACGTCGCGCACCCACCGGTTGACGAGCCCGGCATTCGGGCTGAACAGGTACACGAACGCGATCGCGGTCAGGTAAGGCGGCGTGAGGTAGGCGATCGTCGCCGTGGCGTGGATGAACGGCTTGCCCGGCACGTCGGTGCGGCTGACCGCCCAGGCCATGGGCAGCCCGACCACCACGCTCAGGAGCGCCGTCCACGCGCCGAGCACGAGGGAGTTCCGGAGCGCCTGGACGTAGAGCCTCCGGGACAGCGCCTCGCGGAAGTGGCCGAGGGTCAGCCCGCTCTCGCCGGACACGCTACCGAGGAGCAGCGAGGTCAGGGGCAGGATGACGAGCACGGTGAGAGCGACCGCCGCCAGGAGCATCACGACGTGCTCGGCGCGGATCGTCCACCGCGCGACGAGCGGCTCGGACCTCGCCAGGGCGCCGCTCACGCCGGCTCGCTCCGGTCGCGGTGCGGCCTGCGCCGCGGCGCGGCGCGCCTTCCCCGACCAGTCAGATGTAGACCCCCTTCATCTGCGGCTCGGGATACCGGGTCCCGGCTCCGGCGCCGGGCGGCAGCGCCTCCTCGATGCCCCGGAGGTCGTCAGGCTCCAGCTGGACGCGTAGCGCGCCCAAGTTCTCCTCGAGCCGGTCGATCCGCTTCGTGCCGGGAATCGGCACGATGTCCCGGCCCCGGGCGAGCAGCCACGCCAGCGCGAGCTGAGCCGGCGTCGCGCCCTTGCGCCGGGCGATCTCGGCGAGGCTCCGCACCAGCCGCGCGTTGTGCTCGAGGTTCGCGCCCTGGAACCGCGGATGCTGGCGGCGGCGGTCGTCCGCCGGGATGTCTTCGTGCCGCTCGACCCCGCCGGCGAGGAGGCTGCGCCCGATCGGGGAGTACGCGACGAAGGCAACCCCGAGCTCGCGGCACACGCCGAGCAGCTCTTCGGCCGGATGCCGGTAGAGCAGCGAGTACTCCATCTGCAGCGCGGCGATCGGATGGACGGCGTGCGCGCGGCGGAGCGTGGCCGGGGCCGTCTCGCAGAGGCCGAGCGCCCGGATCTTGCCCTCCTCGCGAAGCCGCGCCATGGCGCCCACCGTCTCCTCGATGGGAACCTTCGGATCGACACGGTGCTGGTAGTACAGGTCGATCGTCTCGACGCCGAGGCGCCGGAGGCTCGCCTCGCACGCCGTTCGCACGTAGGCGGCGCTTCCGTCCACGAGGTTCCCGGCGCCGTCCGGGCTCTTCACCTGCCCGAACTTGGTGGCGATGATCGCGCCCCGGCGGCGTCCGGCGAGGGCGCGCCCGAGGAGCTCCTCGTTGTGCCCCCAGCCGTACATGTCCGAAGAGTCGAGGAAGTCGACCCCGAGGTCCAGCGCGCGATGGATCACCGCAACGGACGCGGCGTCGTCGCTCTTCCCGTAGGTGCCGGACATCGACATCAAGCCGAGTCCGATCGCCGACACCTCCAGCCCCCCGCGCCCCAGCGACCGATGCTCCATCGCCTCGCCTCCCGTGTGTGATCGTTCGATACAGAGTCGAGCCTACTAGAACCGAGCGAGCCGGATCAAGGCGCGCGTGGCTCGGGTCCCGCTCGGGCGAGATCGACGGCGGAGCGACGAGCCCTAACGGGTCAGGAGATCGGCGCGGAGGCTCGAAGAGCCGGGCGCGGCGCTCAGGTGCACTGGGGCACGACGGCCAGCGCCTGGGCCACCGCGCGACGGATGTCGGCGATCCGGTAGGGCTTCGCCACCACGCCGACGACGCCCGACTCGCGGACGCGGTCGGGATCCAGCTGATGCCCCCACCCGGTCACCAGCACCACCGGCAAGCCCGGGTGCAGCGTGCGGGCCTGCGCGGCCAGCTCCCAGCCCGAGACGACCGGCATGCCGAGGTCCGTGAAGAGGATGTCCGGCGGGTCGGCCGCCAGGCGCTCCAGGGCCTCCCGGGCGTTGGTGATGACCTCGGGGACCTGCTTGCCGTCCAGGCGGAGGATGTCCGCGAGCATGTTGGCGAGCTCCTCCTCGTCGTCGACGACGAGGATGCGCGCGCTTCCCATCTCCACCGCGCCTGGCTCCTGGGGCGGCGCGGTCGCGGCCCCGCGGAACACGGGCAGCTGCAGGGTCACCGTGGTCCCGACGTTCTCGCGGCTGTCGATCCGGACCCGGCCGCCGTGGCGGGACACGATGCCGTACACGACCGACAGGCCGAGGCCGGTGCCGCGCGCGCCCTTCGTGGTGAAGAAGGGGTCGAAGGCACGGCGCCGCACGTCCTCCGACATGCCGATGCCGGTGTCCCGCACGAAGCACTCGACCGCCTCGTCGAGGGCTTTCCCGTCGCCGTTGCGACCCGCGAGAGACCGGACGCCCAGCGTGACCGTGCCGCCACCGGGCATCGCGTCCACGGCGTTCAGGAGGAGGTTGAGGAATACCTCGCGCAGCTCGGCGGCGTTGCCCCGGACGGGCCGGACCGGCTCGAGGGCCAGCATCACGCTGATGAACGCGCCGCGCGCCTGCGCCTCGTCCTTCCAGCGTGGGCGCGCGATGTCCACCACCTGCTCGAGCAGCGAGGCAAGCTCGATCGGCTCCATGTGCTCCTCGCCCTTCGCACGGGCGAAGCCGAGGATCCGCCGCACCGTCTCCGCCCCGTCGAGGGCCGCGCCCTGGATGACCTTCAATCCCTGGACGACGAACGGATCGGTGGCGCGCCGCTGCAGGAGCTCGGCCCGGCCGAGGATGGCCGCCAGCAGGTTGTTGAAGTCGTGAGCGACGCCGCCGGCCATTTGGCCGAGCGCGCCGAGCTTCGCCGTCTGGACCGCCTGCTCCTGGGCCGCCTCGAGCTTCGCGTAGGCCGAGCGCAGGTCGGCGTAGAGCTTGGCGTTGCCGATGGCGATCGCCGCCTGTTGGGCCACGGCCTCCGCGAAGCGCACCTCCTCGGGGCTGAACGCGTACGCCTGACGGAAGTAGATCTTGAGGATCCCCCAGGTCTCCTCGCCCAGGACGATGGGCGCCGCCATGACCGCCCGGATCCCTTCCGCCTTGGCCAGCTCGAGCGCGCTCGTGCTCTCGCGGAACCGCGGATCGACGGTCAGGTCCGCCGTCCACATCGGAACGCGCATCGGCGCGGCGTCCGGGCCCGCCTTCTCGCTCCACCCCGGGTCCAGCAACGCGACGCGATTCAGCGACAGGCCCCGACCCCGGACGAACTGGAGGGCGCCGCCGTCCAGTCTGAGAATGGACACCGCGTCGGCCCCCACGGCCGCCGACGCGCGCTCCACGACCAGGTCCAGCACGCGGTCGAGGTCCAGCGTGGCCGTCACGGAGCGCCCGATCTCGGCCAGCGCCTCGGCCCGAGCCCGGTGCCGCTCGGCCTCGATGAACAGCGCCTGGGTCTGGCTGAACAGCCGGGCGTTCTGGATCGCCGTGCCCACCTCGAGACCGATGGTGCCCAGGAGATGAAGCTCCGCGTCCGTGAACTGGAGCTTGCGTTTCCCGATCAGGATAATCGCGCCGAGCGCCTCGCCCTTGGACAGAATCGGAATGAACAGCGCGCCGCCGACCTCCTGCCCCTCGGGCACGCGGTCCCGGTACGGCGCGAGCTGGGCCTCTTCGTTCAGGACCAGCGGATGCCCGACCCTGAGCGTATGGCCGCTGTCGCCCTCCCCCGGGCGCAGCGACAGGGGATTCGCCGCGTAGCTCGCCCGCAGCCCACGATGAGCGACGAGAGCCAGACTGTCCTTCGACTCGTCGACGAGCCGGATGCCACCGGCGGAGAAGTCGAACAGGACCATGAGGCGGTCGAGGATGGCCTCGAGGCTCTCGCGGAGATCCAGCGAGGTGTGCGCCGCCTGGATGACGGCGTTCAGGACCTCGAGCTCCTGCCGCTGCCGCTGGGCTTCCTCGGTGCGCGCGTGCACCTCGGCATCCCGCCGGGAGAGCGACTCGGCCATGATGTTGAACGATCGGCCGAGGTCGCCGACCTCGTCCGTTCCTTCGGCCGGCATGCGCAGCCCGAAATCCCCCTCGGCGAGCTGCGCGGTCGCTGCCTGGAGGCGCCGGACCCGTCGGCTCGCGCCCCGTGCGACCAGGACAACTGCCGCCACCAGGACGATCGCGCCGGCGCTGCCGTAGGCGAGCGTCGAGTGCGTCAGCGCTCGCACCGGCCCCTCGGTCTCGTCGAGCGGCGCGAGCACGCCCACCGACCAGGCCTGCGCCACGAGAGGCTCACGGATCAGCAGCCCGCGGCCCCCGTCGTTCAGGTGGACGACCTGGGGATCCCCGGGCGGGGTCCGCAAGGCGGCGTTCAGCTGGTCGGCGTCCTTCCACCGGAGAGCCAAGCTCTCCGCAGCGCCCGGCGGTCCCAAGATCTCCCCGTTTCCGTCTACGAGGAAGCTCGTCACCGGCCGTCCGGCCAGCGCCGCCGCCAGCGTGGCGGTGAAGTAGGCCAGCGGCAGGTCGAGGACGACCACGCCGCGAAACTCCCTCCACTCGTTGTAGACGGGAAGCGCGAGCCGGAGGACCTTGATGTGCAGCTTCTCTGACATCTCCACCGACGCCGCCGGGCCGGCGTCGTTCGGCAGTCGCCGAGCCCGCTGGAAGAAGGGCGCCTTTGCGTGTCTCACCCCGCTTCGGGTGGTGCCTTGCCGCGTCGCGCTGGCGAGCTCCCTCCCGTTCTGATCGACGATGCGCGCTTCTGCGACCGTTTCCTCACGGCGCCGAACGAACTGCTCCAGGTGCTCGGTCAGCTTTCGAAGCGCGACCTCCGCTTCCTGAACCAGCCGGTACTCGAGCTGCGTGTGATAGTCGCGGAGGACGGGCGAGGCGGCGAGATCGTAGACGTCCAGCTCGCGCTCGCGCAGGAACGGCCGGAGCCGGAGCTCGACCTGGTGGAGCCGCGCCTGGAGCTCCTCGCGTACCTGGCGCTCGAGGGTTGCGCGGGTGCTGGAATACCAGACGTACGCCAGGGCCCCGAAGGGCAACAGCACCAGGGGGATCACCACCAGGGTCAGCTTCGCGGCCATGCGTAGGCGCATGGGTCACCGGCCGGCGGAAGCGCGGGACGGGCCGGGCGCCCGGATGGCGCTCGGCGCCGCGCTGAGGGCTCGCGTCATCGGCTGAGTCCCACCCCGCCGAGGCGCAAGATCGTGTCCGCGGAGGGCACGAAGTCCGTCACCCGGTCACGCACCCCGTAGAGGTCCACCACCTGGTAGAGAGGAAGCGTCAGGGCGTGCTCGTGCGCGACGGCCTGGGCTTCCCTCAGGAGCGCGGCTCTCGCTGGTACGTCCTGCGCGGTATCGGCCCGGTTCAAGAGATCGAGAACCCGAGGATTCGACACGCGGGACACGGGATGGGCCGGGTCCAGATGCATCCGTAGTTGGAACGCGGCGTCGAAAATGAGGCTGGTCGGATCGACGATCAGGAAGTCGTGCCGGTCGCGCTCCTTGATCCACTTCGAGATCGCCGGCGCACGGCCTTCCACGGTGACATCGAGCGTCACGCCCATCTTTGCCCACTGGCCGGTCAGTGCCGTCGCAAGCGTCTGAGTGTCGTGGGTGGCGAGACCCTGTAGGCGAAAGCCGGTGGGGTATCCCGCCTCCGAAAGCAAGGCCTTCGCCTTCGACGGATCGAATGGATAGCGCTTGAGCGCCGGGTGATACCCGAAGTCCTCGGGAAGGGTGACCGTCGTGAGGGGCCGGCCGTTCCCCCGCGCGACGTATCGCACGAGGCTCTCCACGTCCGTCCCGTGCAGAAGCGCCTGCCGAACCTCCGCACGCGCGAGCGGGTCACGCCGGGCGTCGATGAAGACCTGCATGAACCGGATCGAGTGTCGCTTTAGGAGCCGGACGCCACGTGCGCGTACCAACGGGTCCACTTGCTGCGGTAGGAGATTCGTGACGATGTCGACCGTCCCGGACAAGAGCCGGCGGAAGCGCTCTTCCGGATCCGCGATGAACTCGAACACCACTTGCGAGATCTTCGGCGCACCCCCGTGGTAGTCGGGGAAGGAGGTGAGGGTCGCCTGTTTCGGCGAGAGCTCAGCCAGCCGGAATGGACCGAGGCCGATCGGGTTTGCGAAGAAGTCGCTTTCGGGCCGCCCCCTGAGCCGGTCCGGCACGATCATGCTGAACTGGGAAAGCCGCGCCGGCAGGAGGACGTAAGGACGCTTGGTCGTGATCCTGACCGTCAGGGAATCAATGGCGACGATCTGGACCAGCTCGCCGAACTCGTGGCGCCGGGGTGAGTTGACCTCGGGGTCCAGGATGCGTCGGAGCGAGAATGCGACGTCGGCGGCGGTGAGCTCGCCTCCATCATGGAAGCGAATTCCGGGGCGGAGCGTGAACTCCCAGGTCAGAGCGTCGATGGGACCCCAGCGCTCGAGCAGCGGCGTGCGGAGCTTCCCGTCGGGATCGCGGTCGACCAGGGGCTCGAAAATCAGCCGGAAGAAGCTCTGCGCCTGCGTGCCGTAGACCTTGAAGGGGTCCAGCACCGACGGAGCGGCGGTCGCGTCGGCAACGACGAGATCGGCGGGCGGGGCGCCAGCCCAGGCCCGCGTCACCACCGGGCATGGCACGAGCGTGGCCGCCACGCCCAGCGCGATCAACCAGCGACGCTTCCTGAGTGCCATATGGCGAATCTCCCTTCTGTCCGGGATGGCCACTTCCGGCATGCCTATTCCGCGGGCCGGGGACGTGCAATGGGTGTGCCACCCCAAGCCAAAGCCCCGGAGAGGAGGGCCCCGTAGCCCGTCGATCATCAAATACAGTCGACTCCGCCTAAGGTTGGGCCGTAAGGTTTGACCCGATGAATTCCCTCAGGGTTCGATAGCGTCCGGCGCCTGGCCCGTGTCAGGACGGCTCGTCTGCCTGGTTGCGGCAACCTTCCTGCATTTCGCGTCGCTCTACTACCTCTTGCCGACTCTTCCCCTCTACGTGAAGCACCTCGGTGGGTCGACCACCGGAGTGGGCTTGATCATCGGGGTCATGGCGATCGCGTCTCTGGCCGTCCGGCCAATCGTCGGAGTGCTGATGGATCGCACCGGGCGCCGACCGTTCTTGCTGGCCGGCGCGGCGATCTATGTCCTGGCCTCGCTCGGGTATTGGGCCATCCGCTCGGTGCCGTTGTTGTTGGTCTGGCGAGTGTTCCATGCGATGGGACTCGCCACTTTCAGTACCGCGGCCGCGTCTCTGGCCGCGGACCTCGCGCCACCAGGGCGACGCGGCTCGACCATGGGCGTCTTCGGCCTGGCACAGGCCGGTGCCCTGACCGTGGCGCCCGGGGTGGGCGAGCTCCTCCTGCGCGGGTGGGGCTATCCCGGGCTTTTTGGGGGTGCCGCGGTAACGGCGCTCGCGTCGTTCGCCTGCGGCGTCATTCTCCCGAGAATCGGCCTTCCGGGGGCGGCCGGGCATCCCGGGCCGCGCGGGTGGACCTTTCGGGACACCGTCGTGGCTCCCGCCCTCGTGCAGTTCGCCGCCAGCGTCGCCTACGGCACGATCATTTCGTTCATCGCGATCGTCGCCCGCGACCGCCAACTGGAGAACGTCGGCACGTTCTTCGCGCTCTTGGCGCTGAGCAGCCTGGCAATGCGTCTGGCAGCGGGCCGAGCTTACGACGCCTGGGGTGCGGTGGCGGTTCTGACCCCGCTGTTCGTCACGCTCGCCTTGGGGATGGTCATCCTGGCGATGGCGCGCGCGCCATTGCTCTTCCTCTTCGCCGCGCTGCTCTCCGGTCTCGGAATCGGAGGAGCCCACACGACCCTCCTCGCCTGGGTCGTGGACAGCTCGGCGCCGGATCGGCGCGCCCGCAGCGTGGCCGGCTTCGCCGCGTGCTGGGAGCTGGGGGTGGGCGTGGGAACGATCCTCATGGGCCGAATCGGAGAGGGGGCAGGCTTCTCGACGATGTTCCTGGTGGTGGCGTCGTTCCCGGTGCTGGGACTGAGCGCCCTCGGTCGCCTGCGCGCGAGACGACCCTGACGCGCAAACAGGAACCTAGCTGAAGTAGTCGGTCAGCGTCTCTACGCGGCCGCCGAAAGGCGCCACTTCATCGGGGTCGATCTCGACGTCGAGCACGGTCGGCCGGCCGCTTCGGATGATCCGGTCGATGAGCTCCCGGTTGATCTCCCCGGGCTCGCGGATGCGAAACGCCTGAGCGCCGAGCCCCTCGGCCACGGTCGCGCAATCCACCCGCGGGTATCTGGTCGCCACGTCGGGAAGCTTGAGCGCGCGGAGCGCGTGGTACACGATGCCGTAGCCGCCGTCGTTGAGGACCACCCAGATCACCTGTTTCCCGTGGTGGACGGCCGTGGACACCTCCATCCCGTTCATCAGGAAGCCGCCGTCCCCCGTGATCGCGACAACGACGCGGTCGGGAGCGGCGAACTTTCCCCCGATCGCGCCGGCCACGCCGAATCCCATCGACGCCATCCCGGTAGCGCAGAAGAACGTCCGCGGGTAGATGCTCTGCCAGTAGTGGATCGCCCATGATCGGTTGGCACCGCCGTCGACGAACACCAGCGCGTCCCTGGGAAGGGCTTCCTGGAGATCGCGCATCAGTCGCTGCGGCTTGATGGGTACCGCGTCCGAATTCATGGAGGCGGCGTTCAGGAACCGGGGACGGTCCGGAGGCGGCTCGAGCTTGCCGTCGCCGCGGCGCCAGTGCAGATACCGCTGCTGTTGCCGACGGATCTCGTACGAGAGCTCGATGAGTCCCGACTTGGCGTCACCGATCAAAGGCACGGTGACGTTGTAGTTCTTTCCGATCTCGTACGGATCGATGTCGATCTGGAGCAGAGCCTCGCTCGCCTGCAGCCGGCGATCCCATCCGAGCGTTCCCCATTCTCCGAGGCTCGTCCCCACGGCCAGAAGCACGTCCACCCCGCTCTCAAGGAGGTGCCACTGCGCGAGCGGCGAGCCGGAGTAGCCGAACGGGCCGAGGGAGAGCCGATGGTCCTCGGGAAAGGCCCCTTTCCCCTTCGGGGTCGTCGCGACCGGGATCTCCAGCATCTCGGCGAGAGCGCGGATCTCGTCGGACGCATCCGACAGGATCGCGCCGTAGCCGGCGAGGATTGCCGGCCGCCGGGCGCGAAGGAGATGCAGCGCGGCGGCCTTGATCGCCGTGCGGTCGTACGTTCGCGTTCGATGGATGGCCGGAGCCGGCCGCCCCGGCACCTCGATCCTCTCCCCTTGGACGTCAGCCGGAAGACTCAGGTGAACCGGCCCCGGTCGGCCGCCGAGGGCCATGCGAAGCGCCTTGTGCCAGGTCGCCGGAAGACGATCCGCTCTGAACACGAGCGTGCTGTAGCGTGTCACCTTTTTGAAGACGTCGACGATGTCAACGCCCTCGCTGCTGGACTCCTGCAGGGCCCCCCGACCGAACGATTTGGTGGCGACTTGGCCGGTGAGCACGACGATTGGGACGGAATCCGCGAACGCCGCGGCGACGCCCGTGATCAGGTTGGTCGCTCCGGGGCCCGAGGTTCCGACGCAGGCGCCCAAGCCCCCGCTGGCACGCGCGTACCCATCGGCCATGAACGCGGCGCCCGCCTCGTGTTTCGCCATCACGATCTCGGCCCGGCGCCCGACCGTAGAAGTGAAGAACGGGAGCACGGCGCCGCCGATCACGCCGAAGATGTAGCGCACGCCCGCGTCCGCCAGTGCGTCAGCCAAGTACTCGGCCGCCTTGATACCCGAGGACCGGCCGGCGACGCCGTCTCCGTTCGACTTGGAGCTGAGCACGGACTTCACTCTCGGGTCGTTCACGGCGCGCTCCTCCGCGCAATGGACCAACCGAGAGGACGAATTGGATCCAGGTCGGCCGATCGACGAGAGAAGCGATGCGACCGCCGCCGAGCGAGGAAACGCACTCCTCGCCCCGCGTCGATGCCGCGGGCCACGCGTAGGTTCGTCCGCGCGATCATCGATTCTTCTGCGTGATGCTACATCTTATTTGCCTCTCCTGTCACGATTTCCCTTCTTGGAAGTGGCCGACCCGTATCTGCCCGGATACGGACATGCGGGGCAATCCGCCGCCGAGGTGGTCCGGCCACGTCGACCAGCACGGCCGAGCCGGCATCCGTCCGTCGGTCGACAGCCGGAGGCGCTCGCGTACAATGGCAGGTGGCCGTTGAATCGCCGCCATCCGGGGGCCGCCTCAGCACGACCCGGGTCCCGGCTTCCGAGGGAGACGCGCACGTGGCACAAGGGCCCGCGGTCACCGTCTACAGCTCGCCCACCTGACGCCCCTGCAAGCTGACGAAGGAGTTTCTTTCGTCAAAAGGCGTCGTGTATCGGGAAGTGAACGTGGCGGAGGATCAGGAAGGGCGGGAGGAGCTGCTGCGGCGCACCGGCCAACTCGCGGTGCCCGTGACGGTCGTCGACGAGGAGGTCGTGGTCGGCTTCGACCGACCACGGCTCGCCCGCTTGCTGGGGCTCGACTCCTAGACGCGCCGGGCGCGCGCGAGGGCCGGGAGCGAAGGCGTCGGGCCTCCGGCCGCGCTCACTGCGGGAACTTGTCCCGCAGCTTCTTCAGATGTTGCCGGGCCACGTCCACCCACTCCTTCTCCGTGGCCACGGTGGCGGCGAGTCCGATGTATCGCTCCCACTGCGCGATCGCCTCGCGGGGATCGAGCTTCTCGTAGGCGAGCGCCAGGTTGTAGTGCGCCGCGGTGTGCTTCGGATCGACCTCGATCACCTTCTTATACTCGACGACCGCGTCCTTGTAGAGGCCCTTCTCCTCGTAGATCTCGCCGAGGCCCATGCGCGCCTCGAGGAAGAACTGGTCGAGGTCGATCGCCTTCTTGTAGGCGCTGACGGCCTCGTAGTACAGGCCCTTCTCGCCGTAGTAGATCTTGCCGAGCGCGAAGTGGACGCGCGCGTTCAGCGGATCGAGCGCGAGCGCTTTCTGGTAGTGGCCGATGGCGGCCTCGTGCTCACCTTTCGCCGCCCGGGCGTCGCCCAGCCCGACGTGAGCGTCGGCGTAGTGCGCCCGGAGCGTGATCGCCCGCTGGTAGGCTTCGATCGCCTGGTCGTAAAGGCGCCGAGGGCTGGACATGAAGATGTCCCCCAGCGCCTTGAACGGCTCGGGCACCGTGGTGTCCACTTGGGTCGCGGCCCGGAACTGGGCGGAGGCCTTCCAGCGGTTGCCGAGGGCGAGGTGCACCACGCCCAGGTGGTAGTGCGCCAGCCCGAAGGTCGGATCGACCTCGACGGCACGGGCCAGGAGCTCGGCCGCGCCCTCGTTGCCCTCCTGCGTGCCGCGCAGCGCGGATCGCCGGCCCTTCGCGAAGGCCTCGAGCGCGGTCAGGTTGGCGGTGGGCTTGGCCGCGGCCACCATTCGGTCGATCTCCTCGGGCTTGAGGCCGAGGTTGAGCGCCTTCGCGTACGCCTGGATCAGCGTCGCCTGCGTCTCGATGAGCCGGTCGGCCGGGCCGCGAACGGGATCGAGCGCCTGGGTCTGCCCCGTCTTCACGTCGAGCAGGCGGGGCGTGATCGTGATCCCGTCGTCCGCCCCCCGCTGGTAGTCGCCCAGAAAGACGACCTCGGCCCGCACGAGCCGGGCCAGCACGAGCGGCGAGCGGTCGGTGCCCTCCGTGGTGGGCGCGCGAGCCGCCTGGAGCGCACGTCCGCGGTCGATCGGCAAGAGGGCCGGTGTCGCCTGGGCGCCCACGAAGAGGGTTTCCGCGATCGCCTCCCCGAACCAGGGATCCGCCTCCGTGCCCTGATAGGGCAAGACGAGCACCGGGCGCGGCTTGGCCCACGCAGACCCTCCGAGCGCTGCCCAGAGCGCGCACCCCAGAAGGAGCGCCACGGCGGGCCCTCGCACTTGCCGGATTCGGCGGCCGGTGTGTCCTGCCATCGCGGCTACCTCCTTCTCCTCCACCAGGCCAAACGCGCGAGGGCGGGACCGACCCGGCGCATCGCGATCTCCGGCACGAGCGCCACGGTGACGAGCCCCGCGAGCCACGGCCACAGATCCGTCGGAATCCGGGAACGGCGGCGGTTCGCGGTGAAGGCCTCCTTGGGATCGGTGAGCGCCCCGCCGCCCGTGAGCTCGCTGATCTCCCTGAGGAAGCTCTCGTTGGCGCCCAGCTCCCGGTACTCCTGCGCGTACGGCACCACCGTCCCGACGATCTGGGAACCGAACATCTGCTGCTCCCGCCGCGTCGTGAGACCGGCGAGGTAGACGCCTTCATCGCGCGTCGGGAACGCGCCCCGGTACCGCCCCGGGCCGACCTGCTCCAGCTCCGCGACCGACTGCCGCTTGTCGGGATTGACCACGCCCAGCTGCCCGTCCAGGAAGTTGATGAACTCCCCCTTGGTGTCGATCCCGTCCACCGTGACGATCGCCTGCCCGTCGCGCCGCTCGACCGCCACCGTCGTGTCGCTCCGCGTGCCCGCCCGCAGCGTCCACCGCACGACCTGGGCCCAGAACTTGTTGTAGTTGCCCCACCGGAGCCAGAGGACGCCCCACTTCGCCTTGGCGTCGGCCGTGAACGCAACCGACCGGCCCAGCCCGTACCGCCACGCCGCGAGCAGCGGGTCCTCCTGGTGGGTCATGAGCACCTGATCGGCCGTGCTCTTGATCGAGGTGGCGACGTAGCCGCCGAGGGGCGGCGACTTCGGCCAGTCGATGTCCTGGATGGTCTCGTGCTGCGGGCTCGTCACGACCGCCCGGAACGGCTGCTCGATGAGCGACGCCTTCGAGGCGAGCTGCGTCTCCAGCGTGAAGATGCGGGGGACGGTGCTCGTCTCCTCCGTGAAGTAGAAGCGGCCACGGCCCCACTTCGAAACGTCCGACATCAGCGAGACGTCGGCGTCGGAGCCGATGGCGACCCCCGACACGGTGATCTTGTCCTTGACCATGCGCCGAACAAGCGACGCGAAGTCGCCGCGGGTCATCTGGCCGTCGGACAGGAAGATGACGTGCTTCAGCAGGGCGTCGCGGTCGAACAAGGCCTTGTAGGCTTCCCTCACCGCCGGGTAGCCGTCGGTCCCCCCGCCGGCCTTGATCGCGGAGATCTCGCGGTGGATCTGCTGCTTGTTCTTCGCCGGCTGGAGCTGCACGTGCCAGACGAACTCGGTGTCGAAGGAGAGGACGCCGACCTCGTTCCGCTCGTCGAGCAGGTCCACCACCAGGTGGGCCGACTCCTTGGCGACCTCGAGCTTGTTCACCTTGTCGTTGTCCTTCATGCCCATCGCCATGGAGCCGGACCGGTCGATCACCAGCATGACCGCGAGACTGGGAATCTCGACCTTCTGCTTGACGTCCATGGTGACCGGGAGGGCTTCCTCGACCGGCGTCCGGTAGAAGCCGCCCAGCCCGAAGCTCTCCTCCCCGCCGATCATGACCAGACCGCCGCCCTGGTCGCGGACGTAGTCGCGGATCAACGTCATCTGCTGGCGGCTCATCTTGAGCGATGACACGTTGGAGAGGATCAGCCCATCGTACTTCTCGAAGCCCGCCATGGTGGACGGCAGACCCTCGGGGCCGACCAGCCGCACGTCGAAGTACTGGGAGCGCAGCGCGCTCGCCAGGTTCTGGGCCTGCGCCTCTTCCTTGTCGACCAGGAGCACCTGCGGCTTCCCGCGCACCACGGTGATTCCGATCGCGCGGTTGTTCTCCTCGATGACGTCCCCCTCCACCTCGACCAAGGCCTGGTAGACGTGGACCCCGGCCTGCTCGAGGGACTGCCGGTACGTCAGGACGTTCTTCCCCGCGTTGAGGCGCACGACCTGGGAGCCCAGGAACTCGCCGTTCCGGTAGAGCGAGAGGCGCCCGCCCGTCTCCTTGACCGAGTTGACGACCGCCCGCGCGTGGAAGGGCTCCCCGAACTTGACCTCGTTCGGCAGGAGGAGCTGCTCGACGACGATCTCCTGCGGGAAGGTCATGCCGACGGGGGAGTAATAGATGGGGATTCCCGCGTCCTTGGCCGACTGGGCGGCGACCACCGCCTTGCCGGCGTTCTCCCGCCCGTCGGAGAGCACGACGATGCGGTTCGCCTCGCCCCGCGGAAGCGAGGCCTGGGCGAGCTGGAGCGCCCGCGCGAGGTTGGTGACCCGCCCGCCGGCGAGCGGCTGCGGCCGGGCGAAGGTCGGGGCCGGTCGGAGCGGCTCGGCCAGCTGCGGGTCGGCCCCGAAGGCGATGAGCCCGGCTCGGTCTCCGCCCTTCATGGCCTCGAGCGCGCTCGACGCCCAGCGATAGGCGGTCTCCCGGGCGGCGAGGCTGACGCTGTCCGACATGTCGAGGACGAAGAAGACGTTCTGCCGGTCCAGCCAACGGGTGAACTGAGGCTGAGTGAGCGCCCAGGCCAGGAGCGCGAGCCCCACCACCCGGCTCGCCAGCGCCCAGCGGTCCGACGCGCGCGACGGCCACACCAGCCGCCCCGCCGTCTGGCGCCGCCAGTAGAGGAATCCTTCGAAGGCGAGCGTCAGCAGCGCCAACGCCAGCAGGAACGGCCACAGCTCGCGCTGGTACGTGAAGCTCTCGCCGGCTTCGCCTGCCGTGGGCGGCGGCGCGACGGGCAAGGACTGAGGCCGGATGTTCGATTCCACGCCGTCGAGCAGGTTGACCGCGAACCGCACCTCTCGCTTCCCGCCCGTCGTGAGCGTGTAGAGCCCCACCTGATCCGTCTGGGCGAACGACAGCGCGCCCCGCGTGATCTCGGCCTTGCTCGTTGCGCCGCTCGGGTCCTTGACCGTCCCTTCCTGGACGCCGTGCTCCACGGCCAAGAGGAACGGGGACCCGGCCGTCACCATCAGATCCGAGCCCTCCAGGCCGACCGGCTGGAGCCATCGGAGGCTGTTCGCCAGGATCAGGGGGAACGCGACGCGGAGCGGCAGGTCCGTCTTGAAGAGATCGAACCCCACGAACACCGCTTTCCGCTGCGGCTCCTCCAAGAGGAAGATGAGGGGGCCACCCACCGCCTCGAGCAGGGTCTTGCCGGCCGCCAGCGGCCGCACCCGGAGCGCCTCCTCCACCGTCACCTTCGACAGGTCGATGAAGCGCATCACGGGATGGTTGCGCACCCAGTCCAGCACGACGGGCTGCTCCATCGTGCCGAGCGACTCGATGGGGACGTCGCCCGGGGTCGAGTTGACCAGCACGAAGCGCCCGGGGCCGATCCGGGCGGGCGACGCCCCGTCCAGCACGACGACATCGAACGCGCCCATGCCCCCGGAGTACTCGGGAGGCGTCTTCGTTTCGAGCACGACCTGGGGATCCGTCCGCAGCGCCTTCTCGAGGAAGAGGTTGCCCGGGCTGACGAGCAGCACACGCAGCTTCCGCGGCTCGGGAACGACGGCGTTGACGACGTTGTCCGCCTCGAGGTCGTCCCGGACCTCCGCCACCGCCTTCACCGTGGCCCCGTTCTGGAGCGTGAACGGCACGATGACGTTCCGCTTCACCAGGGGGTCCAGCGTGATGGTCTGCTCGCTGATCCGCTGGTCGTCGACCGTCAGCGCGAGCGGAAACGAGACCCGCTCGTCGGAGAAGTTCGTGATCGACAGGAACGCCTGGTAGTCGAAGGCCCCGTAGTAGGCCTTGCGCACGGAGAACTGGGTGATGCCGACGTTGCGAGTGCTGCTCCCGACCGTGGCCCAGCGTACCCGGGGATCCGGAAACTCGCGCACCTGGGCCGGGTCGAAGGCCCCGTCGGTGAGCACGTGCACGCGCACGCGCGGGTCCACCGCCGGCACCAGGGCCAGCGCCGTCCGGATGGCCTCGCTCAGGTGGTTCGGCTGGTCCCGCGCCTCGACGTCGAAGATGGCGCGCCGCGCCCGGTCCCGGTCCCGCGTGAAGTGCAGGCGGATCGTGGGCTGCGAGCCCGCCTCGATCACCATGACCTCGGCGCCCAGCCCCGCGCCGCTCATGATCTCGACCGCGCGCGCCTGCGCTTCGCGGATCCGCGGCGACCCGCCGTCCTTCGCCTTCATGGAGGCCGACGTGTCCATGACGAGGATGAGCCGCTCCGCGCCCTTGCCCTGGAGCGTCAGGGTCGGGCGCGCCAGCGCGGCGCAGAGGAGGAGCAGGGCCAGGAGCTGGAGGAGCAGCAAGGGATCGAGCTGGAGCCGCTGGAAGAGGGCGGACGCCTGCTGGTCCCGGAAGACCGGCGACCAGAGCAGGACCGACGACACCCGGCGCTGCTGGCGCCGCACCTTCAGGAAGTACAGGAGGAGCAACGGGATCGACAGTCCCAGCAGCAGGAAGGCCCATGGCTGCAGGAAGCTCACTGAAGCAGGCCTCCCTTCAACCGTCGCAGAAGCAGGTCCTCGACGGGCATGTCCGTGACGACGCGGACGTAGCTCAGCTCGTTGGCCCGGCAGAAGCCCTCGATGCCGGAGATGAACGCCCCGAGCTGCCGCTCGTAGGCTCGGAGCGCCTCGGCGTCGACCGAGACCTCGCGCACCTCACCGGTCTCGGCGTCGACCAGCTCCAGGTCGCCGACGAGCATCGGGCGCAGCTCATCAGGAGCCAGGATGTGGAGGACGTGGACGTCGAACCGCCGCTCCATCAGCGCTCGCAGGCCGGACGCGTAGCCGGCCGGGTCCAGGAAGTCGGAGATGACCACCGCCACTCCGGCATCCTTCGCGCGCTGCGCGTACTGGCGGAGCGACGCATTGAACGCGGTGCCGCCGCCCGGGGACAGGTCGGCCAGGAACTCCTGGATGGGAAGGAATTGGTTGCGCCCGCGGCTCGGCAGCCAGCCCTCGGCGACCCGATCACGGAACACGGCGACGCCGACCCGCTCGAGATTCACGAAGCCGATGAACGCCAGCGCGGCGGCCAGGCGCATGGCGTACCGGAACTTGTTCGGCGCGCCGTAGTCCATCGAGCCGCTCGCATCGAGGAGGAGGTGGATGCAGAGATCCTCCTCGTCGATGAAGACCTTCAGGTAGAGGCGATTGAGGCGGGCGAACGCGTTCCAGTCGACGTAGCGAAGGTCGTCGCCCACCTCGTACGGCCGGTAGTCGGCGAACTCGACGCTCGAGCCCCGGCGGGGGCTCTTCCGCTCGCCCTTCACGGCGCCGATGTGCGAGCGCTTGGAAGCGAACGTCAGCCGTTCGAGCTGCATGAGAAACGCGTTGGAGAAGAAGCGTTCGGCGACGGCGCCCGCGCCCGTCGCGCCGGTGGCGGACGCGGATCGGACGACGCGGGCCATCACGCTCTCCGCGGAGGAGCCGGCGCTGCGCTCCTCATCCGTCCGCCGGCGGGCCGCTCCCCGGGCCGCACGCGTTCCACGAGGCTAATCAGCGATCCTCAAGCGCCTGGAAGTAGTCCCGGACCTGGCTGCGGTAGTCGAGCGGGATCGCCTCCTTCGCCAGGGCCTCCTCCATCATCTTCCGGTACTGCGTGACGACGCTCATCGAGGGGAGACGCGAGGGGTTGTGGGCCCCCTTGCCCAGCATGTTCGTGTCGTAGGCCTCGCGACGACCCCTCCGCATCTGCCCTTCCACGCCGAGGTCCAGGGGGTTCTGCCCCAGTCGGGACGTCGGATCACCGCGCCAGCCCGGGTTCGTCCCCTTCCCGGGGAGGGATCCCATGCCCTCGCCGAAGTCCGGCTCGTCCGCGCCCGGGCGGCCGGATCCGCCTCGCTCGCCGTCGCGGCCGCGCTGGCCGTCCTTCCCGCCCTGGAGACCCTTGCCGCCCCGCTCCCGCTCCTCTTGCGCCCGCATCTTCTGGAGGGCCCGGTCCATCGCCTCCATGGCCCGCGACATCTGGCCCTGGTCGAGCGCTTCAGCTCCCTCCATCATCTCCTGGCCCCAGTCCCCCTCCCCACCCGCACCGCTTCCGGGACGGCGGCCCATGCGGTTCATCTCGTCGAGGAGCTGTCGGAGCTTCTCGGGCGTGAGCTGCCGGGGATCGATGCCCGACAAGAGGCTCCGCGACTTGCGGAACATCACCTTGTACTGACTCTGGGTGAAGTCACGCTGGAGGTCGGGCAGGCTGTCCAGCCGCTCGAGGAGCCGGATGCGGTCGTCGCCCTGCTTGAGGAAGCTCGAGAAGTCCGGGCGCTTGGTCGCGACGTTCGTATCCTTGAACGCCGCCGCGAGATCGCCCTTGGCATGCTCGCGGTTCTCCGGGTTGGGGCGCGTCTGGTAGTCGCGGTCCTGCATCTCCACGCGCTCGACGGGCTCCACCTTCTTCGGCGTGGGCCGCTCGATCGCCTGCGTGGGCCCCGCGGCCTCCGGCTTCTTCTCCTCCTCGGACGCCGGGGTGAAGTTCGGCATGGAGATGTCGGGGATCGGGATGGGAGGCAGGTACGGCAGGGCGGCCAGCACCAGCGCCGGGGCCGGGAGGAGCTTCATCTCGCGCGGCCAGCGCCAGGGAACGGCCCGCTCGAGCCGGATGTCCCGCGTGTGCCCTTCCGCGTCGCCGATGGCCGCCTCCGCGAGGGCTCCGCGCTCGGACCGGGCGAGGAGATCGTGCGCCGACGCGAGACGATCCTTCAAGTCGAAGGTGCGGTCCGCGAGCCCGAGGGCGTCCGCCGGCGGCACCTTCAAGAAGGCTCCGTACAGGACGCCCAGCAGCGCCCCCGTCGCCGCCACGCCCAGCGCCACGAAGAGCGCCCAGGGCCCGAGCATGGTGCGGAGGGCGACGGGCAGGATTGCCAGGCACAGCCCCCAGACCAGCCCACGCACACCGTAGAAGACGGCACGGCGCTGCCGGATCAGCCGTGTGAGGCGTGTGATCGTCTGGCCGAGGACTGCGCCGTGTGCCATCTATGGTCTCCTTGAGGCGCGACCTAGCGGAGGAACACCTCCTTGCCTTCCCGGGACGACGCCTCGACCGCCCCGAGCACCTCGGTCAGCAGGCGGTCGGCGTCGATCCCCTCCGCTTCGCCCTCGAAGTTCAGGATGATGCGATGCCGCAGGACCGGGAGGGCGATCGACTTCACGTCGTCGACGCTCACGGCGAATCGGCCGGCGCGCAGCGCCAGCACCTTGGACCCGAGGACCAGCGCCTGGGCGGCCCGGGGGCTCGCCCCGTAACGCACGTAGCGCCGGGTCATGTCGGGCGCGTCGGCCCACTCGGGATGCGTGGCCATGACGAGGGTCGACACGAACTCGCGGACGTGGCTGGCGATCGGCACCTCCCGCACCAGCTCCCGCGCCGTCATCGTCTCCGCTCCCGTCATCACGCGCTCCACCGTCTGCTCGCGCGAGCTCGTGGTGCGGTCGATGATCTCGTTGAGCTGCTCGAGGGCGGGGTACCGGACGCGCAGCTTGAACAGGAACCGGTCCAGCTGGGCCTCGGGGAGCGGGTACGTCCCTTCCATCTCGATGGGGTTCTGCGTGGCCAGCACGAAGAACGGAGCGGGGAGGCGATGCGAGATCCCGGCCACGGTGACGCTGTGCTCCTGCATCCCCTCCAGGAGCGCGGACTGGGTCTTCGGCGTCGCCCGGTTGACCTCGTCGGCCAGCAGGATGTTCGCGAAGACCGGGCCCCGCTCGAACTGGAAGTGCCGGCGGCCCTCCGCGTCCTCGACGATGATGTTGGTGCCGATGATGTCCGCCGGCATGAGGTCCGGCGTGAACTGGATCCGCGAGAACGAGAGGTCCAGGCAGCCGGCCAGGGTGCGGACCAGCAGGGTCTTCCCGAGCCCCGGAACCCCTTCGAGCAGGACGTGCCCGCCCGCGAAGAGGGCGATGAGGACCTGGTCCACGATCTCGTCGTGCCCGACGATCACCTTGTGGACCTCTCGCTCCAGCTGCCCGTAGCGCTGGACGAACGCCTCGACCCGTTCTTCGGCCATCCCAGACCTCCCTACCTCACCGAATCGGTCCGAGCGACAGACACGTGACCCTCATTATAGGCCTCGCCCTTCACTCGGCAACCGCTTTGTGGGGCGCGCGGGCGCGCGAGACCCCTCGCGCGCCGATCGTCGAGCGCGCGCGCTTCCCGCGCGCCGAGACGCGCTGCGCGGAGGGTCAGAGCCCGAGGTAGACGCGCCGCACGTCCTCGCGCGCCTCCAGCTCCCCCGCCATCCCCGCCAGCGCGACCGCGCCGTGCTCGAGGACGTACGCGCGCCGCGCGATCTGGAGCGACCGGCGGACGTTCTGCTCGACGAGCAGGACCGGCGTCGCGTCCGCGCTGATGCGCTGGATGACCTCGAAGATCCGGTCGGCGACGAGAGGCGCCAGACCGAGCGACGGCTCGTCGAGCATCAGGAGCCGAGGTCGGCCCATGAGGCCCCGGCCGATCGCGAGCATCTGCTGCTCCCCGCCCGAGAGGGTGCCGGCCGCCTGGCGGCGGCGCTCGGCGAGGACGGGGAACAGCTCGAGCGTGCGGCCGAGCGACTCCGCCCGCCGCGCCTTCGCGGCCGGAAGGTAGGCGCCCAGCTCGAGGTTCTCCCGCACCGTGAGGGACGGGAAGATCCGGCGGCCCTCCGGAACCAGCAGGAGCCCTCGAGCCACGATCTGGTGCGTCGGCAGGCCGGCGATCGGCGCGCCCTCGAAACGAACGGCCCCCCCGCTCGGGGGGACAAGCCCGGCGATGGCGCGCAGCGTCGTCGTCTTCCCCGCCCCGTTGGCTCCGACGAGCGCGACGATCTCGCCGGCCCGGACCTCGAGCGAGACTCCGCGGAGCACCGGAACGTCCCCGTAGCCCGCGCGGAGGTCCTCGAGCTCCAGGACCGGCCGGGCCGGCCCCTCGGCCGGGGGGACCGGGGGGGCGCTCGTCGGCGTCACGGCGCAGCCTCGAGGGCCCCGGCCGACCCCAGGTACGCCTCGACGACTCGCGGGTCGCGCGCGACGGTCGCCGGGAGGCCTTCGGCGATCTTCTCCCCGTGGTCCAGGACGACGATCCGGTCGGAGAGCGCCATGATCGCCCGCAGCAGGTGCTCGATCACGAGGATCGTGAGGCCCTCGCCCCGGAGCCGCCGCAGGAGGGCGATCATGTCCCCGACCTCGCCGGGCGTCAGCCCCGACATCGCCTCGTCCAAGAGCAGGACCCGCGGCCCCGTCGCCAGGGCGCGCGCGACCTCGAGGCGTCGCCGGTCCGACAGCGTGAGGGCGCGGGCCGGCCGCTCGGCCTGGGCGTCGAGTCCCACGACCGCCAGGGCCTCCCGCGCCTTGGCGTGCGCGACCGCCGGGTCGCCGGTGCGGTTGAACGCCCCGACCGCCGCGTTGGCGAGGACCGACAGGCCGGGAAACGGCTGGACGATCTGGAACGTGCGCGCGATGCCGAGGCGGCACACGGCGTGAGGACGGAGCCCGGTGATGTCGACGCGGTCGAACCGAACACGCCCCGCCGTCGGCCGATGGAACCCCGTGACCAGGTGGAAGAGGGTGGTCTTTCCGGCACCGTTCGGGCCGATGAGCCCCACCAGCTCGCCGGCCGCCACGTCGAACGCCACGTCCGACACGGCCGCGAGCCCGCCGAAGCGCTTGGTGAGCCCGCGGATCTCGAGGAGCGCCATCAGGCGGCGGCCGAACGCCGGATCCGTCGCCAGGCGCCGACCAGCCCTCCGGGGAGGAACGTGACCACGACCACGAGGACGGCGCCGTACACCATCACGTCGACGCCGGGCCGGCCGCGGATGAAAGACCGCGTCAACTCGGACAGCGGCGTGAGCACGAGCGAGCCCAGGACGGGCCCGAGGAGCGTCCCGGGCCCGCCGACGATGGGACGGAGCAGGATCTCCACCGAGACGGCCGGCCCGAACGCGAGCGTCGGGTCGATGAAGGAGAAGTACTGCGCATAGAAGGTGCCCCCGAGGGCGGTGAGGGACGCCGACAGCGCCATCGCCTGGAGCTTGGCCCTGAGCGTGTCGACGCCCGACGCCTCGGCGGCTTCCTCGTTCTCCCGGATGGCCGCGAGCACGTGGCCGAGGCGGGCCCGCTCGACCAGCCGGTTCAGCCCGAGCGCCGCGCCGAGCAGCGCCAGCATCAGATAGTAGTAGGGCAGCTTGTCCGGGAACTGCAGGCGCCAGAAGGCTTCCCCTGCCCGCGGCAGGGGGATCAGGATCCCCATCGGCCCTCCGATGGCCATCCAGTTCAGCGCGACCAGGCGCAGCATCTCCGCGAAGGCCAGCGTCACCAGGGCGAAGTACGGGCCGCGGAGACCGTAGCGAAAGGACAGGTACCCGGCGAAGCAGCCGAAGGCCGCGGCGAGGGCGGCGCCCGCGAGGAATCCCGCCCACGGGGAGACGCCGAGGCGAACCAGGAGGAGCGTCGAGGTGTAGGCGCCGATCCCGAAGAACGCCGCGTGGCCGAACGAGAACTGTCCCGCGTACCCGCCGAGGACGTTCCACGCGACCCCCAGGAAGGCGAAGAACAGGACGAGCACCATGAGGTGGACGACGTAGGCCGACAGGAAGAGCGGCGCCAGGGCCGCGGCGGCGGCGACGGCCACGAGCCCGCCGATCCTAGCCACGCCCCCTCCCGAAGAGGCCGTTCGGGCGGAACAGGAGCACGAGCACGAACAAGGCGAAGATCGGCAACTGCTTGAGCGATCCCGGCATGACCGCCGCCCCGATCGACTCCGCGAGGCCCACCAGGAATCCGCCGAGCAGGGCTCCGATGAAGCTCCCCATGCCGCCCAGGACGACGATCACGAACGCGAGGATGTTGAACACGTCCCCCACGTCCGGCGCCACGTAGAGGAACGGCGTGACGAGGCCGCCGGCCACCGCGACGACGGCGGTGCCCAGGCCGAAGGCGAGGGCGTAGAGGCGCCGGATATCGATGCCCACGAGCTGGGCGCCTTCCCGCTCCTCGGCCGCGGCGCGGATCGCCTTGCCGGTGTCGGTGTGCTTGAGGAACAGCCACAGGCCGAGCGCCAGCGCGACCGAGCCCACGAAGGCGATCAGGCGCGGGACGTTCACCACGGCGTCTCCGAGGAGCAGGCCCCGCCCGAGGTAGCCCAGGCGGACGCTTCGCGGGTCGGCGCCGAACAAGGCGAGCGCGCCGTTCTCCAAGAAGAGGGCCACCCCGAGGGTCAGGAGCAGCTGGTTCGACTCGGGGGCGTTCAGGTTCGGCGCGATGACGCCCCGCTCGAGGGCGACCCCCACCACAAAAAAGAGCGGCCCGACCACCAGCAGGGACAGGTACGGATCGAGCCCGCCATGGACGTGGAGGAAGAACGTGGCGTACATGCCGAGCATCATCAGCGCGCCGTGGGCGAAGTTGATGATGCGAAGCACGCCGAAGATCAGCGTCAGGCCGAGCGCGACCAGCGCGTAGACCCCCCCGATCAGGACGCCCGAGACGGTCGCCTGCCAGAGGAGCGTGCTCACGAGCGGCCGGACGAGCGCCCGCGGCCGGCCAGGATCCCGCCGCCGAGGCCGCCGGCGGCGCCCCGATGCGGCGGGATCCGGAGCGACCCGGCCGGCGCTCGGGCTACGAGCGGCCCCAGCGCGGCACGGGGAAGACGGCCTTGGCCTCGGCGAACTCGCTGGGGCCGACCACCACCGTCCGGCCGCCCTGGTTCTGCAGCAGGACGGACTGCGCGCCCGCGTTCTCCCCCGTCCGGTCGAAGCGGATGGGGCCCTGCGGGAGGATGTGGTCGGCCAGGTTGGTCTTGGCCAGGGCCTCGCGAACCTTGGCGCGATCCGCGCTGCCCGCGCGCTCCAGCGCGTCCCGCAGCACCATCATCGCGCTGTACGCCTGGACCGAGTGGGAGGACATGGGCGCGTTGAAGCGCTTGCGATAGGCCTCCATCACGCGCTTCGACCGCTCGCTCCGGGGGTTGTGCCAGTAGTTCGCGTCCAGGATCAGGTCGGCCAGCTGCGGCTGGTCGGCGAGGAACTTCGGGTTCGAGAATCCGCCGTTCGCGATTCCCATGACGGCCCGCGTCTCGAGCCGGAGCTCGGTCGCCGTGCGCGCGATGAGGAGGCCGTCGCCGAAGTACCCGCTCACGATGACCACGTCGGCCTTCGCCGCCTTCACCTTCGTCACCTCGGTCGTGAGGTCCGGGGTGCGGAAGTTGTAGGGCACCTTCAGCCCGAGCTCCATCCCGAGTGGCTTGGCGTGGCGCTCGACGTGGCCCGCGATCGACGTGCCGAAGAGACCGTCCTCGTGCAGCATGGCCAGCGTCTTCACGGACACCCCGGTGGCCTTGGCCAGCTCGGCGAGATGGTCGAGCGCGCGCTCGGACATCGCCTTGGCGTTCGGCTGGACGCGGAAGGTGTACTCGAAGCCGCGCTCGGTCACGTTGTCGGCGACCGCGACCGTGATCACGAAGGGCGTCCGCTCCTTCTCGCAGAGCTGCGACACCGCGTACGCGACGGGACTCTGGTAGGGCCCGAGCACGGCGACCGCCCCGTCCCGGATCAGGCGCTCCGCCTCCGCCATCCCGACCTCGACCTTCCCCTGCGTGTCACCGCCGCTGAGCGCGATCCGCGCGCCTCCCATCGACTTCAGGCCGCCCCCCTCGTTGATCTCCTCCACCGCGAGCGTCAGCCCGTTCACCACGAGCCCGCCGTCGAAGGCCAGGAAGCCCGACAGCGGGTGGATGTGGCCGACCTTGACCTCCCGGGCCTGGGCCCGGAGGACGGCGGGAAAGCCGAGCGCGCCCGCGCCGAGCGCGCCGGCGGCGCCGAGGAACGAACGACGGGTGAGTCGGCCGGTCTGCCTCATGCCACTCCTCCTAGCTCCGTTGGGCTTCGGGTGTCTGCCGTGGCGCCGTCGATGGTCGAGCCTGGGACGTAGGGTCTCATGGATCGAGCACGATTCGCGCGTCGACGATCGCCGCGCCGCCTCCGCTCGCGGCGCCCACGATCACCGGGTTCAGGTCGAGAGCGTCCAGCCGGTGGCCGAGCGCCGCCGCCAGGCCGGCAGTCCGGACGATCAGGTCCACGAGCGCCGCCCGGTCGGCGGGCGGAGCGCCGCGATGGCCGTCGAGGAGCGCATCGAGCGCCCGGCACTCGCGGAGCAGCGCCTCGGCGCCCTCCCGGTCGCAGGGAGCGGGGACCATGGCTCGCTCCCCGTAGAGCTCCGTTCGCACGCCGCCCGGAGCGACCAGCACGAATGGTCCCAGCTCCGGGTCCCGGAGCGCTCCCACCAACACCTCGACTCCGTCGATCATCGGCTGCACCAGGCACGCTTCGCCGAGCGGTCGGAGCTCCCGGACGGCGGTCAGCAGCGCGTCCGGCGTCGAGACGCCGAGGCGCACGCCGCCTACGTCGGTCCGGTGGAGCGGGCCCAACACCTTGACGGCCACCGGATACCGGAGCCCGGGCGCGACCGCGCTCGCCTCCGCCTCGTCGCGCACGATCACCTCCGGGACCAACGTGAGGCCCACGCTCGCGAGGAGCGTGCGCGCCGCCGACCAGGAGACCGGCCCCGCGCCCGCCGGGGCCGCCACGGCCGGCGCCGCCGGCACCGCCCGCTCCGGCCGACCGCGAACGGCTCTGAACGCGAGCGCGGCGCCGAGCGCCGTCGCGCAGCTCGAGACCGTGGGAAAGAGCGGCACGCGCGCCTCGTCCAGGACCCGGAAGCCCTCGCGCACGAGCCCGCCCCCGGGCCAGCACACCACGACCGGTTTCGCGGACGCCAGGGCGGCGCGCGCCACCTGCTCCGCCCGGGCGGAGCCCCGGCCTGCCGACGCCATCGTCAGCGGGACGACGACGACATCGACGCGGGGATCCCGCCCCACCTCGGCCAGCACCTCGCCGAACGTCTCGTCCGGCAGGCCGGCGGTGATGTCGAGGGGGTTCGTCACCGTGACATAGGACGGCAGCAGGCGCCCGACGCGTCGCGCCGTGTCGTCCGCCAGCGGCACGAAGCTGAACCCCTTCGGCTCGAGCGCGTCCGCGACGAGCACGGCGACGCCGCCGGACGACGTCACCATGGCCATTCGCGGTCCCTCCAGCGCGGGCGCATGAGCCAGATAGGCCGCGGTCTCGATCAGGTGGTCCAGCTCGGTCACCTCGATCACGCCGGCGGCGCGCGCCCACGCCCGCCACGCGTCATGGCGCCCGGCCATGGCGCCGGTGTGGGAGCGCGCCGCCCGCGAGCCGGTCGACGAGGCGCCGAGCTTGAGCGCGACGACCGCGACGCCGTTGGCCGCCGCGCGCTGGACGGCCGCCGCCACGCGCTCGGGATCGCGGACCTGCTCGACGAGACACGCCACCGCGCGCGTCCGCTCGTCGTCGATCAGCCACTCGAGATAATCCGCGAGCGAGAGGTCGGCCTCGTTCCCCGTCGACACGAACAGCCCCACGCCCAGGCCCCGGTCCGCCGCGCGGTCGAGCAGACAGCCGCCCAGGCCCCCCGACTGCGACAGGAGCGCCACCGCCCCCGGGCGCATCGCGTCGAGCTTGCCGACGGTCGAGAAGGTGAGCGCGACGCGGTCCCACGCGTTGACGAAGCCCACGGTGTTCGGTCCCAGCACGCGGACGCCGGTGAGCCGCGCGCGCTCGGCCAGACGCGCCTGGGCGGCCGCGCCGGGCTCACCCGTCTCGGCGAACCCGGCACCGAGCACCACGGCGAACCGAACGCCGACCTGGCCGCACTCGAGGAGCGCCTCGTCCGCCTGGCCGGCGGGCAGGCCGATCCACGCCACGTCGGGAACCTCCGGCAAGGCGCCGAGGCTCGGGTACGCCGGGAGATCGCCGATGACGGGATGGCGGGGATTGACGGGATAGAGGCGCCCCGGGTAGCCGTGGCGCCGGAGAAAGTGCAGCGGCCGGGCGCCGGGGCGCGAGGTGTCGCCGGGCACCCCGACCAGGGCGATCGAGCGCGGCGCGAAGAGTCGCCCCAGCGTTCCGCGGGGCTCGCGCACGTCGCCTCGCTTGGCTGCTTCCGTCGTGGCACTCATGTCGGCCCGATCCGCTGCCCGAGTGTCCCCAAGGCATGCGGCGAGGTCAAGGCGGCGCTCCGATGCCCCGGAAGGTCCCTTGCCCGCCGGAGTGGCCCCCGGCATAATCCTCCGGCGTGAAAGTCCTCGTGACCGGCGGCGCCGGCTTCATCGGCTCGCACGTGGTCGACCGCTGCCTGGACGCGGGACACCAGGTGGCGGTCGTGGACGATCTCAGCAGCGGCCGCCGGGAGCACGTCAGCCCGGCCGCGTCCTTCCACGCCGTCGACATCCGGAGCTCCGGGCTCGGCGAGGTGTTCCGCGTCGAGGCGCCCGAGGCGGTGATCCACCTGGCCGCCCAGGCCTCCGTCGGCCGATCGGTGGCGGAACCGCGGCTGGACGCCGAGATCAACGTAGTGGGCTCCGTCAACCTCCTGGAATGCTCCCGGCGCGGCGCGGTGCGGCGGATGGTCTACGTGTCGACGGGCGGCGCCGGATACGGGGACACCGAGGTGATCCCGACGCCCGAGGACCATCCCAGTCGCCCCATCTCTCCGTACGGCGTGTCGAAGGTGGCGGCGGAGATCTACCTCGCCTGCTGGGAGGCGCTTTACGGACTGAGCGGGATCGTGCTTCGCCTCGCGAACATCTACGGGCCGCGTCAGAGTCCCCACGGTGAAGCGGGCGTGGTGGCGATCTTCACCGAGCGGCTCTTGCGCGGCGAGCCGTGCGTCATCAACGGCGACGGCCTCCAGTCGCGCGATTTCGTGTACGTCGGGGACGTCGCGGAGGCCGCGCTCCTGGCGCTCGAGAAGCCCGCCGTCACCGGCCCCGTCAATATCGGCACCGGCGTCGAGACGTCGATCGTGACCCTCTTCGAGCGCCTCCGCACAGCGGCCGGCGGCCGCGGCGAGGCACGCCATGCGCCGGCCAAGCCCGGCGAGCAGCGCCGGAGCCTGCTGGACCCCGCGCGCGCCCGGGGATTGCTCGGCTGGTTCCCGCGCGTGACGCTCGACGAGGGGCTCCGGCGGACCGTGGCGGCGGCCCGGGCGGCCGGCTGATCGAGATCCCCGCCGCCGGCGGGCGAGGCCGGGCCGGGTCTCCCGACGAACGCCACGATCAGAGCAGCGTCCGCTCCAGGAAGAGGACCACGCCCGCGAGCAGGATCGCCACCGACGAGCCCCGGGCCAGGCGCCGGTCCCACGCCGTGCCCCGCAGGAGGGCCAGCACCGGCAGGGCCACGGCCACCACGAGGGCCTGGCCCAGCTCGACGCCGACGTTGAACCCGACCAGCGAGACGACGAGGCCGTGCGACGGGAGATCCAGCTCAAGCAGGGCCGACGAGAAGCCGAACCCGTGTACCAGTCCGAAGGCGAAGCTGACGACCCAGCGGCGGGTGACCGTCGGCCGGAGCCACAGGTTCTCGGCGGCCACCGCGGCGATGGAGAGACCGATGACCGCTTCGACGAGACGGTCCGGCAGCCTCACGAGATCCAGCACCGCGAGGGCGAGCGTCACGCTGTGGGCGAGCGTGAACGCGGTGATGATCTTCGCCATCGCCCAGGGACCGCCCCCGGGAAGGAGGAGCCCGAGCAGGAACAGGAGGTGGTCGTAGCCGCTCAGGAGGTGGTCGTAGCCGCTCAGGATGTGCTCGACGCCGAGCAGGACGAAGCTGGCGGCCCCACGCCCGCCGACGCCCGGTCCATCCAGCCGCAAGCGTGTCTCGCGCGTCTCGGGCGCGAACGCGAACTGCTCGGTACGGCCGGGCGCGTCGAGCCGGGCGAGCGTGTGGTAGTCGAGGCCGAAGACGTCGAAGAGATCGTCGCGGAGCACGAGGTCGCGGACGGCGCCGGCGCAGGCGAAGTCGACGACGAGCGTGACGCCGTCGGCAGCCGCGGCCGGCGCCCCCAGGCTTCCGGCGCCGGCTTCGCACGGCGTCCCCTGGTCGACCAGCCTCACCTTGTCCCGGATCACGCCGAGAGCGCGCTCCCGGCTCGGGGCGTCGCCGGCCCCGGCGCGCCGCAGCTCCTCGGCCACCGCCGGCGGCAGCGACGCGGGCCAGAGCGTCAGGCTGTAGCGGACGTTGGCGCCGTCGACGACGATGGCGGCGTAGCCGTTGCTCCCCCCGTGTGGGCGGAGGCGGAGCTTCCGGCCGCGGCGAGAACGAGGATGGCCAGCGGCACCCTCCACGGCGTCATCGCGAGCCCGCCAGCGTTTCGATGAGGCCGAGAATGTTCTGGACCTGGTAGTCGGGAATCGTCACCACCGCCGGCTGGCCGACCACCTGCACGTAGCGGCTCACGGTGTCCGGCGCGACGTCGCCCAGCGCGTATTGCGCCAGCGGCTGCGACTCGCCAGGTCGATAGACCAGCACGACCAGCCGAGGCGGCACGATTCCGTAGTCCTTGGCGTCCCGATCGAGGGCGAGCCGGCGCTCGATCCGCGTCCGGCCGAAGGCCACCAGCACGCCCTCGATGCGGGAGGCGGCCGCCGGGTCGGCGGGATGCGTGTGGGTCCCTTCCGATCCCGTGTGTACGCCGTGATAGAACCAGGCGCCCACCGCGTCGCGCTCGAAGCGATGAAGCCGCCCGGCGTTGGCCACCTCGACCGCGCCGAGCCGGTCCGCCGGCACGGGCAGCAGCAGGCTCGGGTCGGCCGTGCTCGCGCGTCCGGCCGCCCTGCCGGCGCGGTCCGTGAGCTCCGTCACCGCGATCACGCCCACCAGCGCGCCCAGCAGCAGCCAGACGGCGACGACCCTGGAGGAGATCCCGATGCTCACCGCTGCCTCCACCACACCGCGGTGCCCACCAGGCCGACCAGGGCGGGCACGAGGACCACGGAGAGGACAACGGTCGCCTTCATCTGGCGATTGGTGAGGTTCACCCGCGGCAGGTCGCGAGTGCGGGGCGGAAGCCCGATCAGGTCCTCCTGTGCCGCCAGGTAGTTGACGGTGTTCAGGAAGAGGGTCCCGTTACCCATGATGTGGAAGAAGGAGTTGGTGGCGAAGTCCGAGTCCCCCACCACCGCCACCCGCGACGAGCGGGACACGGCGTCGGCGCCGCCGCCCACCGCCCCCGACGCGGGACCGGCCGCCTCCGGTCGCAGTCGGATGGCGTCGGCGCTCTCGGGCGGGACCGGGCGGCGAAGGGCGACCGCCATCAGGGTCTTGGGACCGGGCCGGTCGCGGCCGCGCTGAACGTCGACGCGCGCACGCTCGGTCTGCCCCCAGCTCCGCTTCGAGGAGTTGACGAGCGGGACCACGGAGGTGCCGGGCGGCCGCCGGGGCGTCGGCGCGAGCGACCGGACTCCGGGGAAGAACGTCAGCGGCAGATCCCGCGTCACCTGGTGGCGGTTGTAGTCGCTCACCGCCGGCGCGCTGACGTCCGCCCAGAAATGGCTGGCTTCGTCGAGCACGATGTCGTCGTCCACGACGATGCCGTACTCCCGCAGCACGGGCTCCAGCCCCGTGTGCACGAACGGATCGAGGAGGAACAAGGCGTTGCCGCCGCCGGCCAGGTAGGCCCGGACGGCTCCCACCTCCGGCGGCAGCAGCGCCACCTTGGGTCCCGCGACGACCAGGACCGGGCAGCCGGAGAGCGCGGCCGTCCCGCGCGGCAGCGACACCTTGGCGACCGTGTAGTTCAGGGTCTCCAGGGCTTGCCGGGCCTTGGCCATTCCATGCTGCTCGTGCAGCTCGTACTGAGCGCCGAGGCCGTGGACGTGCCCCGGTGCGCCCTCCAGGTGATCGTGCGACTGCAGGCTGAACGGGTCCGCTTCGGCGTGGCCATCGAGGAAGCAGATCCGCTGGGTAGCGCTCCGTGAGACGCGGAGGATGCCGTTGGCGATGTCGGTCTCGCTACCGCCGTGGACCTGCAGGGTACGACCTCCGCTCTCCATGACCGCCGTCCCCGCGAATTGGACGCCCGAGAGCCGGGCCTGGGCGGGATTGCGGACCGGGTCGTGGAACTCGACGGTCACCTGCGGCGTCCGGGCGGCGATGAGCTCGTAGAGCTCGACGGTCTCCCGCATCAGGGGATCGTGGAAGAACACGATGTGGACCGGCCGATCCAGTCGCTCGAGCATCGCGATCGTGGGCCCCGACAGCGAGTATCGCCCCATGGTCGTCAGGTCGAGACGGACGGGATGGCGGACGGAGAGATATCCCAGGGCGATCAGCACGCCGACCATCCCCGCCGTGTACGCCACGATCTCTCCCCGGCGCCGTCGCAGCAGCGCCCCCAGCTCGGCGCGGAGGGCATAGCCGCCCCACGCGGCCAACAGACCTCCGACCGCCCCCGGCGCCACCGTCCAGACGGTCGCCTCCCCGACGACCGCGCGGGTCAGGAGCGCGGTCACCAGCAGGGCGATCCCGGCCAGCAGGATCAGCCCGGAACGGACGGAGCGGTCCATCTCAGCGCTGCCACTGGAGGTAGCTGGCGTTCAGGGTGAGGGCGATCGCGGAGACGACGAGGTAGAACGCCACCGCCTCGCTGCGCACCAGTCCCTGGACGAAGTCCGCGAAGTGGAGGGCGAAGGACAGATGGCCCAGCAGACTGCGCCACGCGTACGACGTCTGGAAGCCCTGAGCGTGGCCTACGAACCAGAACGCGAGTAGCGTCGCGGCGGTGAGGACCGCCGCCACGATCTGGTTCTGGGTGAGGGCGGAGAAGAACTGACCGATGGCCAGGCACGCCATGCCCAGCAGCACGAACCCGAAGTAGCCGGCGAGGATGGTCGTCGTCTCCGGGGCGCCGAACAGGTAGAGCGGGACGAGGTCGATCAGCGTGCCGGCGGTGATCACGAGCAGGATGGTGACCGCGCCCAGGTACTTGCCGAGGACGAGCTGCCACGGCGTGAGCGGCAGCGTCAGGAGGAGCTCCATGGTGCCCGCGCCGTACTCCGCGGCGAACTGCCGCATCGCGAGCACGGGGATCACCGAGATCAGCAGGACGCCCATGCTCTGGAACGTCTCGGTCATCGTCGCGTCCCCGGTCAGGAGGACGTTGTACAGGAAGAAGTACCCGGTCCCCAGCAGGAACACCGCGACGACGAAGTACGCGATCGGCGAGCGGAAGTAGGTCGCGAGCTCCTTCTGGTAGACGGCCAGCACGCTCCTCACGTCACCGCCTCGCCGTCCCCCCCGCGCACGTACCGCAGGAAGACGTTCTCCAGCGTCGGCTCCCGCCGCTCCAGGCGGTGCAGATCCCATCGCCCTGCCACCGCCCGGGCGATCGCCGCCTCCACCCCCTCTCGCGCCTCGACGTGGCACTCCGCCGCGAGCGCGCCATCATCGCCGGGCGTCACGTGAATGGTCACGTCGAGCACGCCGCTCACGGCCAGGAGGGCGTCGCGCAGGGCCGGGGCCGGCGCCGTCGCCCGCAGCGTCACCCGGTTGGTCTGCTCCACGGCGCGCTGCAGCCCGCTCGGGGAATCGATGGCCAGGAGCCGCCCGCGGCTGATGATGGCCACCCGACGGCAGATCAGCATCGCCTCCGGCAGGACGTGCGTGCTCAGCAGCACCGCGTGGTCTTCCCCGAAGGCGCGGATCACCTCCCGCGTCTCCTGGATCTGGCCCGGGTCCAGGCCGGCCGTCGGCTCGTCCAGCAGCAGCACCTCCGGCTGGCCGAGCAGCGCCTGCGCCAGCCCCACGCGCTGGCGATACCCCCTCGAGAGCTTGTAGATCTCGTGCCGGACCACGCCCTCGAGCCGGCAGGCCGCGAGCACGCGCTCGAGCTCGGCGGCCATCGCCGCTCGAGGGACGCCCTTCACCTTGCCCACGAACCGGAGATACGCCGAGACGTCCAGGGCGTCGTACAGCGGCGGGCGCTCGGGCAGGTAGCCGATCCGGCGGGCCGCCTCGACGTTCTGCGTATCCATGTCGTAGCCGGCCACGGTCACCCGCCCGGACGTCGCCGTGGTGAAGCCGGCGATCATCCGCATCGTCGTGGTCTTGCCGGCGCCGTTCGGACCGAGGAAGCCGACGACCTCCCCGCGCTGCACGGTGAAGGAGAGGTCGTGGACGACCGTCTTCGAGCCGTAGCGCTTCGAGACCGACTGGAGGACGATTGCGGCGGGCGGGGCGTTCACGGCGAGGACCTCCCACGGAGGCCCGGGACCGAGGCCTCCGTGGGACGTGACGGACCGGTTACCTATGCCACTGGCCACCACCCTGTGTGGCGTACTGATCGGGGTCGTGGCCGAAGTACAGCTCGGCCCCCTCGAGATCGCGCATCATCTTCAGGCGGCCGATGGAGTTGTTGTAGTCCTTGACGCTGTAGTTGAGGCCCGCGGGGTAGCCCTCCAGGTTCTCCTTGAACCAGATGGCGTCCTGAGCCATGATCATCGTCTTCCCGCTGCCCAGCTTGACCTTGACCGACTGATGCCCGAGCGTGTGACCGGGCGTGCTGAGCACCACCACCGTCCCGTCACCGAAGAGGTCGTAGTCCCCGTCGAGCTCCAGGAAGTTGAAGTCCCGGGCTGGCCCGTCGAAGTCCTTCATCACGAACACGTCGCCGGCCCGCTGGAACTTCTCCGGCCACCACGCCTGGTAGAGCTCCTTCTTCTGGATGACGTGGACGGCGTTCGGGAAGAGCTTGATGTTCCCGATGTGGTCCAGGTGCGCGTGCGACGTGATCACCGCCTTCACCTTGTCCATCCCGTACCCGAGCTTCTGGAGCTGCCGGTCGATGACGTCCTCGCGCTTCTGGCTGGGCTTCAGGAAGTCGCAGTTGCCCGCCGTCCAGTGACTCGTGCAGGCGCCGTCGGAGATGGCGGCGTTGTTCCCGGTGTCGAAGATGACCAGCCCCTTCGGATGGTCGATGATCCACATGTTGACGGGGATCGTCACCTGCCGGTCCTTCTCCTTGGGGACGGACGGGACCAGGCCCGACAGGGGGAAGGGGCCGAATCGGCCGCTGGTGGTCCAGTACACCTTCACCTGCGACGGCGCCGCTTGCCCCCAAGCGGCCCACGGACCCACACACAACATGCCGAGCAGCACCACGGCGGTCGTGAGCTTCCTCATGATGTCTCTCCTCGTGGGCTGGTAGTCCTGCGTACCTCGAGCACCGACCCGTTCGACCGACCATGCGCCGCATTTCCGCGGCTGTCAAGGACCACCGGGCCGCCCGCAGCGGCCTGGCCGTCGGCTGCTGTTTGCCAGTGACGCAAGGGCTCTGCCTTTCGTCGCCCGTGAACGCGCCCGTCTAGCGGGGATCCTCGCGGAAGCCGAGCGCGTACTCGCCCACGAGCACGCGGTGGATGTCGTTGACGCCTTCCACGACCTGTAGGAACTTCGCGTCCCGCAGGAACCGGCCCACCGCGTATTCCTCCGACGCCCCGTATGCCCCGTGGATCTGGACCGCATCCGAAGCGGCACGGAAGGCCATCTCCGACGCGTAGAGCTTGGCGATCGAGGATTCGCGGCGCGCGCGGCGCACGCCCTGCGCCTTGAGCCACGCCAGGCGATAGGTCAGGTAGCGAGCCGACTCGATGCCCAGCACCATGTCGGCGATCTTCGCCTGCACGAGCTGATAGCGCGCGATCGGCTGCCCCTGCACGACCCGCTGACGCGCGTAGGCCGTGGACGCGTCGAGACAGCCCTGGGCCAGGCCGACGGCACGGCACGCCACGGAGAGACGCCCGTTCTCGACCGCGCAGAGGGCCACCTTCAGTCCCTCCCCTTCGCGGCCGATCAAGTTCTCGGCGGGCACCCGGCAGTCCTCGAAGACCAGCTCCCCGACCTGGGCCGGCCGGAATGCGAGCTTGTTTCGGATCGGACGCTCGCTGAACCCCGTGAAGCCCCGCTCCACGACGAACGCACAGACACCGCGGGAGCCCTTCGTCCGATCCAGCGTCGCGAACGTCAGGTACCACTCGGCCAGCCCGACGCCGGAGATCCAGATCTTCGATCCGTTGAGCACGTACTCGTCGCCCCGCCGGACGACCGTCGTCTCCATGGCCGCCACGTCGGTCCCCGAGTGCGGCTCCGTCACCGCGGTGCCCGCGAAGGTCTCCCCCCGGGCCAGGGGCACGAGGTAGCGCCGCTTCTGCGCCTCGGTTCCGAACTGGAGGATTCCCGACCCGACCAGGCCGGCCGCGCGACCCATCGCGGAGCCCATGTGGATGCAGACGCGGGACATCTCCTCGATGCCGAGGGCCATCGTGAGGTGGTCGATCCCCGGCCCACCATATGCTTCGGGAATCGTGCCGCCCAGGAAGCCGAGCGGCGCCATCTTGCGGATGATCTCGACCGGGTATCGCTCCTCGCGATCGTACTCCTGGACGCGCGGGGCGACCTCCTGCTCCGCGAACTCGCGGACCAGCTTCTGATAGCCGCGCTGCTCCTCGGTCAGGCTGAAGTCCACGCGCGCGCCTCCCGGTCGTGACGGCTCAGGGTGAGATCGGTGTGAGCGCCCGCAGGCCGTCGGTCAGCTCGCGCACGCTCTTCCGCTCGCCGACGTGCCGGGCGGAATCCCACGCGGCGGCGGCGCCCGCCGCGCCCAGATCGTCGGAGGCGAGCGCGATGAACTTCTCGCGAAGCAGCGCCTCCGGGTACGGACGGTCGAACTCCCCCGCCGGCGTGTCGACCTGGCGCGCATGGACCCGTCCGTCAGTGAGACGGATCTCGACCCGCGCCGGTCGCTTGTCCGGCACGAGCGCGGTGAGCGCGGGGTCCTCCGTCACCTCGACCAGCCGGGCGAGCGCCCGCACCCGGGGGTCGGACAGCGCGGGCTCCCGGAACGCCTCCGCCCCGCAGTCGCCGCGGGCGAGCCGCACGGCGAGCGAGTACGGGATCGAGAACTTCGCCCCCAGCGCCCCGACGGGGTCCCGGTCGCTCATCGTGGCACCGAGCGCGCTGGTCGCCACCCGTATCGCCGCGATGCGCTCGGGGGGAATCGGAGCGACGGCCAGGAGCTCCTCCAAAGCCTCGACGGCCGGATGGTTGTACCGGCAGCACGCGTAGCGCTTGAAGTAGTTGCGCGTGACCTCGAAGCGCGCGCCCAGCGCTTCGAGCGCCGCGCCCGCGTCGAGGCCGGTCCCGCTGATCCGCCCAAAGCTCTCGCTCAGCATGTCGGGCAAGGGCGTGATGCCGGCGACCGCCAGGTCCGCCGCCAGCCAGCCGTTCGCGCCCGCGACGCCCGCGTAGGCGTTCCGCACGGTGGCTCCGCCGAGGGCGGTCCGCCACGACGTGCCGAGCGTCAGCCCGGCGGCGACGCCGAGCGTCCGCGCGGTGGCGTCGACGTCGAGCTCGCGCAGCCACGCGACCGCCGCGGCCGCGCCGACCGCCCCGTGCACGCCGTGCATGTGCATTCCCGGGCGGACCGGTGCCGCGCCGCCGAGACGCGCGGCGACGTCGTAGCCCAGCACGAACGCCGTCAGCAAGGCGTCGCCGGACCGGTCGAGCCGCTCGGCCTCCGCGAGCGCGGCCGGGAGCACGTGGATCCCCGGATGCCCGCGCGCGAACCGGTTGCCCTCGTCCAGCTCGAGCATGGTGCCGGCAAGACCGTTCGCGACGATGGCCCACCACGACTCGGCGCGCCCGAAGCCCTTTCCGATCACGGTCGCGGGCCCGGCCGACCGGTCGGCGCCCGCGCGCAGCCGCTCGGCCTCCGGTTCCCGGCTCCCCCCGAGGATCACGCCGATCGTGTCGGCGACGATCAGGGCCGCGTGGTCCCTCGCGGGCGCCGGAATGGCGCCGGCGGCGGCCCCGGCCACGAAGCGGGCGAGCGCGGCGAGGACCGGCTCCATGCGGGGTCGCCTCTCCGAAGGCCTAGCGGCCGGCGCTCTGGAAGGGAAGCGGCTCGCGGCCAGCGAAGGGGTTTCGGCCCGGCGGCCACGTCTCGCGCGGCTTCTCGTACGTGACCTCGAGCATGTGGCCGTCCGGGTCCTCGAAGTACACCGACAGGTTCGCGCCGTGGTCCATCGTCGAGCGGACCGGCACGCCCCGGGCGAGGAGCGCATCGTGAAACGCCTGGAGATCTTCCTCCCGCTCGACCTGCCACGCGACGTGGAAGAGCCCGACCTGCTTCGGCGCCTGCGGAGCGGCGTCGGCGCCGACCTTCCAGAGACCCAGGTCGTGGGAGTCGGCATTGCCGGGCACGGCGAAAAAGACCATTCGCCCGGGAAGCCGTCCGGCCACCGAGAGCCCGACGACGTCGCGGTAGAACGCCTCCGAGCGGTCGAGATCGCGCACCTTGAGCACCACGTGGCCGAGCTTCTTGAGCGCCATGGCGGCCGCGCCTCCCTCTGCCGACCTCGTCGCGAAACGGGCGTCTCCCGCGCCGCGGCCATGATAGCGGAGCGGGCTCGTCGCTCCAACCAGTCGGGCCTCGGCGGACGCCCTCAATAGTGTCCCCGCCCCCGCATGCCCGCAACCATCCGGCCCTCCGAGCCGTCTCACAGATGGGGACGACGACGCCCCTCTCGGGGCGCCGTGTTAGGATCAGGGCTGGCCCGGACGACGCCGCCGATGGGCCGTCCATGGGCCGGAGGAGAGGCGACCGGACGTGGAACTCATTCCCCACGTGGCGCGCTGCGACGAATGCGTCGAGCTCCTCGTGGACTATCTGGAAGGCGAGCTCCCTCCCAAGCGCCAGCGCGCCCTCGAGATCCACCTGGACCTGTGCCCCTCCTGCGTGTCCTTCGTCAACACCTACCGCGGCACCGTGAACATCGCGCGAACCCTTCACGCCGAGGACATCCCCCCCGAGGTCACGCAGCGCCTCATCGAGTTCCTGCGCAAGGAAGCGCAAGCCTCCCAGCCGCCCCCGGCTTGACGCCTCCGGCACGGCCTCCCAGAATCGGGGGCCGGAGCACGCGGGGGACGGGCCCTCACACTCTCTCCGGAGGTCGATGATGCCGCGCGGGATGCGCTTCGGGCTCTGCACCGACCAGAATCTGCCGTTCGCCACGCTCGTCGAGCGGTGGCAGTACTTCGAGCGCCTCGGCTTCGACAGCGCCTGGGACTGCGACCACTTCAACCAGCCGAGCCGGCCGACCGGGCCCTACTACGAGGGCTGGACCCTCCTGGCCGCCCTCGCGGCGCGCACGGAGCGCATTCGCGTCGGGGTGCTGGTGAGCTGCAACACCTTCCGCCACCCCGGCCTCCTCGCCCACGAGGCGATGACGGTCGATCACGTGTCCAACGGCCGGCTCGAGCTGGGGCTGGGCGCCGGGTGGTTCGTCCCCGAGCACGAGCAGTTCGGCATCCCCTTGCCCCCGCCGGGCGAGCTGGTCGCGCGCTTCCACGAGGCGGTCCAGATCGTCGACGCGCTCCTCAGGCACGGCCGGGTCACCTTCGCCGGCAAGCACTACCGGCTGACCGACGCCCACGTCCGTCCGAGTCCGATTCAGCGACCGCGGCCGCCGTTGACCCTCGGCGCGCACAAGTCGCGCATGCTGAGGATCTGTGCGGAATACGCCGACGCGTGGAACTCGTTCGGCACGGTCGACGAGATGCGGGAGCGGAACGGGATCCTCGACGAGCACTGCGCCGCGATCGGGCGGGATCCGGCGGCGATCTGGCGCTCGTTCTACGGCTGGGCGTCGAAGATGAAGGAGCAGGGGCTCGCCGACCCCTGGTCGAGCGTCGGAGCCTTCGAGGAGATGGTGGGGCGCTACGGGGAAGCGGGGGTCAACGAGTTCCTCGTCGACGCCCCGGGGCCGGAGCAGTTTCCCGTGCTCGAGCGCGTCGCGACCGACGTGGTCCCCCGGCTCCGCGCCCGCAGGTGAACGGAGGTCGCGCCGGGCCCGCCCGCGGCGGGCGGGGCTGGACGCACCCCGTCGCGTTGGCGCGCGCGTCGGTGCTCGCGCTCGTGCTCCTGACGGGGCTGTCCGCCTCGGGCGAGGCGCCTTCGGCGGCGTTGCGTCTCACGCGGCTCGACGGGAGAGACGCGCCGATCGCGTTCAGCGTCGCGACGCCGGCCGGCGGCACGCTGAATCTCTCGGACTTCAAGGGCCAGGTCGTGCTGCTGAACTTCTGGGCGACCTGGTGCGAGCCCTGCCTGGAGGAAATGCCGGCCATGGAGCGACTCGCCCAGGCGTATCGCGGCCGGGGTCTCGTGGTCGTCGCCTTGTCGGTGGACCGGGAGGGCGCGGCGGTCGTGCGCCCGTTCCTCAAGCGCCACAGCCTCACCTTGGCCGTCGGCCTCGACCCCGACCAGTCGGTCGCCCGATCCCAGCGGGTGTGGGCCCTTCCCTCGACTTTCGTGCTCGACCGGACGCTCACGCGGCGGTACCAGGCGCAAGGGGCGCGTGACTGGGCGAGCCCTCCGGCGTTCGCCTTCTTCGACGGGCTGTTGAAGGTCGTTCCCTGAGCTGATCCGAGAGACTGTCGCCCGGCGATGACGCTCGGCCTCTCATATCGGTTCGATCGATTTGATCCCATCGTCACTGTCGCTTACAATCGCCCCGCCCTCGATTTCCGTACTGGAGGATGACCGATGCGGAGACGCGACTTCGTGAGGACGGCCGCGCTGGGCCCGCTGTGCGCGACACTACCCGGCCTTTCAAGGGCGTGGGGGACGGAAGGGTGGCGAGGATTCGAGGTCACCACCCGCGTCGAGGTCTTGAACCCGACGGGAACCACCCGCGCCTGGATCCCCCTGCCGCTGGTCGAGGACACGGACTACCAGAGGTCGCTCGGCCACACGTGGAGCGGCAACGCGGAGAGCGCGAGCGCAGTCAGGGATCCCCGGTACGGCGCCGCGCTCGTCGTCGCCGAGTGGCCGACCGGGACGGCGGCTCCGACGCTCGAGGTGATCACGCGCATCAGCACGCGCGACCGTCACACGGACCTCAGCGCGCCGGGCCGGGTCGGCGCCGAGGATCCAGCCACGCTCCGCCGCTATCTCGAGGCCAGCGACCTCATCCGCACGGATGGGATCGTCGAGGCGACCGCCCGCGAGATCATCCAGGGCGCCAGGACCGACCTGGAGAAGGCCCGCGCCCTCTACGAGTGGATCGTCGACAACACGTTCCGCGACCCGAAGGTCAAGGGCTGTGGGCTGGGCGACATCAAGACCATGCTGGAGACGAAGAATCTGGGCGGAAAGTGCGCCGACCTCAACGCGCTGTTCGTCGGGTTCGCGCGCTCCGTCGGCCTTCCGGCCCGCGACGTCTACGGGATTCGCGTCGCGGACTCCTCGGAGTTCAAGAGCCTGGGCAAGAGCGGGGACATCACGCGGGCCCAGCACTGCCGCGCGGAGTTCTACCTGGCTGGGCACGGCTGGGTCCCGGTGGATCCCGCCGACGTCCGCAAGGTCGTGCTCGAGGAGAAGCCCGGCGGACTGCCGCTCGGCGATCCTCGGGTCCAGCGGGCGCGGGCCAAGCTCTTCGGCGCCTGGGAGATGAACTGGATGGCTTACAACTACGCCCACGACGTCAGGCTGCCGCGCTCGACGGGAACGCCCGTGGCCTTCCTCATGTATCCCCAGGCCGAGACGGCGGAAGGACGGCGCGACAGCCTCGACCCGGAGCAGTTCCGCTACACCATCACGTCCCGGGCGATCGCGCTTTGACGCCGGCTCCCTGACCGCTCTCGGTGGCGCGGCCGGGGACGGTCAGGGAGCCAGAGGCGGTTGGCCGTCGCTCTTCAGGAACTCCAGGAACGCCTGGCAGAGGGGCGAGCGCGAGCGACCGGTGTGGACGACCATGTAGAACTGCCGCGTGACCGCCAGGTCCTTGAGCTTCACGCACCCCAGAAGACCGTGCCTGCACTCGTCCTCGACCGCGCGGCGCGACACGATCGACACGCCGACGCCCGCCTTCACGGCCTGCTTGATCGCGCTGGTGGACCCCATCTCGGCGACCACCTGCATGTCCCCGAGGCCGCGCCCCGACGTCTCCAGCGCCCGCTCGAGCGCCTGGCGCGACCCCGAACCCGGCTCGCGCACGATCAACGGCTCGGTCCGGAGCTCGGCGAGCGTGGCCTCTTGGCGGCCGGCCCACGCGTGGCTCGGCGGGATCACGAGAACGAGCTCGTCCGGCATCAGCGCCCGCGTCTCGAGCACGCGGTTGCCGGGATCGGCGCCCACGACGCCCACGTCCACCTGTCCGTCCAGCACGGCCTGCGAGATCCCGCGCGAGTCGGAGATCTGGAGCGTGATGGCGACGCGGGGATGCCGCCCGCGGAAGCGGCCGATGACCGCCGGCAGCACGTACTCGCCGGGGATCGTGCTCGCCCCCACGAGGAGCGTCCCGGTGACCTGGCCGAGGAACTGGTCGAGGGCCTGCCGCGCCTCCGCCCGGAGGAGCAGCATCTGCCGCGCATAGCCGTAGAGGAGCTCGCCCGCGCGGGTCGGCACGGTCTCGCGGCTCAGACGGTCGAAGACCCGCGTCCCGAGCTCCTCTTCCAGGAGGCGGACGTGCTCGCTCACGGTGGACTGCGTCAGCCGGAGCGCCGAGGCGGCGCGGGAGAAGCTCCGGAGCTCGTACACCCCGGCAAAGACCTCGAGCTGACGGAGATCCATGACGTCGGCGCCGTTCAGGCGCCCAAGCCCTGCGCCGCCTCGCGGAAACGCTGGACGCTCCGGAGCTTGACCTCCTCGTAGCCGCGCACGACGTCCGGAAGGCACGCGATCCGGACCGCGCGCTCGTGACTCGCCGGCCCGAGTCCGGCGATTGCGCGCTCGACCATGCCCCGGTAGTCCTCCACCAGCGTCCGCTCGACCCGACGGACCCGGGCGTACCCGAACGGATCGAGCGCGGTGCCGCGGAGTCCGCGGCAGACGACCAGGAGCCGGAACACGCCCTCGACCCAGGTCCCGAGCGAGAGCTTTCGCTCGAGCCCGAGCGCCCGGAGCAGCGGCGGGTGGAGCTGGTAGCGCACGGCGGCCTCGCCCAGCTCGGCGCGGATCGACTCCCTCACCTCGGGTCGGAGGTGGAGGCGGGCGACCTCGTACTCGTCCTTGTAGGCCATCAGCTTGTAGAGGTACCGCGCCACGGCCTCGGCCAGGCGGCTCTCCCCCGGCACTGCGGCCCGCTCCGCCGCGGCGACCCTCGCGACGAAGTCGACGTAGCGCCCCGCGTACCGCGCATCCTGATAAGCGATCAGCTCCGGGACGCGCGCCGCCAGGAGGCGTCGAAGCTCGCCGGCGGCACTCACGGAATCGACCAGGGCCCGCGCCTCTGCCGTGAGCTCGCCGCGAATCGCTACCGCGCCGGCGCGGCTTCGCTCCACCGTGCCCGTCCAGCCGGGCTCGGCCACCACGAGCCGGCCGACGCGGAACGCCTGAGTGTTCATCTCGACCTGAACCCCGTTGAGGGCGATGGCTCGCTCGATGGCGGCCGCCCGGATCGGGATCGCGCCCGCCTGGTAGGCTGCCCCCAGGACGATCATGTTGGCGGCCATGTGATCCCCGAAGAGCGCTTCCCCGAGCCCCAGGGCGTCGACGAAGACGTTCTCGTCCTTCCGGCTCACGCGGTTGATCGCCGTGAGGAGCCCGCCGGGGTCCGGGAACGGCACGTCCGTCGAAGCGACCATCGCCCCCGTCGGAACCTGAGTGGTGGACACGACCGCGATCGTGAGGTCGGGGCGCGCCCGCAAGAGGTTGGGCGGGGCGGTCGCGACGAGGAGGTCGAAGCCCAGGTACGCGTCGGCCTCGGCCACGCCCACCTTCCCGGCCACGTCCGCCTCGGTGTCGGCCACGCAGAGGTGAGAGACGACCGGCCCACCCTTCTGACTCAAGCCCGTCTGGTCCAGCCCGGCGACGTGCTTGCCGTAGAGGAGCGCCGCCGTCCCCAACACCTGGTTCACCGTGACCACGCCGGTGCCGCCGATCCCCATCAGGAAGAGGTTCGCCGCGCGGCGCACGCGCAGCTCCGGCTCGGGCAGCTCGCGCGCGACCGTGTACCGCTTGCGCGATCGCGGGCGCGCGCCACCGACCGGCACGACCGTGAGGAAGGACGGGCAGTCACCCCGCAGGCACGAGTAGTCCTTGTTGCACGATGACTGGTGGATCTGCGTCTTGCGGCCGAACTCCGTCTCCACGGGCTGGACCGACAGGCAGTTCGACTTGACCCCGCAATCGCCGCATCCCTCGCAGACGAGCTCGTTGATCACCACGCGCAGGGCCGGATCGGGGAGCTTTCCTCGCTTCCGGAGTCGACGCTTCTCCGCGGCGCAGCGCTGGTCGTAGATCAGCGCGGTGACGCCCGGGGCCTCGCGCAGGATCCGCTGGGCCTCGTCGAGGCGATCACGGTGCCAGACCTCCGTGCCGGGCGCCCAGCGCGCATCCCCTCCGTACTTGTCGGGCTCGTCGGTCAGCACCAGGATCCGACGCACGCCCTCGGCCTCCAGCTGACGGGTCAGATCCGGGACCGGCACCGCGCCCGCCGCGTCCTGCCCGCCGGTCATCGCGACTGCCGAGTTGTAGAGGATCTTGAACGTGACGTTCGTGCCCGCGGAGACCGCCTGGCGGATCGCGAGCGATCCGGAGTGGAAGAGCGTCCCGTCCCCGAGCTGCTGGAACAGGTGCGGCACGTCGACGAACGGGGCGAGGCCCACCCACTGCGCCCCCTCGCCCCCCATCTGGGTGATCCCGAAGACGTTGCGGCCCATGTTCATGGCGAGCCCGTGACAGCCGATGCCGGCGGCGGCCATCGAGCCCTCGGGCACGACGGTCGAGCGGTTGTGCGGGCACCCGGAGCAGAAGAACGGCGGGCGCGCCAGGGTGAGTGACACCGGCCGCTCCCGGGCGGCCTCGATCACCGCCACCCGGGCGCGGACCGAGTCGAGCGCGAGCCGCCGCTCGAGCCGGCGGGCGACGACACGGGCGACCGCGTCGGCGTCGAGCTCGCCGTCGGCCGGCACGAGAACTTGGCCCGCCTCGTCGCGCTTGCCGACGATGCGCGGGCGATCGGAGAGATCGTAGAGCGCTTCGCGAAGGAGCAGCTCGAGGAAGCCGCGCTTCTCCTCGACGACGAGCACCTCCTCCAGCCCTCGCGCGAACTCCGTCACGATCCCCCGCTCGAGGGGGAAGAGCATGCCGAGCTTCAGGAGGCGGATCCCGTGGCGCCGGAGGGCCTCGTCGTCGAGCCCCAGGTCGGCCAGCGCCTGCCGGAGGTCGTAGTACGCCTTGCCGGCCGACACGATCCCCAGCCACGCGCCGGGCGTCGGGACCGTGATCCGGTTGATCCCGTTGGCGGCAGCGAATGCCCGGGCGGCCTCCAGGCGCCCGTACACGATCTCGCGCTCCACGTCGAGCGTGTAGGGAGGCAGGAGGCCGGGCGGCTGGCGAACCTCCCAGGGGCGGCCCTCGAAGGTGAAGCCCGGGTCGACGATCGCGACCCGGTCGGGGTGCACCGTCGCGGTGCCGACCGCATCGGCGACGTCGGTCACGACCTTGAGCGCCACCCAGAGTCCCGAGTAGCGCGACAGCTCGAATCCGAGGCGCCCCAGGTCGAGGATGTCCTGGACGCTCCCGGGGAAGAGGACCGGCATGTGGAAGTCGTAGAAGGCGACCTCGGAGTGCGTCGGGAGGGTCGAGGACTTGGCTTGCGGGTCGTCCCCCGCGAGGGCCAGCACGCCACCGTGACGCCCGACGCCCGCGAAGTTCGCGTGGCGCAGGATGTCGCCGCTGCGGTCGACGCCGGGCGCCTTCCCGTACCACATGCCGAGGACGCCGTCGTGGCGCGCGCCGCCGTAGACGTGGGCGAGCTGGCTTCCGAACACCGCGGTGGCGCCCAGGTCCTCGTTGACGCCCGAGATGAACACGACCTGGTGCTCGGCCAAGAGCGCCCGGTGTCGCTCGACCGTCTGGTCGAGCCCCCCGAGCGGTGACCCCCGGTAACCGGAGATGAGCGTGGCGGTCCGGAGGCCGCGCCGCCGGTCGGCGCGATGCTGGTCGAGCGGCAGTCGGACCAGGGCCTGGATGCCGGAGAGGAAGATGCGCCCGTCCTCGAGCCGGTACTTCGCCTCGAGGGTGAAGGCCTCGGACACGTCCCCCGCCGTCAGGCGCGTGTCCACGTGGCTCGCTCCTCGGCCGGGCCGCAAAAACGCGAAAGGGGCCTCTCGGCCCCCCGCCACTCGATCGCGCGTGCTGGGGCGCCGCGCGTCAGTGGCAGCCGCACCCGCCTCGACCGCAGCCGCACCCGCCGCCGCCCGCCGAGGCCACGGCGCCCTGTCCGGTCTTCATCCCGAACAAGGACAGCAGACGCGTCACGCTCGCGCTGTCGCAAGCAGGGCACTGCACGGCCTCCGGCCCGTAGACGAGCCGCTCGAACGCCCGCCCGCACGCGCCGCACCGGTACTCGTAGATCGGCATCGCCGCCCTATTCCCCGCCCCGTTGGACGTAGCTCTTGACGAATTCCTCGGCGTTCTCCTCCAGGATGTCGTCGATCTCGTCCAGAAGCTTGTCGAGGTCTTCCTTGATCTTCTTGCCCTTCTTCGACACCTCGGGATTCGCGGACGCCCCGTCGCCGTCCCCGTCGCCCTTCGGCCGCTCTACCTTCTTCTTCTGCTGGTCGGCCATGTGGCTTCTCCTACACCTTGGGCAGCACGATGCCTTGCTGCGCCTGGTACTTGCCCTGACGGTCCGCGTACGAGACCGCGCAGGTCTCGTCCGACTCGAAGAACAACACCTGCGCGATGCCCTCGTTGGCGTAGATCCGGGCCGGCAACGGAGTCGTGTTCGAGATCTCGAGCGTCACGTAGCCTTCCCACTCCGGCTCGAACGGCGTGACGTTCGTGATGATCCCGCACCGCGCGTACGTCGACTTCCCGACGCAGATCGTCATCACGCTCCGGGGAATCCGGAAGTACTCGATCGACCGGCCGAGGGCGAATGAGTTCGGCGGGATGACGCACACGTCACCCTGGAAGTCGACGAAGGACCGCGAGTCGAACGACTTGGGGTCGACGACCGTGTTGAACACGTTGGTGAAGATCTTGAACGAGTCGGCGATCCGGATGTCGTAGCCGTAGGAAGACAGCCCGTAGGAGATCACGCCGCTGCGGAACTGCCGCTCCTCGAAAGGCTCGATCATGCCCTTCTCGAGGGCCATCCGCTTGATCCACCGATCGCTCTTGATTGTCACACCGGCACCGGCTGCGAGGACGGGCAACCGCCCCCGCAGCCGAGGCTCAGCGTAGCCCCCGCCCCCAGAACAGTCAAGTCTTTTGCGCCTTTTGCATTCCTCGCCGGCCGCGAATGGCCGAGCGCCGCGTGCTAGAGTACGGGGCGATGGCCCCTGACCGGACAGTCGAGCCCGTCCTGACGCCGCGCGTGCGTCTCGGATTCGGAATGCTCGCCTTCGGCATCGGGCTCATGTTCCTCTCGGGCAAGACCCTGCCCTCGCCCGTTCCCGCCGGCATCGCGGGCGGAATCACGCTCGGAATCGTGGGGCTCGTCGTCGTGTTCGTCGAGGCGCTGCGCGAGCCGCCGGAAGGATCCGCTCAGTCCGAATAGGCCGGACTGCGTCGTCCCGACGGACGAGCGCCGCCGCTGCCTCGCTTCTGGAAGCAATCGCGACAGTAGACGGGCTTGCCAGCCGTCGGACGGAACGGCACCTGCGTCTCCTTGCCGCATTCCGAGCACACGGCGGGGAACATCGCCCGGCCCCCGCCGTCGAATGGCATCGACCCGCCCCCGGCACCGCCCTTGCGCGTGGCCCGGCAGTTCCGACACCGGGTCGGCTCGTGCTGGAAGCCCTTCTCGGCGTAGAAGGTTTGCTCGCCGGCTGTGAACAGGAACTCCTTGCCGCAATCGCGGCACGTCAGAACCTTGTCCTGGAAGCTCATGGTCCGTGCGTCTCCTTTGACGTGCGAGGGCGGGGGCTCACTTCACGGAGGCCACGATCGCGGTGGCAATCTCACCTCCTCGGGGGGTCGGAGTGTCCGGTCGGGGGACACGGGACGACACAGGGACGCGGATCCGAGCGGCTCGCTCAGCGGCGCGTGGGAACCCGGGATCGAGGGGGCGATGACACAGGCGGAGACTGGTTTGTCTCGGTTGGGCGGACCATAGCAAGGGGTCCCCCGGATCGTCAACCCCAAAAGGGGGGGCCAAAAGGGGCCTCGTCAGGAGGGCAGCCGCTCGACCCACGCCCCCCGAGCGTCCGCCGCCAGGACCTGACCCCGCCCCTGGTGCCCCGCTGCCGCGAGGGCGTCTTCCATCGCCCGCGCGACATCCATGCCGCCCCCGGCCCGCGCCATGCCGAGGACGGACGGCCCGGCGCCCGAGAGAGCCGCTCCCAGCGCGCCCGCGCCGCGCGCCGCCTCCAGCACGCCGCCGAGCCAGGGGAACATGGCGCGCGCGCGATAGGGCTGGTGGAGGCGGTCACCCATGGCCTCGCCGACCAGGTCCCAGCGGCCGCGCGTCCACGCCGCCACGAGGAGCGCCACCCGTCCCACGTTGTAGACCGCGTCGGACCGCGTGTAGGTGGGCGGGAGCGCCGCCCTCGCGGCCGCCGTCGAGGCCTCGAACGCGGGAACGAGCACCGCGAACTCGATGGCGTCGGTGACCGGCAGCGCCACGACCGCGCGAGTCTCCGCGTCCCAGCAGGTCACCGTCACGCCGCCGTGCAAGGCGGCGGCGACGTTGTCGGGATGCCCCTCCTGCCCGACCGCGAGATCCATGAGGGCCGCCTGCTCGAGCGGCTCGCCGAGAATCGCATTGGCCCCCAGTGCGCCCGCCAGCCACGCGCTCGCGCTGGACCCGAGCCCGCGGCTCGGGGGTATGCCGTTCCGCTGGCGGACCGCCAGCCCGCGAAAGGGGCGCCCCGCGGCCTGATAGACCAGCCGGGCCCCCCGGACCACGATGTTCCGCTCGTCCCGCGGAAGGCTGCCGGCCCCCTCCCCCTCGATCTCCACGCACACGCCGTCGGCCTCGGCCAGCTCGGCGACGTTGTGGAGGGTGAGCGCGACGCCCAGCACGTCGAATCCCGGACCGAGGTTGGTGGAGCTCGCCGGAACCGTCACGCGGACGCGCACCGTCAATCCCGAGGAGCGCGCCGACGGCTTCCGGCGCCCGGCCGCGCTACAGGCGCTTCAGGAGCCACTGAGGCGTGAGGCCGAGCGCGTAGGAGTTGAGCACCACGAAGTAGTTCGTCGCGACGAGAATCCCCACCACGACCAGGAGCACGCCGGCGGTCCGCTCGACGACGGGAATCCAGGGCCGGAAGCGGCGGAACGCCGCCAGGAACGCGCCGAGCGCGACGGACGAGAGCACGAAGGGCAGCGCCAGGCCGGCCGAGTAGGCGGACAGGAGCGCCACGCCGCTCGACACCGTCTCGGCGGTGCCGGCGAGCGACAGGATCGAGCCGAGGATCGGCCCGACGCACGGCGTCCAGCCGATGGCGAACGTCACCCCGACGAGCCACGACCCGATCAGCCCCGCCGGCTTGGAGCGGAGCTGGATCTGCTGATAGCGGGCCAGGAACGGCAGCCGCAGCGCGCCGGCGATGTACAGGCCGAACACGATGATGAGGAGCCCGCCGACGAGACGGATCCGGTCACGGTGCTCGAAGAGGATCTGGCCGAGCGCGCTGAAGGACGCTCCCATGCCGACGAAGACCATGGAGAAGCCCGCCACGAAGGCGAGGGAGTTGCCGAGGATCCACCGCCGGCCGCGGGCGTCGCCCTTTTCGCCGGTGGCCGACTGGATCTGGTCGAGCGACATGCCGGTGATGAAGGACAGGTAGGACGGGAACAGCGGGAGGACGCAGGGCGACAGGAAGGAGAAGAGCCCTCCCACGAAGGCCACCAAAATGGACAGCTCGCCTCCCATCGCCTCGGCGCCAGTTTAGGCAGACGGGTCGTCGAGTCGCAACGGCGAGCGAGCGGCGCTCAGCCGCTCGGCATCTGGGTGAGCACGGCCTTCGGCAGCACCAGCCGCACGCCCATGATCGGGCGGGGCGAGGTCCCGACGACCAGATCGCCCACGAGCGACAGCAGCATGTAGGCGTCCTCCTCGTCCATCCGCCGGTCCTCGACCAGGTAGACGACGCCCTGCTCCACGGCGTCCCGCGCGGCGGTGTCGAGGTCGGGCCCGAAGCCGACGATGTGGATCGCCCTCGGCGTCTCGATGCGCGGGCGCGCGACGGTCCTCGGCAGGACGCCGAAGCGGAGCCGGGCGGTGGCCGCGCACTCGACTCCCGTGCCGCAGGCGATGCCGTCCGAGATGATCGCGTGCGGGTCGCCCAGCCCGAAGAGGGCGCCCGGCACGAACACGGGCAGGTAGACGCGGTTCCCCGCCGCCACCTCCTTCTGGTCGAGGTCGCCCCCGTGGAAGCCGGCGATCCCGGCCCGGCCCCCCGAGGCGGGCGTGGTCGAGAAGGTCCCGAAGTTCGGCGAGGCGGGGAGCCGGAGGCCGTCGAAGAGCACGGCGCCGTCCCGGATCGGCACGCGCTTGATCCGCGGGGTGGGAAACCGCTCGGGGAGGAACCCGGCGTTGCGCTGGATCGCCACGAACCCCTCGGCGGCCGGAACGATCTCGACGATGTCGACGACGAGCGTCTGGCCGGGCGCCGCGCCCTCGATGTAGACGGGGCCGGTCGCCGGAGGCGTGGGATGCCCCTCCCAGTCCGGAGTGAACGGATCCGGGATCCGCGCGATGTCGCGCTCGCCCCCGAAGGCGTCCTGCACCTCGACGAGGAGCTCCTCACCCGGCTTGAGCCGCAGCGCCGGCGGACGCGCCGGGTCGAAGTGGAAGAAGGCGTGTCGGGCGGAGAGCCGTTTCACGCCCGGGCCTCGGTCCGGGCGGGGATCCCCAGCTCGGCGCGGACCAGCGCCGCTCCGCGGCCCAGCGCGACGAGCTTGCCGAGCGCGACGGCGCGCGGCAGGGGTGCCATCCCGCAGTTGGTGCACGGGAGGAGGCGGGCGGCCGGGACGTGCTCGAGCAGCCGCCGGATCGTCGCGGCCACCTCTTCCGCGGTCTCGACACGATGCGACGCCACGTCGATGACGCCCGCGAGGACCCCCTTGTCGCCCAGGAGCCCCAGGAGCTCGAGCGGAACGCGCGAGGCCGCGCACTCCACCGAGACCTGCCCGACGCGGCTCTGCGCCAGGAGGGGAAACGTCCGCTCGTACTGCCGCCACTCGCGTCCGAGCGTCGCCTTCCAGTCCACGTTGGCGCGGATTCCGTACCCGTAGCAGATGTGGACGGCGGTGGCGCAGCCCACGCCCGCGATGGCCGCCTCGAGCGCCGAGATGCCCCACTCCTCGATCTCGGGCAGGTACGCGTCCACGTTGAACGCCGGCTCGTCGAGCTGGATCACGTCGACCCCGAGGGCGGCCAGCTCGCGCGCCTCGGCGTTGAGAGCCGCCGCCACGTCCTGGGCGAGCCGGGCCCGATCGCGATAGTGCCCGTCGGCGACGGTGTCGACCAGGGTCATCGGCCCCGGCAGCGTCCACTTCAGGCGTCGCGCGGTGTTGGCCCGCGCAAAGGCGGCTTCCTCGGCGTGCACCGACGCCGCGCGCCGCACCGACCCCACCACGGTCGGCACCTCGGCGACGTACCGGTCGCCCCGGATGCCGACCCGCGCTCGGCGCGTCGCGTCGATCCCTTCCAGGCGCTCGGCGAAGCCGTGGACGAAGTGCTGCCGCGTCTGCTCCCCGTCCGTCACGACGTCGATGCCCGCCCGCTCCTGGTCGCGGAGCGCCAGGAGCACCGCGTCGCGCTGCCCCTCGAGGAGCGTCTCGGGGGAAAGCCGCCACGGCGCCCAGAGGGTTTCCGGCGCCGCGAGCCAGGCGGGCTTCGGCAGGCTGCCGGCGATGCTGGTTGCCAGCGCGTCCACCTACTTGCTCCAGCGGTCGTAGATGCGGCGCATCTCGGTCTCCGCGGCCCGAACCGACGCCTCGGGACTCTGATCCCCGCGAGCGGCTCTCGCGAACATCGCGGGGATGATCCCCCGCTGGAACGTCTCGTCGACCGCCGGCGTGACGTACCCGGGATGCCCCGGATTCGCGCTCCAGGCGGCGGCCTCGGCGAGCAGGCCGTAGCGGTCCGCGGGCTGCCCGGGAGCGGGCTTCCGACCGGCGCCGGCGGCGCCCAGCTTGCGCGCGAGGTCCGGCACCGCCCGCGGGAAGCACGGAAGGTTGTAGAACTCGCTCGCGCGGAAGCCCGTCTCGCCCGCCGCCACGAGGTCGATCAGAAACCGCTTCGCGAGGTCGGCCTTGTCCGAAAACTTCCACAGGACGTAGCAGTGCATCACGTTGGCCGCCGTCAGTCGCCCGGCCGGGCCGGCGGCCGGCGGCGCCAGGAGGGCCTTCCGGGCGAGCAGGGGGTTGCTCTTCTCCATGCTCCGAATGGCGGAGATCGCGTTCTGGATGATCGACGCCTGGCCCCACACGAACGCGCGATTGTTCGAGCCCGCATCCCACATGAACACGTCCCCGATCATCGACTCCTTGTAGAGGGCCGACATCAGCTTGACGGCCTCGATCGTGGCCGGCGAGTTGATCGCGACCTGCCCCGCTTCGTCCTGCTCGGCCGCCCCGAACGCCCAGAGGAGCCCCCGCAGGGTCACGTTGCTGTCCGGCTCGATGGCCAGGCCGAAGCCCGCCGGCACATTGCGCTTCTCCCTGATCTTCCGCGCGCCCTCGCGCACCAGCTCCCAGGTGTCCGGCCGGAGCCCGGCGGCGCCCCACAGGTCCCCCCGGTAGTGGAGGGGCGACGGCGCCCAGCTCTCGGGAACGGCGAAGTACTGCTTGGTGCGCGGGTTGAACGCGCTGCGGTGGGCGAACCCGAGCAGGTTCCCGAAGCGGCGCTCGCACTCCGTCACGACGTCCGTCAGCGGAGCCACGTAGGCCTGGTAGGACGCGGGCGAGTCGCCGAACGCGAAGAGGTCGTGCCCCTGCTGGGTGGCGACCTCGGTGTCGGCGCGCCTGCGCAGCTCGTGGACCGAGAGGTGATCGATCTCGACGGTGACGCCGTTCCGCTCCCCCCACTCCGGCGCGAACTTCTTGTCGAGCCACTCGTCGTAGGCGGGAACGAAGTGCGCCCATTGCGCGATCCGGAGGACCCGCGATGCGGCGAGGACGTGCCGCCCGGCGAAGGCCGGGGCGAGGCCGATCGCGGCCGCGCCGGCCAGGAGCTCACGCCGAGTGGGGCCAGGACGACGCGGCACGATGGATCTCCCTCCGGTGGAACGCTCGGGTATTTAGCCCCCGTCGGACGCGACTGTCAAGGCGAAGGGACCCGGCGACGCGCGCCGGCGACCCAAGGCTAATCGAAAAGCCAGCGGGGGAACCAGAGCGCGATCTCGGGGAACAGCAGCACCAGGAGCAGCGCGACCACCTGGATGACCATGAAGTCCGCCATGCCGTAGTAGATGGTGCGGAGGCTCCACTGCGGCACCACCTGCTTCAGGTAGTAGGCGGACATGGCCACCGGCGGAGAGAGGTATGCGGTCTGGAGATTCACCGCCACCAGCGCACCGAACCACAGCATGTCGTACTTCAGGGCCTCGATGACCGGGTAGAAGATCGGGATGAACACGAAGATGATGGCCGGCCACTCGAAGGGCCACCCCAGGAGGAAGATGAGGCCCATCACGAGGAGCAAGGTGACGAACGGGGGCACGGGCAGGCCGGTCAGGGCGTTCGTGATGACCGAGGCGCTTCCGAGCCGCGCAAAGATCGCACCGAAGATGTTCGAAGCGACGGCGAGGAAGAGGACCATGCTCGAGGTGGTCATGGTGTTGAACGCTGCCGTCTTCAGGCCCGCGAGCGAGAACCGGCGATAGGCGATGGACAAGAGGAGGGCCCCCGACGCGCCCATGGCGGCCGCCTCGGTGGGCGTCACGACGCCGGCCAGGATGGTGCCGAGCGTCGCGCAGATGAGGAGAGTCAGCGGCACGATCCCGGCGAAGAACTCGCGGAGGACCTGGAGAGCCGACGTTGCCCGCTCCTCCTTGGGGACGGCCGGGCCCAGCGCCGGATTGATGAAGCTCCGCGTGAGCGTGTACACGATGTACAGACTCGCCAAGAGGAAGCCGGGGCCGAACGACGCCGCGTAGAGCTTGGCGACCGACACATTGATGACCGGCCCCATCACGATCAGCATGACGCTCGGCGGGATCAGGATGCCGAGCGTCCCCCCGGCCGCGATCGCCCCCGCGGAGAGCCGGGGGCTGTAGCCGCTCTTCATCATGATCGGCGCCGCCATGATGCCGAGCACCGTGACGGCGGCGCCCACGATGCCGGTGGCCATCGCGAAGACCGTGGCGGTGAGGATGACTCCCAGGTAGAGCGAGCCGCGCACGGGGGCGAGCATGATCCGGAACGCCCGGAAGAGACGCTCCATGAGGCCGGCCTGCTCGACGACGTAACCCATGAAGATGAATAGCGGCACGGCTGCCAGGGTCTGCTCCTTCATCAGGCCGATGGTCTGGAAGAACGCGAGGTCGAAGACGATCGTGCCCAGCCCGAAGTAACCGAGGACCAGGGCGAGGAAGAGCAGCGTGAAGCTGATCGGGAAGCCCACGAAGATCACCCCGACCATGAGCGCCAGCATCACCAGACCCAGGATCGCGTTCGCGTTCATACCTGGATGGTCTCGGCGGTGGTGAGGAACCGGCCGGTGCGGGCCGCGTAGAGGGACTTGAGGAGCTCGGACGCGCCCTGGATGAGGAGGAGGAGCGCGGTGAGCGGCACGATGGCCTTGAACGGCCAGAGGATGGGCCGCCACGCCGTCTGCTCGGAGAGCTCACCCATCTGCCACGAGCGCCATGCCTCGTCGACGCTCGCGTAGAAGAGCAGGATCATGGCCGGGAAGAAGAAGATGGTGTAGGCCACGACGTCGATCCGCCCCTTGGTGCGCACCGAGAACCTCTCCCACAGCATGTCGGTCCTGATGTGCGCTCCCTTGAGGAGCGTGTAGTGGGCGCCGAGCATGAAGATCGCCGCGTACATCATGTAGGAGAGGTCGTACGCCCAGAGCGTGGGCGCGTCGAAGAGGTAGCGGGCGACCGCTTCGTAGGTCAGGCTCAGGACGAGCGGCAGGATCAGCCAGGCGACGATCTTCCCCGACCAGTCGCTGAACGAGTCGATGGCCCGGGTGATCCGGAGCAGCGCGGGCGACGGCTCGACCGTCGAGCGCGGAGCGCCGCTCAACCCGGATCTCGCGGGAGCGCGACCGTCATCGGTGATGGAGTGAGGGGCCGGCGGCGCGCCGGCCCCTCCGCGGATGCGATCGGGGCGCCGATCGCTACTTCTTCGCCGCCGGCGCCGCCCCGCCGCCGGCCGCCGTCTTCTTCGCCGGCCAGTAGTAGTTGGCCGCGAAGTCGTAGGGCGGGAAGAGGAAGCGCTTGGCGGGCACGACGACCCCGGCGTACTCCCGCTGGGAGTCGAGCACCTTCTTGAAGAAGGGGTCCTTTTCCGCCTCGCGCGCGGCGATCTTGTCCCAAGCCTTGAGGAAGTCGATCAGGACCTCGGGCGGCGTCCGGATGACGTTGACCTTGTGCTTCTCGACGAACTCCTTGAGGGCGTCGGCGTTCTGGCGCTGCCACTTAGCGTACCAGCGGATGAAGCCCTCCATCGTCGCGGACTTGATGATCTCCTTGTGCTGCGGCGAGAGCTTGTCCCACACCTCGGTATTGATACCGATCTCGCCCATGGTCACGGTCTCGTGCATCCCCGGCGTGTAGTGGTACTTCCACACGTTGTGGAAGCCGAGCCGGAGGTCCTCGATGCCGCCGACCCACTCCGCGCAGTCGATGACACCGCGCTCGGCGGCCGGCAGGATCTCCCCGCCGGGCAGGTTGACGGTGCGCATCCCCATCTCGGTGAAGACCTCGGCGTTGAGGCCGGTCTGGCGGCACTTCATGCCCTTGAAGTCGGCCAGGTCCTTGATCGGTCGCTTGAACCAGCCGAACGCCTGCGGACCGCTCGGGAAGGCGGGCAGCGGGACCACGTTGAGCTTCATCACGTCCTTGTACATCTGCTGGTAGAGCTCGAGACCGCCGCCCTCGTACATCCAGCCCAGCACGTCCACAAAGTCCATGCCGAAGGTGCCGCCGGGGCCGCCCGTGAAGAGCGCGGCCGTCTTGTTCTTGCCGACCCAGTAGTAGGAGACGGAGTGAAATCCGTCGATGACCTTCTTGCTCGTCGCGTCGAGCACCTCGAAGGCCGGGACGATGGTACCGGCCGGCAGTGCCTCGATCTTCAGGGTCCCGCCGGAGAGCTTGTCCACGCGCTCAGCCACGAACTTCAGATGCTCGAAGATCGTCAGCGAGGCGGGCCAGCTCGCCTGGATCTTGAGGACGACGGGCGCCTGGGCGCGTGCGACTGGAATCAGGCGCTCCGTCAACGCCATGGTCACCGCGACCGCGGCGACCAGGCCGATAGCGGCGAGGATCAGAGATCGGCGCTTCGTCATGTATGCACCTCCATTGGGCCTCGGGATCGATTCGGGCGCCCCGGGGTTCTACCGCGCGGCGTGCCGCGAGTCTATGGAAGGTCCCATTCCAGTGTCAAGGACAAGCGTGAACGATCGGACGGCCTTCGTCCGGTGGGCTCATGGCGTCCTCCCCGGCTGGCTCTCCCGGCCGACGGCCGGTCCGTTCCCCGCCGGCAGCTGCTCGCCGAGGCCGATCCGGATGGCCTCGACGTCCAGCTCGTACTCGAGCCGATGCAGCACCTCGTCGCTGATCAATCCGTCGTCGCGCAGCCGAATGAGCGCCAGACGCTCCGCCGAAAGCGTCTCGTGCCGGAGTCGCCGCTGGGCCGCCGCCGACTCGGCCGAGCCCTCCCGGTCGCCCAGCTCCGAGAAGCGTCGGACGCGTTGGGTGTAGTGCGTCCGCATCCGCTCGACGTGCTCCCGCCGCGCCCAACCCTCCCGCGCGAGCTGGTCCACCCGGTCGAGGGCGGCGCGGGACGCCCGCTCCCTGGCGAGCGCTTCCTCGCGCTCGAGCGCGTCGTCGTCGCCGAAGTCGAGCCGGCGGATGAGCGGGCCGAGCGTCAGCCCCTGCACGACGAGGGTGCCGAGGATGACGATGAAGGTCAGGACGATGATCTCGTCCCGAAACGGGAGCGGAGTGCCGGCGGCCGTCGTCAGCGGCAGGGCGAGCGCGGCCGCCAGGGAGACGATGCCCCGCATCCCCGTCCAGCCGATGAGGAAGAGGGCGGACCACGCCGGCATGGGATCGCGTGCCCTGAGCCGTGGGCTGATGGCCCGCGGCACGTAGGCGGCGATCGGAACCCAGACCATGCGAATCAGAATGGCGGTCACGCTCAGGACGGCGCCCTGCCAGAGCAGCGTCGCCAGCTCGGGGCCGGGAATCGATTGGCGCAAGGCCGCGAGCTGAAGCCCGATGAGGATGAAGACGATGCCGTTCAGCACGAAGACCAAGAGGTCCCACACCGCCCGCGCCTGGATGCGCGTGAGCGGTGCGATGGCGGCGCTGAAGTGCTGGCGGACGTAGAAGCCTCCGGCCACGCAGGCGAGGACGGCCGACACGTGGAGCCGCTCCGCCGCCACCCACGCCACGTAGGGGGCCAGGAGCGTGGCGGCGATGGCGGTGAAGCTGTCGTCGGTGAGGCGGAGCGCGAAGCGCGTGGCGACGCCCACCGCGAGCCCGATCGCCACGCCGGCCGCCGCGCCCACCGCGAAGTCGACGAGGCCCTCCCACACGACGAAGGACCCGCCGATCATGACGGCCACGGCGGAGCGATACAGGACCAGGGCCGAGGCGTCGTTGACCAGGCTCTCCCCCTCCAGGATCGTGACGACGCGGCGCGGGAGCGCCAAGCGCCGGGCGACGGCCGTGGCCGCCACGGCATCCGGCGGCGAGACGATGGCGCCGAGCGCGAGCGCGGCCGGCCAGGGCAGTCCGGGGACGATCGCCCGCGCCGCGGCGGCCACGACGGCCGTCGTGGCCAGCACGAGTCCCACGGCGAGCAGAGAGATGGGCCGCAGGTTCTGCCGGAAGTCGCGCAGCGAGGTGAAGTAGGCCGCCGACCACAGGATGGGCGGCAGGACGACGAGGAAGACGAGGTCCGGATGGAGCTGCACCGGCGGCAGCCCGGGGACCAGCGCGAACGCGAGGCCGCCCAAGACCAGCAGGACCGGGTACGGGATCAGCAGCCGCCGGGCGAGGGTGGTGAGGGCCAGCACCACCGCCAGCAGAACGATCCCCGTCTGCACCAGCGTCGGCAAGGTCATGTCGCGCTCACTCGCCGCTCTCCAGCCGGTAGATGGCGGTGTGACGGATGCGCGCGATCGAGCGCGCCCCGTCGGGAACGACGAGGGCGACGTCGAGGTCGATCCATCCGCGCCCGCCCCGCTCGTAGACGCGCATGACGCGCCCCCGGGCCTCGATGCGATCCCCCGCCCGGGCGAGGCCCAGGTGCGTCACGTCGCTCGACGCGTGGATCCACGGGCCCAGCGCGACGTTCTCCGCCAGGGCCCGGTTCGCCTGGCGGAGGAGGAGGCCGGGGTGCGCCACCCCTCGGGGTCCCCGGTAGGCGGGCGCGGGATCGTCGAGATCGTCCGCGGCCTGGGCGAGCACGGTCGGGTCCAGGTCCAGCACCGTGGTTCCCAGCGGACCGAGACCCGCGAGCGTCGCCGCGGTCGCCGGCGGCGGCGCGCTCGGCAGCGGCGCCGTGGGATACGCTCCGAGATCGAGCGCCGCCATGTCGGGTCCGCCCCAGGCCAGGCCGGCGACGAGGGTCGTGAACGCGTCCCCCCACGCGCTCCGAGCCTCGATCTCGGCCACCACCTCACCGGCCCGCGGGTTCGCCGATCGCGCGACGACTCGGCCGGTGAGGCTCAGCTCGTCCCCGTCGTAGACGGGTCGGAGGAAGCGGACGCTCGCGGTGCCCCGCGCGAGCCAGTCGAGTCCCCACGCGGCGACGGCGAGCCGCGAGACGTACCCGTAGAGCGTCACGCCGGCGACGAGCGCACCGGCGTACCCGTGGCGCCGCGCGACCACGTCATCGTGAATGCGGTTCGCCGCGCCGCGGAACAGGTTCCGGGCCCGCACCCGCTGCTCGGGCAGCGGCAGGCCGGGATCCCTCGCGTGCTCCGGCGCTCCGTCTCTCACGACGTCGTCTCCGTGCCCTCCGTGCCATGGTAAACGCGTCTCGGGATTCCTCGCGTCATCGAAGAGCGCGGTGCCGGCCTCGGCCGGGAGCCAGCCTCGCTCGGCGTCGGCGGCTCCGCCGGACGGCGGAAGGCCGGGCTCCTTGACCCCTCCCGGGACGCGGGCTACCGTGGCGCCGTGATGGTAGGGATCCAGGCCGACGACCTGACCGGCGCCTGCGACACAGGCGCGCCGTTCGCGGCGCGCGGGCTGGATACGCTGGTGATCGTGAGCGACGGGGACGGACCTCCCGCGCTCCCGCGCACGACGACGACGTCCGTCCTCGTCGTCGACACCGAGAGCCGGATGCTGCCGGTCGAGGAGGCGCGAGCTCGAGCTCGCGCGGCGGGGAGCGCGCTGAAGGTCGGGCCGCCGCGCGTCCTCTACAAGAAGGTGGATTCCACCCTTCGCGGCCACGTCGCGGCCGAGATGGACGGGATGCTGGACGGCTCGGGACTCGCCCTGGCCCTCCTCGCCCCCGCGTTCCCCGCGCAGGGCCGGACCGTCGTGGACGGCCAGCTCCACGTCGACGGCCGGCTCGCCGACGAGACCGCGATCGCGCGCGACCCCGCGTTCCCGCCCACGGGGGCGAGCCTGCTGGCGCTCCTGGCGGCCGGCCTCGTGGCGCCCGCGACCGCCTTGCCCCTCTCCACGGTGCGACAAGGATCCGGTCCCGTCGCGGAACGGCTTCGCCGCTTCGCCGGCGTGGGCGGGCGTGTCCTGAGCGCGGATGCCGAAACCGACGCAGACCTCGGGACGCTCGTCGGCGCGGCGAGCCAGGACGGGATGCTCTTGGCGGGCTCCGCCGGGCTCGCGAACGCGCTCGCCACGCGGCTGCCCAGGACGAGCTCCGCCGAGCGCGCCGGTGCGCCGCCGCGGCCCCGACGTCCGCTGATCGTGGTCACCGGCACCGCCCACCCCGCGATACGGACGCAGCTCGCGCGGCTCGGCTCGCGCGACGGCCTGGAGATCCTGGCGCCCCCCTCGGATCGAGGGGCCGACGACGGCGCGCGGCGCCGCGAGATGGCGGCGCGCCTCGGCGACGCCGCTCGCGCCCGGATCGAGCGCTCTCGACCGGGCGCGGTGCTCCTCACGGGCGGCGAGACGGCGATCGCCGTAGTGCGGGCGCTCGGCGCGAGCGCGCTCCGCCTGGCCGGCGAGCTCGAGCCCGGTCTGGCGCTGGGAACGCTGGTGGGCGGACCGCTCGAGGGCCTCGTCGTGATGACCAAGGCCGGGGGCTTCGGGGACGCGGACACCCTCGTCCGCGCCTGGGAGGCGTGCGCGTGAACCGCCCCGTTCTCGGGATCACCATGGGCGACCCGGCCGGCGTCGGCCCCGAGATCGCGGCGAAGGCGCTGGCCGACCGCGAGGTGCGCGAGAACGCCCGTCTCCTCGTCATCGGCGACGCGCGCGTCATGGACGCCGCGGCCCGGGTCGCCCAGGTGACGCTCGCGGTGCGGGCGATCGCGCGCCCGGGCGATGCCACCTTCGCGGGGGATCGCATCGAGGTGCTCGACCTCGCGAACGCCGATCCGGCGGCGTTCGCCCTCGGCCGGGTGAGCGCGATCTGCGGCCGCGCGGCGTACGAGTACATCGAGCGCGGCGTGCGCCTCGCGGAGGCGGGCGCCATCGAGGGGATCGTCACCGCGCCGGTCAACAAGGAGGCGCTCGCGGCGGCCGGCGTGCGGCACTCGGGGCACACCGAGATCCTGGCGGAGCTGACCGGCGCCAAGGCGTACGCCATGCTGCTCATGGGCAAGGAGCTTCGCGTCATCCACGTCACGACGCACGTGGCGCTTCGCCGCGTCCCCGAGCTGGTCACGCGCGAGCGCGTGCTCCGCACGATCCGGCTCGGCGACCGGGCGATGCGCGATCTCGGGATCGCCCGCCCGCGCCTGGCGGTGTGCGGACTGAACCCTCACGCCGGCGAGGGTGGGCTCTTCGGGGACGAGGAGCAGGTCGCGATCGCGCCCGCGATCGCCGAGGCCCACGCCGAGGGGATCGACGCCACGGGCCCCTACCCGGCCGACACGGTCATGAGCCGCGCGGCCGGCGGCGAGTTCGATTGCGTGGTCGCGATGTTCCACGACCAGGGCCACACGCCCGTCAAGGCGCTCGGGTTCCGCTACGACGAGACGCGCAAGGCGTGGACCGGTCTGTCCGGGGTGAACGTCACCGTGGGGCTCCCCATTCTCCGGGTCTCCGTGGACCACGGCACCGCGTTCGACCGCGCCGGCACCGGCACGGCGAACCCGGAAAGCATGGTGGAGGCGATCCTGGTCGCGGCCGAGATGGCGCGAAGCCGCGAGCGCGCGGCGACCCGAGCCTGAGCGTGCCGCTCCACCGCGTCGCCGTCGTCGCCGGAGACGGCATCGGCCCGGAAGTCATGGCCGAGGCGCTGAAGGTCCTCGCCGCGGTGGCGGTGCCGGGGCAGCTGGAGTTCGCGCTCGAGGAGGTGGAGGCCGGCGCGGCGTGCTACCGGCGCACCGGCGAGGAGCTGCCGCGCGAGACGCTCGAGGCGTGCCAGGCGGCGGACGCCATCCTGTTCGGCGCCGCCGGGCTGCCGGACGTCCGCTTCCCGGACGGCACCGAGATCGCGCCTCAGCTGACGCTCCGGATCGTCCTCGACCTCTACGTGGGGCTTCGTCCCATCCGGCTCCACCCCGGAGTGCCCACCCCGCTCCGGCTCGCGGACGGCGACCGGATCGACTACGTCATCCTGCGCGAGAACACCGAGGGACTCTACGCCTCGCGCGGCGCCGGCGTCCTGGTCGGCGGCCACGTCGCGACCGACACGCTCGTCGTCACGCGTCCCGGTGTCTTGCGCATCTGCCGGCAGGCATTCGAGCTGGCGCGCCGGCGACCCGGCGCCCCCCGCGACCGGGTCCGCCGGGTGACGCTCGTCGACAAGGCGAACGTCCTCAAGAGCTACGCATTCTTCCGCGCCCTTTTCGACGAGGTGGCGGCGGACTACCCGGATGTCCAGGCGGAGCATGCCTACGTCGACGCGATGACGATGTACCTCGTCCAGCGCCCCGGTCACTACGACGTCGTGGTCGCCGAGAACATGTTCGGCGACATCATCTCGGACCTGGCGGCCGCCACCGTCGGCGGGCTCGGCATGGCGCCGTCGGGCGACATCGGCGACCACCACGGCCTCTTCCAGCCGTCCCACGGAACCGCGCCGGACATCGCCGGCAAGGGCGTCGCGAATCCCCTGGCGACGATCCTCTCGGCCGCCCTCATGCTGGAGTGGCTCGGCCGGCGCGACGGGGACGAGGCCGCGGCGACCGCGGCCCGACGGATCGAGACGGCCGTCGACGCCGTGACCCGCGCGGGCCGCGACCTCACACCGGACCTCGGCGGCCCCGGGACGACGGCCGCCGTCGGCGACGCGGTGGTCGCCGCGCTCGCTTCCGCCTGACCCGGCTCCCGATGCGCGCGATCGTCATCCATCGGCACGGCGGGCCCGAGGTCCTCACCTACGAGCCCGCCTGGCCCGATCCGGTGGCGGGCCCGGGCGACATGGTCGTGCGGGTCCACGCCTGCGCGCTCAATCCCCTCGACATCTTCACCCGCGAGGGCATGCCCGGGGAGCCGACGCCGCTTCCCCACATCACCGGCGGCGACGTCGCCGGGGTCGTCGCGTCGGTCGGTCCGGGCGTGGAGCGACCGCGCGTCGGAGACCGGGTCGTGCTCAACCCGTCCTGGGGATGCGGCGTCTGCGAGTACTGCCGGGACGGCGAGGTGCCGAAGTGCCTGCGCGTTCACATGCTGGGCGAGATGGACCCGGGCGGGCTGGCCGAGTACGTGAAGTGCCCCGCGCGCCAGGCCATTCCCCTGCCGGACCAGTACCCGTTCGAGGAGGCGGCCTGCCTCCCGATCACGTTCGGCACCGCCTGGCGGATGCTCGTGACGCACGCGCGCGTAGAGCCCGGCGAGGACGTGCTCGTGCACGGCGCGGTCGGCGGTGTCGGCCTCGCGGCGATCCAGATCGCCAAGCTGGCCGGGGCGCGGGTGCTCGCCACCGCGTCGACCGCGGAGAAGCTCGAGCGGGCGACGGAGCTCGGGGCCGACGTCGCCATCAACTACGCCGAGGACCGGGACTGGGACGCGACCGTGCGCCGCCTCACCGGCAAGCGTGGCGTCGACGTGATCGTGGAGACGGTGGGCGCCGCCACCTGGGAGCGCTCGATCCGCGCCCTCGGCAAGGGCGGGCGGCTCGTGATCAGCGGCGCCACGTCGGGACCCATCGGGCAGACGGACATCCGCTATCTCTTCCGGCGCGAGCACACGATCCAGGGCTCGAACGGCTGGACCCACAACGACCTCCTCACCATCACGCGACTCGCCTTCGCCGGGCGGCTGCGGCCGGTCATCGACCGCGTGCTCCCGCTCGAGCAGGCCGCCGACGGCGAGCGGGCGATGGAGCGCCGTGAGGTCATCGGCAAGGTCGTCATCCGGCCGTAGGTCGAGCGTCATGGGCCACGCGCTGCGCTTCCACGTCCTCGTGCTCCCGAACGTGCCGTGGCGCGAGGCGGCGAGGCGCTTCCGGCACCTGGACGAGCTCGGCTTCGACGTGGGCGGGGTGGCCGACCACTTCGTGGACTGGACCGGGTCCGGGAGCCCGTGGCTCGAGGCCTGGACCCTCCTGGCCGCGGTCGCCCGGGAGACCCGCCGCCTCAGGCTCTCGACGCTGGTCACGCAGATCCCGCTCCGGGACCCGGCCATGCTGGCCCACCAGGCGCTCACCGTGGACCACGTCTCCGAGGGGCGGCTCGAGCTGGGGCTCGGCGTGGGCCTGACGACGGATCCCTCCTACGCCATGATGGGTCTCCCCAACTGGAGCGCCGCGGAACGGGTGGCGCGGTTCAAGGAGTACGTCGAGGTCGTCGACCGCCTGCTGTCGAACGAGGTCGCGACTTACCATGGGCGCTTCTACCAGGTCGAAGGCGCCGCGATGAAGCCGCGGCCGGTCCAGCAGCCCCGCCCGCCCATCACGATCGCGGCCATGGGCCCCGTCATGCTGAGGCACGCGGCCCGGTACGCGGACGTCTGGAACAGCCTCAGCTTCCTCCGGGACTTCGAGGCCCAGCTGGAGGAAACGCGCGAGCGGGTCCAGCGGATCGACGACGCCTGCCGGGCGATCGCCCGGGAGCCCGCCTCGCTCCGACGCTCGTATCTCATGTTCGACGCGGGGGCGCGAGCCGGCGGCGGCCTCATCAACTACTACGCGTCGACGGACGCCTTCGCCGACATGGTCGAGCGCGTGATCGCCCTCGGGATCTCGGAGGTGGGCCTCTACTACCCCGCCCGGGCCGAGCAGATCGCAGTGTTCGAGCGCGTCGCGCGAGACGTCATTCCGGACCTGAAGGTGCGCCACGCCGCCCGCCGGCACTGACCGGCGGCGCCTCTTCTGCCGCTGTCGCTTCTGTCGCTGTCGCTTCTGCCGCTCTTGCTTCTGACGCTTGACCCCTCGCCGGCCTGGGACTACCTTCTGGGCCGTCGAACGCCATTCTGACCCGATCACCCCGGGGCCCCCTCAGCCCTGACGACCGGAGACGCATCGATGGAGGCCCGCGCAGCCAGGATGCGAGGTCGTGCGAGATCGTCGGCTGCCGGCCGCGCGGGGAGGACCCGTCAGACCCCGGGGGTCGCACCGATTCTCCAGGCCATCGCGCGGACCGCCGCCCGCCTCTGCGAGGCGTCCAACGCCCACATCTACCGTCTGGAGAACGACCAGCTCCGGCTGGAAGCGATCCAGGGATCCGAGCCCCTGCGCAGGGTCGGCCAGGCGCTCCCGGTCACGCGCGAGCTGCCGAGCGGCTGCGCCGTCCTGGATCGCCGCTCGATCCACGTCCACGACACCAAGGCGGCCACCGCGCAGCGACGGTACCCTGGGCTCCGGCCGCTTCACTCCGACCTTCGCACGCTGCTCGCGACTCCACTCCTGCGCGACGGTGTCGCGGTCGGGCTCATCATCATCTGGCGGGCTCGGGTCCGACCGTTCACCGCCAAGCAGATCGCGCTCCTGCGGACCTTCGCCGACCAGGCCGCGATCGCTCTCGAGAACGAGCGCCTGCGCACGGAGCTCGAGGCGCGCAACCGCGAGCTGGCCGATACTCTCGAGCGCGAGACGGCGACCGGCGACATCCTGCGGATCATCTCGAGATCCCTTACCGACGTCCAGCCGGTCCTGGAAGCCATCGTGGAGAGCGCCACTCGGCTCTGCGACGCGTCGTTCGGAGCGCTGGCCCGGTTCGACGGGCGCGTGCTGACGCTGCCGGTCCTCTCCAAAGCGTCCCGCGAGGAAAGGGAGGCGGCCCAGACCGTGTTCCCGACGTCACCCACGCGCGGCACCTCGGCCGGACGGGCGATCCTGGAGCGCCGGATCATCCACATCGAAAACGTGCTGGAGGACCCCGAGTACACGGCGACGGCCGTCCAGCGGACGACAGGGTACCGAACCGTGCTGGCGGTCCCGATGCTCCGCGGCGGCGAGCCGATCGGCGCCCTCGTGATGTGGCGACGCGTCGTGAAACCCTTCACCACGCGACAGATCGACCTCATGACGACCTTCGCCGACCAGGCCGTCATCGCCATCGAGAACGTCCGCCTGTTCACGGAGCTGGAAGCGCGGAACCGCGATCTCACCGAGGCTCTCGAGCAGCAGACGGCCACCAGCGAGCTGCTTAAGGTGATCGGCCGGACCACCTTCGATCTTCAGCCAGTCTTCGAGACGCTGGCCCAGAATGCGGTCCGGCTCTGCGCCGCCGAGCAAGCGTTCATCTTCCGTCTCGAGGCGGGCCTGCTGCGAGTCGTCGCCGCTCACAACGCCTCGACCGAGCTCAAAGCCTTCTTCGAGCGGACTCCTTTCGCACCAGGGCGAGGGAGCGTGGCCGGGCGCGCAGCACTCGAGGGTCGCACGATTCACATCGAGGACGTGCGGACGGACCCGGAGTACACGTGGGCCGCACGACAGGTCGATCCCATCCGCACGGTGTTGACGATACCGATGGTGCGGGGAGGCGAAGTCCTGGGCGTCATCGGCGTCAACCGACACGAGGTTCGCCCGTTCACCGACAGCCAGATCGCGTTGCTCGAAACCTTCGCCGACCAGGCGGCGATCGCGATCGAGAACGTGCGCCTCTTCACCGAGCTCGAGGCGCGGAACCGCGACCTCACCGAATCCCTCGAGCAGCAGACCGCGACCAGCGAGGTGCTAAAGGTCATCAGCCGGTCGGCGTTCGACCTCCAGCCCGTGCTGGAGACCCTGATCGAGAGCGCGGTGAGGCTTGGCGGCGGCGACAAGGGCGCGATCTACAGGCCGGACGGAGACCTCTACCGAATGGTGGTGGCCTACGGATTCTCGCAGGCGCATATCCAGACCATCCAGAACAACCCAATCCGTTCCGGCCGGGATTCCGCGACTGGTAGGGCAGCCATCGAGCGCCGGGCCATTCACATACCCGATGTCTTGGAGGATCCCGAGTACAGCTGGGCGGCAGGTCAGGGCCTACCCGTCCGCACGATTCTCGCCGTGCCGATGCTCAGGGAAGGTACCGTCATCGGCGTCCTCGTGATTCGGCAGACCGAGGTCCGGCCCTTCACCGACAGGCAGATCGAGCTCGTGATCACCTTCGCCGACCAGGCGGTCATCGCCATCGAGAACGTCCGCCTGTTCACGGAGCTCGAGGCGCGCAACCGCGACCTCACCGAGGCCCTCGAACAGCAGACGGCGACCAGCGAGATCCTGCGCGTCATCTCCAGCTCCCCCACCGACGTCCAGCCGGTCTTCGACACGATCATCCGCCGCGCCACGACCCTGTGCAGCGCGACGAACGGTGGCTTGTTCCGGTTCGACGGCACCCTGATCCATCTCGCCGCCTATCACAACTGGAGCGTGGACGCCCTTCAGAGTGTCCGGCAGGCCTTTCCGAGGCCTCCGTCGCGGGACACCGTGACCGCGCGCGCAATCCTCGCCGGCGACGTAGTGCACGTGCCGGACCTCGCCGCCGATCCTGAATACGCCGCTCCGAGCATCGTGCAGGGGGGCTTCCACACCGTGCTTTCGGTACCCATGGTCCGGGGGGGGACGTCGATCGGCGCCATCACGGTCGCGCGGGCGGAAGTCAGCCCGTTCTCGGACAAGCAAGTCGAGCTGCTCAAGACCTTCGCCGATCAGGCCGTCATCGCCATCGAGAACGTCCGCCTCTTCACGGAGCTGGAAGCTCGCAACCGCGACCTCACCGAGGCGCTGGAGCAGCAGACGGCCACCGGCGAAATCCTCCGCGTGATCAGCAGCTCGCCGACCGACGTCCAGCCGGTCTTCGACACGATCGTGCGAAGCGCGGTGCGACTCTGCGACGGTCTATTCGGCGCCGTCAACATGTTCGACGGTGAGATGGTGCACCGCACCACTGCCCACCATAACTACACGCCTGCCGCGCTGGCCGCCGTAGAGCGCCTGTATCCGATGCGGCCAACCCGCCAGCAACTGACGGGGCGAGCGATCCTCACCCGAGCCGTTGCCCATCTTCCCGACGTTCTGGAAGATTCCGAGTACCTCGGGGACATCGCGCTGGCCGGAGGCTGGCGCAGCGGACTCGCCGCCCCGTTGCTGCGCGAGGGCCACCCGATCGGGACGATCCTGGTCACCCGGGCGCAGGCGGGGCCGTTCTCGGAACGACAGATCGAGCTGCTGAAAACCTTCGCCGATCAGGCCGTCATCGCCATCGAAAACGTCCGCCTCTTCACCGAGCTCGAGGCCCGCAACCGCGACCTCACCGAGGCCCTCGAGCAGCAGACGGCGACGAGCGAAGTCCTGAAGGTGATCAGCCGCTCGACGTTCGACCTCCAGCCCGTGCTGGAGACCCTCATCGAGAGCGCCGCCAGACTGTGCAGCGCGGACCTTGGGTTCATCTACCGACAGGAGGAGTCGCTCTATCGCGTGGTCGCCGCCTACGGCGCGAGCCCGGAGTATCTCGAGATCACCAAGCGGAACCCGATCGGGCTGGATCGCGGGTCCGCGACGGGGCGGGCCGTCCTCGACCGGCGGGTCGTGCACATCCCCGACTACACGGCGGACCCGGAATACCGATGGGCGGGCCAGCGGGGGGCGGAGACCCGCACGAACTTGGCCGTCCCCATGCTGCGGGAATCCACCGTCGTGGGCGTCATCGTCCTCATGCGAATCGAGGCCCGACCCTTCACCGACAAGCAGATCGAGCTGGTGACGACCTTCGCCGACCAGGCCGTCATCGCCATCGAGAACGTCCGCCTTTTCCAGGAGCTGGAAGTTCGCAACCGCGACCTCACCGAGGCCCTCGAGCAGCAGACGGCGACCAGCGAGATCCTGCGCGTCATCTCCAGCTCTCCGACCGACGTCCAGCCGGTCTTCGACACGATCGTCCAGAGCGTCATGCGACTATGCGATGGTGTGTTCACGACGGTCTTCCGGTTCGACGGCGATCTGATCCACGCCGTGGCCCATCACCAGAGCATCACGCCTGAAGCATCCGAGCTGTTCAGCAGCGTGTATCCGTTGCGACCCAGTCGGGACAGCCTGGTCGCCCGGTCGATCCTCGATCGGACGGCCATTCATGTACCGGACGTGGACGATGACTTGGAGGTCGCGCCGGCTTCTCGACAGCTCGCGCGAGTCCTGGGTTATCGGAGCATTCTCGGCGTGCCGATGCTCCGGGAGGGGAACCCCATCGGAGCTATCGGGGTGGGCCGGCGCGCGTTGGACGGGAAGGCACGTCCGTTCTCGGATAGAGAAATCGCATTGCTCAAGACCTTCGCCGACCAGGCCGTCATCGCCGTCGAGAACGTCCGCCTCTTCCAGGAACTGGAGGCGCGGAACCGCGACCTCTCCGAGGCGCTCGAGCAGCAGACCGCCACCAGCGAGATCCTGCGCGTCATCAGTAGCTCTCCGACCGACGTCCAGCCGGTGTTCGAGGCGATCGTGCGGAGCAGTGTACGGCTCTGTCATGGACTGTTTGGGGCGCTCTACCAGTTCGACGGCGACATGATGAGTCTGGTGGCCCACCACAACCTCAGCGCGGACGGGCTCGCGGCGATCCAGCGGATGTTCCCCATGGGCGCGACCCGCGAGACCTGGGTGGGCCGGGCGATCCTGGACCGAGCCGTCGTCCACGTGCCCGATGTCACGAAGGAGCCCGACTTCAGGTTCGTGAGTGTGGCGGACGCGATCGGCTATCGCTCCGCCCTCGCGGTGCCTTTGCTTCGCGAGGGAGCACCGATCGGGGCGATCCGGATCTCGCGGGCCGAACCCGAGCCCTTCTCCGACAGCCAGATCGCCTTGGTCAAGACGTTCGCCGACCAGGCCGTCATCGCCGTCGAGAACGTGCGCCTCTTCACGGAGCTGGAGGCGCGGAATCGCGACCTCTCCGAGGCGCTCGAGCAGCAGACGGCCACCAGCGAGATCCTCCGGGCGATCAGCGGGGCGCAGATGGACGCGCAGCCGGTATTCGAGGCGATCGTCCGCAATTCCGTTCGACTGTGTAACGGCTTCTACAGCGTGCTGTTCTCGTTCGACGGCGAGTGGATCCACACGCGGGCCCTTCATAACGTGTCGCCGGAGGGCGTCGAGGCCTTCGCGGAGCGGTACCCGATGCGGGCCGAGGAGCGGCGGAGCATGGTCGCGGTGGCCATCACCGAGGGCCGCGTCCTCCGGATCCGGGACATGCGGGAAGGCTCGGACGTGCACCCGGAGTCGCGGCGCTTCTCGAAGGTAATGGGCCACCGCTCGTACGTCGCGGTGCCGATGCTGAAGGACGGCCGGCCCGTGGGGGCCATAGTCGTCTCCCGCCGGGAGGTCCTCCCCTTCTCCGACGCCGAGGTCGCCCTCCTCCAGATGTTCGCCGACCAGGCGGTCATCGCCACCGAGAACGTGCGTCTGTTGACGGAGCTCCAAGCCCGGACTCGAGATCTCACGCGCTCGGTCGAGGAGCTGCAGGCCTTGAGCGCCGTGAGCCGGACGGTCAGCTCCACACTCGACCTTCCGACCGTCCTCTCCACGATCGTGAGTCGCGCGGTCCAGCTCGCCGGCGCGGCCGGAGGCGTGGTCTACGAATACGCCGAGGCGACCCAGACGTTCCGGCTCCAGGCGAGCCACCGGATGGAGGCGGAGCTCGTCGAGGCGCTGCGCGCCGATCCGATCCGGCTCGGGGAGGGCGCGACGGGCCAGGCGGCCCTCCGGCGCGAGCCCTTCCAGCTGCCCGACATCGGCGACGACCAAGCGTACAGCGCGACCAGGATCCGGGCGGTCCTCCTCGGCCTCGGCTACCGCTCGGTCCTGGCGGTGCCGCTGCTGTCCGAGCAGCGGATCCTGGGCGTGCTGACGGTATGGCGCCAGGCGGTCGGGCTGTTCCCGGACGAGGTCGTGAACCTCCTCCAGACCTTCGCCGGTCAGTCCGCGCTGGCGCTCCAGAACGCCAGCCTGTTTCGCGAGCTCGAGGCGAAGAGCCGGGAGCTCGAGGTCGCGAGCCGCCACAAGTCGGAGTTCCTGGCCAACATGTCGCACGAGCTCCGGACGCCGCTCAACGCGATCATCGGCTACAGCGAGATGCTCCAGGAGGAGGCCCGGGACCAGCACGCCGCCGACTTCGTCCCCGACCTCCAGCGGATCAACGCGGCCGGCAAGCATCTGCTCGAGCTCATCAACGCCGTCCTCGACCTCTCCAAGATCGAGGCCGGGAAGATGGAGCTCTACCTGGAATCCTTCGAGGTGGCACCGCTCGTGCGAGATGTCGCGGCCGTCCTCGAGCCCCTGGCTCAGAAGAACGCGAATCGACTGGAGATCCGGTGCGCTCCCGACATCGGGACGATGCGCGCGGATGTGACCAAGCTCCGCCAGGCGCTCTTCAACCTCCTGTCGAACGCCTGCAAGTTCACCGAGCGCGGCCTCGTCGCCCTGGAGACCACGCGGGAACCGGCCGTGAACGGCGACGCCCTCGTCTTCACCGTCAGCGACACGGGGATCGGCATGACGCCGGAGCAGACGGCGCGGCTCTTCGAGGAGTTCGGGCAGGCCGACGCGTCGACGACCCGCCGCTACGGCGGGACGGGACTCGGGCTGGCGCTGTCCCGGCGGCTCTGCCGGATGATGGGCGGCGACATCACCGTCGCGAGCGAGACGGGGCGCGGGAGCACGTTCACGATCCGTCTGCCGGCCGAGGTGCGGGACGCGACGAAGGATGCCCTGCCGCCGACCGGGCGCGATGCGGTGGCGGCCGGCGCCAGCACCGTGCTGGTGATCGACGACGACGCCGCGGTGCGCGACCTCATGGCGCGGTTCCTGGGCAAGGAAGGCTTCCGGGTGGTAGGCGCCGGCGGCGGCGAAGAGGGCCTCCACCTCGCCCGGACTCTCCAGCCGGACGTGATCACGCTCGACGTCCTCATGCCCGGCATGGACGGCTGGTCGGTGCTGGCGGCGCTGAAGGCGGACGCCGGGCTGGCCGAGATCCCCGTGGTGATGCTCACGATGCTGGACGACCGGAACCTCGGCTATGCGCTGGGCGCCGCCGACTACCTCACGAAGCCGATCGACCGGGAGCGGCTCGTGGCCGTGCTCGCCCGCTACCGGCGGGACCTTCCGGTCCTCGTGGTCGACGACGACGCGGACTTCCGGGACCTCGCGCGACGGGTCCTCGAGCGCGAGGGCTACTCGGTGGTCGAGGCCGAGAACGGGCGCGCCGCGCTGGCCCGGCTCCGCGACACCGTGCCCGGCGTGATCCTGCTCGATCTCATGATGCCGGAGATGGACGGATTCGACTTCGTCGCCGCCGTCCGCGCGGAGGCGGCCTGGCGCGCCCTGCCCGTCGTGGTCATCACGGCGAAGGACCTCTCCCCGTCCGACCACGAGCGCCTGAACGGCTACGTGGCGAGCGTTCTCCAGAAGGGCGCGCTCAGCCGCGACGTCCTGCTCGGCGAGGTGCGCGACCTCGTGGCGACGTCGGCGGGGCGAGCGAGGAGACGCTGATGCCGAGGATCCTCCTGGTCGAGGACAACGAGATGAATCGCGACATGCTCTCGCGCCGCCTGCTCAAGCGCGGGTACGAGGTGATCATCGCGGTGGACGGCCAGGACGGGGTGACGAAGGCGCGGGCGCAGACGCCCGCCCTCGTCCTCATGGACATGAGCCTCCCGGTGCTCGACGGCTGGGAGGCGACGCGGGCGCTCCGCGCGGATCCCGTCACTCGGTCGATCCCGGTGATCGCCCTCACGGCGCACGCCATGGCCGGTGACCGCGAGAAAGCCCTGGCCGCGGGCTGCGACGACTTCGACACGAAGCCGATCGAGCTCGAGCGGCTCCTCGGGAAGATCGAGGCGCTTCTGGCGCGATGACGCCGAAGCCGACGAGCCTGGCCCACCTCCGTCACGAGCTCAGGACGCCGCTCAACCACATCCTCGGCTACAGCGAGATCCTCCTCGAGGATGCCGGCGAAACCGGGGCGCTGCCCGCGGTGGTCCGCGGCGTCCACAGCGAGGGGCGCGCGCTCCTCGCCGTCGTGGAGGAATCGCTCGCTCCGGCGCGGGTCGAGACGGGCGGCGTGGACGTGGCCCGCCTCGCCGTAGAGATCGCGGCGCCGCTCGACCGGCTCGATCAGGCGGTGAGCCGCCTCGTCCGGCTGGCGGCGGAGGACGCTGCCGGAACGGTCTCGGCGGACGCCGAGCGCATCGGCACCGCGGTGTCGCGGCTCCGGTCGCTCGTCTCGGACTGGACGAAGGACGCGGGCCATTCCGGGACGACGCTGGCGGACGTCGCCATGCCGAGCGCGGAGGCCGGCGGCGGGGGTCGGACCTCCCGGCGGGAGCCGGCGGAAGCACCGGCCGCGATCCTGGTGGTCGACGACGACCGGGAGAACCGCGAGCTCCTGGCGCGGCGCCTCACGCGGGACGGCCATCGGGTGCGGATGGCCGCCGGCGGCGCCGAGGCGCTCTCCCTCGTCCAGACGGAGTCGGTCGACCTGATCCTCCTCGACGTCATGATGCCGGACCTCGACGGGCCCACCGTGCTGGCGCGCCTCAAGCAGGACCCGGAGCGGCGGCACATCCCGGTCCTGATGATCTCGGCCCTCGACGAGACGGCCAGCGTCGTCCGCGCGATCGAGCTGGGGGCGGACGACTATCTTCCCAAGCCGTACGATCCCGTGCTGCTCCGGGCCCGGATCGGCGCGTGCCTCGAGAAGAAACGCCTCCAGGACCAGGAGGCCCAGCACGCCCTCGCGCTGGCCGAGTGGAACCGCACCCTCGAGCGGCGCGTGGCGGAGCAGGTCGCCCAGGTCGAGCGCCTCGGCCGGCTGAAGCGCTTCTTCTCGCCGCAGCTCGCCGAGCTGATCGTGGCCGGCGGCACCGACGACCCGCTCCGCACGCACCGGCGGGAGGTCACCGTCGTGTTTCTGGACCTGCGAGGCTTCACCGCGTTCGCCGAGACGGCGGAGCCGGAAGAGGTGATGAGCGTCCTCCGCGAGTACCACGAGGCGATGGGCAGGCTCATCCTCGAGCACGAGGGCACGCTCGAGCGCTTCACGGGCGACGGGATGATGGTCTTCTTCAACGACCCGGTGCCGGTCGACAATCCGGCCGAGCGCGCCGTCCTGATGGCGGTGGTGATGCGCGACCGCGTCCGGGAGCTCCGGGCCGGCTGGCGGAAGCGCGGCTACGAGCTCGATCTCGGCGTCGGGATCGCCCAGGGCTACGCGACGATCGGCGCCATCGGCTTCGAGGGCCGCTGGGACTACGGCGCCATCGGCACCGTGACCAACCTGGCCGCGCGGCTCTGCGCCGAAGCGCAGGGCGGGCAAGTCCTGATCACGTCCCGCGTCGCCGCGGCCGTCGAGGCGTTCGTCGACGTCGAGGAGGTCGGCGCGCTGTCCCTCCGCGGGCTCACGCGGCCCGTCCCGACCCTCAACGTCGTCGCGCTCAAGCCAGCCGGCTGATCGCCGACCTCGGTCCGCTCGCGCGATACGGAAGACTAAGAGGCCGAGCCGTGCGACTCCGGTAGCCGCGCGTCAGAGCGCCCGCGCGACGGCCAGGATCTCCTCGTCCGCCGGGAACTTCCCGATGTCCGTCAGATCTCCGGTGGCGTACTCGACGAAGGCCCACCGGACGATGCCGCTTCGGTCGATCAGGAACTCGCCGGCCGATTGGCTCCACGCTCGTTGCGTGTCTTCCCGGTCGATATCCGTCGGCCGGAACCCATCGAGCCTGGTCAACGCCTTGACCGCTTCCCCGACCGGCAACGGCACTGGCAGCTCGCCCGTCGGATTCACGCGCGTGGACTGAACGGCCTCCCAGGGCAGCTCGACCCTGGGGAGGCCGTACGCGCGGTGCGTGCCGAGCTCGGGGTCAGCCGCCAACGACAGGCGGGCGGGACGATAGCGGAAGTAGAGCCGTGCGTTCTCCGGAGTGGTGGCGACGATCCCGAGGGTTTCGACCCCGAGCGCCCGCAGTCGATCACCGGTCACGTCGAGCTGCGCGATCGCGCGGCGGCAAAACGCGCAGGAGAGTCCACGGAAGAGCCCCAAGAACAGCGGGCCCCTGCCCTGGTAGTCCGCCAACGACACGACCCCCTCGCGGTCCGCCCGAGGCAGTGCGAAGTCCGGCGCCCGCTCTCCCGGCCTGAGCGGGGGCCGCAGCGCATGAGACTCGTCCATTCCTCAGAGCGCCCGGGCGGCGGCGGCCAGCAGCTGCTCGTCGGAGGGCATTTGGTCCACACCGGTGTGACCCGGGGCGCCCTCGATGTTCATCCACCGGACGAACCCGGCCCGGTCCACCAGAAACTGCCCCGTGCGCTGGGCACGGTGACGCTCGAAGTCGGCCATGTCACCCTCGGTCCGCGTGTAGCCGTCGAGCCGTCCGAAGGTCTCGTACGCCGCGGCGTCCGGAACCTCCTGCCCCATGCCGCGGAGCTCGTCGACGGCGGCGGCCTGAACGGCTTGCCACAACTCCGGTGTCACGGCCACGTTGGGCACGCCGTACGCCCGATGCGTCGCGAGGTCCGGATCGCAGCCGATGGGGATCCGCGGCGGCCGGAAGCGGAAGAAGAGCCGAGCCTGGTCGGGGCTGGTGGCCATCACGCCGAGCGTCCGGACCCCGACCGCTTCGAGCTTCTTGGCGGTGGCGCTGAGCAGCACGACGTGCCGCCGGCAGAAGTGTCAGTAGAGCCCTCGGAACAGGGCGACCAGGACCGGGCTCTTCCCCCGGTAGTCGGCGAGGGACACGGTGCCCTCGCCGTGACCCGACGGCAGCACGATGTCGGGTGCCCGTTCCCCGGGAGCCACGGGCGGACGCACGTCGGTTGCGGCCATGTATACCTTTCTCCTCATTCCAGGAACGGCAGGACGACGAAGGAGTCCGGATCCAGCCCGGCCCGCTCACAGACCTGCTGCGCCTTCTGCATGAACTCCTCGGCCCGGGTCTCGTCACCGCGGTCGAGGTAGAGCGTGGCCAGACCATCGTAGCAAGGGAACAAGAGCTGGGGCTCGCCGATCTGCTCGACGAGCGCCAGCGCCTCCCGGTAGTGGCCGAGCGCCAATTCCGGGTCGCCATGGCACTGCTGGATCTGGCCCAGCACGATCAGCGGCACCGCCAGATGGTCGAGCTGGCCGAGCTGGCGGTCGAGCTCGAGGGCGGTCTGGGCCGCGACCAGACCCTGCTCTTCGCAACGGTTCGTGAGGGCGCAGTAGGCCACGGCCAGGTTCGTGTTGAGCCGCGACTGGAGTCCGAGGTCGCCGATCTTCTTGGCGGTCTCGAGGCCCCGGACGCACGTATCGATCGCGCGCTTGGGGTCGAGCGTGCTGTAGAGCACCCCGAGGTTCGTGTAGCCGCGACAGGCGGCTTGCATCAGATCGTGGGCCTCGGCGACGGCGACGCTCCGCTCGATGTGGCCGACGGCGTCCCGGAGGCGGTTCATGCGGGCTTCGGCGACGCCGAGCGTGTTGTAGGCCTGGGCCATCGCGGTGGCGGCGCCCGCATCCGCGGGGGCGCCCCGAGACTTCAGGCTCGACGCGACGCGCTCGGCCTGGGCCAGGGCCCGCTCCGCCCAGCTCAGCGCGCCCTGGTTGTCGCCCGTCCGGAACGCATGCCGGCCCATCTCCTGGTAGAGGTGCGCCAGCTCGATGTGCTCCGGCTGGCCTTCCATGAGCTCGAGTCCGGTGCGGAGCCGGGCAATGGCGGCCGGACGGTCTCCGGCGTCCCACTCCATGGCCGCGAGCTTCCGCTGGATCCGCGCCTGGGTCACGGAGTCGCCGGTGGCGGCGGCAGACGCCAGGATCGCCTCGTAGTGATCGAGCGCCGCGGCACGACGGCCGAGGGGCACGAGGAGGTCGCCCAGGCGCTCCCTCACACCCGACATCTCGGGCTCGGAGGCCTGCGACTCCCCGAGCGTCGCGAGTGCCCGCTCGTAGTGATGGATGGCGTCCTCGTTGGCGTACATGCCCCGCGCCCAGTCACCCGCCGCGACCAGGTAGCTGGCACCCTTCTGTCGGTCGCCGCCCAGACTCCAGTGGCGCGCGAGGGCTTCGATGTCCTCGAGGCGCGTCGGACGCATTCCGACCGCGCCCTCCAGCGCATGCGCGGCTCGCGCATGCAGCTCGGTCCGGCGGCGGAGCAGCAAGCTCTGGTACGCCACCTCCTGCAGGAGCGTGTTGGTGAACCGGTAGTGGAGGTCTCCTCGCGCGCTCCCCTCGCCTCCGGGCCGCGCGGCCTCCTCCAGGAAATCGCCGTCCTCCAGCCGTTCCAGCGTCCCGCCGAGGTCGGATGGGTCGCTCGCGACCTGGCGGAGCAGCGCCGCGTCGAACAGAGGCCCGAGGACGGCCGCCTCCTGGAGAGCGCGCCGCGTCCCCTCCGGAAGGCGGTCCACCCGGGCGAGCAGGAGCCCATGGATCGTCGGCGGCACGTCGGCGGCGGCCCCGGCCCGGCGGGCCCATCTGCCCTCTCGATGGACGAGGACACCGCCGGCGATCAGACCCCGGAGGATCTCCTCCAGGTAGAAGGGCTGGCCGCCGGCCCGGGCGAGGACGAGCTGACGGAGCGGAGGCGGCATGACGTCGATCGACTCGCCGAGATAGGCGGCCAGCAAGGCCTCGCTGTCCACCGGCGCCAGCGGCAGCAAGCGCAGCACGGTATGAGCCACCCGGGTGGTGGCGAGACCCCGGAGCTCGAGCGACGGCCGGTAGGTCGCGACCACCAGAAGGGGCTGGTCGGCCAGCCGGTCGGCGATCACCTGGAGAAGCTCCACCGAGGCGGCGTCTGCCCAGTGGAGGTTCTCGACCGTGAGCACCAGCGGACCGTGCTGGAGCCGTCGCTCGACCAGGCGGCGGATCGCCAGGAAGATCTGGCGCTTGAGCTGCTCGGGCTCGACGTGGCGAAAGCGGTCGGCCGTCTCGATCCCGAGGACGTGCCCGAGGAGCGACGCGATCGTCGCCGTCTCCTCCTCGCTGCCGCCAAGCGCCGTCAGGCCCGACGTGAGCTTCGCACGGGCGACGTCGAGCGGGTCCCCGATCGCCACGTTGTACGCTTCGCGGAAGAAGGCGGCGAACACCGAGTAGGGCTGCTCGATCAGGGAGGAGCAGACGGCGTGACGCACCGTCACCGACCCGAGCCGCTGGCCGGCCTCCAGGGAAGCGAGGCATTCGCGGAGGAGCCGTGACTTGCCCACCCCCGCCTCCCCGACGAGGCTCACCAGCTGCGCCCGGCCACGGAGCATCCGGTCGAAAGCGGCGACCATCTGCTCCAGCTCCTCCGCCCGGCCGACCATGGGGGCGCTCAACCCCAGCGCCTCCAGCCCCCGCCCGGAGCGCCGGGTCCCGCGGGGCCCCTTCAGCCGGAACACCGGGAAGGGCTGACTCTTTCCCTTCATCGCGATCTCGCCGGCCGGGCTCAGCAGGAAGGCGTGCTCGGCCAGCTGCTGGGCCGAGGGGCTGACGAACGTCTCGGCCGGACCCGCCGCGCTCTGCAGGCGGGACGCGGTGTTGACGGTGTCACCGGTCACCGCGTAGGCGCCCCCGGAGGCCGAGCCGATCGTGCCGGCCACGACGGGGCCCGTGTTGACCCCGACGTGAAGGGTGAGGGCTCTCCCGAGACGCCGCTCCCATCGCTCGTTCAGCGCCGACACCCGCTCGTGCATCAGGAGGGCGGCATGGAGTGCCCGCTCGGGGTCGTCCTCGTGGGCGCGCGGCGCGCCGAACACGGCCATGACGGCGTCGCCGACGAACTTCTCGACGAAGCCGTCGTAGCGCTCGATCGCCTCCGAGAGCTCACGGAAGAGATCCGTCTGGAGCGCACGAACCTCCTCAGGGTCGAGACGCTCGCTCAGCGCCGTGAAGCCGGAGAGATCGGCGAAGAGAACGGTGACCAGTCGCCGGTCGCCCTCGGCCGGGTGGTCGACGGCAGGTCGGGCTCCCTCGGGCAGACGCCCCCGTGAGGCGGCCGGCGGTGCCGGCGAAAGGCCGCCCCTCGCGGCGGTGGTCGCGGGAGCGGCGGGACCGGCAGCGGCGGGCCCGATCGCCGCGCCCTCTTTGGGGGACTCGCTGCGGAGGCGCGCGCCGCAGCGAGGACAGAACGTGAAATCGGGCGAGCACGCCGCGTCGCAGGCCGGACACGTGGCGGGAAGCCTGCTCCCGCACTTCGGGCAGAAGGCGAAGTCCGGCTGGACGGCGGACCCACACCCCGGGCAGGTCATTGGACTTCCTAGGGTACTGCAGGCGATCCGCCCGGCGCAGCAAACGGCCGGGGCCGCCCGGGATGCCCCGGCCCTCTCCGGACCGAGACGGCGCGAGGGTGTTGCGAGTCCCCGCGCGTCGCTCCTTCCGCGTCGTCGACCACGAGGATGCCGAAGTTGATCGCCTGCGGGGCCCAGCGCCGCCCGCATGCCCGCGAGGGTCAGTGGGAAGGGACCCGAGCGAACGGAGCGGTTCGTGATGGGCTGGGAGCGGCGGCCCTTGTCGCCAAGAGACGGCACCGCGTACACTCGCCCTCGGAGCCGGACGCGCCGCCGCCATCCGCGGGGGCACGCGCCGGGCTCGATCGACACCGCCTCGGAGGACCGCGCGCGATGCTTCCCGAGACACTGGGCCACGTGTTCGACGTGCCTCTCCGGCTCGCGCCGTCGTCGGTGGCGGTCATTCAGGGCGACACGACGCTCAGCTACCGAGACCTCGACGCCTGGTGCAACAAGGCCGCCAACGCCTACGCGGGCCTCGGGGTGGGCGTCGGCACGCGCGTCGCGTTGATGTTCTCGAACGACTGGCGGTTCTTGCCGGCGTTCCTCGGGCCCATGCGGCTCGGGGCCGTGTCGGTCCCGCTCAACATCCGCATGGGCGACGAGGCGCTCGCCTACGTGGTGCAGGACGCCGAGGCGACGGTCCTGGTCGCCGGGCGGGACCAGGCCGAGCGCGCCCGGCGGCTCGCGAGCCAGGTCAAGGGGCTGGCGCACCTGGTGGTGGACGCGCCGCCCGCCGACGGAGCCATCGGCTGGGACGCGTGGCTCGAGGGCGCCTCGCCCCGCTTCCGGCGCCGCCGGCTCGACCCGGACGCGGTGTGCATGCAGCCCTACACCTCGGGGTCCACCGGCAAGCCGAAGGGCGTGCTCCTCGCCCACCGCGGCCAGGTGTGGAACGCGGACATCATCCGCAAGATGGCGTGCATCGACCACACGGAGCGCGCGCTGGTCGCCGTCCCGCTCTACCACAAGAACGCGATGATCGGCGCGGTGAAGCCGTTCCTCCTGGCCGGCGGCTCGCTCGTGATCCTGCCCGGCTTCGATCCCGTCGAGGTGATCCGCGCGATCGACCGCCACCAGGTCACCTACCTCACCGGCGTCCCGGCGATGTACAAGCTGATGCTCGCCGAGAAGGAGGCCCTCGCGCGCCACAGCGTGCGCTCCATCCGCTACGCGCTCTGCGGCTCGGCCGAGGTGCCGGAGGAGCTGCTCGTCGAGTTCCAGCGGGTTTTCGGGGCGCCGATCGGCGAGTCGTACGGGCTGACCGAGGGCGGACCGGTGCCGATGGCGAATCCGCGCTACGGGCTGAAGAAGCTCGGCTCGTGCGGCGTCGACGTCGCCGACTGCCGGAACCGGATCGTCTCGACGGCCGACGGCGTGACCGACTGCGCCGTCGACGAGGTCGGCGAGCTGGTGACGCAAAATCCCGGGCTCGCGAAGGGCTTCTGGAAGCTCCCCGACGTGACGGCGCAGAAGATCCGCGACGGCTGGCTCCACACCGGCGACCTGATGCGCCGCGACCGCGACGGGTACTACTACTTCGTCGGCCGGAAGGACGACATGATCAACGTGGCCGGCGAGAACCTCTATCCGAAGGAGGTCGAGGACGTGCTCCTCCGGCACCCCGGCCTCCGCGACGCCTGCGTCGTCCCTGCCCGCCACGCCACCAAGGGCGAGGTGCCGGTCGCCTACGTCGTCGCCCGCGATGCCGGCGCGCCGCCGGACGAGGAGGACCTCAAGCGCTTCTTCCTCGAGCGCGGCGCCCCCTACGCGCACCCTCGTCGGATATTCTTCCTGGACCGGTTGCCGCTCGGCGGGACAGGCAAGCTCGACCGCTCGGCCCTCAAGCGCCAGGCCGCCGAGCTCCCGCCCATCGAGTCCGTGCGATGAGCCCGCGGGGCGCCACAGGCCGAAGGCCGTCGGACCAAGGCCGTCCGATCGTCTCCCGCGGCGCGAGGATACCGTAGTGAGCGGCGTGAGCGAGCATCTCCGGATCGACGCGTCGCCCTTCCACCGCCTGCTCGGCCTCGAGCTGATCCGGGCCGAGAGCGGCGTCGTGGAGATGCGGCTCGCCTGGCGGGACGAGCTGGGTCGGTCCGACGACTCGGACTGGTACCACGGCGGCGTCATCTCCGCCCTCATCGACATCGCGGGCGACTATGCGATCGCGTCCCGGCTGGGGCACGGCGTGCCCACGATCGACCTTCGGGTCGATTATCTGCGTCCCGCCCGCCGCGGAGACCTCCGGGCGTTGGCCCGTGCGGTCAAGGTCGGTCGCACCGTGGGAGTGGCCGACGTCGAGCTCCGAGACGCCAACGACGCGGTGGTCGCGATCGGCCGCTGCGCCTATTCCACCGCCGGATGATCCTGACCGGGAGGCCGCCGCGGCCCGCCACCGGCCGAAGGCCGTCGAACGATCAGAGGCGCGAGGCGCGCCGGCCGCGATGAAAGGAGCCCACTCCGTGACGAAGCCCCGCGTGGTGATGGTCCACCCCCCGACGAAGCTCTATCCCTTCGAGTTCTGGGCGCCGGCGTTCGACGGGCTCGACGTCGAGACGGTGGCGATCGAGTGCCGAACACCGGCGGAGGCGCGCGAGGCGGTCCGCGGCGCCGACGTCGTGATGATCGGCTTCTTCAAGGTTGACGCCGACATGGTGGCGGCGATGGACCGGGCACAGGCGATCTGCGGATTCGGCCACGGCTACGACACGGTGGACGTCGACGCGGCCACCGAGGCGGGCATCCTGGTGACCAACGCCGCGCGGATGTGCCACCTGGAGGTGGCGAACCACGCGGCGGCGATGATCCTCGCCCTCAACCGGAAGCTCGTCCAGTACGACCGGGCGATGCGGCAGGGCGTGTGGGACCGCCCGGCGGGGCGGCCCATCTCGCCGCTCGACGGCGAGACGGCCGGCCTGGTGGGGCTGGGCGAGATCGGCCAGGCGCTGGCGCGGCGGCTCCAGCCGTTCGGCCTCCGGGTCATCGCGTACGACCCCTACGTCGAGGAGCACGTCCCCCGGGAGCTCAGCGTGCCGCTCGTGGGCGACCTGCACGCGCTCCTCCGCGAGTCGGACTGGATCTCCGTCCAGGTGCCATTCAACCGGCGCACCCGCCATCTCATGGGCGAGCGCGAGTTCCGGGCGATGAAGCGGACGGCCTACTTCGTCAACTGCTGCCGCGGGGGCGTCGTCGACGAGCCCGCCCTCGCCCGGGCGCTCCAGGAGGGCTGGATCGCCGGCGCCGGCATCGACGTGTTCGAAGCCGAGCCGACCGATCCGAAGAATCCCCTGCTGCAGCACCCGAACGTGATCACGAGCCCCCACGCCGCCGGCGAATCGACGGAGTCGGCCGCGCTGTCGGCGCGCGTGGCGAGCCGCCAGGCCGCTTCCGTGCTCCGCGGCGAGTGGCCCGACCGCGTGGTCAACCCCGCCGTCTATGGGCGCCTCCGGTCGGGCGGCACGCTCTCGCGATGACGCCTCACCCGGCCGAGGCCACGTGGTCCCTGCTCTCGGTGAACGCGGACACGCCGCCGGCGCTGACCCTCGGTTCCGGGGACGAGGATCCGGAGGAGGCGCACATGCTCCTCGCCATCGTGGGGGAGCTCCGCATCGGGACCTCGCCGCGGCCGGTCATGGCGGCGCGCCTCATCGTCCCGCTCGAGACGCTCGCCGCCGCGGGCTGGTCGCCGCCCTGGTGAGGGCTCCGCGGGTCCGGCCGGCCCCGAGGGCCCGCCCCGGTTGGCTCCCGTCGCGTGCCGCGCGGCGTGGGGCTGCGCGCGAGCCGGCACACGCGTCGGCGGACTCGGCCACGCGCGGCGGCGCGGCAACGGCGCGGCGGCGCTCAGGGAGCACCTGTGGCGGGCCCTCGGTCCGGCCGGCCGGGGCGAGAGCCACCCAGGGCAGGCCCCGAGGCGCGACCGGCCTCACGCGACACTCATGAGTCTCCTCGTGGTTCGGGACGTGCGCGTCTTCGACGGCGTGTCCGAGCGCGCGCTCGAGCGCGCGTCCGTCGTCGTGGAGGGCCCGCGGATCCGCGAGGTGGTCGTGGGCGCGATGACGCCGCCGCGCCATGCCCGCATCCTCGACGGCCGCGGGGGGACCCTCCTGCCGGGCTTCATCGACATGCACTCGCACCTGGTCTCGGCGCTCGGGCTCCGGCTCTACCTCGCCAACGGCGTGACGAGCGTGCGGTACGCCGGCAACGACCCCGACGCCGTCCTCGCGCTCCGCGACGCCGTGGAGACCGGCCGCACGCCCGGCGGGCGCATCTTCTCGCTCGGCCCGCTGCTCGACGGGGTCTCCCCCGACTACCCGGCGATGTCGTGGCCCCTCTACTCGGCGGACGAAGCGCGCCTGGCGGTCCAGCGCCTCAAGACCGACTACCGCGTCGACGGGATCATCCTGACCCAGAAGCCCGGCCTCGAGGTCGCCCGCGCCGCGGTCGACGAGGCGCACCGGCTGGGTCTCGGCGTGACGGGCCAGACCTGGAGCCTCACCGCGCGCGAGGCGGTCGCGCTGGGCTACGACGGGCTCGAGAACACCTCGCGGCTGCCGGAATCCCCCCAGACCCTTCCCGAGGTCGAGCTGCTCCGGTACCGGACGATCCCCGAGCGGTCGGCGATGCTCGCCCGGCTGTGGGCGCGCGCGGACGCCGCGCGCCTGGAGCGCCTGGGCCACCAGATGGTGAAGTACGAGACATACCTCGTCCCGACGCTGGCGGGCATGGACGCGATCCTGGGCCGCTACACCGCCCGGATCCACCGGGACGGCGACACCCGGAGCCTGCCCGCGCCCGCCCGTCGTGATCTCCTCGGGTGGCTCGGTCAGCGCTTCTTCGGCGCGGCGTGGACGCCGCGCGACTTCGCGAGCTGGGCGCGCGGCCTCGCGCGCTACCAGCGGTTCGTCCGGGACTACGCGCGGCTCGGCGGCCGGGTCCTCGCGGGAACCGACGCGCTCAAGCCCTGCGCCGGATTCCTCTTCCACGAGGAGCTGCGCCGGCTGCGGGCCTGCGGGCTGTCGAGCGCGGCCGTGCTCCGGGCCGCCACCGCCGCCGCGGCGGACACGCTCGGCCGGCCCGACCTCGGGCGCGTCGCGCCGGGCGCGCAGGCCGATCTGGTGCTGGTGGCCGGCAATCCGCTCCGCCGCCTGGCCGACGCCCGGGCCGTGAGAGCCGTCGTGGTCCGCGGACGGCTCTTCGAGCCAGGCTCGCTCCAACTTCAATCCCGAACCCACGTCGCGTGAGGAGGACCTCATGAAGCTCTTGCGTGCCCTCGGAACCCTGCTGGTCCTGGCGGCGGTCGCGCTCCCCGGGAGCCCGGCCGCGGCCCAGGACCTCGTGATCGGCGTCGCCGCGCCCATGACCGGCAACCTGGCCCAGATCGGCAAGCAGTTCTCGGAGGGCGCGCAGCTCGCCGCGGACGAGGTCAACGCCAAGGGCGGCATCAAGGGCCGCAAGGTCGTGATCCGCGTGGAGGACGACAAGGGCGACCCCAAGGAGGCCGCCACCGTCGCGCAGAAGTTCGCGGCCGACGACCAGATCCTCGCCGTCCTCGGGCACTACTCCTCGTCGGCCTGCTTCGCGGCGATCCCGATCTACACGCGGGCGCGCCTCACGACGATCACGCCGTCGGCGTCCCACACGGACCTCACCAAGCAGGGCGGCAAGTACATGTTCCGGATGTGGTCGCCCATCTCGGTCTACGTCCCCGATCTCGCGCAGTACACCGTCAAGAAGCTCGGCAAGAAGAACATCGGCGTGGTCTACGTCCAGAACGACTGGGGCATCCAGACCAAGGACTACTTCGTCAAGGAGCTCGAGAAGCTCGGGGCGCGGGTGGCGGCGCTGGAGGTGGTGTACGACAAGGACACCGACTTCAAGGCCCAGCTCACCAAGATCAAGGCGGCGAACCCCGACGCGCTGGCCATCCTGACGTACTACACGACCGGCGCGCTCGTGACGCTCCAGGCGCGGAACCTGGGCATCAACGCGCCCCTGGTCGGCACCGGCACGCTCTACGAGGACAAGTTCCTCGAGATCGCCGGCAAGGGGAACGCCGAGGGCCTGGCCGTGAACACCGAGTTCAACGCCGACGACCCGGCGCCCGTGGTCAAGAACTTCGTCGCCATGTACCAGAAGCTCCACCCCGGGGACAAGCCCGAGCCGTACCACGCGACGACGTACGACGCGGCGCGCATCATCCTCTCCGCGATCGAGAAGGTCGGAACGGACCGCGACGCGATCCGGGACGCCGTCGCCGCCACCCGGACGTTCGCCGGCGTGACCGGCACGTTCTCGTTCAACGAGCAGCGGGAGCGCGAGGCGAAGGACCAGGTGTACCTGGTGGTGAAGGACGGCAAGTGGACGTTCCTCGGACGGCAGACGTACTGAAGGACTGACCCCGCCCGCCGGCCGGGCCTCGCTGGCCCGGCCGGCGCCTCATCCTGCGTGCCCGACAAGCCGCCCACCCCGCCGCGCCGGTTCGGCTACTACGAGCGCCTGACGCGTGCCCAGCAGCGCGTCTATCGGCGGAGCGACGAGATCACGCGCCTCGCGCTGCCGGGAGCACGGGAGCTCCATCCGCGCGTGGCGGCCCTCGACGCTTCCCTGGTCTCGGAGGATCGGCAAGCCGTGCAGGTCGCGTCCCAGCAGCTCTTCACGGGGCTCACCCAGGCCTTCGCCGTGGGACCGTGCCGGGTGGAGGTGCTGGCCGCCCGCCCGCACAACAGCTGGGGCGAGCTACAAGGCCTCTACACCGAGGACCGCCGCCTGCCGCGCGTCCAGCTCTGGATGCGCACCGCCCGGCTGCGGCGGGTCGTCGCGTTCCGGACCTATCTCAGGACCCTGCTCCACGAGCTGGGCCACCACCTGGACTACCGGTACCTCCGGCTCGAGGACTCGTTCCACACGCAAGGGTTCTACATGCGCGAATCGAGCCTCTTCCACCAGCTGGTGCCGGACGCGGCGGAGCCGCCGCTTCCGCCGGCGGAAGCGGCGGCTCCGAACGCTTCGGCTGAGCGGTCCGCGCGCGCCGCCGCGTCGGAGCCGGCCCGATCGCGGCGGAGGCGAGACTAGAGCACGCCCGCGTGGATCGGGGCGTGCCGTATGGCGAGTCGGACTCGCACTCACGCGTAGAAGGTGCGGCGGCCTTCCTCCCGGGTCCAGACCCGGATCAGGTGCCGCTTCAACGCGGGCTCGGGGGCGTCCCGGAAGTCGGTCCGGCTGTGCGCGAACTGGCGGTTGTTCAGGAACTGGATCTGGCCGCGCTCGATCCTGAACTCGACCCAGAGCTCGGGGGCGTCCACGAGCGCGCGCATCGCGTCCAGCGCGTCGCGGCCGTGCGCGTCGAGCGGCGTGCCCTCCAGCTCGGCGCCCGTCTCGATGAGCCGCTCGTTGAAGCGCCCGACCACGGCGCTGCCGTCGGACTGGAAGATCGGCTGACTGCCGGTCTTGGCGGTGCCCGCCGCGTGCTCAGCCTGACGATCCCACGGATACGGCTGGTAGAGGCGCGCGAGGAGGTCGGGGTGACGCCGCCGCAGCTCGTTGTGCACGGTGCACAGGCTCACGAAGCGGCTCACGCCGCCCTCCTGGGCCGGGTTCACGCAGTAGAGCCCGACCAGATGGGGCGGCAGGTCGAGCCAAGGGCCGTCCGTGTGGAACGTCAGGTCCAGGTTCGTGACGGATCGCCGGACCCCGTACTCGAGCGCCCTGCCCGTGTCGCGGACGTCGTAGAGCACCGCGCCGTTCCACGCCTGCGCGACCGGCCGCTGGACGAGCTGGGTCAAGAGCCAGCACAGGACGCGGTTCTCTTCCGGCTCGTAGCGCTCGACCGGGACCCGGTCGACCACGGCCAGCCCGATGCCCGAGCAGAGCTGATGGCGCACGCGGGCCATCAGATCGGCGCAGGCGGCGAGCGGGAACTGATCCGGCGTCAGGAGGAGCGTCGGCAGCGGATCGCGGCGCCACTGCCGGAGCGAGGTCTCCAGCTCGTCGACGCAGGGCGGCGTCAGCGGCACCAGCCAGTCCCGCGGTGACAGCTCGTGCCGGCGCCACGCGCGGCTGTCCCGGATCTCGTCCCCGAGCATGGGAGGGCGGGACCCCGTCATGCCGACTCGCGCCGCAGGACGCCGAGCGCCTCGGCCACGCGCTCATAGTCGCCCGCGGCGTTGTAGACCTGCGCCGAGACGCGAAGGATCCGGGTCGCGAGGGCCGGCCAGGTGAAGACGAGCAGCTCGAGCCCGAAGCGATCGAAGAGCGCGGCCTGGAGGGGGTCCGGCGCGCCATCCCGCGGCGCGGGGCCGAAGCCCGGCGGGATGGGGACCGCGGCGAGCGAGCCCACCATGGAGTCGGGCACGGGCGGCGGGACGGCGAGAGCCGCGCAGAGCCGGTCGCGCGCCCCGAGCGCCGTGCTCCGGTTGTGCGCCATCAGGGCCGGCCACCCCCCCGGCAGCAGCGAGCCCATGAACCGGATCGCCTCGGGGACCGTGAGGTACGCGGTCGGATCGACGGTCCCCAGCCAGTCGAACTCGAGCCGGAAGCGCGAGCGGTCCGTGCGCCGCGAGTTGGCGCCGTGGCTGATCACGAGCGGGCGGACACCCGCCTGGCGGTCAGGCCGCACATGGAGAAAGCCGGCGCCCTTCGGCGCGCACATCCACTTGTGGCAGTTGCCGGTGTAGTACGCGGCGCCGAGCGCCTGGAGGTCCAGCGGCACCATCCCGGGGGCGTGGGCCCCGTCGACCAGCGCATCCACGCCTCGGGCGGACAGCTCGCGCACCAGCCGCTCGATCGGCAGGACGACGCCCGTCGGGCTGGTCACGTGATCGAGGAGCGCCAAGCGCGTCCGCGGAGTCACGCGGCCGAGGACCGCCTCGAGAATCTCCTCGGGACCGCGGAGCGGAAACGGCACCGGCGCCACTGCGACCCGGCCGCGGGCGCGCGCCGCGACCGCGTCCACGGCGTTTCGGCAGGCGTTGTACGTGTGATCCGTCGCGAGGATCTCGTCGCCCGGCTGGAGGTCGAGCCAGCGGAGCACCGTGTTCACCCCGGTGGTCGCATTCGGGACGAAGGCGAGGTCATCGGGTGGAGCCCCGACGAAGGCGCCGAGGGCGGCCCGCGCCTCGTCGAGCCGGCCCTCCAGCTCACGGCTCAGGAACCGGACCGGCTCCCCCTCGAGCCGCTCCCTGAGACGCGCCTGGGCGTCCAGCACCGCGCGGGGGCAGGCCCCGTACGAGCCGTGGTTGAGGAAGGTGACGGAGAGGTCGAGGGGCCAGAGGGCGCGCCAGCCGTTGGAGGACGCTTCGGGGGTCACGACTCGCCCATCCTCGGCCAGGCGGCGCGTTCCGTCAACGCCCGCCGGCCCGACGCGGCTCCCGCGGAACCCCACGCCGCGGCTCGGCGTTCCCACGACGAGACGCGGGACCGACGGTCGCGGCCCGGCCCGCGCGACGGGAGCGAATCGCTTGCCGGGGATGGGGGCGGACGGTAGAATGGCGCCGCCTCGTCGGAGCGGTCCGTCCCTCGATGGCGTCCCGAAGCAACGGAGTCCGCGACACGAACCTCTGGGTCAACCCGCCAGCACCAAGGGAGGTGCAGCATGAGCGAGCACAACGTTGTCGCCGCGGCGTCGCGCCGGAGGTTCCTGACGGGCGCCACCGCCGCTGCCGCCGGGGCCGCCGCCCTCGGCTTCCCCAACGTCCTCAAGGCGCAGGGACCGATCTCGATGCGCTGGCAGAGCACCTGGCCCCAGAAGGACATCTTCCACGAGTACGCCCTCGACTTCGCGAAGAAGGTCAACGACATGACCGGCGGCGACCTCAAGATCGAGGTGCTGCCGGCCGGCGCGGTGGTCCCGGCGTTCGGGCTGATCGACGCCGTGTCGAAGGGCACGCTCGACGGCGGCCACGGTGTGCTCGTGTACCACTACGGCAAGCAGACCGCGCTCGCGCTCTGGGGATCGGGCCCGGGGTACGGCATGGACGCCAACATGCTGCTCTCGTGGCACAAGTACGGCGGCGGCAAGGAGCTCCTCAACAAGCTCTACGCCTCGATCGGCGCCAACGTGGTGTCCTTCCCCTACGGGCCCATGTACACGCAGCCGCTCGGGTGGTTCAAGAAGCCGGTCACCAAGGTCGACGACTTCAAGGGGCTGAAGTTCCGCACCGTCGGCATCTCGATCGACGTGTTCACGGGGCTGGGCGCGGCGGTCAACGCGCTCCCCGGCGGCGAGATCGTGCCGGCCCTGGACCGCGGCCTCCTCGACGCCGCCGAGTTCAACAACCAGACGTCGGACCGCATCCTCGGCTTCGCCGACGTCTCGAAGATCTGCATGCTGCAGAGCTACCACCAGAACGCCGAGCAGCTGGAGATCACGTTCAACAAGACCAAGTTCGACGCGCTGCCGGACAAGATGAAGGCGATCATCGAGAACGGGGTCGAGGCGGCGTCGGCCGACATGTCGTGGAAGGCCATCGACCGGTACTCGAAGGACTATGTCGAGCTGCAGACGAAGGACAAGGTCCGGTTCTTCAAGACCCCGGACGCCATTCTGCAGAAGCAGCTCCAGGTCTACGACGAGGTGGCGGCCAAGAAGTCGGCCGACAACCCGCTCTTCAAGGAGATCGCCGAGTCGCAGAAGAAGTTCGCCGAGCGGGCGGTGAAGTGGGATCTCGACACCAACGTCAGCCGGCGGATGGCGTACAACCACTACTTCGCGAAGAAGAGCTAGTCGCTCGGTGCCATTGCTCCGACGGACCAGCCGTCCGGCGCCGGCCGGGCCGCTGGTCCGTCGTGCGTCCCGGGTAAGCCCATGACGGCCGAGCGCCTGATCCGCGCCATCGACCGGTTCAGCTACTGGTCGGGCAAGGCCTTCGCATGGCTCATCGTGGCGCTCACGTTCGTGGTCTCCATCGAGGTCTTCAAGCGCTACATCCTGAACGCGCCGACCGCCTGGATCTTCGACTTCAACAACATGCTGTACGGCACGCTGTTCATGCTGTGCGGCGCCTACACGCTGGCGCAGGCCGGTCACGTGCGGGCCGACTTCGTGTACCTCTATCTGAAGCCCCGCCGGCAGGCGGCGCTCGACCTGACCCTGTACCTCCTGTTCTTCGTTCCCGGCATCCTGGCCCTGATCTACGCGGGGTTCGGCTACGCCGCGGATTCCTGGCGCATCGGGGAGCACTCGACGGTCACCGCCGAGGGTCCGCCGGTGTACCACTTCAAGTCGGTGATCCCGCTCGCCGGCATGCTCGTCATGATCCAGGGCGTGGCGGAGATCCTGCGCTGCATCGTGTGCCTCCGCACCGGCGCCTGGCCCGCCCGGATCCAGGACGTCGAGGAGATCGACGTCATCGACACCCAGCTCGGCCACAGCCAGTACGTCGACGAGGAGTCCCGCCGAGCGGCCATGGAGGGAGCCAAGGCGATCGACGAGGCCGCCCGCCACCGGAGCGTCATGGAAGAAGGGGTGGTGCACGAGCACGCGATCCGAGAGGACCGAGAGGACGAGCCGAAGCGGTGAGTGACCCCCTCCTCGGCCTCGCCATGCTCGGGCTCATCGTGATCGCCATCATGATGGGCTTCCCGACGGCGTTCACGCTGATGGGGCTCGGCATGGGCTTCGGCTTCCTCGCGTTCGTCGCGCCCGGCCAGCACTGGTGGCAGAACCAGATCTTCGACCTGATGGTGCAGCGCACGTACGGCGTGATGACCAACGACACGCTGCTCTCGGTCCCGCTGTTCGTGTTCATGGGCTACGTGATGGAGCGGGCGGCGCTGGTGGACCGCATGTTCCACAGCGTCCAGCTAGCGTTCCGCCGGGTCCCCGCGTCGCTCGCCGTGACCACGCTCCTCGTGTGCGCCTTCTGGGGCATCGCGTCCGGGATCGTCGGCGCGGTCGTCGTCCTCATGGGCGTGATCGCGCTGCGCCCGATGCTGAACGCCGGCTACGACATCCGGCTGGCGTCGGGAGCGATCGCGGCGGGCGGGACGCTCGGGATCCTGATCCCCCCGTCGGTGATGCTGATCGTCTACGCGGCCGTCGCCGGCCAGTCCATCGTGAAGCTCTACGCCGCCGCGATGCTGCCGGGCTTCTTCCTCACCGCGCTCTACCTGGCCTACATCCTCGGGTGGGCCACGCTGAACCCCCGGATCGCGCCCACGCTGCGGCCGGACCAGTATCGCCTCCCGGTGCCCGACTGGCTCCAGCGGCTCGAGCGGAGCGGGCTGCGGAGCGTGCCCCTCGGCGTCGTGGGCTCCTTGTTCCGGCCCGGCCTGGCGCGCGCCGGCCGGCCCGGTGGCGAGCACGCGCTGGTCTACGGCGCGATCGTCAAGAACGCGCTGGCGCTCCTGGTACCCCTGGCGCTCGCCGCGGGCGTGTTCGGCGCCACGTGGTGGTACGTGGTCGTCTACAACGCGCCGGCCGCGGTCGCGAGCCCCCAGACCGCCCGCGCCGCCAGGCCGGCGGCGCCCGCGCCGGCCGCGAAGGCGACGCCCGCGCCCCCGGCCCCGACCGCCCCCGCCGAGGAGATGCCCCAGGAGCTCGGAGCCGCCGAGACGGAGGTCGAGGGCGACGAGCCGGCGCGGGCCGCCGACGCGCCGCCCGAGGAGATGGGGTCGGCGGCCGCCCGGGCCCCGGTGTCGACGGCCAGCCGGGTTCCCGCGCACTTCTACCAGTGGTTCTGGGGGCTGGCCGCGCTCGCCGCGCTGGTGCTCCTGGTCTACTACCGGCGCATGGACGGCGAGCAGCTCGAGATCCTCAAGGAGCTGATCGCGTCCGTCGTGCCGCTGGGAGTGCTCACCATCGTCGTCCTCGCGGTGATCCTGTTCGGGATCTGCACCGCCACGGAGTCGGCGGCGATCGGGGCGCTCGGCGCCCTGTACCTGGCGGTGATGTCGAAGTACGCGCGCGACGTCTGGTGGTGGAGCCTCGCCGGCGCCGTCCTCGGCTTCGGCCTCGGGTGGTCCCAGGGCGAGCCGCTCTCGTCCCTGCTGGTGGCGGGCGCGATCGGCGGCACCTTCCTGGGCACCGTGGTTCCCGGCCTCGTGCACCTCCGCCGGTCCCAGGAGCTCCGGGACAACCTCAAGCAGTCCACGTTTCTCACCGCCAAGACGACTGCCATGGTGTGCTGGCTCTTCGTCGGCTCCGCCCTCTTCTCCTCGGTCTTCGCGCTGCACGGGGGCCAGGGGCTGATCGAGCGGTGGGTGCTCGGGATGAACCTCTCCCCGATCGGGTTCCTGATCATGGCCCAGCTGATCATCTTCCTGCTCGGGTGGCCGCTCGAGTGGACGGAGATCATCGTGATCTTCTGCCCGATCTTCATCCCGCTCCTGAGCCACTTCAACGTGGACCCGCTGCTGTTCGGCACCATGGTGGCGGTGAACCTCCAGGCGGCGTTCCTGTCCCCGCCGGTGGCGATGTCCGCCTTCTACCTGAAGGGGGTGGCCCCGAAGCACGTCACCCTCAACCAGATCTTCGCCGGCATGATGCCGTACATGCTGATCGTCGCGCTGTGCCTCGCGTTCATGTACATCTGGCCCGGCATGACGCTCTGGCTGCCCGAGTTCCTCTACGGGAACTGATGTGGACCTGACGAACCTCCATGCCCTGACCGCATCGGACGCGGCGCGCCTGATCCGCGACGGAGTGCTCAGCTCCGTCCAGGTCGTCGAAGCGTGCCTGGCCCGGATCCGCGAGGTCGACGCGGACGTGCAGGCCTGGGCGTTCCTCGACCCCGGACACGCGCTCGCGCAGGCGCGGGCCGCCGACGAGTGGCGGGCGAGCGGCCGTCCGACCGGGCCGCTCCACGGGGTGCCGGTCGGCGTCAAGGACATCATCGACACCGGGGACATGCCGACCGAGATCGGATCCCCGATCTACGCGGGACGGACGCCTTCGCGCGACGCCGCGGTGGTCTCGATGCTGCGGTCGGCGGGCGCGATCGTCATGGGCAAGACCGTCACGACCGAGTTCGCCTACTACGCGCCCGGCAAGACGCGCAACCCGCACGATGCCGCCCACACGCCGGGCGGGTCCTCGAGCGGGTCCGCCGCCGCGGTGGCGGCCGGCATGGTGCCCCTCGCGCTGGGCAGCCAGACGAACGGCTCCGTGATCCGCCCGGCCTCGTTCTGCGGCGTCTACGGCTTCAAGCCGACGCACGGGCTCATCCCGCGGCCGGGCGTGTTCCCGCTCTCCCGGACGCTCGACACCGTCGGCCTCTTCGCCCGGACCATCGAGGACATCGCGCTCTCGCTCGAGCAGCTGGTCGGGTTCGACGAGCGCGACCCGGACTCCCGGCCGCGGGCGCGCATCCCGTTCCGCGACGTGGCGGCCGAGGAGCCGCCGCTGCCGCCGATGTTCGGCCTGGTCCGGACGTCCCGCTGGGAGCGCACCGACGCCGACACGCGGGAGGCGTTCGCCGAGCTTCAGGCGCTCCTGGGGGACCGCGTCGAGGACGTCGACCTGATCCAGTCCGACGACGCCTTCGAGTGGCACCGCCTCATCATGGAAGCCGAGATGGCCCAGAGCCTCGACCGGGAGTGGGAGACGGGGCGGGACCGGCTCTCCGACGCGCTCCGGACCCTCCTCGAGCGGGGGCGCGAGGTGCGGGCCCTCGACTACCAGCGGGCGCGGACCCGGGCGCGGGCCTTCGCCGAGGGCCTCGCCGAGCTCTTCCAGCAGCGCTACGACGCCATCCTGACCCCCGCCGCGCCCGGAACGGCGCCGGCGGGGCTCGACTCGACCGGCGACCCGAGCTTCTGCACGCTGTGGACCCTCACCGGCATGCCGGCCATCACGCTCCCGCTCATGCGGGGCGCCAACGGCCTGCCCATCGGCGTCCAGCTGGTCGGGCCCCGCCACGGCGACGCGCGCCTCCTCCGCACGGCCCGCTGGCTCGGGGTCAGAC
>JBIOVM010000184.1:0-35595 GCA_044867785.1 Candidatus Rokuibacteriota bacterium | reverse complement strand
TATGCGCCAGCGCGCCATGATCGCCGCGGCGCTCGCCTGCAACCCCACGTTGCTGATCGCCGACGAGCCAACCACCGCGCTCGACGTCACCACCCAGGCGCAGATCCTCCGGCTGCTCGAGGGCCTGCAGGCCGAGCGCCGCGTCGCGACGCTGTTCGTCACGCACGACCTGGGCGTCGTCGCCCACCTGGCCCACCGGATCGCCGTGATGTACGCGGGCTGCCTGGTCGAGTCCGCGGCGACTCGGGACCTCTTCCGCGCCCCCGCTCATCCCTACACGCAGGGGCTTCTGGCCCAGGCGCTGCGGGCCGACCTCCGCGCGCACGCCGGCGCCGCCCTCGAGGGCCTGATGCCGGTCCTGACCGCGCCGCCCGCGGCCTGCCCGTTCCGCGAGCGGTGTCCGCGCCGCCTGGCGATCTGCGACCAGGCGATGCCGGCGCTCGGGGAGATCGCGCCCGGCCACGCGGTCGCCTGTCACCTGTACGAGGCGGCGTGAACGGCGCGGCCGTCTCCCCGCCGCTTCTCGAGACGCGAGACCTCCGGACCCACTTTCGGCGGGGCGGGTGGCTCGAGCCGGTCCGCACCCTGCGCGCCGTCGACGGCGTCAGCATCGGCCTGGCGCGACAGGAGACCTTGGGCCTGGTCGGGGAGTCGGGCTCCGGGAAGACCACGCTGGGGCGGAGCATCCTGCGCCTGGTGGAGCCCACCGCGGGGCGCGTGCTGCTGAGCGGCGAGGACATCACGGAGCTCTCCCAGGCGGCGCTCCGGCCCATCCGGCGGCGCATGCAGATCGTCTTCCAGAATCCCTACGCGTCGTTGAACCCCCGGCGGTCGGTCGGCGCGATCGTCGCGCAGCCCCTCGCGGTCCACGCGGTTCCAGGCGATCATGACCGCATGGTCGGGGATCTCCTCGACCGGGTGGGGCTCCCGCGGGACGCCGCGCGCCGTTACCCGCACGAGTTCTCGGGCGGGCAGCGACAGCGCGTCGCGATCGCGCGGGCGCTCGCGCTCCGTCCGGACCTGGTGGTCGCCGACGAGATCACGTCGGGCCTGGACGTGACCGTCAAGCTGCGCGTGCTCGCGCTCCTCCGCGACCTCCAGGCGGAGTTCCGGGTCGCGTACCTCTTCATCTCCCACGATCTCGCGGTCGTCCGGCAGGTGGCGGATCGCGTCGCGGTCATGTACCTCGGCCAGGTCGTCGAGGAGGCACCGACCGAGGCCCTCTTCGAGCGGCCGCTCCACCCCTACACCCAGGCGCTGCGGGCGTCGGTCCCGTTCCCAGACCCCACGTCCGTCTGGCGGCCTCCGGTCTTGCCCGGTGATCCGCCGAGTCCGATCGCCATTCCCCCGGGTTGCCGATTTCATCCGCGTTGTCCGATCGCCGAGTCCCGCTGCCGGGCGGAGTCTCCGCAGCTCCGTGCGCTCGGGCCCGGCCATCGTGTGGCCTGTCACCTGGCCACGTGACGAGACCCATGGTCGACCGCGCGGGCCAGTCGCCCGGGCGCCCGAGGTAGCGGGTGGCCGACGAGGATCGGATCCGGCGAGCGACCGAGCTCTGGCAGGAAGGCTGCCGGCTCCAGATGGCCGGCGAGCTGGAGCGGGCGATCGAGGCGTACAAGCGGTCGATCGAGATCCGCCCGACCGCGGAGGCGCACACGTACCTCGGCTGGACGTACAGCTTCCAGGGGAAGCTCGACGAGGCGACGGCCGAGTGCCTCCGCGCCATCGAGGTGGATCCGGAGTTCGGGAACCCCTACAACGACATCGGCGTGTACCTCATGCAGAAGGATCGTCTCGACGAGGCAATCCCGTGGCTGATGAAGGCCAAGCTGGCGCCTCGCTACGAGCCGAAGCAGTTTCCCTACATGAACCTGGGGCGAATCCACCTCCGGCGCGGCCGGTGGTGGGACGCGTTGCGCGAGTTCGAGGGGGCCGTGCGGATGGCGCCGACCGACCCCGAGGCGCGGAAGGCACTCCATACGTTGCGCGGGCGGCTCAACTAGACGGTGAACCGCTGATGGCCGACCGGGTGGCACTCGTCACGGGAGCGACGCGCGGCATCGCCCGCGGCATCGCGCTGGACCTGGCGCGTCGCGGTTGGGCGGTCGCGGTGTCGTACCGGACGGACGCACGGGCGGCCGAGGTGACGCGCGCCGCCATCGAGGCCGCGGGCGCTCCCGCGCTCGCCCTCCCGGCGGACCTCGCCGACGCGGACGCGGCGCGCGCGCTCGTCTTTCGTGTGGAGACGACCTGGGGACGCCTCGACGCCCTCGTTCACGGAGCCGGCCCCTATCACGAGGCGCCGCTCCTCGAGGAGACGCCCGAGCGATGGCGCGAGGCCTTTCGTCAGAACCTCGACCCGCTGCTGTTCCTGACCCAGGCCGCGGCGCCGGGGATGCAGGCTCGAGGCTGGGGCCGCATCCTGGGCCTCGGCCTGGCGACGGCGGACCGCCTCTCCGCACAGCCCAACGTCACGGCCTACTACATCGCCAAGGCCGGTCTCCTCGTCCTGGTGCGGTCGCTCGCCAAGGTGCTCGCCCCGCACGGCATCACGGTGAACGCGGTGTCCCCGGGGATCCTCGAGACGCCGGGATTCCCGCGCTTCGATCTCGACAGCCTCCTGGAGCGCATTCCCGCCGGGCATTTGGGACAGATCGAGGACGTGGTCGCCGCCGCGCGCTTCCTCTTGTCCGACGAGGCCGGCTACGTCACCGGGGCCAACGTCCACGTGAGCGGCGGCTGGGGTCTCTGATCCCGCCGTCGGGAGGGACGCGATGACGGCTTCGCTTCGTCACCTCAGCGTCGCGCGAACGGGCGGCGTCGCCACGGTCGTGCTCGACCGCCCGCCGGTCAACGCGGTCACGCTCGACGTGATCGACGAGTTCCTCGGCGCCGTCGCCGAGCTCGGCGCGGACCGCGCCGTGCGTGCCGTGATCATCACCGGCCGCGATCGGCGCTTCTGCGCCGGCGCCGACGTCGCCATGCTGGAGGACCTCGCTCCCGCGCACCACCTGCGCGTGCGCCGGTGGGTGGACGTCCAGAGCGGTCTCGAGGCGATGGAGAAGCCGGTCGTCGCCGCGATCAACGGTTACGCGCTGGGCGGCGGCGCGGAGCTCGCGCTGGCCTGCGACGTCCGCCTGATGGCCCGGGGCGGGGAGATCGGGTTCCCCGAGATCCGGCTGGGCTTCTTCCCCGGGGCGGGGGGCACTCAGCGGCTGGCGCGCGTCGTGGGCCCGGCTCGGGCGCTCCGCCTCATGATGGAGGGGCGTCGGCTCACGGCGGACGAGGCGCACGCCCTCGGGCTCGTCGACGAAGTGGTGCCGGCGGACCTGCTCCAGCAGACGGCCCGCGACGTCGCCGGGCGCCTGGCCGCCGGCCCGACGCGGGCCATCGGGCTCCTCAAGCGCTGCGTGTACCAGGGTCACGGGCGCCCCCTCGAGGAGGGCCTCGCGGTCGAAGGGGAGGCGGTCATGGAGCTGATCCGCACCTCCGACGCGCGAGAGGGCCTGAGCGCCTTCCTCGCGAAGCGGCCCCCGCGGTTCACCGGGACCTGAACCGGCGTTCCGCGCATGCAGCCCACCGCGCGCCTCCGAGCGATTCACCGGATTCGGGTCCGACTGGAGCGCCAGGGCTTCCCTCGCCTCCAGATGCTGCTGATCGTCCTGCTCACGGCCGCGAGTGGGTTCCTCGCCTCATACGGCTTGCTCCGGGGCGGGATGACGGAGATGTGGCTTCGGTATCTCGTCGCGTTCGCGATCGCCTACGTGGTGTTCCTCGGGCTCCTCTGGCTGTGGATGCGAACGCGCGTCGAGGACTACGCGGGAGCCGAGAGCTCGGTACCTCCGGATGGTCCCGACGCCACCGGCCGAGTCGGTTACCACGGCCGAGGGGGTGAATCGGGCGGGGGTGGCGCGAGCGCGTCCTACGATGACCCGACGGACGGAGCCTTCTCGGGTGCGGAGGGTGGCAGCCTGGTCGCTGACGCCGCCGGAGCCGCGGGCGATGCCGCGGCGGACGCGGACGAGCTGGCCCTACCGCTCCTCGTGCTGGCCGGCCTCGCCCTCCTCGGGGTGTCGGCGCTGTCGTCCTTCTGGATCGTCTACTCCGCGCCGCTGTTCCTCGCCGAGCTTCTCATCGATGGCGTGCTCGCCGCCACGCTCTACCGGCGACTGCGCGGCGTGGACTCGCCACACTGGCTCGATACGGCGGTGCGCCGCACCCTCGTGCCATTCACCGCTACGGCGGTGCTCACGTCGGCGACCGGCTGGGTCATAGCACAGTACGTGCCGGGCGCCCAGTCCATCGGTGACATGCTCCTGCGCGCGGGCGGGTGAAGCGAGGATCGGCGAGCGGGGCGGCGTCAGGTCTCCTCGCCCTCGACGTCCGGGCGGAACTGGATGCTGATCCGCGGGCCGGAGGAGGCGACCTTCGGCACGGCGTGCTGCCAGGTGCGCTGGCAGCTTCCGCCCATGACCAGGAGGTCGCCCCAGCCCAGTTCGTAGGCGCGGGAGGGGCCCCCGGCAGCCGGCCGGAGCAGGAAGCGGCGCGGGCTTCCGACCGACAGGATCGCGACCACGGTGTCGTCGACGAGGCGGCCCAGGCGGTCGCCGTGCCAGGCGACGCTGTCCTGTCCGTCCCGGTAGTACGCGAGCGAGATCTCGCTGAGGGCGAGGCCGTGACGCTCGGACAGCGCCCGGCTCGCCTCAGCCAGCACGGGGTGGCCGGGGCCATCGTCCGGCACGGAAGCAACGAGTCGAGGCACATCCACGACCCGCTCGTACATGCGGCGCCGCTGGTGCTGCCAGGCGGTCGTGTCTCGGAGGGTCTCGAACAGGGCGTCATGGCCCTCGAGCCAGCCCGGCACGTGCTCGATCCACGCTCCGGCGCTCAGCGGGATCCGCCGGGCGCCGCTGAAGCCGAGGTCCAGCCGGGGCTCCCCGAAGCCGAACAGGGTCGCCTGCGCCGCCATCGGCCCCATGAGGCCATGGTACTCGTCATCTGACGGGCGTCAAGGCGCGGGAGCCGGATCGCGAGGACGCTAGCGCCCGCCGGCCACCGCCCGGGGACCGAGTCCCGCGAGGTCGTGCTCCGGCTTGCGACCGGCCACCAGGTCGGCGACGATCCGGGCCGTGCCGAACGCCATCGTCCACCCCATGTGCCCGTGACCGGCATTGAAGTAGAGGTTCCGGTGGCGGCCCGCGCCCAGCACGGGAGGGCCGTCCGGCGTCATGGGGCGGAGACATGCCCGAAACTCTCCCCGATCCCAGTCGGCCGCGGTCGGGAAGAGGTCCCGGGCGAGCCTCAGGATGTTGCCGAAGTCGTGGGCGGTCCAGTTCCGGTCGTGGCCCGCGAACTCCGCGGTGGAGGTGAGCCGGAGCCGGTCGCCCTGGCGCGACCAGCCCACCAGCCACTGCTCGTCCACGCCGGGCACGGTCGGCGCCAGGCCGTCCGGCCTGAGTGAGAAGGTCGAGGAGTAGCCCTTGGCCGGGTAGATCCCGAGGCGCACGCCGATCGTCCGCGCGACCAGCGGGGCGCCGACGCCGAGGGCCAGGACGTAGGCATCGGCGGTCAGCACGCCGGCGGACGTCATCGCGCCGGTGACGCGGTCGCCCTCCGCCCGGAGCGCGGTGACCCGCGTGCCGAGCCGGAGCGTCACCCCCAGCTTCTGCTGGCAGAGGGCGGCGAGTCTTTCGGTGAACAGGCGCGAATCGCCGCTCGTGTCGCCGAGATCGCGCACCGCGCCGGCGATCTTCGCCTGGACGGGAGCGAACGCCGGGTCGAGCCGCGCCACCTGCGCCGGATCCAGCACTTCCTGGCGCTGCCCGTGCTCGGCGAGGAGCGCCATCTTGGCCACGCCCCGCTCGAACTCGCCCGGGTCCCGGTAGACGTAGAGGGCGCCCCGCGTCACGGCGTGGTACTCGATGCCCTCGGTCCGCACGAGATCGGTCATCAGCGCCTGGCTGTACTGGCAGAGGCGGAGCTTGACCACCGTGTTTCGCCGAGCGCGCTCCGCCGTGCACTCGCGAAGGAAGCGGAGACCCCACGCGAAGAGGGCCGGATCCAGGCGGGGACGCACGCGGATCGCGGTCTCCGCCCCGAGCAGCGAGCGGAGGAGCATCGCCGGGGCTTTCGGAGAGGCCCACGCGAACGAGTGGCCGGGCGCGATGATGCCCGCGTTGCCCGCGCTGGCGTCCTGTCCCACGCCGTCCTGCGCCTCGACGAGCGTGACCTCGTGCCCGTCCCTGGCGAGGTAGTACGCGGACGTGACCCCGGCGATCCCGCCTCCGAGCACGAGGATCCTCAAGCGCGCCTCCGGCCGCGAGAATACGGCGGTGCGGAAGGGACTGGCAAGGCGGGTCGGGTCAGCGGACCCGGCGGAAGAGGTCGGGATACGTCACGACCAGCCCGTCGGCGTCGACCTCGAGCTCCCGGGTGAAAGCCGACTCGAGGGACTCGTACCGGTAATGCCGGCCGCGCTCGAGACAGGTGTAGCGCTGGCGACTCGTCGTGACGGTCAGCTCGGGCAGCCGAACGTACACGGCCACGATGGTCGAGGCCTCTCCCTCGCGGAGGCTCAGACGCCGGATGGGGAGCGTGTTGGTGAAGGGAGTGGCCGTGATGTCGACGTCGAACGCGCCCGCGAGCTCGTGACGCGGTCGCCGGCTTCCGTCGAGCCACGCGCCGGCACCGTCGCTCGTGAGCTCGATCGGCGAGTCGTGCCCCACGCGTCCGATGCGGCACTGCCGGACCCGCCACCCGGCGTCGCACTCGATTCGATACCAGGCGGCGAAGACCTCGCCGTCCGCCTCGCCCACGACCACGGAGGCCGCGTGCACCCCGTCCGGGCGCTCGTCCAGCACCAGGTGCTCGAGCCCCTCTCCCGACCAGTCACGCCAGCGAACGACCTTGCGATTCACGACCCTCGGTTCCCGAGGCGTCGCACGCCGTCGGCCCGGCCGCGGGCGACGCCGCGCGCCGGGCCGCTCGCTCAGGCGAGGGCGGCGAGGCGGCGCGTCAGCTCGGCCTTCGGCGGGGCGCCGACCAGCGTGTCGACGACCTCGCCGTCCTTGAAGAGGAGAAGGGTGGGGATCGCCTGGATGCCGTAGCGCTGGGCCAGGCCGGGCTCCTCGTCGACGTTGACCTTGGCCACCACGAGACGTCCGGTCTCAGCCCGGGCGAGCTCCTCGAGCACCGGGCCGATCGCGCGGCAGGGGCCGCACCAGGGCGCCCAGAAATCCACCAGCAGGTGAGGGGTCGCGGCGACGATTTCCGAGAAGTTCCGCTCCGTCAAGGGGAGCGTCGCGGTCGTCACGTCCGTCATCGAATCCTCCTGGGCCGGGAGGACGTGGACCGTCCAGGAACCGGCACCGCTGTTTTGACGCCATGCGACGGGTCCGGGATTCCGCGCCTCGCTGGCTGGCATACAATGGGCCGGGAATAGCGCCATGGACGCTCGCCTGGCATCGTCCCGGCCGTGACGCACCGGACGCCATCCGCCTGATCCGGGACTCGGGCCATGTTCCAGCCCTCCGAGGAGACGCGCGGCCGGGACGAGCTCGAGGGTGTCCAGCTGGAGCGGCTCCGAGCCACCGTCGCGCGCATCGCCGCACGCAATCCCGCCTATCACCGCCGTCTCGGGGGGATCCGCCCGGGCGACCTCGCCTCGCTCGGCGACCTTCGCCGGCTGCCGCTCCTCACGAAGGACGAGCTGCGCGACGCCTACCCGTACCGGCTGGCGTGCGCGGGGGACGAGCCGATCCTGCGGGTTCACATGTCCTCGGGGACGACCGGGGCGCCCATCGTCAACCCGTACACGGCCGCGGACATCCAGCAGTGGCGGGAGACCATGGCGCGCTGCCTGGTCGCGGCCGGCGTGACGTCGCACGACGTCATCCTCGTCACCGCCTCGTTCGGCCTGTTCACCGGCGGCTTCGGCTTCCAGTACGGGGCGGAGGCGCTCGGCGCGATGGTGATCCCGGTCGGCGCGGGACGGACGCTCCTGCAGCTCCAGCTCCTCCGCGACCTGAGCGCGACCGTGCTGGCGGCGATCGCCACGTACCCGCTCCGCATGATCGAGGTGGCGCGCGAGGAGAGATTCGACTTCCGGGCCACGAAGCTCCGCGTGGCCCTGCTGGGCTCGGAGCCCTGGTCCGACGAGCTGCGCGCGCGGATCGAGGCGGCGATGGGCCTGCGGGCGCACGACCTGATCGGCATGACCGAGACGGGCGGCCCCGGCATGGGGATCGAGTGCGCAGCCCGGGACGGGATCCACGTCTGGGACGACCACTACCTCCCGGAGATCATCGACCCCGCGACGGGCGGCGTCGTCCCGGACGGCCGATGGGGCGAGCTGGTCGTGACCACCCTCACGCGACAGGGACTGCCCCTCATCCGTTACCGGACGCGTGACGTCACCCGCGTCCGGTCTCGCGAGCGATGTCCCTGCGGGCGCACGGGGCTCCGACTCGACCGGTTCCACGGCCGGACGGACGACATGGTCATCTTCAAGGGCGTCAACTTCTATCCGAGCCAGATCGAGCGGATCCTCCTCCGACAGCCGGGCCTGGAGCACGAATACCAGATCCTGCTGGAGCGGGACGTCACGCGCGGCGATCGGCTGATCCTGTGCGTCGAGGCCGGGCCCGGGTTCGACCAGCCGGCGCAGGACCGGCTCTTGCGCGAGCTGGGCGATCGCCTCAATCTGACGCCGGAGATCCGGCGACTGCCGGCCGGGTCGATTCCCCGAGCGCCGGGCAAGTCGGTGCGAGTCGTGGATCGGCGCGCGAGCCCGGCGTGACCGGGGCGAGGATCGGCGGGATCGTGGAGATTCGCGAGAGACGGCCGTCCGGCCGTCGGAGGGCGGAAGCGGCATGAAGACGATGGGTGCGACGCGGTCACCGGAGTCCGGTTCGTGCGGTGGAGGCGGAGCGTGAGCGGCGCCGGGTCTCCCGGACGCGCCTTGCTCGCCGTGGTCGCCGAGACGCCGTACGAGGCGCTTCCGAAGCCCGCCGTCGAGATGGGCCGCATCGCGATGCTCGACTGGTGGGGGGTCACGGTCGGGGGCGTGGACGAGCCCGTGACGCGTCTCCTCCGCGACGCCGCGCCCGAGCCGCCCGGCCCTGCGTCCGTTCTGGGCTCGGACCGGACGGCTTCGCTGGTCACCGCCGCGCTCTGGAACGGCACCGCCTCGCACGCCCTCGACTACGACGACACCGTGCTGGCGCTCCCGGGCCACGTGACGGCGCCCATCTTCCCGGGGCTTCTGGCGCTGGCCGAGACCCGGGGCGCGAGCGGCCGCGCGGTGCTCACGGCTTTCGTCCTGGGCGTCGAGGTCATGTGCCGGGTGTCCCGGGCGCTCGCGCCGGGGCATTACCGGGCCGGATGGCACGCCACGGCCACGCTCGGACGGTTGGGGGGCGCGGCGGCGTGCGCGCGGCTGCTCGGCCTCGATGCTGCCGGGATCGATCGGGCCGTCGGACTGGCGGCGGCGCAGCTCGGCGGGATTCACGAGTCGTTCGGCACGATGGGGAAGCCGTTCCAGGTCGGGCGGGCGGCGGCGGACGGCCTCCTGGCCGCCCTCATGGCCGCTGGCGGGATGACGGGCCCGGCCGGCGTCCTCGATCGACCCGCGTGGGCGCGGCGGCTCTCGCCGGATTGGGCCCCCGCGCGCCTCGACGAGCGGCTCGGTCAGGACTGGGCGGTGAGCGAGGTGTTCTTCAAGCTGTTCCCGTGCTGCTTCGCCACCCACGCCGCGCTCACCGCGCTGCTCGCCATCTCCCCGCGCCCCGACCCGGCGGCGATCGAGTCGGTGGACCTGGAGGTGTGCCCGACGACCCTCCTCGTCGCCGACCAGCGTCAGCCCGACACCGGGCTCGGCGGGAAGTTCAGCATGACGTACTGCGCCGCGAGCGCCCTGCTTCGCGGACGCGTGCGGGAAGAGCACTTCACGGCCGAGGCGGTGCGGGACCCGGCGGCGCGCGCGCTGGCCGCTCGTGTCCGGCTCGAGCCTCGCGCGGAGCTGGACGAGGCGGGCGCCCGCGCGGTCGTGCGTCTTCGGGACGGATCGACGCGGGAGATGGTCGGGAACCTGCGGCTCGGCCGCGATCCGGAGCGTCTGCGAGCCGATCTGGGCGCCAAGTTCCTGGCGCTCACCGAAGCGCGGCTCGGGCGGGACGAAGCGAGGCGGCTGCGCGAGGCGCTGAGCCGGATCGACGAGGTCGAAGACCTGACCGAGCTCACGCGCGGCGCCCGCGGCTGACGCAGTCTCCCGAGGTTGCCGGTGAGCGTCGACCTGACGCCGCTGTTCGCCCCGCGACAGGTGGCCGTGCTGGGCGCCTCGCGGCACCCCGAGAAGCTCGGACACCGCCTCCTCCAGAACCTCCTGGCGCCCGGGTTCGCGGGCGACGTCCTCCCGGTCAACCCGAGCGGGGAAGCCATCGCGGGCCGGGACGCGGTCCGTCGCGTCGAGGATCTGCCCGCCGGGCTCGATCTCGCGCTGGTGAGCCTGCCGGCCGCGGGGGTCCCGGCCGCCGTCCGCGCGCTGGCCGACCGCCGATGCCGGTTCTGCGTCGTCCTCGCCTCGGGCTTCGGCGAGACGGGCCAGGGCGGACAGGCCGTCCAGGCCGAGCTGGCGACCATCGCGCGCACGACCGGGATGCGAATCGTCGGGCCCAACTGCATGGGCGTCGTGGACGTGCCCGGCCGGCTCAACGCCTCCTACTTCTGGGACGTGCCCCGCCAGGCGGGCGGCATCACCTTCGTCTCGCAGAGCGGCGCGTACGGGGGCCTCTTCTTCCGGGAAGCGCGCGAGCGATCGCTCGGAGTCGCGAAGTTCCTGTCGATCGGCAACCAGGCCGACCTCGGGTTCGCCGACTGCCTGGGCTGGCTCGCCCAGGATGCGGAGACGCGGGTGGTCGGCCTCTTCGTCGAGGGCATCCGCGACGGCGTGGCCTTCGTCGCCGCCGCGCGGCGCCTCGCCCGGTCCAAGCCGGTCGTGGCCCTCAAGGGAGGCCGAGCGGAGGCCGGGCGGCGCGCGGCGGGCTCGCACACCGGGTCGCTCGCCGGAGCCTGGGAGACGTACCGCGCGGCCTTCGTGGCGGCGGGCGTCGTCGCCGTGGACGAGACGGCCGAGCTGTTCGACGCGCTGGCGACGCTGGAGGCCCACCACGCGCGGCTCCCGCGAAACGGCGCCATCGCGATTCTCACCATCTCGGGCGGGCCCTCCGTCGTCGCCGCGGATGCCGCCGAGGCGGCCGGGCTCCGGGTTCCCGAGCTGCCCGCCGAGCGTCGCGCGCTGCTGCGCGCTCACCTCCCGGCCTTCGGCGCCGACGCCAATCCGGTCGACATGACGCCGCAGCTGGACCCCGGCGGCTTCGCGCCGAGCGTCGGCCTCGTTCTCGAGGCGCCGGAGGTCGGCGGCGCCGTCGCGATCGACATCGGCCTCGATCGGCCCGAGTACGCGGACGCGCTGGCATCGGCGCAGGCGGCGACCGGGAAACCGATCGTCGCCTGCACGGTCGACACGCCGGCCATGGACCAGCGCCTCCGCCGGGCGGGCATCCCGCTCGTGCCGGGGCCGGAGCGAGCGGTGCGCGCGTACCGGGCGCTGGTCCGCCACGCGGAGCTTGGCCAGCGCGCCGCCCCGGACGTCGCGCCGCGTCCGCGCCGCGTGCTTCCGCCCGGGCTGACGTCGCGCCTCCGAACCGTGACGGGTCCGCTGGATCACGCGGCCGCCCGCGCCTTGCTGGAGGCCTACGGGGTGACCTTTCCGCGCGAGCGGGCGGCCCGCACCCTCGGCGAGGCCCTGTCGGCGGCGCGGGAGATCGGCTACCCTCTGGTGGCCAAGACGGCCCGTCCCGACGTCCTCCACCGGACGGAAGCGGGCGGGGTGGTCGTGGGCGTGAGAGACGAGGAAGATCTGAGGCGGGCCGTGAGCGCGATCGAGGCTCGCCTCGGGCCGGGCCCGCTGCTGGTCCAGGAGGAGGTGTCCCGGGGCCTCGAGCTCCTGGTCGGAGGGAGGCGTGACCCGAGCTTCGGGCCGACGGTGCTGGTCGGGCTCGGCGGCGTGCTGGCCGAGCTTCTCCGCGACGTGTCGATCGGGCTCGCCCCGCTCTCGCACGACGCCGCGCGCGCGATGCTGGTGGAGGGACGACGGGCGGCGCTCCTCCGCGGGTTTCGCGGGGCTCCCGCGGTCGACGAGGATGCGATCAGCGCGGTGCTCGTGGCGATCGGAGATCTCCTGGTGGACCACGCGGCGATCGCCGAGCTGGATCTGAACCCTTTGATCGCGTCCGAGGCCCGGCTCGTGGCCGTGGACGCGCTGATCCTGATGAACCCCGAGACGGAAGACACAGGGAGGGCTGGGGATGCGACCTGAGAGAGCTGACCTCGGACGGCGGGACTTCCTGCGGGCTGGCATCGGGGCGGGCGCCGCGATGGCCGGCGGCCTCGGGCCGCGCCGCGCGGCCGCGCAGGGGAAGGGCAAGGTGCGCTTCGCCTACCTCCAGCTCGGGTGGGCGGCGTGCGAGATCATCCACAAGGAGGATCTCCTCGGCAAGCGAGGCTGGCAGGCGGAGTACAACGTCGTCCCGGGCTCTCCCGCCGGGCTCGTCAACACGTTCGCGGCCGGCAACGTCGATGCGATCGACATGTCGTTCGCGCTCTCGGCCAAGATGTTCGAGGACGGCGTCCCGACGAAGGTGACCGGCGTGGCGACGGCGGTGCTGGGCGCCATCGTCGCCGGCAAGGACGCCGGCATCGCCAAGGTCGAAGACCTCAAAGGCCGCAAGATCGCCGCGGTGGTCGGGTCGACGACCTTCATGGACATCCGCGCCCTGATGCTCAAGGGCTACGGCTTCGACGTGCAGAAGGACACCCAGCTGATCACCGCCCAGGCGCCGCCGGACATGGCGACCATGCTCGCGAAGAAGGACGTGGACGCCGTGATCGCCTGGCAGCCCGTGTCCGACCTCATCGTCCACCGGGGCGACGGCGTCTATCTCGCGAAGCAGATCGACCTCTGGCGGAAGGCCACCGGACGGCCGGCGGGCTTCCCGGTCCACGTGTGCTACGTGGTGAGCCCGGCGTTCATCGAGAAGAACCCGACGTTTCCCCGGGATCTGAACGACGCGCAGCGCGAGGCCGTCGAGATCTGGAACGGGAACAAGGCGAAGGCCGTCGACATCGCCGCCGAGATCACGAAGCTCCCCAAGCCGGTCGTCGAGTACGCCCACGGCCAGACCGTACAGATGCTCCACGGGCTGTCGGACGACCAGATCGAGACCCTGATCGTGCAGCTCCGGCTCATCAAGGAGTCCGGGTTCCTCAAGTCCGACGTGTGGGACAATCCGGACCGTATCAAGAAGGACTTCTTCTGGCGATCCGCCTAGGACCTTCGGTGCCTCGCGCCCCGGCGCGGCTGAACGAAGCCGGGAGGACAGCCGCGCCGGGCGCCGGCGGCACCGGAGGGCGGGGCCCGGTCCGTTCGCGGCCGGCCCGATGACCTCGCCCGCCTCGCGCTGGCGCGACCATCTCCGGCTCCCCTCGCTCGTCGTGCTCCTCGTCGTCCTCGTCGTCTGGGAGGCGGTGGCGCGCCGGTACGGCGCCTACGTCATGCCGTCTCCCGGCGCGGTGCTCCGCGGGCTGGTCGAGGTCGTGGCATCCGGCGAGGTCTGGAAGCACGCCGGCGCGTCCCTCTACCGCATCGCGATCGGCTTCGGCGCCGCGCTGGCGCTCGCGGTGCTGATGGGCCTGGCGTCGTTCCTCTGGCGACCCGCCCGGATCGCGGTCGCGGACGTCGTCACGGTGCTGAACTCCACGTCCGTGTTCGTCTGGATCGTCGTATCCCTGATCTGGTTCGGGCTGACCAACATGGCGCCCATCTTCACGACGTTCATGATCACGCTGCCCGTGGTGGCGTCGAACGTGGTGGAAGGCGTGGCGAGCGTCGACCGCCGGCTCCTCGAGATGGGCCAGGTCTACCGACTGTCCGGCTGGGAGAAGTTCCGGTCGATCGTGATCCCCTCGACGATCCCCCACCTGGTCGCCGGCATGAAGGTGGGATTCGGGCTCGCGCTGAAGGTCTCGGTCGTCGCCGAGATCTTCGGAGTGACCAGCGGCATCGGCTACATCATGAACTACAGCCGCGAGATCCTGGCGACCCAGATGGTCTTCGTGTGGGCGCTGGTGATGGTCGCCATCATGCTGGTGATCGACAAGCTCTTGTTCGAGTCCCTGTCCCGCCGGGTCGAGCGCTGGCGCTGACCCGGCCGAGAGCCTCCGGCCGCCGATGTTCGGAACAGTGGCGTCGGTACGGTAGGATGTAGCCCCGATGAAGCTCGAGGTCCGCGACGTCTCCAAGCGGTACGCCATCCCGGTCCTCGACGGTGTCTCGCTCCAGGCGGCGAAGGGGGAGTTCGTGTGCCTCCTCGGGCCGAACGGCTGCGGCAAGACGACGCTCCTCCGGATCCTGGGCGGGCTCGAGGCCCCGTCGGCGGGGGAAGTCCGCTTCGACGACCGGCCGGTCTCCTACGACGGGGCGAGCGACCTCCACGTCGGGGTGGTCTTCCAGGAGGACCGCTTGCTGCCCTGGCTGACGCTGGCCGACAACGTCGCGCTCGTGCTTCGCGCGCAAGGTCGGGACCGGGCGGCACGCCGGGCGACGGCGCGGCGCTACCTGTGCTTCGTCGGCCTGGAGGGCTTCGAGGACTACTACCCGAATCGGGTGTCCGGTGGGATGCGGCAGCGCGCGGCCATCGCGCGGGCTCTCGCGATCGACCCGGATCTGCTGCTGATGGACGAGCCGTTCGGATCGCTGGATGCACAGAATCGGCGGATCATGCAGTCCGAGGTCAAGCGGATCTGGGCCGAGACCGGCAAGACGATCGTGTTCGTCACGCACGCCATCGAGGAAGCGGTCTCGATCGGCACCACTCTGGTCATGATGTCCGCGCGGCCGTCGCGTGTGCGGGAGCTGATCCGGAACGACGGCGGCCGCGACCGGCACGCGCTCGTCGACCACCTCAACCAGTCGATCATGGAGGAAGTGTTGCGTCAGCAGAGCCGCACGGTCAGCGGATCGTGAAGCACGGCCGGCGCCGGATGCTCCGGGGGTTGGTCGCGCTCGGCGCGGGCGCGCTCCTGGCGGCGTGCGCCGCCGATCCCCCGCCGCGGCCGCCGATGCCGCCGGACCTGCGCGTCGTCCCGCCGCCCGCCGGCGTGCCGCGCGACCATGCGCGATACTCCGGTCGGTGGATCGGCAAGTGGGACGAGCACCTCGATCACATTCTGGTCGTCGAGCTCCAGGTGCCGACCAGCGATCACGCGACCGAGGTCATTGCGGTGTATTCGTGGGGCACGTCGATCGAGCTCGGCGTCGGCGCCGCCGGCTGGTCGCGCGTGCGAGGACGCATCCAGGACGGCGCGCTCTGGCTCGAGCTGACGCGCGTTCAGGCGACGGCGGTCTACGCGCTGCAAGCGGACGGCACGCTGCTCGGCGAGTACCGGCGGGGGGAGACGGTCACCGCGCGCGTGCGGATGACGCGGGGAGTGCCCCGGGAGGGCCCGTGAGCCCCGTCGGCGCCGCCGACCTCGGATCCGGCCTTCAACCTCAGCTCCGGCGCGGGAGGGACAACGGATGATCAAGCCGTACATGGCCGTCGGGCTCATCCCGACGGTGCGGGGGATCCGGAAGCGGCGGGACATCAAGATCAACCTGGAGCACCTCCACCACCTGGTGAAGGCGGCCGCGTGGCTGTCGAGCCTCTCGATTCCCGTCCGCCTCGTCGCGTTTCCCGAGGGGGCGCTCCAGGCGTTCAACGACGAAGTGCTCGACCTGGACCATGCCACCTTCGCCCGGGAATGCGCGATCGACATCCCGGGGGAGGAGACGGAGGAGCTCGGCAAGATCGCCCGCGAGTACAACGTCTTCATCGTGGCACAGGCGAAGGCGCGCCACCCCGACTGGAAGGACCGGTTCTTCAACGTGGGCTTCGTCCTGAACCCGCGCGGGCGCGTCATTCTTCAGCACTACAAGGTGTCTCCCCTCTTCCCGGTCGAGCACTCGATGTGCCCGCACGACGTCTACGACTGGTGGGTGGAGAAGTACGGGCGGACCCTGCAGGCCTTCTGGCCGGTCGTCGACACCGAGATCGGCCGGCTCGGCATCATGATGGCCAACGAGGGCTCCTATCCGGAGAACGCCCGCGCGCTCGCCCTCAACGGCGCCGAGGTCGTCTACCGCGCGTCGTACCCGCATCCGGCCACCGGCAACGAGTACTTCGAGATCCAGAGCCGGGCCCGCGCGCTCGACAACAACATGTACGTCATCGCGCCGAACATGGGGACCTACTATCTCTTCCCCGAGGAGACCACCCCGATCGACACGTTCGGGGGGCGGTCGTTCGTCATCGACTACAAGGGCCGCATCGTGGGGCGCCAGGACTACGGGGCGGGCTCGACCTATGTCGCGGGGCCCGTCGACATCGAGGCCCTCCGGCACCACCGGGCGTCGGCGCAATGGGACAACTGGCTGAAGGACGTCCGGGCCGAGCTGTATGGCATGCTCTACGAGAAGCCGATCTACCCGAAGAACCTCTACCTCAAGCGGGAGCCCATGAAGCACGCCGAGTACCGCCAGAAGGTGATCAAGCGCCAGATCCGGCTCATGCACGAGCGCGGCGTCTGGAAGAAGCCGAGCGCGTGAGGGACTCGGCGCCCCGGGTGTCGGCCGGCGGCCGCCGGGGACGCTGGCTCGCCGCGCTCGCGATGGGGGTGGCCGTCCTGGCCGGGTGCAGCGCCTTCCGGCGGACGCCGCTCGACGTGCCCCCCGGCCACCGCGTGGTCATGGGCGAGGTCGCCGTCGCCGGGTTCAGCGAGCCCCAGGTCGCTCTCGACATCGCCCGCGAGGACGGGGCGTTCCGGTACGAGCTCCCGGTCGACTTCCGTCTGACCCCGTTCGTCATCACGCTGCCTCCGGGCCGATACCAGATCACCCGCCTGCGCATCAACGAGATGGGGCGGAACTTTCCCGAGGAGGTGGGCTTCCCGCTGCGCGTGACCTTCGACGTGGGCGATGCCGCCGCGGTGTACGTCGGCCGGCTCCAGATCGAGCGTGTCGTCTTCGCCCGCGAGCTTCGGGTGACCGTGCGGGACGACTACGAGCGGGCGGTGCCCGAGTTCCGTGCGCGATATCCCGAGCTGCCGCCGAGCATCGCGCGCGCCCTGATGCAGACGACCTGAGGCCGCCATGGCGATCACGCCCAGCGCGTCGTACAGCTTGACCATCCGGGCGGCCATCAAGAACCGCCCGGGGATGCTCGGTCTGCTCACCTCGGCCATCGGCGAGGCGGGCGGGGACATCCGCGCCGTCGACCTGGTGGAGCTGGTCAAGGACGTCATCGTCCGCGACCTGACCATCAACGCGCGGGACGAGGCGCACGGTCACCACATCGTCGACGCGGTCCGCCGCGTCGACGGCCTCCGGGTCGTCAACGTGTCGGACCGGACCTTCCTCGTGCATCTCGGCGGCAAGATCGGGATTTGCAGCAAAGTGCCGCTCAAGACGCGGGACGACCTGTCCATGGCCTACACGCCGGGCGTCGCCCGCGTCTGCCTGGCGATCCGGGAGGATCCGGAACGGGCCTTCGCCCTGACCATCAAGCAGAACGCCGTGGCGGTCGTGACCGACGGCACCGCGGTGCTCGGGCTGGGTGACATCGGCCCGCAGGCGGCCCTGCCGGTCATGGAGGGGAAGTCGCTCCTGTTCAAGGAGTTCGCGGCGATCGATGCCTTCCCGGTGTGCCTCGCCACGAAGGACGTCGAGGAGATCGTCCGGACGGTCAGGCACATCGCGCCGGTCTACGGCGGCATCAACCTCGAGGACATCGCGGCGCCGCGCTGCTTCGAGATCGAGGAGCGGCTGCAAGCGGAGCTCGACATCCCCGTGTTCCACGACGACCAGCACGGCACTGCCGTCGTCGTGCTGGCGGCCTTGCTCAACGCGCTCCGGATCGTGCGCAAGGAGCTGGGAGACATCTCGGTGGTCGTGTGCGGCGTCGGGGCGGCCGGGACGGCCACCATCCGGATCCTCCGGTCGGTCGGGGTCCGCCGCATCCTGGGGATCGACGAGCACGGCATCCTGGCGCCCGGGCGGCCCGAGCCCATGGACGCCATGAAGCGCCGCGTTGCGGAGGAGACGAACGCCGAGGACCGACGAGGCCGTCTGGCGGACGCGGTGGAGGGGGCCGACGTGTTCATCGGCCTGTCCGTTCCCGGGGTTCTCCGGGCCGGCGACGTCAAGGCGATGGCGCGGGACCCGATCGTCTTCGCCATGGCCAACCCGGTGCCCGAGATCATGCCCGAGGACGCGGCGCCGCACGTCCGTGTGATGGCGACCGGCCGGTCCGACTACCCGAACCAGATCAACAACGTGCTCTGCTTTCCCGGCTTTTTCCGGGGCCTCCTGGACTGCCGAGCGGTGCGGGTGACCGACGAGATGAAGGTCGCCGCCGCCCACGCGATCGCGTCCGTGGTGAGCCGCCGAGAGCTTCACGAGGAGTACGTGATCCCGAGCGTCTTCAACAAGAAGGTCGCGCCGGCCGTGGCCCGTGAGGTCGTTCGGGCGGCCCACCAGCGCGGGCTCGCCCGTCGGCGCCGGCGGGCGACGCACCTCTGACCGCGGCCCGGATCCCCCAGCGCATGTCGGACGCATTCGCGGAGCTGGCGCGGCGCACCGAGGAGATCTCGCCCTTCCTGGCGGTCGAGGTCTTCGAGCGCGCGCAGGAGCTGGAGCGCCAGGGTCACGAGGTCGTGCATCTCGAGTTCGGCGAGCCCGACTTCGAAACCCCCGAGGTCGTGCGCGAGGCCGCCGTCCGGGCGATCCGCGACGGACGGACGAAGTACGCCCACAGCCTGGGCATCCTGCCGCTGCGCGAGGCGATCGCCGAGCACTACCAGCAGACCTACCGCGTGGCCGTGTCGCCCGACCAGGTGCTGGTGACGGCGGGCACGTCGCCGGCGATGCTGCTCCTCTTCACCGGGCTCCTGTCCGCGGGCGACGAGGTCGTCCTGTCGGACCCGCACTACGCGTGCTATCCGAACTTCGTCCGCTACGCCGATGCCGTTCCGGTCTACGTTCCCACTCCCGAGTCCGAGGGCTGGATCCTCCGGTCCGAGGCGGCCCGCGAGCGGCTCTCCCCGCGCACCCGGGCGGTCATGGTGAACTCGCCGGCCAACCCGACCGGCGTCGTGACCTCGCCCGACCGGCTGGCCGGGTTGGCCGACCTGGCCGATCGTCACGGTTGCTGGATCGTGTCGGACGAGATCTACCACGGCCTCAGCTACGAGGGGCCGGACCACAGCATCCTCGAGTACACGGATCGCGCGTTCGTGTTCAACGGCTTCTCGAAGGCGTACGCGATGACCGGATGGCGCCTCGGGTACGTGATCGCACCCAAGGCATACGTGCGCACGCTCCAGACGCTCCACCAGAACTTCTTCATCTCGTCGAACGAGTTCGTGCAGTGGGCCGGCGTGGCCGCTCTGCGCCAGGCGTCGGCCGACGTCCGGCGATTCCGCGCGATCTTCGACGAGCGGCGGCGGGCCATGGTGGACGGACTGCGCTCGATCGGGCTCGGCGTCGGGGTGGAGCCGACCGGCGCGTTCTACGTCTTCGCCGACGCGCGCCGCTTCGCCAGCCGGTCGTACGACTTCGCCTTCGAGATCCTCGCCGAGGCCCGCGTGGCAGTCACCCCCGGAATTGATTTCGGGTCGGGTGGCGAGGGCTATCTGCGTTTCTCGTACGCGAACAGCCTCGAGAGGATCGGGGAGGCCCTGTCGCGGCTCGGCGTCTTCCTGCGCGACCGACCGGCGCCGGGCGCGGAGCCGCCGGCGTGACCCCGTGGGACGTCCGTCTCGCCCGATGGCTCGTGCGCCCGCTTCGGCACACGCCGCTCACCCCGAATGCGCTGACCACCCTCGGGCTCCTCTGCTCGCTGGGCGCGGCGACCCTCATGGCGTCCGGCGATCCCTCGCGCTGCGCCTGGGGCGGCACGCTCTTCATGGTCGCCGTGCTCGTCGACCACATGGACGGAGAGTTCGCCCGGCTGACCGGCATGACGAGCCGATTCGGCCACTACTACGACCATGTCGCCGCGGGCCTGGGATACGTGAGCCTGTTCCTCGGCCTCGGGATCGGATTGCAGGAGAGCTGGCTAGGGGCCCGGGCGCCCATCGCGGGCGGCATCGCCGCCGCGTCGATCGCGGCCGTCTTCCTGATCCGCGTCTTCCTCGAAGAGACGGCCGGGAAGGCGATGGTCGCGCAGGCGAACTGGCGGGGATTCGAGCCGGAGGACGCGCTGTACGTCGTGGGGCCGATCGCCTGGGCGGGAGCGCTGGCGCCCTTCCTGCTGTCGGCGGCGGTGGGCGCGCCGGTGTTCCTCGTCTGGGTCGCGTGGTGCGCCGCCGCCCGGCGGTCCGCCACCGCGCCGGCTCATGGGGACCGGCGCCTCGGTTGACCTCCGTGCGGACGGAGCCGGAGCCCGTTGACGGCCACGACGCGCGGCCCTAGGCTCGGTCGAGCGAGCGGGGCCGGACGAGCTTCGCGCGTCGGCCCGCGGGGGTGATCATGGCCAGCGCGACGGACGGCGATCTCGTCGGGCATTTTCGGGTCGCGTACGAGTCGTTGGTCCGATATCCCGTGCTGATCGCGCCGCCGCTGGCGGTCGGCATCCTGGGGTTTGGCCTTCTGCTCGTCGTCTTCCTGCTCGCCGGTGGCGCGACCGTGATGGGCGCTCTCATGGGCGGCTTCCAGGGCGGCGGCGACGTGATGGCGGCGATCGGCATCGTGGGGGTGGTCTTCACGATGCTGGGCTTCGGTCTCGTGATGGCGCTGCTCTGGCTCGTCAGCTCGTGCATGGTCGTGATGATGGCGCGTGACGCGCTGGACGGTCGCGAGCCCGCCATGGGGCCCGCCCTCACGGCGGTGCTGGGGCGCCTCGGCCCGGTCGTCTGGGCGTCCTCGCTCGTGACGATCGTCGTGGGGCTCGGGTTCCTGTTCCTCGTGATCCCGGGTGTCGTGGCCGCGGTGCTCCTGGTTTTCACGATGCCGGCGGTTCTCCTCGACGGCCTGGGCGCGACCGCCGCCATGAAGCTGAGCGTGGCGATCGTCCGGCGCCACCTCGGGGCCGTGATCGGTTTCGTCGTGGGGTCGCTGCTCGTGCTGGTGGCGGTCGCCTTCGGGTCCTGGATCGTCGGGATGATCCCGTTGCTCGGGTTCCTGGCGTCCTTCGTCCTGCACGGTGCCGCGCTGAGCTATCTCACCGTCGTCGCCGTCCGCCTCTACCGGGCGCTGGCGACGACGTGATCGGAGGGGTCGGCGCGTGAGGGAGTCACCGGAGGCGCGGCGACGGCGCGCCCGCGCCATCGTCCGGCATCTCGAGCGCGCCTATCCCGACGCGGCGTGCGCGCTCCGATTCACGACGCCGCTCGAGCTCTTGGTCGCCACCATCCTGTCGGCCCAGTGCACCGACGAGCGGGTGAACCAGGTCACCAGCGCCCTCTTCCGGAAGTACCGCGAGGCGGCGGACTACGCGAAGGCGGATCCCGCGACCTTCGAGGGCGAGATCCGGTCGACGGGGTTCTTCCGGGCCAAGACGCGCTCGACGCTCGCCATGGCCCGGGCGCTGCTGGAACGCCACGGCGGCGAGGTTCCCTCCACGCTCGAGGCGCTGACGGCGCTGCCGGGCGTCGGCAGGAAAACCGCCAACGTCGTGCTCGGCAACGCCTTCGGCATCCCGGGGATCGCCGTCGACACCCACGTGTTCCGGGTGACCCAGCGGCTCGGTCTCGCGAAAGCCGACGACCCCGACCGGATCGAGGCCCAGCTGGCGGACGTCGTGCCTCGCCCCGGCTGGACGCGCTTCTGCCACCTGATACAGGCTCACGGCCGCCGGGTGTGCCTGGCCAGGGTCCCGGCGTGCCCGGCCTGTCCCGTGCGCGCGCTCTGTCCGTGGCCCGGGAAGACGGTCGGCGGGGGCGCCCCGCGCGCGGCGTCGGCCGCCGCGCGCCCGCGGCCGGCGGCCTACCGGAGTCGCTGACCTCCCGCCGGAAGCGTCGGGAGCGTCAGGGAGCGTCGCGGGGGTTGACACCCCGGGACGCCTCCGATATGGTTACTGCTTGCGATTTGCGCCGGAGCGGTCCGCCTCGAAGTGGCCGTCCGCTCATCACTATCTCGAGAGCGTGGAGACGGACGTCGTATGCCGACGGTCATGCCGAAGAAGGAAGCACTGCCGCGGAGCTGGCACCTCATCGACGCCGACGGGCAGGTCCTCGGTCGGCTCGCCGCCCGCGTTGCGACCCTCCTGATGGGAAAGCACAAGCCGATCTGGGCGCCGCACGTGGACACCGGGGATCACGTCGTGGTCATCAACGCCGCGAAGGTCCACCTCACGGGCCGGAAGCTCATGGGCAAGCTCTATCGGACCCATTCCGGCTACATCGGCGGCCTGAAGGAGACGCGGGCCGACACGATGCTTCGCACGCATCCGGAGCGCGCGGTCGAGTGGGCGGTGTCGGGGATGCTGCCCAAGACGAAGCTCGGCCGCGCGATGGTGAAGAAGCTGAAGGTCTACCGCGGGGACGATCACCCGCATCAGGCGCAGCGGCCTCAAGCGTTGCCCGCCCGTAAGAAGGAGTCGTGATGGCCGAGCTGGTGCAGTTCTACGGGACGGGTCGGCGCAAGACCTCCGTCGCCCGCGTCTTCCTCCGCCCCGGTCAGGGGCGCATCATCGTCAACCGTCGGCCGTTCGAGGACTACTTCCCGCGCGAGACTCTCCGTCTGATCGTGACCCAGCCGCTCGAGCTCACGGGGACGACCTCCCAGATGGACGTGCGGGTCAACGTCGGCGGCGGTGGGCTGTCGGGGCAGGCGGGCGCCGTCCGCCACGGGATTGCCCGGGCGCTCCTCGAGTTCAACACCGAGCTGCGGCTTCAGCTCAAGCGGGCGGGGATGCTCACGCGCGACCCACGGATGAAGGAGCGCAAGAAGTACGGGCAGCCGGGCGCGCGCAAGCGCTTCCAGTTCTCGAAGCGGTAGTCCGGATCCCTCGGAGCGACCCCGGGAAGGTCCAGGCGACCTTCCCGGTTCGTTTTTGGAGAGGCCATGGTGAGCGGCGGCGACTTCGAGTGGACCGAGGGCGGCATCACCGCGGTCCCGGGAATCCTTGCCGCCGGCGTCCACGCCGGCATCAAGGCGACCGCGGCCCGGGACCTGGCGCTCGTGTACTCCTCCACCCCGGCCACGGCCGCCGGCGTCTTCACGACGAACCGCATTCAGGGCGCGCCCGTGAAGGTCAGCCGGGAGCGTCTGCGGAGCGGCGTGGCCCAGGCCATCGTCGCCTCCAGCGGGTGCTCGAACGTGGCCACGGGCGAGCAGGGCATCCGCGACGCCCGGGAGATGACGGAGATCGTCGCCAAGCACCTCCGGATCCCGGACGAGCGCGTTCTCGTCGCCTCGACGGGCATCATCGGCCGCTACCTGCCCATGGAGAAGATCCGGCCGGCGCTGCCGAAGCTCGTGAAGGCGCTGACCCCGCAGGGCAGCCGCGCGGCCGCGGAGGGCATCATGACCACCGACACCCATCCGAAGGAGGCGGCGCTCCGGGTGGAGATTGGCGGCCGGCGGGTGACGATCGGCGGCATCGCCAAGGGGACCGGGATGATCCACCCCTTGATGGGCACGATGTTCGGCTTCATCGCCACCGACCTCGGAGTGGAGCGCGACGCGCTCCAGGGGGCGCTTCGCCGGGCGGTCGGCGGCTCGTTCAACCGGATCAGCGTCGACGGAGATCGCAGCACCAGCGACACGGTCGTGATCCTGGCCAACGGCTTGGCCGAGAACCAACCGCTGGCGCGAGGAGACCGGCGGCTGCGCCCGTTCCAGCAGGCGCTCGACGCCCTGACCCAGCGCCTGGCGGTCATGCTGGTCAAGGACGGCGAGGGCGCGACCCTCGTGATCGACGTGCGTGTTCGGGGCGCCAAGGCGCGCCGGGACGCGGAGATGGCGGCCCGCTCCATCGCCAACTCGCCCCTCTTCAAGACGGCCATGGCCGGCCGCGATCCCAACTGGGGTCGCGTCATGTCCGCCCTGGGCGCCTCGGGCATCGCGCTAGAGGAGGATCGGGTGGCGATCTGGTACGGCGAGGAGCAGGTCGCGGCCGGTGGCCGGCTCCGGGAGGACGTTCGCTGGGACCGGGTCAAGGCGGAGCTGGCCAAGCCCGAGGTGACGGTCACGGTGGACCTCGGCCTGGGCGCGGCTCAGGAGCACATCTGGACCTGCGACCTGACGACCGACTACGTTAAGATAAACATCGGCACCAGCTAACATCACACACGCGCCCCGGGGTCGGTGGCGGCGCCGCGGGAACGCGGCCAGCCGCAGGGGGCGCGGCGGCGAACCGACCGGGAGGAACCATTCGGGATGGCCCAGATCACCATGAAGGAGCTGCTCGAGGCCGGAGTCCACTTCGGCCACCAGACGAAGCGGTGGAATCCGAAGATGGCCAAGTACATCTTCGGTGAGCGCAACGGCATCTACATCATCGACCTCCAGAAGACCCTGAAGAAGTTCCGCGAGGCCCAGGTGTTCGCCCGCGACCTCGCCGCCGGCGGAGGGAGCCTCCTGTTCGTGGGCACCAAGAAGCAGGCCCAGGAGACCATCGCCGACGAGGCGGCCCGCTGCGGCATGTACTACGTGAACCAGCGGTGGCTCGGCGGGACACTCACGAACCTCTCCACGATCCGGAAGTCGATCAACCATCTGAAGCGGCTCGAGGAGATGCGCGACGCGGGGGAGTTCGAGCGCGTCACCAAGAAGGAAGCGGCCGGGCTCGACCGCGAGCGCGGCAAGCTCGAGAAGGCGCTGTTCGGGATCAAGCAGATGGACGGCTTGCCCTCCGCCGTCTACATCATCGATCCGCGGAAGGAGCGCATCGCGGTCGCCGAGGCGCAGAAGCTCTCGATCCCGATCATCGCGATCGTGGACACGAATTGCGACCCGAGCGGGATCGACTATCCGATCCCGGGCAACGACGACGCGATCCGGGCGATCCGGCTCATCACCTCGAGGATCGCGGACGCGGTCGTCGAGGGACGCGGCGTCTCCGCCAAGATGACCGATGAGGCCGAGGCGTCGAGCGGGGATTCCGAGCTGGCCGCGTCCGTCGGCGACGAGGCGGAAGCCGTCGCGGCGACACAGCCCAGCGGCGTCTAGCGAGACGCCGCGAGCAGCGCGGCTCGGGCCGAGCGGGCGCGGCCCTCGGGACGGCTCGTCCCGAGCCCCGCCCGGCGGCGCCGCGGCGACCATTCGGTTTCGGCGACAGGAGGATCTCGGGAATCATGGCCACGACGGCGGAGAAGGTACGCGAGCTCCGGGACAAGACCGGAGCCGGCGTGATGGATTGCAAGGAGGCGCTGGCCGCCTCCGGCGAGGACCTCGAGAAGGCGGTCGACTTCCTCCGGAAGAAGGGGCTCGCATCCGCGTCGAAGCGCGCGAACCGGCAAGCCCGGGACGGCGTGGTCGGCTCGTACATCCATGCGGGCGCGAAGCTCGGCGTGCTCATCGAGGTGAACTGCGAGACGGACTTCGTCGCGCGGACCGAGCCGTTCCAGGAGTTGGTGAAGGGCCTGGCGATGCAGGTTGCGGCCGCCACCCCGCGCTGGGTGTCCCGTGAGGAGATCCCGGAGGACGTGATCGAGCGGGAGCGGGAGATCTACCGGCAGCAGATGGCCGATCAGAAGAAGCCTCCGCAGGTGCTCGACAAGATCATCGAAGGGAAGCTTGCCAAGTTCTACGAGGAGGCGTGCCTCGTGGATCAGCTCTACATCCGCGACGCCGGCGGCAAGCTGCGCGTCGGCGACCTCGTCGCCCAGGTGAGCGCGCAGACCGGCGAGAAGATCGCCGTGCGGCGCTTCGTGCGGTTCCAGGTCGGTGAGTGAGGCGAAGCCCCGGTTCAAGCGAATCCTGCTGAAGCTCTCCGGCGAGGCGTTGGCCGGCGAGCAGGGGTACGGCATCGATCCCGCCGTCCTGGAGCGGATCGCGCGGGAGATCCGGACCATCCACGAGCTCGAAGTCGACACCGCCGTCGTGATCGGCGGCGGGAACATCTTCCGGGGCCTCCAGGCCTCGGCCTCCGGGATGGACCGCGCCTCGGCCGACTACATGGGCATGCTGGCGACGGTCATCAACGGGCTCGCGCTCCAGAGCACGCTCGAGAAGGCGGGGCTGATGACCCGCTGCCAGTCGGCGATCGACATGCCCGCCGTGGCCGAGCCGTACATTCGCCGGCGGGCGATCCGGCACCTCGAGAAGGGACGGATCGTCATCTTCGCGGCGGGAACGGGCAACCCGTTTTTCACGACCGACACCGCCGCCGCCCTGCGGGCCGTCGAGGTCGGCGCGGAGATCATCCTGAAGGCGACCAAGGTGGACGGCATCTACTCCGCCGATCCCATGGTGGACCCGCGGGCCGTGCGGCTCGACCACGTCACCTACATCGAGGCGCTGAACCGGGGCCTCCGGGTCATGGACACGACGGCCATCTCGCTGTGCATGGAGAACAAGCTGCCGATCGGAGTCTTCAACCTGAACACTCCCGGGAATCTCCGGCGGGTCGTCTGCGGGGATCCGGCGGTCGGGTCTTTCGTCAGCGACAACGCGCCGTGATCGAGGTGACGCCATGACCACGGCCCAAGCCGTCTACAAGGATGCCGAGACGCGGATGCAGGGCGCTCTGGACGTCCTCTCCCGCGAGTTCGCCGGCGTGCGGACCGGCCGAGCCAACACCGCGCTCCTGGAAGGGATCCGCGTCGACTACTACGACACCCCCACGCCGCTCAATCAGGTCGCGAGCGTGTCGGTCCCCGACGGGCGCACGCTGACGATCCAACCCTGGGACCAGGCGACGCTGGTCAAGATCGAGCGAGCCATCCAGAAGTCGGATCTCGGCCTGACGCCCATCAACGACGGCAAGCTGATCCGCCTGTCCATTCCCCCGCTGAACGAAGAGCGGCGGAAGCAGCTCGCCAAGTCGGTGGGCAAGCTCGCCGAAGAGGCCCGGGTGGCGATACGAAACGTGCGGCGGGAGGCCAAGGAGAAGGTCAAGGCGCTCCTCAAGGACAAGAAGATCCCCGAGGACGACGAGCGGCGGAGCGAGACGGAGCTCCAGAAGCTCACCGACCGGTTCACACAGAAGGTCGAGGAGCTCCTGAAGAAGAAGGAGCAGGAGATCCTGGAGTTTTGACCGCCGACGCTCCCGGCTCGGCGGCGGACGCGCCCACCGCCGCCGCCGCCGCCCTGCTCGACTCGATCCGCCAGCAGCCGCTGCCGCGGCACGTCGCCGTGATCATGGACGGCAACTGGCGGTGGGCGGGCCTCCGCGGCCTACCGCGGGTCGCCGGCCACCGGGAAGGGGTGCGGACGGCGCGGCAGACGGTCCGCACGGCCGGCCGGCTCGGCATCGAGGTCCTGACGCTGTACGCGTTCTCCTCCGAGAACTGGACTCGGCCGGCCGCCGAAGTGAGCTTCCTCATGCGGCTCCTGGAGAGCTCGGTCGACGAGGAGCTTCCCGGCCTGATCGAGAACAACGTGCGGCTCCGGGCGCTCGGCGAGCTGGATACTCTGGCCGACGGCGTGCGGCGAAGCGTGGAGCGCGCCGTTCTGGCCACGCAGGGGAACACGGGCCTCACGCTCCAGATCGCGCTCAACTACGGGGGGCGGCGGGAGCTGGTCCGTGCGGTGCGCAGCTTGGCGGTTCGGGTCTCGCGGGGCGAGCTGGCGCCCGAGGCGATCGACGAGGCGGCGATCGGCGCCGCGCTCGACACGGCCGGCGTGCCGGATCCCGACCTCCTCATCCGGACCAGCGGCGAGTACCGGCTGTCGAACTTCCTCCTCTGGCAGGTGGCCTACACCGAGCTCGTCGTCCTGCCGACCCTCTGGCCGGATTTCGCGCCCCAGGATCTGTACGGCGCGGTCGCCGAGTACCAGCGCCGCTCTCGCCGGTTCGGGGGCTTGTAGGCGGCGGCCGAGCCGCCGCGTCCGGGAGCCCGTGCTCGTCCAGCGCGTCCTGAGCGCTCTCGTCGGCATCCCAGTCCTCGTCCTCGTCCTCGCGTGGGGACCGGCGTGGCTCTACACGCTCCTCGTGCTCGGCTTCGCGCTGGGCGCCCAGCGCGAGCTCTACGAGATGTTCCGCGCGGTGGGGGTCGAGGCCGACCGGGGCGTCGGTCTGGCGCTCGGGGCGCTGGTCGTCCTCGCCTTCGCGGCGGAGGACCATCCGGTGATGCTCCCGCTTGCCTTGTCGCTCGCGGTGATCGTCGCGGTGGCGCTCGGGGTCCGGCGCGACGCGGGGTCGGAGCGAGCGTGGGCTGGCGTGACCCTGACCCTGCTCGGCGTGTGCTACTGCGCGTGGCTTCTCGGCCACGCGATCTGGCTCCGCGCGCTGCCGGGCGGGCGCGCCTGGACGCTGTTCGCCCTGGGCGTCACCTGGTGCGGCGAGTCGGCCGCGTACTTCATCGGCCGCCGGTTCGGCCGTCGCCGCCTGGCGCCGCGCATCTCGCCGGGGAAGACGGTGGAGGGTGGAGTGGCGCAGGTCATCGCGTCGATCGCGGCCGCGCTGCTCGGCGCGTCCTTCGTGGGGCTCGCGCTCCCGGAGGCGGTGACGGTCGGGATCCTGCTCGGCGTCGTCGGACAGCTCGGGGACCTGAGCGAGTCGTTCCTCAAGCGCAGCGCGGGCGCGAAGGACGCGGGGCAGGTCATTCCCGGTCACGGCGGCGTCCTGGACCGCCTCGACTCCTTGCTCTTCAACGTGCCGGCCCTGTATTATTGGCTCTACTTCGCTGGAGCACACTGAGGCGCGATCACCCACGTGAAGACCGTCACCGTGCTGGGCGCGACCGGATCCGTCGGTCGGCGCACCCTCGAGCTCGTCGCCGCATTTCCGGACCAGTTCCGCGTGGGCGGGCTGGCCGCGCGCGGGTCCGACGTGGCCCGGGTCGCCGAGCAAGTCCGTCTCCACCGGCCGACGGCGGTGGCGCTCCTCGACCGGAGCGCCGTCGACCGTCTCGCCCGCGAGCTGGCGCCGCCGCGGCCGGAGCTCCTCGGCGGGCCGGAAGGCCTGGCGGCCGTCGCCGCGGAGGTTCCGGCCGACGTTGTCCTGTCGGCGGTGGTCGGGGCGGCGGGGCTCGTGCCCACGCTCGCCGCGATCCGAGCCGGTCGCACCGTCGCCCTCGCGAACAAGGAGACCCTCGTGATGGCGGGGGGGCTCATGACGCGCGCCGCCCGCGAGCACGGCGTCCGTTTGCTTCCGGTCGACTCCGAGCACAGCGCCATCTTCCAGTGCCTGGCGGGCTCGGCGTCGCGCGAGGTTCGCCGGCTCGTGCTCACCGCGTCGGGCGGGCCCTTTCGCGGGTGGTCGGTGGCGGAGCTCGAGGGCGTGACGACGGCCCAGGCCCTGCGCCACCCGACGTGGCGGATGGGCGCGAAGATCACGATCGACTCGGCGACCCTCATGAACAAGGGCCTCGAGGTGCTCGAAGCGCACTGGCTGTTCGGAGTGCCCTTCGAGCGGATCGACGTGATCGTGCATCCCCAGTCGATCGTGCACTCGATGGTCGAGTTCGTGGACCGATCCGTGCTCGCCCAGCTCGGCATGCCCGACATGGGGATCCCGATCCTCTACGCGCTCGCGTATCCGGACCGGCTGCCGTGCCCGGCCCCCGAGCTCGATCTGGTGCGGCTGGGCGCGCTGACATTCGAGGCGCCCGACGAGGCGGCGTTTCCGTGCCTTGCCCTCGCCCGGCAGGCGGGCAAGGCCGGCGGCGCCGCGCCGCTCGTCCTGAACGCCACCAACGAGGTGGCGGTCGCGGCGTTCCTCGACGGCCGATGCGGCTTCCGGGACATTCCGAGGCTCATCGGCGAGTCCCTGGACGCCCACGCGGGCGCCAAGGCCGCCGACCTCGGCGCGTGCCTCGACCTGGACGGCTCGGTGCGCCGGTGGACCGAGGACGCCATGGCCGGCATCGCGGCCGGCTCGGTGCGGCGCTGACCGGCATGCGCCTGCGGAAGCCGCGACCCGGCGTGGCCCTGTCGCTCGCCCTCGCCGGCCCGCTGCTCGTCGAGGGCTTCACCGCCGCCTTCCTCAGCGGAGCCGGGGCGCTCGACTACGTGGTCAGCGCCGTGGTGGCCCTGGGCATCCTGATCTTCATCCACGAGCTAGGCCACTTCATGGTCGCCAAGGCCATGGGCGTGGGGGTCGAGCGCTTCTCCCTCGGCTTCGGCCCGCGGATCTTCTCGTTCCGGCGCGGCGAGACGGAGTACTGCATCTCCATCGTGCCGCTGGGCGGGTACGTGAAGATGACCGGCGAGGAGGCGCACGGCGAGGACGCGATCCACCCCACGACCGAGACGCCGCCGGCCGATCCCGCCAAGTCGTTCGCGACGAAGCCGCTGTGGGCGCGCTTCCTCATCGTCTTCGCCGGTCCGGGCATGAACTTCGTCCTGGCCGCCGCGATCTTCTCGATCGTGTTCGTGGCGGTCGGCGTGCCCGTCATCGAGCCGGTCGTCGGGCGGACGACGCCGGACTCCGCCGCCGCCCAGGCCGGGCTCCGCCCCCGGGACCGGGTCGTGGCGATCGACGGGCGGCCGGTCGAGCACTGGGGCGAGGTCGAGGAGGCCGTGGTGGCGGCGAATGGGCGGCCGCTCGCCGTGACCATCGTGCGGGACGGAACGCGGCAGGACGTCAGCGTGACTCCCCGCAAGGTGCCGGTGAAGACCCCGTTCAACGAGCCGGCCGAGGCGTGGAGCATCGGCGCTCGCCCGTACCTGCCGCCGGTGGTGGGCGAGGTGCGCGCCGGGATGCCGGCCGCCGAGGCGGGGATCCAGCCGCGCGACCGGGTCGTCTCGCTGAACGGGCAGCCGATCGAGACGTGGGACGAGCTGGCGGAGCTGATCTCGGCCAAGGCCGAGGAGACCCTCACGCTCGGGATCGAGCGGGGTGACTCTCGCATGGACGTCACCGTCACCCCGAAGATCGAGGTGGACCGGGACCCGCTCGGCAACGAGACGCGGGTCGGGCGCATCGGCATCGCGACCGCCACGTCCCAGACGTTCAAGCGGATGAATCCCGTGTCGGCGGTCGCGCGCGGCGTGGCGCGGACGTGGGACGTCACCGCGATCACGGTCGTGTCCATCTGGAAGCTCATCACCGGGACGATCCCGGCCTCGAACATCGGAGGCCCGCTCCAGATCAGCATGGTCGCCGGCCAGCAGGCGCAGCAGGGCGTCGTCTCGTACGCGTTCTTCGTGGCGCTGATCAGCGTCAACCTGGCGATCCTGAATCTCCTGCCCGTTCCGATGCTGGACGGCGGGCACCTCCTCTTCTTCGCCATCGAGGGAGTCCTGGGCCGGCCGCTGTCCTTGCGCAAGCGCGAGATCGCCCAGCAGATCGGCCTCGCCCTGCTCCTGCTCCTCATGGTGTTCGCCCTGTTCAACGACTTGACGCGGCTTCTTCCGCCGGTCGGAAAGATGTTCCGGTAGCCCATGGGTCAGTACGCGCGCCACGTCTTCGTCTGCACGACCGGCAGCACGTGCCCGACCCAGGGCGACACGGAGGGGTACGTCAAGGCGATGCGCGCCGAGATCGCCAAAGCCGGCCTGCACGAGCGGATCCGGATCAACAAGGCCGGGTGCTTCTCGCAGTGCGGGAACGGCCCCATGATCATCGTGTACCCGGAGGACGTCTGGTACACGGGGGTCCAGCCGGAGGACCTCCAGGAGATCGTCCAGTCGCATCTGATCGGCGGCAAGCCGATCGAGCGCCTGCTCTACCATCCCGGCAAGCCCGGCCCGAACGTCGTCGCCAAGGCGTCGCACTGATCCGGCGGCGGCGACGGCCGCCCCGTTCCGACCCGAGGGAGCCAAGGCCATGCGCTGGACTTCGTCGTTCATCCCGACCCTCCGAGAGGATCCGGCCGATGCCGAGGCGGTCAGCCATCGCCTGATGGTCCGCGCCGGCCTGGTGCGCCAGCTGACCGCCGGCGTCTACGTGTATCTCCCGCTCGGTCAGCGCTCGATCGACAAGGTCAACGCCATCATCCGCGAGGAGATGAACGCGATCGGCGGCCAGGAGATCACCATGCCGGTGCTCCATCCGGCCGAGCTCTGGCAGCAGTCGGGCCGCTGGTACGACATCAAGGACGAGATGTTCCGGCTCAAGGATCGCCACGGCCGCGACATGTGCCTCGGCATGACGCACGAGGAGGTGGTCGCCTGGCTCGCGTCCAAGGAGATCCGCTCGTACCGGGAGCTGCCGCAGGTCTGGTACCAGATCCAGACGAAGGAGCGTGACGAGGCGCGCCCCCGGTCCGGCGTGCTGCGGACGCGGGAGTTCTGGATGAAGGACGCCTACACGCTGGACGTGGACGAGGCCGCGCTGGCGGTCGCCTACGACCGCCAGAAGGAGGCGTACGAGAAGATCTTCCGCCGCGCGGGCCTCGTCTTCCACGTCGTCGAGTCCGACGTCGGCATGATGGGTGGCCTGGGCGCGCACGAGTTCATGGCGCCGAGCCCGGCCGGCGAGGACGAGATCGCGCGCTGTCAGTCGTGCGGATACGCCGCCAACGTGGAGCTCGCGCGGTCGCGTCCGCCCACCCCGCGGTTCTCCGGGGAGCCTCGGTCGGAAGTCCCCACGCCGGGGGTCCGGACCATCGCCGACGTGTGCGCCCTGCTCGGGATCGAGCCGGCGCAGACGATCAAGAGCCTGCTCTTCGTGGGACCCTCGGGCCCGGTGCTGGCGCTGGTCCGCGGGGACCAGCAGCTCCACGAGAAGAAGCTGGCCCGGCTCCTGGGCGGGGAGGTTCGTTCCGCGCACCCCGACGAGGTGCGCGACGCGCTCGGCGCGCCGGTCGGGTCGGTGGGCCCGGCCGGGGCGGCGGTGCCGGTCGTGGCCGACGAGACCCTCGGGGAGGGCGACTACGTGTGCGGCGCGAACCGCGAAGGGGTCCACTTGCGCGGGATCCGGCCGGGGCGCGACTTCACGGCTCGGTACGCTGACCTCCACCTCGCGCAGGCCGGAGACGGCTGCCCCGAATGCGGGGCGCCGCTCGTCGTGGAGCGCGTCATCGAGGTCGGGAACATCTTCAAGCTCGGGACGAAGTACTCGACGACCCTCGGCGCGACCTACCTCGACGAGCAGGGACAGGCGCGGCCGATCGTGATGGGCTCCTACGGGATCGGGCCGGCTCGGATCGTGGCATCCGCCGTGGAGCAGCGTCATGACGCGGACGGCATCGTGTGGCCGTGGTCGATCGCTCCGGCGCAGGTCCACGTCCTTCCGGTCAACGTGAAGCAGGCGGCGATGCGAGAGACGGCGGAGCGCCTGTACCAGGAGATCGGGGCCGCGGGATGCGAGGCGATCCTCGACGACCGCGACGACCGGCCCGGGGTGAAGTTCAAGGATGCCGACCTTCTCGGCATTCCGATCCGCGTGACCATCGGCGCCCGCCTCGCCAAGGATGGGATGGTCGAGGTGCGGACGCGGCGGGACCGCCAGGATGTCGCCGTCCGGCCGGACGGTGTGGCGGCCGCGGTGCGGGACCTCGGCCGCCGTCTGGCCGACGACCTCTAGCGCGACCTCACCGCGGGGCGAGGGGATTCCTCGACCCTCGGGATCGAGGTATAGTAAAGGGCTGACTCAAAAGTGGGCCATGCCCACTTTTTTGTTCGACGACGCGCGCGGAGGAGGCGAGACGTGGCGACGAGCACCGACCTGGCGAGCCTGGAGGCGGCGGTGGAACCCGTCGTGCTGCCCGTGGTCCAGGCTCACGGGCTCACGCTCGTCGACCTCGACATCCGCGGGAACGGCCGGCGGATGGCCGTGCGGATCTACGTCGACAAGGCCGGAGGCGTGACGGTCGGCGATTGCCAGCAGCTCTCCCGTGAAGTCGGGGACGTGATCGACGTCGCGGGCCTGGTGCCCGGGAGCTACGACCTCGAAGTGTCCTCGCCCGGACTCGATCGGGAGCTCCGAAAAGACCGCGAGCTCCGCTGGGCGGCCGGCCGCCCCGTGCGGGTCTGGACGCGGGAGCCGGTGGACGATCGCCGCGAGCTCACCGGCCGGCTGGTCCTCGCCGACGGCGGGGCCCTGGCCCTGGATACGACCGAGGGCCTTCGGCGCGTCCCCCGCAGCCTCGTGACCAAGGTGCGCCTGGAGGTGGAGCCGAGGGGCTCCGCCTGAGCCAGGAGACGGTCATGAACCGGGAACTCAAGCTGGCGATCGAGCAGGTGGGGCGAGAGAAGGGGATCGCAACCGAGGTCCTCTTCGAGGCGCTGGAGTCCGCCCTCCTGTCCGCCTCCAGGCGGACGATGGGAGTGGGCGACAACACCCGCCTGACGCTCGACCGGGAGACGGGCGCGATCCGCGTGTACGCCGAGAAGCGCGTGGTCGAGCGCGTGGCGGATCCCAAGCTCGAGATGAGCCTGGACGAGGCGCGACGCCTCCGGCCGGGCGCTCAGCTCGAGGACACGGTCGAGGTCGAGCTGGAGATGAAGGAGCTCGGCCGGATCGCCGCCCAGACCGCCAAGCAGGTGATCCTGCAGCGGGTGCGCGAAGCCGAGCGCCAGGGGATCTTCTCCGAGTACAAGGACCGCGAGGGGACCCTCGTGCGGGCGCTGGTGCACCGGATCGAGAAGCGCACGGTGATCCTGGACATGGGCAGGACCGAGGCGGTCCTGCCGGAGCGGGAGCAGATCCCGGGCGAGCGGTACATGGCCGGCGACCGAGTGCGCGCGTACATCATGGAGGTCAAGAACACGCCCAAGGGCCCGCAGGTGGTGCTCTCCCGGGCGCATCCCGGTTTCCTCGTGCGCTTGTTCGAGACGGAGATTCCCGAGATCGCCGAGGGCATCGTGCAGGTGCGGGGCGCCGCGCGAGAGCCGGGGGAGCGGGCCAAGCTTGCCGTGGCGTCGACCAAGCGGGACGTCGACCCGATCGGCGCCTGCGTCGGACTCCGCGGGACGCGGATCCAGGTCATCGTGAAGGAGCTCCGGGGCGAGAAGATCGACATCATCGAGTGGTCCGACGACCTCCTCACGCTCGTGTCGCGGGCGCTGTCACCGGCCAAGGTGAGCTCGGTGACGATCACCGGGGAGGGCGAGGAGCGCTCCGCCCTGGTCGTCGTGCCGGACAGCCAGCTCTCGCTCGCGATCGGCAAGAAGGGCCAGAACGCCAGGCTCGCCGCGAAGCTGACGGGCCTGCGGGTCGACGTGAAGAGCGAGACGGAGCTGGCCGAGGAGCGGCGCCAGCAGGAAGAGGAGCGAGCCCAAGGGCAGGCGGCTTTCGGCGAGATCGAGGAGATCGGCGCCGAGCTGGCTCCCCGCCTGATCGAGCACGGACTCTACTCGCCCGCGCGCGTCCGTGCCGCGGGGGTGGAGCGCCTTCGGGACGTGCTCGGCGATCACGCGGAGCGGGCGGACGCGATCCTGGCCGCCGTCGGAGCCTGGCTCGCCGCTCGGGCGCTGGAGGCAGAGGAGGCGGCCGCGGCGGGGGG
>JBIOVM010000183.1:0-5995 GCA_044867785.1 Candidatus Rokuibacteriota bacterium | reverse complement strand
AGAACGTGACGAAGTACTACTACATGCCCGACCTGCGACAGCCGGCCTCCTACCAAGAGGTGACGATCAACCGGAAGAAGTGGGACGAGCTGCCGAAGGATCTCCAGGCGATCGTCAAGTGGGCCAGCTGGGCGGAGGTCATCCGCATGACCGCCTACAGCGTGGATCTGGACAGCAAGGCGGCCGAAGAGCTCGAGAAGAAGCACGGCGTGAAGATCGTGACGACGCCCCCCGACGTGCTCAAGGCCCAGGTGGCCGCGATCGACAAGGTCTACGAGGCCGAGGCCCAGAAGAACCCGTTCTTCGCCAGGGTGCTGAAGTCGCAGCGGGAATTCGCCCAGCGCGCGGTGCCGCACGCCCAGAAGATCCGACCTCCGATCGAGGTCGTGATCGCACACTACTTCAAGAAGTAGCTCGAGCACGGCACGGCGCACGGCCGGGGACGCGCGCGCACCGCCCGCGTCCCCGGCTCGTGCGGCCGCTCGGCGCCTGACCGGTTCATCGGGCCTGCTCCCCCGAGCTCGGCGGCCACGTTTCACGAAGAGAACGGAGGATCCGCGCGTGACGACGGCCGCCCCTGGCGCATCGCGCCACGGCGACGTCTCGCCAGGCTTCCGGGCCACGATCGAGGCGATCGACCGGATCGCCGACCGAACGGGTCGGGTGGTGGCCTGGCTGATCGTCCCCATGACGCTCGCCGTCACCTGGGAGGTCGTCTCCCGGCACTTCTTCCGGGCGCCCACCATCTGGGCCTTCGACGTGACCTACATGCTCTACGGCGCCCACTTCATGCTGGGGACCGCCTACACCCTGATGCGGGTCGGACACGTGCGGACCGACATGCTCTATCAGAACTGGTCCGTGCGCCGCCGGCACTGGATCGACGCGATCGGGTACCTGTTCTTCTTCTTTCCCGCGATGATCATGCTCTTCTACTTCGGCTGGCAGGAGACCTATCACTCGTTCCAGATCCGGGAGGCCTCGGACGCGAGCCCCTGGCGCCCGATCATCTATCCGTTCAAGGCGGTCATCCCGCTCACCGCGCTCCTGTTGCTCACCCAGGGCATCGGCGAGTTCCTCAAGAGCTTCTACGCCGTGCGCACCGGTCGCGAGTGGGCGCATCGCGAGCATCTGGAGATCGGGTGAGCCCACGGGCCCCCACCGGCCGAAGGCCGTCCGCCACCGGCCGTAGGCCGTCCGATCGGACACATCTGATCGACTCCCGCGGCTCATGGATGGCCCGATGAGCAACGAGCTGCTCGGCGCCGTCATGCTGGTCGTCATGCTCGGCGCGATCTTCATCGGCTTCCCGATCTCGTTCACGCTCCTGCTCCTCGCGCTGATCTTCGGCTGGCTCGGGCTCGGGGACGGTGCCTTCTACATCATGGTCTTCCAGACCATCGGGCTCATGAAGGAGGAGGTGCTGGCCGCGGTGCCCCTGTTCATCTTCATGGGGTACCTGATGGAGCAGGGCGGCCTCATGGCGCGGCTGTTCCGGGGGTTTCAGCTCCTGATGGGGCCGGTGCCCGGCTCGCTCTACGTCGGCGTGCTCATCACCGCGACCATCTTCGGCATCGCCGCCGGCACCGTGGGCGCGACCGTCGTGCTAATGGGCATCATGGCCGCCCCCGTCATGATGAAGGCCGGCTACGACGTCCGGATGTCGGCCGGGGCCATCACCGCCGGGGGCACGCTGGGGATCCTCGTCCCCCCGAGCGTCATGTTGGTCGTGATGGGGCCGGTCCTGGGGGTCTCCGTCGTCCAGCTCTACGCGTCGTCCTTCGGACCCGGGTTTCTCCTGGCGGGCATCTTCATCGTCTACTGCCTGGTCCGTTGCCTGATCAATCCGCGCCTGGGGCCGCCGCTGCCGGCCGAGCAGCGGACCGGAAGCCTCAAGGAGATCGCCGTCGAGCTGACCCTGGGAATGGTGCCCCACGCCATCCTCATCCTCGCCACCCTGGGCACCATCATCCTGGGCTGGGCCACGCCCACCGAGGCGGCGGCCATGGGCGTCGTCGGTGCCGCCTTCCTCGCCGCGGTCTATGGGCAGTTCACGTGGCAGCGGCTCAAGGACGCGGTCTACAACACGCTGGTGCAGTCCAGCACCGTCATCTTCCTCGCCGTCGCCGGCAACGTCTTCGGCGCCGTGTTCTCGCGGCTGGGGACGGCCCGGGTCGCCACCGACGCGATTCTCGCCTGGCAGATCCCGCCGATGGCCATGCTGGCCCTGCTCATGGTGGTCATCTTCCTGCTCGGCTGGCCGTTCGAGTGGCCGGCGATCATCCTGGTGTTCGTGCCGCTGATGCAGCCGATCATCGCGGCGATGAAGATCGACATGCTGTGGTTCGCGACGCTCCTCGCGGTGAACCTGCAGACCGCCTACCTCTCGCCGCCCGTCGCGATGTCGGCCTACTACCTCCGGGGCGTGGCGCCCGACTGGTCGCTCGGCGACATCTACCGGGGCATGGGCCAGTTCATGGTGCTCCAGCTCGTCGGGCTCGCCCTCTGCATCATCTTCCCCGCCATCGCGCTCTGGTTCCCGCGCTGGCTATTCGGCCCCTGAGCGCGCGCGTTCCGGGTGCGGTCGCGCGGAGGGGGCCGTCGAGGGCGAGGTCGGGGAGGGGGCGCCGCGCCGCGGCGACCGGGCTCGCGGGGGCGACGGCACGACCCCCCGCGAGCCCGGTCGGAGCCTCCTACCTACTTCGGCTGGTAGGTGGCCTTCAGCTCCTGAGCCTCACCCCAGATCTGGTAGACCTTCCGCCAGGCGAGGTAGTTGTCCGCGATCTTCTTGAAGAGGGGATCCTTCGCGCTCTGCTCCTCCAGGACCTCGAGCCACGCCTTCTCGTATTGCCGGAGGTCGTCGTCGGACCAGCGGCGGTTGGTGACGCCGTGCTTCGACTTCATCTCCTGCATCACCGGGGGGTTCTTCGCCTCGGTCTCGACGTACGTATGGACCACGGCGTCGTTGAGCGCCACCTGGATGATGCGCTTGTGCTGATCGGAGAGCTTGTCCCACTCCGCCTTGTTCATCAGCAGCTCGCTGACCGAGACCTGCTGGTGCCAGCCGGGGTAGTAGTTGTTCTTGGCGATCTGGTGGAAGCCCAGCGCCAGGTCCATCGTCGGCATCGAGAACTCGGTCGCGTCGATGACGCCCCGCTCGAGCGCGGGGTAGATGTCGGCGGCGGCCAGGAGCTGCGTGTTCACGCCGAGCTTCTGCATCACCTGAGCGCCGAGGCCGAAGAAGCGCATCTTGATGCCCTTCATCTCGGCGACGCTCTTGACTTCCTTCCGGAACCACCCGGAGGTCTCCGGCCCGATCGCGAAGCAGTCGAGCGCGAAGAGGTTGTGCTTCGCGTAGATCTCGTTCCGGAGGTCGTTCCCGCCGCCGAACCACTTCCAGGCGAGGAACTCGCCGATCTGGGGCCCGAACGGCACCGTGGTGAAGAACGCGAGCGCCGGGTACTTGCCGGTGTGGTATCCGGGCGTCGTCCAGCACGACTCGACAGACCCCTTGGAGACGGCGTCGAAGCACTCGAGGGCCGGCACCAGCGCTCCGGGCTCGAAGAATTTCAGCTCGAGCGAGCCGCCCGAGATGACCTTGACGTTGTCGGCGAAGCGGATGGCCGAGGTACCAAGGTGCGGCTGCTTGCTGGGGAAGGCGCTCGCCATCTTCCACGTCACCTTCCGCTGGGCCTCGGCGGACGGGCTCAGGTGGAGGGCGAGGGCCGCCAACGCGGCCGAAGTGGCCAGCACGGCGAGAATCGTGACGATCCTGGGCATTCTCATGCGGATGGTCCTCCCTCTTGGTGTGGTGGTCGACGGATCCAGCCGCGGCCGGGCACTGGATCGCTGGTCAGGCCCCTTTCAGGGATGGGTCCGTTGCAGCCCTCTTTGCCACACAATGGCCGCCATCGTCAAGCGCCCCGGCCACCCGGGCCGCCGCCTCCCGGGTCGGCCGGGCCGGGGGGCGTGCGGCCCCAGACCTGGGCCGTCAGGAAGCTCGTGGACACCGTGTCCGGGTCGGCCAGGTGGCGGCGGCACGCCGCCAGGGCCGCATCGAGCTCGGCCTCGGGGATGATCCGTCGCTCGACCAGGGTCGAGCGGATCGATTCGATCGTCGCCGGCAGGTAGTCGGCCATAGGCTCTCCGCTGGTGACCCCCACGAGGAAGGGCCGGTACCGGACGTCCTGGAGTCCAGCCTCGCGGAAGAGCCGGTAGAGCCGCTTCCCGAGGCGCGTGTCCGCGCCGACGGCGGCGAAGCCGTCCTGGAGGGCGGCCTTCAGCCGGTCCCAGGCCGGATGGGAGGGACTGCAGCCGAGCGTATCCGTGTCGGGCTCCTCGAACGCCACGACGCCGCCAGGCCGGGCCAGCCGAATGGCTTCCCGAAGCAGGGCGCCGGGTTCGCCCGCCGTCCCGGCGAGGTAGCGGACGTGGACGAGATCGAACACGTGGGAAGCGAGGCCCGTCCGGTACGCGTCGCGCTCCAGCAGGACCACGCCGGCCAGGCCCCGGCCCTCCAGCCACGTCCGGGCCGCCTCCAGGAGGACCGGATCGGCGTCCAGCCCGACGACGTGCCCCGGCGCGCCGACCCGCGCGCTCAACAGGTCCAGGATGCCGCCCGGGCCGCAGCCGAGGTCGAGGCACTGCCAGCCGGGACCGACGCCGATCCGATCGAGCAGCACCCCCGCGTCGAACTCCATGGCCGCGGCCTGGATCCGCAGGCGCTCGATCTCCCCGGCGCGCCGCGCGATCGGGTAGCTCCCGGACCGTGCCGTCACGGGTCGTCGATCAGGCGCCCCAGAGCCAAGGGCGGATCCTGCCCATGTTGTCCTTGACCGCCGCCACGCCCGGGACGTTCTCGACGGCGATGCGGATGGCACGGCGCCCCTCCTCGGAGTCCACGAGCCCCCAGAGCTCCACCACGCCGTTCCGCACGATCACGTTCAGGCGCCCGTGGGCCGTCCAGCCGTCGCGTTCGAGCGCCTGCATGACCGCGTCACGAAGCGAGCGATCGTCCATCGGGCGGGCGGGCGGGACGGGGTCGGGTTGCGCGGCGAGCCCGTGGAGCAGGTTCGCGCGGCTGACGATCCCCACCACCCGGCCCGCCCGGACGACCGGCACGCGCTTGATGTGGTGCTCCTCGAGGAGCCGCGCGATCTCGGCCACGGACGTCTCGTCGCTCACGGTCACCACGTTGCGCGTCATGACCTGCTCGGCCCGTGACCCGTGCGCCCGCGCGTACTCCTCCGCCCGCGCCCGCTCGTCCCCGAAGAACCGGAGCCACCAACCGCGCTGGCGCTCGGTCCCGATCTCGGGGCGACGCATCAGATCGCCCTCGGTGACGATCCCGACGAGGGTCCCCAGGTCGTCGACGACCGGGACCCCGCTGATGCGGCGCTCCAGCAGGAGCTGGGCGATCTCCTCGACGCGCGTGTCCGGGCGGACGGTGACAACCGGTGCCGTCATGACGTCTCTCGCCTGCATCGCTCGATCCCCCTTTGGCGGCGGTCGCGGCCCTCCGTGCGAACCGGATTCGTGGTCCTCGTCTCTGGCCGGGGTCACGTGGTCGGGAGCAGCGGCAGCCTAGCACGGAAGCGGTCGCAGGCGCCGGCGCGCCTCGGCCTCGACCGAGCGCGCTCACCGCGAGCCCCATTGCCCGCCCGATCGGGCGCGCATGTCGCCGACTGCTCGCGGCCATGGCGGCGGATGGAATAACCGGCGGGCGTACGACACCGGCATCGCGGAGTGCGCGCTGCGCGGGCGGGGCGTGGCGCTCGCTCCGCACCTTCAACGTCGCGGACTGCGCGCTCTTCAGGACTCGCGGCCTGGCCATCGCGGCGCCCGGACGCGGACGCGCCGGGTGAGCCGGCGCCGAGGACGGACCGCGCCGTCAGCCCTTGACGGAGCCGGTCAGGCCGGTGACGTAGTACTCGACGAAGAACGAATAGACGAGTGCCACCGGGATCGAGCCGAGCAGCGCCCCCGCCATCAGCTG
>JBIOVM010000182.1:0-15230 GCA_044867785.1 Candidatus Rokuibacteriota bacterium | reverse complement strand
GCCGGGTGAGCGAAAATGTCGGGAAATGAAAGTCTGACCCCAGGCGCGCGATGATCCGCGAGGTGCCGGGCCGGAAGCCGCGCATCCACCCGGACACGTGGATCGATCCCTCGGCCGAGGTGATCGGGGACGTCATCATCGAGGAGGGCGCCAGCGTCTGGCCGGGCGCCGTCCTCCGCGGCGACGAGGACAACTACGTGAAGCTCGGGCGCAACTCGAACGTGCAGGACGGCTCGGTTCTCCACGTGACGCCTCGCTTCCCGTGCATCGTCGGCGACGGCGTCACGATCGGCCACCGCGCGGTCGTCCACGCCTGCACCGTGAGGGACAACGCCCGCATCGGGATCGGCGCCGTCGTGCTGAACGGTGCCGTGATCGAGGAGAACGCCCAGGTCGGCGCGGGCGCCGTGGTCGCGCCCGGCAAGGTCGTGCCCGCCGGCTGGCTGGTGATGGGGGTCCCGGCCAAGCCCGTCCGCCAGATGACCCCCGAGGAGCTCGAGGAGATCCGGCGCAACGCGACGTCGTACGTCGCCCTCTGGCGCCGGGACTACGGGCCGCGCGCGGGCGCCCGGTAGCGGGGATCGCCCGCCGCGACCGCGCCGAGCCGACACCCCACGCCTGACGCTCGAAGCGAGGAGGCCGCCCCATGTCGCTCCGAACCCGCTTTCTCTTCTCCGCCGCCATGGACGTCGATCCGGCCAAGGACGCGCTCTTCCACGAGGTCTACGACACGGAGCACATCCCCGCCCTCCTGGAGGTGCCGGGGGTCGTGTCCGCCGCGCGCTTCAAGATCCGCGAGCTGACCATGATGATCGGCGGAGAGCGGAAGACCATGGACCCCCAGGGGGCGCCGCGCTACAACGCCCTTTACGAGCTCGAGTCGCCCGAGGTCCTGCTGACCTCGGCGTGGGCCCGCGCGGTCGAGCGCGGCCGCTGGCCGACCGAGGTCCGCGCCTTCACCAAGAACCGCCACCACCTTCTCTACGAGCGCCTCTAGAATCGGGGTCAGGCCTCGACTTTGACTTCGGTGCCGGAACATCAAAGTGCGGGCCTGACCCCGCTTTGGGATCCCGCGAAGTACCTGGAGTTCGCGGGGCCGCGGCTCCGGCCGGCGCTCGATCTCCTGGCCCGCATCCCGCTCGCCCGGCCGGAGGTCGTGTACGACCTCGGGTGCGGCGCGGGGAACGTGACGCGCCTCCTGGTCGAGCGCTGGCCGGCAGCGGCGGTGACGGGAGTGGACGGCTCCGCCGCCATGCTCGCCGCGGCGCGGGCCGTCACGCCGGCGGTGGCGTGGACGCAGGCGGAGCTCCGGTCGTGGCGGGCCCCCCGGCCCGCGGACCTGCTCTTCTCGAACGCAGCGCTTCACTGGCTCGACGACCACACGGGCCTCTTTCCCCGGCTGGTGGACGACCTCGGCGCCGGTGGCGTCCTGGCCGTCCAGATGCCTCGGAACCACGGCGCTCCGTCCCACACGGAGATGGTCGCCGCCGCCGAGGCCGGGCCGTGGCGCGACCGCCTCCGCCCGGCGCTCCGGGCGCAGCCCGTCGCCGAGCCCGCGGTCTACCGCGACCTCCTGCGGCCCCACGTCTCCCAGCTCGACATCTGGGAGACCGAGTACCTCCACGAGCTCGAGGGGGACAACCCGGTCGTCGAGTGGACGCGCGGGTCGGCCTTGAAGCCGCTCCTCGACGCGCTGGACGAGCCCGAGCGCTCGGCGTTCCTCGCCGAGTACGCGGGCCGGATCCGGCGCGCCTACCCGCACCGCCGCGACGGGCGGACGCTCCTTCCCTTCCGCCGCCTGTTCATCGTCGCGGTGCGATGACGGGGCGCCGAGGCTCTCCGTGCGCTTCGTGAGCTACAAAGACTACGGCTTCCCGAGCACGCCGCTCCTCCCCCGGCTCCGCGCCGCCCGGATCGACGAGGCCGCGACCGGCGCGGCCCACCAGCCCGTCTGTCTGGACCGAGCTCGACCTCTGACGGCGGCGGCGCCGAGCGGCCCGGCACGCCCCGCGTGATAGAGTGAAGGCCGAAAGCGCGAGGCGAAGCGGAGGGCGGAAGCGCACATGATCGAGCGCCGGCGCAGGCGGACGGTGGCCGTGGACGTGGGCGGCGTGCGGGTCGGCAGCGCCCGCCCGGTGGTGGTCCAGTCCATGACCAACACCGACACCGCGGACGTCCCCGGCACCGTCGCCCAGGTGCGCGCGCTCCACGCGGCCGGCAGCGAGCTGGTCCGGGTCACGGTCAACAACGACGAGGCGGCCCGGGCGGTTCCCGAGATCGTCCGCCAGGTGGACGTCCCCGTCATCGGCGACTTCCACTACAACGGCCACCTGCTCCTGACGAAGTACCCCGCCTGCGCGCGCGCCCTCGCGAAGTACCGCATCAACCCCGGAAACGTCGGGGCGAAGCACCGGGACGAGAACTTCGCCACGATCGTCAAAGTCGCGATGGACCACGGCAAGCCCGTCCGCATCGGCGTGAACTGGGGGAGCCTCGACCAGCACCTCCTGACCGAGATGATGGACGCAAACGCGAAGCTCGCCGAGCCGCGCGAGGCCCGGGATGTGATGCTGGACGCTATCGTGGAGAGCGCGATCCGCTCGGCCGAGCTGGCCGAGGCGACCGGGCTCGGCCACGACCGCATCATCCTGTCGGCGAAGGTGTCGGGCGTCCAGGACCTGGTCGAGGTGTACCGGCGCCTGGCGCCCCGGTCGGACCACCCGCTTCATCTGGGCCTCACCGAGGCGGGGATGGGGATGAAGGGCATCGTGTCGAGCACGGCCGGGCTCGCGATCCTGCTCCAGGAAGGCATCGGCGACACGATCCGCGTCTCCCTGACTCCCCGGCCCGGCGGCGACCGGACCGAGGAGGTCCAGGTCGCACAGCAGATCCTGCAGGCGCTGGGACTCCGCACGTTCGCGCCGGAGGTGACCGCCTGCCCGGGCTGCGGCCGCACGACGTCGACCTTCTTCCAGGAGATGGCCGAGGAGATCCAGGGCTACCTCCGCGCGCAGATGCCGGTCTGGCGCGAGCGGTACCACGGCGCGGAGGCGCTCCGCGTCGCGGTGATGGGCTGCGTCGTGAACGGACCCGGCGAGTCGAAGCACGCCGACATCGGCATCTCGCTGCCCGGGACGTTCGAGGAGCCGAAGGCCCCGGTCTACGTCGACGGGAAGCTCCTCACCACGCTCCGCGGTGACGCCATCGTCGCGGAGTTCCTGCGGATTCTCGAGGACTACGTCGACACGCGCTTCGGTGCGGCGCGCGCCGGCGCCCGCTGAGCCGCGTCCCGCCGCCGGCCCGCGCCGGGACGAACGCACGGCAACGCCGTAAGGCCTGGGTGGGCGCGGAGGGAGGGTCTCGATGTGGTCGTCGGCGATCGTTGCGGCGCTCCACTACCTGGCGCTCGCCATCGGCCTGCCCGCCGTCTTCCTGCGCGGGCGGGCGCTCAAGGGCACGCTGGACGACGCCGGATTCCGCCGGCTCTTCGCGGCCGACACCGCCTGGGGGGTCGCGGCCGCGCTGTGGGTGGTGACCGGCCTGCTCCGAGCGTTCGGAGGGCTCGAGAAGGGCTCGGGCTACTACCTCCAGAGCCACCTCTTCTACGTCAAGATGGGGCTCTTCCTGGCGATCGTCGCGCTCGAGATACGGCCGATGCTGACCCTGATGCGCTGGCGACAGGCGCGCCGCCGGGGCTCGCGCGTCGACACGAGCCGGGCGCCGGCGCTCTTCCAGGTGAACCACATCCAGCTCGGGCTCGCGGTCGTCATGGTCTTCGTCGCCTCCGCGATGGCGCGGGGACTCTGGTAGAGCCGGCACCCGAGCGCTGCTCGGCTACTCCGGCGCCCAGCGCGGGACGGCGCCGAACAGCCCGTCCACCACGCCGATCTGATAGGCCATCCAGAGGCCGAACGCCAGGCTGAGGACGCCCGAGGTCGTGGCGAGGTGGCGATTGACCCACGCGAATCGGCCGGCCGTCACGACGAAGGGGACGGCGACGGCCGCGGTGATCAGCATCATGCCCGCGATGGTCCCCACCCCGAAGACGAGCAGGTAGGCGACGCCCCACCACGGGTCCGGGATCGCCGCCAGCACCAGCAGGGCGACCGCGGCCGATCCGGCGAGTCCGTGGACCAGCCCGACGATCAGCGGGCGCAGCAACTGGTAGAGGCCGAAGCGGCCGAGGACCCGGTCGAGCCGAGCCTGAGGCGTCGCGCTCTCGGCGTGCCCGTGCGCGTCCGGCGCATGGCCATGAACGTGGCTGTGGACGTAGTCGCCGTGCCGGTGGGGGTGGGCGTGGTGGTCTCCGTGATCCGCGGCGTGCGACTCCTCGGTGCGCGCCTCCTCGATCCGGCCGGTGACGCCGGTCAGGGTGAGGACCCCGAGCAGGATCAGCATGATCGCGACGGAGAGCTCCATGCCGAGGCCCACTCGCGGCGGGATGACGAGCCCGAACAGGACGATCGCGCTCCCGACGGCGAAGATCGTCAGCGTGTGCCCGATCCCCCACAGCGCGCCCGTCCAGGCGGCGGCGCGGACCGAGCGCCGTCGGCTGACGATGGTGGTGACGGCAATGACGTGATCGGCATCGGTCGCGTGTCGCATGCCGAGGAAGAACCCCAGTAGCACGACGGACAGGAACGGTGGCATGGCGCGTATCCTACGCGGCGGCCGCGGCGACTGCCAGCGGCCCCGCGCTCACCGGCGAGCGCGCGGTCTCGCGGCCGGCCGGCCCTCGGCGGTCGAGCCCGCCGCCAGACCGGGGCGCCGCTCCTCCAGCTCCTCCAGCGTCCGCGGCCAGTCCCGGCGAAGGAGCCGCGACAGGGCACGGTCGGCCAGCAGCCGGCCGCCCGTCTGGCACACCGCGCAGTAGTTCGTCTCGTTCTCGGCGTGGACGATGCGCTGCACGGGCGCTCCGCAGTCCGGGCACGGCTGCCCGAACCGACCGTGGACGGCCATCCCCTCCCGGAACGCCGTGACCTGCTCGGGAAAGGCGGCACGCGCCGGCTCCGACAGCCGCTCCGCCCACTCGACGAGGACCGCACGGGCCGCGGCGTGGAGCCGGGCCAGCTCGGCGTCGCTCAGCTGGTCCGTCATCCGCACCGGGGACAGCCGGGCGCGGTGCAGGATCTCGTCGGCGTAGGCGTTGCCGATGCCGTCGAGGACGCGCGGGTCGGTGAGCGTCCGCTTCAACGTGTGGCGCTCTCGGCGGAGCGCGTCCGCGAACGCGGCGAGCGTCGCGCCGAGAACGTCCAGGCCCCCGGGATCGTAGGCGGCGAGCGCCTCTTCGCCGCGCGCCAGGTGGATCGACGCTCGCCGCCGAGTCCCGGCCTCGGTGAGGGTCAGCGTGCCGGCCCCGAAGTCGAGCGCCGCGAGGCCCACCCGGCCCGGCGGGCGCGCGCCGGCCGGCCGCCAGTGGAGCCGCCCGGCGATCATGAGGTGGATCACGACGAAGCGCTCCTCGTCCAGCGCCAGCACGATTCGCTTGCCGAGGCGCCGGAGGCCGACGACCGTCCGCCCCTCCACGTCCGACACGGGCGGGTCGACGGAGCGGAGGACGAACGGGCTGGCCAGACGAATCCGCGCGAGCCGCTTGCCGAGGACGCGCGGCTCGAGCGCGGTCAGGTACGCGACGACGTCCGGCAGCTCCGGCACGGGGTCAGGACGAGAGCGCCCGCACGGCGCGCAGGACGTCCGCGGGATCGGGCCGTACCTGGTAGTTCCGGGCAACCGAGAACCAGCGCACGATCCCGTCCTTGTCCAGCACGACGGTCGCCGGACGCGGCACGTCCTGCCCCTCGGGCCCGCCGCGCGCGTGCACCAGGCCGTAGCGCCGCGCCACGCCCAGGTCCGGGTCGGCGAGGAACCGGTACCCGAGCTTGAGCCCGTCGGCGACCTGCTGGCTCCGTTCGTTGGGATCGGGCGAGATGGCGACGATCTCCACGCCCGCCCGCTCGGCCTCCGACAGCTTGGCTCCAAGCCCTTGGAGCTCCGCCATGCAGAAGGGTCACCAATAGCCGCGGTAGAACACCAGGACGACCGGCTTGCGGCCGCGGTAGTCGGCCGGTGACACGGGCCGCCCGGCGGCGTCCTTGAGCGTGAAGTCCGGCGGCGGCGCGCCGACGCGGAAGGCCGTCGGCGTGTCCGGGACGCGCGCAATCACGAAGTTGAACCAGGCGCCGACCACGAGGAGGAGGCCCGCGGCCCCGAGCGCCAGCCACGCCGGCCACCGCCGGCCCCGCGCGCGCCTCACGGCCAGGACCCCGAGCGCCGTCGCCAGCGCGAACGCGACCACGTACGCTTCCGGGTGGTTGCGAACGACCGGGACCCGGAGCAGCAGCGCGTACGCCGCCACAGCGCCGACCGCCATCATGACGCTGAGCGCGGCAAGCCGTCCGGAGGTCGCCATGGTCACGATTGTGCCACACCGGGTTTCCGCAGCCCGTCCGGTGCCGTATCGTGCAGTCGTGCTCGTCCACCTGGTCGACGGAACCTACGAGCTCTTCCGCTACTTCCTGGCGCCGGCCGAAGTTCACCGGGACGCGCCGGGGGAGTTGCGGGCGGTGCGCGGCGTCGTCGGCTCCATCCTGGGACTTCTGGAGGGTGGCGCCACACATGTCGGCGTGGCGACCGACCACGTGATCGAGTCCTTCCGGAACGCGCTCTGGCCCGGGTACAAGACGAGCGCGGGCATGGATCCGCTGCTCCTCGCCCAGTTCGGGCCCCTCGAGGACGCGCTCCGCGCGCTCGGGGTCGTCGTCTGGCCCATGGTGGAGTTCGAGGCCGACGACGCGCTGGCCGCGGCGGCGGCGACGGCGGCGGCCGACCCGCGGGTCGACCAGGTCGTCGTGTGCACGCCGGACAAGGACCTCGGGCAGGCCGTCCGGGGGACCCGCGTCGTCCAACTCGACCGGCGGACTCGCGAGGTCCGCGACGAGGCGGGCGTCCGCCGAAAGTTCGGCGTCGGGCCGGCGTCGATCCCCGACTGGCTCGCGCTCGTGGGCGACAGCGCCGATGGCTACCCGGGGTTGCCCGGCTGGGGTCCGAAGTCGGCCGCCGCCGTGCTGGCGCGCTACGGGCACCTCGAGCACGTCCCGGATCGCGCCGGCGCGTGGGACGTGCCCGTGCGAGGCGCCCCCGGCCTCGCGGCGACGCTGGCGGCCCAGCGTGAGCGCGCCCTGCTCTTCCGGACGCTCGCGACCCTTCGGGCCGACGCGCCCATCGGGGCCGACGTGGACGCGCTCAGATGGGCGGGCCCGCTCGCCGGTTTCGCGGAATGGGCGGCGCGCCTGCGGGCTCCCGGGCTCCCGGAGCGCGCCGCGGCGCTGGCGACGGCGCGGGCGGCCGACACCCGCTGAGCGATACCCGGCTCGTGGTCCACGACAGCGCGTTGCGACGCCTGCCCGGGTTCGCCCGGTTCGCCTCCTCGGCTCTCCTCAACACGATCACCTTCGCCGGCGAGCAAGTCGTCCTGGGCTGGCTCGTCCTCGATCTCACGAACTCTCCGCTCATGGTCGGGCTGGCGCTGGCCTTGCGCATGATCCCCCTCCTCCTGGTCGGCCTGCCCGCCGGGGTGCTCGCGGACCGGGGAGATCGGCTCGCCTTGCTTCGCGGCTCGAATGCGATCGTGGCGCTCGCCCTCGCGCTGCTCGGCGCCGTCGCGGTGCTCGGACGGGCGACCATCGGACTCATCCTGGGCGTGACCTTCCTCGTCGGGTGCGCCCGCGCGCTGCAACAGGTCGCGCAGCAGGCTCACGCGCACGACCTGGTCGGCGCCGCCCGGCTGACCGAGGCGCTGGGAGCGCTCGGCATCGCGATGCGGATCGGCGGGCTCACCGGCGCCCTGATCACCGGCCGCCTGATCGGCGGCCTGGGCCCGGGCCCCGCGTACCTGGTCATGGCCTCCGCGTCGCTCCTGGCCGCGCTGCTCCTCCCCGCGCACTCGTCGCGGACGACTCGGCCGCCCACGACCGCCCGGTCCATCGTCGACGGCCTGGCCAGCTTCCTGGTGGCCGCGAAGAGCGAGCGGCGGCTCCCCCTCTACATGGCCCTGACCGCCGCGGGCGAGGTGCTCGGATTCTCGCACCAGGCCGTGCTGCCGAGCCTCGCGCGCGACGTGCTCGCGGTCGGGCCGGACGGCCTCGGCGTGATGAGCGCGTCCAGACAGGCGGGCGGGATCCTCGGCTTGCTCGTGGTCGGCCGTCTGAGCCAGCTGGGCGGGAGTCTCACGACACTCTTCATCGGCGTGCTGGGCGTGTTCGGCGCGGGGGTGGCCGCGCTCGGCCTGGCATCGGGCTACGGCGCCGTGCTGCTCCTGCTCCTGCTGACGAACGTCGCCGGCGCGATCGCCGACGTGCTTGGACAGGCGCTCATGCAGCAGGTGGTCCCGGCCGCCCTCCGGGGCCGAGCGAGCGGGGCGTGGGTGGTCGCGATCGGCGTCGGGCCGGTGGGTCAGCTCCAGGTCGGGGCGCTCGTCTCCTGGGTCGGCGTCGGCGCCGCGTTGGGTCTGAGCGGCGCGGCCCTCGTGGCCGTCGCGGCCGGCACGGGCCTCCTCATCGCGCGTGCCCGAGCCCGCTGACGCGGGCGCAGGCGGCTCGCTGACCGACGCGCAGACCGCGGGCAGACCGTCACGCCGGGCTCGGCGCCAAGGGCCGGCACCGGCCCGGGCCGGACCCGCGAGATGGATACGGTCCCTCCGGTAGGGTCGCTTGCGGCCGTGCGCGCCGATGCGTCCGCCGGCGTCCCGGATCGCGACGCTCGGACCGGGTAGCGCGTACCGCTGCGAGGTGGCACCCTGGAGGGAGGGACGATCGCTCTGGAGTTAGCATGAATCCCATCGTGCTCGTCGGGACGAAGGACGGCCTCTTCGAGCTCGGATCGAGCTCGCGGACCCACCTGCCGGGCCACCGGATCACCGCGGTCTCCGGAGATCGACGCGACTGGTGGGTCGCGGTCGACGATCACGAGATCTGGCACGCGGGCACCGAGGGGCGCTGGCAGCGCGTGGCCGAAAGCCGGGATCAGGCGGTGACCTGTCTCCTCCGGAATCCCGAGGGATTGCTGGTCGGCACGGAGGGGGCGCATCTGCTCCGGCTGCAGGAGCAGACTCTGACGCTCCAGCCCGTCGCCTCGTTCGAGACGGTCGTCGGCCGGAACCGGTGGCACACGCCCTGGGGCGATCCCGCCGACACCCGGTCCCTGGCGGCCGACGTGGACGGGCGCGTCTACGTGAACGTCCATGTAGGCGGCATCGTCCGGTCCACCGGCGCCGTGGGCGACAGCGAGTCGTGGCAACCCACGGTCGACATCGAGGCCGACGTGCACCAGGTCCTCGCCCATCCGAGCATCCCCGCACTGGTCCTCGCCGCCGCCGCCGTCGGCTTGGGCACGAGCCAGGACGGTGGGGCGACGTGGACCTTCACCGCCGAGGGGCTTCACGCTCCGTACCTCCGCGCCGTGGCCACAGCGCAGGACACCGTCGTGGTGAGCGCGTCCGGAGGACCGCGGAGCCGCCGCGCCGCGCTGTATCGGAGGCCGGTCGGGAGCGCGGGATCTTTCGAGCGCTGTCACGACGGGCTCCCGAGCTGGTTCCGCGAGAATGTGGATACCTACTGTCTCGCGGCGATCGGTCCGACCGTCGTCGCCGGGGCGCACGACGGGGTGGTGTTCGGCTCCGACGATGCGGGGCGCCGGTGGGAGGTGCTCGCCGACCGGTTGCCGTCGATCAGCTGCGTCGCGGTCGCCGTCTGAGGCGATCCACGCTGGACATCGAGGGCCCGCCGTGAGCCGGGCCACCTCGGGCCGGCGCGCACCCTTCCAGGTGCTCGTGTTCCCCTATCGAGTCGCTCCGGACCGCCCCATCGAGGTGGCTGTTTTTCAGCGCGCCAACGGCGGCTACTGGCAAGGGATCGCGGGCGGCGGGGACGAGGGCGAGACACCGGAACGTGCAGCCAGGCGCGAGGCCTCCGAGGAGGCCGGCATCGAGGCCGCCGAGGGCTGGATCGCGCTCAAGCCCCTCCTGTCGGTGCCGGTGAACGTCATCCGCCCCGCGGAGCGCAAGCACTGGCCGAGATGGCTCTCGGTGATCCCCTGCTATCCGTTCGCCGTCGCGGCGGGGGACGAGCCGATCCGCCTGTCACCGGAGCACACCCAGTTCCGGTGGACATCGATCGACGACGCGCGCGCCCTCGTCCGCTGGGACAACGACCGGGTCGCGCTCACCGCGCTGGCCGAGATGCTCCGGTCCCGGCCCGCCGGTCCCGCCTGACCCCGGCGGCCGCCGCTCCGCCGACCCTTCAGGAGCCGCGCCGGTGCCGGCCGGATCTCAGCAGCAGCCGCCGGAGACGGCGGGCTTCTTCGGGGGCTCGATCAGCTCGATGCGAACGTCGTCGGGGGCGCGCAGGAAGGCGATGCGCGGGCCGTTCGGCACCTGGATCGGGCCCTCGAGGAGCGGGCAGCCGAGCTTCTCCAGGCGGGCGATGTCGGCTTCGAGGTTCGCCGAGTCGAACCCGAAGTGCTCGAGGCCGTGGTGCGCGGACGCGTCGCCCTGGCCCAGACGCTCCCCGGTCCGCGCGCCCGAGATGTTCACCGCGATGCCGCCGTCCTCGCTCGTGCACCGCACGAAGCGGTCGCCGAAGACCCGCGTCTCGTCGGAGAGGATCTTGAAGTTGAACGCCTTCACGTACCAGTCGGCCGTCTTGCGGGGATCGGGCGCCTTGAGATGGATATGGTTGATCCGGAACGCCATCATGCCCTCCAGGTCGATGGCCGGCGCGCGGCCGGCCGTGAGGTGACTCGCGGCGTACGGCGGCGGGCGCGCGAGCTCAGACGAGCGCGCGCCGGCCGAGCTTCACGGGGCGGCCGGCCTGGACCACGTCGACGACGTCCGCCAGCGCCGCGATGTCGGCCCCCGGATCTCCGGCGACCGACACGAGATCGGCCACCAGGCCCGGCCGGACCGCGCCGACCTCATGCCCGAGGCGCATGGCCTCGGCGGACTCGAGCGTGGAGACGGCCAGCGCCTGCCACGGCGAGTAGTCGAACCACCTGACGAACGCGCGCGCGTTGGCGGACGACGCGTCGAACCGGGCATGGGCCATGCCCATGTCCAGGCCCGTGATGAAGCGCACGCCGCGCCGCCGCATGTCACGCGTGACCTCGACGTGCTCGTCCATCGACACCGGCGCGGCGGCCACCGACCAGTGGGGCTTCGGCGGCGGCGCCCCCGCTTCGACGGCCTCGTGAGCGAGCAGATGGAGCCCGAATGTCACGTCGACCGCCTGGCCGTTGGCGGCCAAGCGGCTCGACACCTCGGGATCGTACTCGAGGCCCTTCCGCGGATCCGCCGAGAACCAGCGCGCGTGGACCAGATGGTGGATGCCCGCGTCGGCGCAGTTCCGCACGCCGGCCGCCGACAGGGTGTGGGCGACGATCTGCATGTCGAGACGCTCGGCTTCCCGGACCGCCGCTCGCAGGGTCTCCACCGGGTACTGGACGGTCCGCGGGTTCGCCGTCGGCGTGAACATCCCGCCGGTCGCCATCATCTTGATGCAGTCGGCGCCGAGCTTCTTCTGGTGCCGCACGGCGGTCACCACCTGGTCGAGCGTGTCGGCCTCGGTGCCGAACATCCAGCAGTGACCGGCCGTCGTCGTGATGGGCGTACCGGTCAGGATCAGCCGGGGGCCGGGAACGACGCCCCGCCGCACCGCGTCGCGGATCGGGAACGCGATCTCGTTCTTGCTGCCGATGTCGCGCAACGTGGTCACGCCGCTCATGAGCGCGGCCCGCACGTTCGCGGCGGCCCGCAGTAGCAGCGCCTCGTGAGTCTCGGTGGTGACGAGGCGATACGCGTCCGGCGTGGCCGAGCAGTGCATGTGGGCGTGGACGTCGACCAGGCCGGGTAGGAGCGAGACGTCGCCGAGGTCGTGGAGCCGGTGGGTCGTGGCGACGTCGCGGGGCAGCTCCCCCTGCGGCACCACCGCCCGGATCCGCTCACCCTCCGTCAGGACCGCGTGGTCGACGAGCCATCCCGACACGGTCGGGTTCGCGATCCGCCTCGCCTTGAACACGGAGCGTTCCATCCGCCGAATGCCTCCTGGATGCCGGCGCCAAGCCTGCCCCGGACCGTGCCGGCGCCGCGGCGCCGGTGGGCCGGGGGGCCGGCGGGGTCAGATGAGGGACGCCAGCGCTTCGCCGACCTCGCGGGTCGAGGCCTTGCCGCCGAGATCGCGCGTCACCGTCTTCCCCTCGGCCACCAGCGTCTCGATCGCACGCACGACGGCCTGGGCCGCGGTGGCGTGCCCGAGGTGCTCGAGCAGCATGGCGCCGGTCCAGATCTGGGCGACGGGGTTGGCGATCCCCTTCCCCGCGATGTCGGGCGCCGATCCGTGGACGGGCTCGAACATCGAGGGGTGGTCCTTCTCCGGGTTGATGTTCCCGCCCGGCGCCAGCCCGATCGATCCCGCGATCGCCGGGCCGAGGTCGGACAGGATGTCCCCGAAGAGGTTCGAGCCGACGACCACGTCGAACCAGTCGGGGTGCTGGACGAAGTGCGCGGTGAGGATGTCGATGTGGTACTGCGCGGTCTTGACGTCGGGGTACTCCCGAGCGATCGCCGCGAAGCGCTCGTCCCAGTACGGCATGCTGTGGATGATGCCGTTCGACTTGGTGGCCGAGCTGACGTGGCGCCGCGGGCGCTTCCGGGCCAGCTCGAACGCGTAGCGCATGACCCGGTCGCACCCCTTCTTCGTGAAGACCGCCTGCTGGACGGCCAGCTCGTCGTCCGTGCCCTTGTAGAGGCGGCCGCCGATCTCGGAGTACTCGCCCTCGTTGTTCTCCCGCACGATGACCATGTCGATCTCGGCGGGAGACCGGTCGGCGAGCGGCGAGCGGACGCCGCGCAGGAGCCGCACCGGGCGCAGGTTCACGTACTGGCGGAAGGTGCGGCGGATGGGAATCAGGAGCCCCCACAGCGAGACGTGGTCGGGCACGCCCGGCGCGCCGACCGCGCCGAGGAAGATCGCGTCGCAGGCGGCGAGCTGCTCGAGACCGTCCTCGGGCATCATCCGGCCCGTCTTCGCGAAGCGCTCGCAGCTCCAGTCGAACTCGGTCCAGGCCAGCTCGAACCCGAACCGGCGGGCCGACGCCTCGAGGACGCGCTGCCCCTCGGGCACGACCTCCTTGCCGATCCCGTCGCCGGGAATCACCGCGATCCGATGACGCATGGGCCCTCCTCGTCACCCGGCAGCGGCGGCCCGGCCGATCCCGGGCGGCGCCACGCCGTCACGCGCCCGAGCGTATCCCGTGACCGGACGAGGGTCAACGGCCGCGCCAGGTCAGCGGATTCGGAGCTTCGGGTCGATGGCGTCGCGGAGGCCGTCGCCGACGAAGTTCGCCGCCAGCGCCACCATGAGGATCGCGATGCCGGGGAAGGTCGAGATCCACCACTGGGCGGTCAGCTCCCGCCCCTCGGCCACCATCGCCCCCCACTCCGGCGTGGGCGGCACCGCACCGAGGCCGAGGAAGGACAGCGCGGCCGTGATGATGATCGCGTTCCCGAAGTCCATCGCCATCAGGACGATCGAGGGCGCCACCGCGTTCGGAAGCACGTGCCGGAGCAGGATGCGGCCCGCCGGCAGGCCGAGCGCCACCGCCGAGCTGACGAAGTCGCGCGCTCTGAGCGCGAGCACCTGGCCCCGGGCCAGCCGGGCGTAGGGCGGCCACCAGACCACCAGCATCGCCAGCATCGAGTTCTGGATGCTCGGCCCGAGCGCGGCGGCGATCGCCATGGCCAGGATCAGCGACGGGAATGCGAGCACCATGTCCACGATCCTCATCGTCACCTCGTCGGCCCAGCCGCCGAGGTAGCCGGCGAGCGCCCCGTAGAGCGTCCCGAAGATCGAGGCGACGATCACGACGACGGCGGCGACCGGGAGCGAGACCCGGCCCCCGTAGAGCACGCGGGTGAAGACGTCCCGTCCCAGCCCGTCCACGCCGAGCCAGTGCTCGGCGGAGGGGGCCCCCAGTCGGTTGTCGACGTTCACCTCGACGGGGTCGAACGAGGAGAGGACCGGCGCCAGCAGGGACACCGCCACCCAGCCGAGGATGACGAGGACGCCCAGGATGGCCATCGGCTTCCGGGCCAGCTGGGCGAGGACCCGCCGGCCCTCGCTTCTGGCCGGCGCCCCCGCGACGGAGGTCACGCCGTCGGCGGCGACCGGCACTGCTCGGGTTGCCGAAGCCGTGGCCACGCTAGGAGTAGCGGATCTGCGGGTCGAGCCAGCCGTACAGGAGGTCGACCACGAGGTTCACCAGCGTGTACATCACGCCGATGACGAAGGTCACCCCCATGATGGCCGGGAAGTCGTTGGTCACGGCCGACTGGAACGCGTAGCGCCCGAGCCCCGGCCAGGCGAAGATGGTCTCCGTCATCACCGCCCCCGACAGGAGCCCCCCGTAGGCGAGGCCGAGCACGGTCACGGTCGGGATGAGGGCGTTACGGAGCGCGTGCCGCCCGATGATGACCCTCTCCCGGAGCCCCTTGGCGCGAGCCGTCCGGACGTAGTCGTGGGACAGCACGTCCAGCATCGACGCGCGCGTCACGCGGGTCACCAGCCCCATCACCGAGCTCGCGAGGACGAGTCCGGGCAGGATCAGGTGCGCCACCGCGTCGCGGAAGGTCCGGTAGTCCCCCGCAAGGAGGCTGTCCACCGTGAAGAAGCCCGTGACGAACGGCGGAGACTCGATCTGGGGCCCCAGCCGGCTGGGGCCGACCGTCCAGTGGAGGGTCGCGTAGAAGAGCACGAGCGAGACGGTCGCCAGCCAGAAGATCGGGAGCGAGACCCCGACCAGCGACAGGAGACGCGCGACGTGGTCGACCAGCGTCTCGCGCCGGATCGCCGCGACGATGCCCAGGGGCACGCCGATCGCGAGCGCGAACAGGACCGCGACCGTGGACAGCTCGATGGTCGCCGGCAGGAACGCCTTCAAATCCTTCGCGATGGCCCGTCGCGTGTTGATCGAGGTGCCCAGCTCCCCGCGGGTCAGGTTGCCGAGGAACGTCAGGTACTGGACGTAGAGCGGCTTGTCGAGTCCCCACTTCTCCTTGAACGCCTTCACGATCTCCGGTCGGTCGGACGCCTGCTGCCCGAGGTTTGAGACGATCGGATCGGCGGGGACGGCGTGGGAGATCAGGAACGAGATCAGGGTCACCCCGACCACCGCGACGACCA